>NZ_JACMYF010000019.1:0-21631 GCF_015351605.1 Pseudomonas sp. p50(2008)
GTAAGCGCTTCGACTTCAAATGCCCAATCGAAGTTATGGGCGAGGTGATGCAGAAGGCCATGGCTATGCGGCATGATGCTCCAGCTTCAATTCAATGACCGTGTTGCACTCAGCTCCTGCAACCGCCTGCTTAGATATAGCGCTGCCATTGCAACAAGTCTTTTACCCCGATAATCGGGGTCAATAGTTTCAAGATGCGCGTGCAATTCTTGTGTCGCTGGCGTGACTCGACATTGTAGTCTCATCGTTTTATCCACATTCCCTCCTTAGCGCGTCCTTGCGCACCCGTTAAATTAAGAGCGTGCGATATGCCAGAAACCTTCGGCATTGCTTTTTACGCTGTTCACGGGCTTGACTACCAATGCATCGGGAAATTCTTTTCTGGCAAATGGCTCATACAATGAGGCTCCCCCGCCGCCGAGGATCACACAGTCGATAGCACGGCCCTTCAGGAATCGAAGTCCTTGCTTAATCTCAGTGAAAACGGATGGGATAACACGTTCGGCAGCACGCTCTAGATATTCTGCAAGTTCAACCTTGCGGCCATAAATCAGGATGTATGACTTACCCGACTGGAGCGCATGTTCAATCTTTTCTACGCCAGGAATACCGCCATGATCCTTCGCAATCTCTTCATTGCACGCTTCAAGTACAACAGACATAGCCTTGAGGCTGCTGCTGCTGGAGTTGACTACCAGCTCGCGATGGTCAAATACGACCCAATCAACACTGAAAAATCCCGGATCGATAATGATCGAAACTGACTCCTCAATAACTTCCGATGCATCTGAGTTGCAGTAGATCTCTGTCAGAGTCCCGATCGGCTGAGCAACAACCTCTACTCGCTTAACGGTAACCTCTCGCTTTGGCGTAATGCGATGCGTCCCAGTCATACGCTTTACTAGGGCTTCCACATAGGCCTTATCGCGAGCCTGCGAGACAGGAAGGCCAGTTACTAAGCAGTCAATCACGTCTTTATCACCCGCAGCATGCAGCAGAGCTCCCTTAAACAGGGCCTCATAGGCGTGCGAAGACGTGTAATCCTCGTGCAGTTCTCGTCCATCCTGAACACGGCCGGGCGCGGCAAATGCCACCCAGGGCGCTCCATCAACCTCCACGATTACTTCACCAGCGCGTAACCCAGAATCCCCAGGCAGAACGCTCAAGGGAGCGGCCTGCGAGGGGCGAATAATCGACTCCGGATGCCCATCCCCACTGCCAAAAACGCCAATCACGTTGCTGTAACCAATATCCAGACCTAAGGCGTTACCCATTCGAATGCCGCTCCCAGCAAAAAATGACAAAAGAAGTGCGTCAGATGACGACGCGAATGACCCCGCAGCACATGAAACCCCACATCCAAAGAATCCCAAGCGCTATATCTGCATCACCCGGTCACCAGATGACGACGCACCGTAATAATCAGCCTTCCTGAAAGCTTTGGGCTTCGTTTTCAGGACGTTTTAGCGTCTGAAAACGATCCACGCCTTCTCTGTCGACCCGCAAAATGCTCCCATCCACAAAGGAGCAACATATGAACTCACCCTCTGAAGCCCCCAAGCACCCAGCAGTAGCGGAGCTTGATCGCGTCTATTCCAGCCTTGTCGGCCGAGCGGAGGAGCTGCGCGACTCTTTCTTCCAGACAGCCCTTTCACTGCACGCAGGTAAGCCAGGGCACATACCGATCGTGATCCGTATCCGGCAATCCAGCCCGAATGCCGTCACCATCGAATGGGCGAAAGTCATTTTGCCGAGGCTCAAGGAAGGCGAAGCCAAGAAACCGCGGGTCATCCGGACAATCAATAAGGGTCAGGGAAGCAAGTACCCGGTCTCGTCGTTCTCATTCGTCAAGGAGCCCTTGAAGAACATCGTTCGGGCCTACGAAATCCAGCTCGCCGAGATCCGGGAAACGTGCTCGGTCATTCAGCGAGTCCGCCGTCAGCTTGTCCCTGCGGTGAAGAAAGCTGGCGTGGTTGACGGCTCGATTTCTGCGTTCATCACTCATGATTACCCCGCAACGTCCGACTAAGCGAGTCGCCTGGGAACTGTGCCGAAAAATGGTGGAGCCCAACAAAATCAAGGGCTCCGACCTACAACACCTCTTCACGACACCCCTTCACGACACCCTTCGACGATGACGACACCTCTTCACAGTACCGTTTGCTGCAAACTGACCCGGCTGAATAGCCGCGACGCCTTAGCGGGCGGGCGTTTCAGTCCAGCAACACCCCTTCACAACACCCCTTCACGACACCCCTTTGGCGATGACGACACCCCTTCACGGCAACCATCTGACGTGGATATCGCTACACGCCCCGTTGCGCGGGCCTTTCAGAGCGGCGCGCATGAAACTAGCCCCAATGCGATTTTCTCTCTATGTGAGGTGAACCGTCAGACTCCCATAAGCAAGCGAGGTGGTGTGAGGGTGGTTTTCCTGAACCTGTGTCGCGAAGCGGGTGAAGGGGGTGTAACGGAAGTGAGCAAGCACCTGCGGGCAGGTAGAGGGCGGGCAGCGGATTCGGAGCGCACTAAATCCTTGGGATTGATTGCGATGGTGGGAGCATTGGCACAGCGCAAATTTGCGGGCTGGAGTAAGCAGCCAGGATTGAGAGGGAGTAAATCTCATGCTCGGGAGCGAACAACTGGAACTACTGCTTGGATCAATCGGCGCGTTGAGTGCCGGGTTAGCAACCGCCTGGCTGACCTACTACGGATCGAGGTATGTACTCAGCGATGCGAAAACCGACTGCGCGAAACTGCGGGCGGCGATGAAAGCCTTGGCTGGCAAATCTGCGAGCGTAAGGGGAGGGCCTAGCGAATGATCTTCGCGAACCTGCCATACCTCGGAGCATGGACATCAGCAATCCACGGGATGGTTTTCACTGGCATGTGCATTACCGGCATCGCTTGCTGCGTAAGCTTGTCGATCAAGTCAGCATTGGTTGTCACCAGCGTGATATCGAACATAAAGAGCCGGCGAAACACGGCAATGAACAGGCGGTGACATTTGGAGTTTAGAAAAAGAGATGACGGCAGGTTATTCCCGCCGGTGCTACCAAACGGCGATTTCATAGGCGTTGCCCATGGGAGCCAACTCCGGCAGGTTCTTTTTTCAGTGCGGGATGACGGCCTGTACGGGGAGGGTGTATTTCTCCTATGGCACGAAATATCCGGCGTATCCATCACTGACGCCAAAGGATTCCAGATTCGGAGCGGAAAATATGCCAGCGGCGGAATTGGATTTTACGCAGGGGCATCTGCTCTGCTCGATTTGACTGGGGAAATCGTTACCCGGATAGATGGATACACTGTCGACTACTGCCTGATGAACCGAATCAGTTACGAATCAAACAGGAAGATCTAGTTCGATGCTGCGTTCGTGCGCTTTTAAACGTGTCGCGAAGCGGATGGATGCATGTTGTTAAGGTGAACCACAAATTTAGGGACAAGGGGATTTTATGTACGGCGTTAATGAGTTGATCGGGGCCAGCGGTAGTTTTTCTCTTGAAGGATACAACCTCCCTGCGGATAAGGAGTGGTCTGAGGAAATATTGGAGGTGCTGCATGCAGACATTCCGGGCAGTCATGATCTCCTAATTGCAATCGTACTCACTCAGGAGTGCGCAGGGTTGCGTGAGCGTAGTTCTATGGCGATGGCGGTAGTGCTTAGTGAATACGAGTCAACGCTCGGGCAAGCGGATGCGTTGCGAGCAAGAACGTTTTTTGCCGCCGCTATCACAGAGCTGAAGATGGTTCTCGATGAACTTAAAGACCAGCCGCAAGCAGAACAGGAAAAAGTGTTGTCGCGTTTGGGGGAGTATTTCGGGGCTGGCGTCCAAAAGTTGGACACCTCCTTTGAGGGGATGGAGCAAGTATACTTGCTGAGCAACCCCAATACGGGGAGATATTGGTTGTCGCTGAAGCGTCATGCTTAATAACGTGTCGCGAAGCGGAGGATTGAGCGGTGAGTGAGTGCGCGACTGGAGACAAGAATAAGCGCGCTCGCGCACTGGACAGAATCAAGAAATGTTTTGCGCTCGCCAAATCCAGCAACCCGCATGAGGCCGAAGCAGCAATGCGGCAAGCCCGCAAACTTATGGATAAGTTCAAGCTGGAGATAGGCGATGTGCATGCCACCCAGACGGAAGAATTTTCCCTGCGGATCGGTAAAGCCAAAAGCGTTCCGCCACAATGGATTCGCATGTTGTCGATGACGGTTTCTAAAGCGTTTGGCTGTGTGAGTTTCTACAGCTATGGCCCTGACGGGCAATCGCTGATTTTTATTGGAGAAATCGGTAGCGCTGAAATGTCGGCCTATGCGTATGAGGTGCTTATCCGGCAACTGAAAGACTCCAAGAGAAAATACCTCTCAGGAGTCAGTATTCAGGGCACAGTTCAAAGGCGCAAAGCGGGGGTGCTGTATGCGGAAGCATGGATCATCGGCGTACACAAACGAGTAGAGGAATTTTCCGGCGTTACGGAAGAAGTGGAAAGGGCAATCCACGCTTATACGCAGAGAAATTATCCAGGTGTTCCGGTCACAAAGATGAAACGCCGAAAACTGGATATGGATGCGTACCGAGCCTACATTCAGGGCAAAAGGGACGGTGAAAGCGTTTCTCTGCACAAACCCATGGGGCGTGACGAGCACAGGCAGTTGGAGTTGGAATGACGCAGGGCCCAGGAATAAGTCCCGCTCGAGCGGGATTTTTTTCGCCCGAGGTTTGTCCCCTGAAAGTGGGGGTAAGCCTGTGGATAAAGTCCTGGCGTGGCGGTCTGGGAACGCTCCCCCGGCGATGCTCAAATTTCAACCAGCCGGGCGAAATTCGACATTACACTTGACGTTCGCAATCGAGACAGAGATATTCCTCTCGGCACACGGGTAGGTGCCTGCCGTCCACATTGGCAAAGCGAAAGCACTACCGACAAACCAACGGAACCCTTATGGGTGCTCCGAAGTGGACACAGAGCATCAGCCTTTGGAGGCTGCCGTATGCAAAACCCAATCACACTCCGCGATATCGAAAACCTCAAAAAGCTCGCCAAACAGGCAAAGGCCCTTCACCCAGGACTGAGCCATGCGCAGCGCCTCAACCTGATGGCGCAGCATCATCTTCAAGCACGCAGCTATCACGAAGTTCGTAAGTGGGTCGCTCGCTCGTTAGAGCAGCACTACGAGCGGAAGGACGGTGGCGTGGTCTACTGCAAGCTCTGCCGCTTTTCGTTCGTCCCCGATGTAGCCGAGGACTCGACTACTCACGAGAAGCGTCACCTCAATTTTGAGGACGCTCTTTTCTCCCTTGGAGCGTTACCAGCTGCACATGCCACCCGAGAGCAAAGGAAACGCGAGGCGCATAACCTGATCCATTCCGCACCGTCCGCCGGCGAGGAACTGGCTGGAGTCGAGCAGCTGGTCAACGCCTGGTATGACCGTTCGCTGGAATCCGCGATCGGCAATGGAGACTGGAAGAAACACCCGAGCCTTGCCGAGTATGCCGCGATGATCGTTCCAACCGTTGAGGCCTGGTTGCGGCAGAGCAGGGTGTTGTACCTGTCCAAATACGGCTGCAATCGAGGCGTGATCCCAGAGGGTCAGACAACGTGGGTTCAGCCTGAAGGCTGATAGGGTTGGGTCTTTTGGGGAAGCTGCGACAATCGGCACGTTGATTGATCCCATCTTCCCCAGGACTTCCCACATGAGCCGAGATACCTACGAAGCCAACATCGCCTTCATCGACCAGACGGTAAAGCGCCTGGAGCGCAATGAAGTGAGCATCGACGAGTTGGAGACCCTTGCTCGCGAATTTGCGGATGCCCGTAAGTTCTGCGCCGACCGGCTTACCCGCATCGAGGGCGTTGTTCAAGCAACCTTGGGCGCTGAAGAGGGACAGGCCGGTGAGCGCACCTGATCCGATTGAGCAGCACCTCACTCTCAGCGCATACCTTACCCAGATCCAGAAGGCCATCCGTGCTGCGGTGCCAGACAGCTGCTGGGTTGTTGCAGAACTCAGTGACTTCAAGCGCCGCCCGAACGGCCACTGCTACATGGACATCTTGGAGTCGCGTGAGGGAGCCGAGGTCGCGAAGGCACGGTGCACCATGTTTGCGAACGTCGCCGGCAAGGTACTTGGTGAGTGGCAGCAGGCAACCGGAGGCCTGCCCCAAGCAGGAATGAACGTCCTGCTGAAAGTGAGGGCGGATTTTTCCCCTCAGTTTGGCTTCTCCCTGATGGTCACCGGCATCGACCCGAGCTACACGCTGGGTGACATGCAGGCCAAGATGCAGAAGATCATTGCCTCCCTGAAGGAGCGGCAGTGGTTCGACCTACAGCGGGGACTTCCCTCTCCAGGGGGGTTCTGGCGCGTTGCGGTTGTGGCTCCGCACGAGGCTGCTGGGCTGGCCGATTTTCGGCGTGATGCAGAGCAGTTGGCTGCGGCCGAGGTGTGCGGCTTCGAGTATTTCTCAGCGACGTTCCAGGGGCGTGATGCATCAGACAGCATCCGCTCTGCGTTGCGGACGGTTCATGAGCAACATCAACAGCAGCCATTCGACGCCGTATGCATCATCCGCGGGGGTGGGGCGAAAAGCGATCTGGCCTGGCTCAACGACGCGAACCTTGCGGCTTGGGTGTGCCGGTTGCCTGTTCCGGTATTCACCGGCATTGGGCACGAGATCGACGAATGCGTGCTTGACCTCGTGGCACACCGCCGGTTCGACACACCATCGAAGGTCATCGGGTTCATCAAAACAGCGCTCATGTCTGAGGCCTCAACTGCTCGGGCTCAGGTCGAGCGGGCCAACGGCATGATCTTGCGCCTGGTGTCTGGGCAAGCCCCGCATCTGGATCGCGCTTGGAGCACCTTCAGCCGGCGGGTGACGGAAACGCTCCATGGGGAGCATCGGCAACTGTTGCAACAGCAAAGCAGCCTCGACAAAGGCCGGGACCGCCTCCTCAGCCAACAGCGCATGGCCCTCCAGCTCGCGCAGGATCGATTTTCAAGGCTCGGGGCTGGTCTGTGTGTAGCTGAGCGCCAAAGGGGGCTGTTTGCCGCCTCGAGGGTAGCCTCTCTGAGTAGGGCGCTGATCGCCAAGGAAATTTCGCGCCTGGAGCTTGCATGCACGGTCTACGACAAGACAAATCCGCTTGCACTGCTCGGGAGAGGC
This sequence comes from Pseudomonas sp. p50(2008), assembly GCF_015351605.1. Classification (NCBI taxonomy): domain Bacteria; kingdom Pseudomonadati; phylum Pseudomonadota; class Gammaproteobacteria; order Pseudomonadales; family Pseudomonadaceae; genus Pseudomonas; species Pseudomonas sp. p50(2008). Next base: position 7,165 of record NZ_JACMYF010000019.1, read on the forward strand.
TTTGCCTTAGTCCGTGGCCCTGGTGGGGAGATAATCAGCAGTGCCCAGCAGGCTCGCGATGCAGGCAAGCTGGATCTGGCCTTCGCCGATGGCCATGTCATCGCCGCAGTTGAGGATCGCTGAATATGGCTAGTCGCGGCCAACCTTACACCCCATGCAAGCTGTACATCGATGGCGCTGGCGACCTGAGCGCTGGCGACTACATCCTCACTTCCGGTGGCTCGGCCTACCTGGTGCAGGCTACTCGGCCCAGCCCAAGCAAACCTGAGCGCCTGTATCTGGATTGCCTGCGCTGGCCACCCGATCAGATTCCCGAGGACGCCAGGTGCTACCAGCTCAACTGGTACCGGCGTTGAGAAAGTGTGACCTTCGGCTGGCCTGGCATACACTGGATAGCTGGGCCCGCCGCCGGCGATAGTGCTGGTGGCGGTCGACGATGTTCATTTCACCGAGATAAAAGTGTGAGCGACCCGGTTCTTTACATCCCACTGCTGGCTTCACAGGCCGACATCTTGGTTGATCCGAGTAGTTCTGCTCGTGTCCTACTGGGGCAGTGGGACGTGCCCCAAGTGGCTTCGGTGGCTGTCATCCAGAATTTACCGGCCCTGGACGGAAAGCCGAAAAGCGAAATGCTCGTTGAGAAGGCCCTGGCCGAGTTGATCTCAGTTGGAACGGAACTGAGCCAAACGCATCCACCTGGTACGTTTTCTAGCCTGATTGCCGGCCGATTTAAGCGAGAGTTGTTTGAGCGAGGGCTGGCGCTTATGCCTCGGCTGCGGCTGCGCTTCCTGGATGAGGAGACGCTGGACGCGACGCAATTCCTGAATGGTGGCCACTGGGACTTCAACTTCTGTGCAGCGCACACCCAAAAGCTCAACCCGCTCAAGCATTCGTTCGAGACCCCATCGGGGAAAACAATTTCTCTGTCGAATCAGCAGAGCCGGACGTTTCGCGTTATTCACGCCGAACCCGATGAGAGCATCCATATCCAGGGCCTGGCTGGTACCGGCAAGACCCACATGATCGAACGCTTGGTGGACTCGCTTTCATCATGTCGACCACTCGTGCTGGCGTTCACCGCGGTGCAGCTCCAGGCCTTGATGCAGCGAATCGGAGCCGCGAACGTGAGAGGAATGACGTTCGGAGATCTCGCCAACTACGTGCTTGAACGAAGTGTCGGTTATTACAGGCCGGGCAAGCGGGCATCCGCTCGGCACCAGGTTACCCCGGAAGACATCGCTTCCCGGTTAGGCTTCGGGTCGATAAGTAGGCTCAGTCCAGCCCAAGTAGCCACGGCCTGCGCGAGGATGGTTGCCTCCTTTTGCAACAGCACTGACCTTGCCTTATCAGAGCAGCACATCCCCAAAGGGCTTACCCTCGATGCCGTAGATCGCTTGGTACTGGTAGGGTATGCGCAAAGGCTGTGGGACCAGACCATAGAACCAACCGATCAGCGCCTTCAGCTCCCGCTTCGCGGCTATCACCGAATCAAGCACATGACCCTTCTTCATGAGGCGGTCATAGGTCTGGAGTTCACCCACATCATTGTCGATGAAGCTCACGACCTGAGCTGGCCACTCTCGGTATTTCTCGACCGCTGTACCCAGCCCGTGATTACCCTGGGTGACGCATGCCAGCGCCTGGATGGGAGCTACTACCAACGGGCTAGCACACTCCGCAAGCACGAGATCACCCACTCCATTCGCGCCGGCCGGCAGATCGAGGGAGTCATAAACCCCCTCATCGACAAACACCCGATACTGAAATTGGCTTCGCTCGAGGGCAACAACGGCATCGAGACAAAGGTTGTCTACTACGACAAGCCAGAGGTTCCCACCGGGGCCGTGACGATACTGGTTGATTCCGAGTGGGGATTATTCGAGTGGTTTCAGCGCCTGGGGAGCGCTGGCGCGACCTTCAGCTTGCTACCTGGAGCAATCAACACTTTCCGCCGGTTCATTCTCGATTGCATTGGCCTGTTCCATGATCAGGTACGGCCAACCCACAGCGCGCTCTTCAGGTACACCAACTGGGATGATCTCCGGGCGGACATGGGCAGCAAAAACAGTAGCTTTCAGCGCATCGACCGGATGCTCAGTAAGGGCTATAGCTCATCAGAGTTCGAGGCATCGTTACTCAACCTCGATGCATCAGGGACAGCCCCACTACAGCTCGGTCGGGTCATGGACGCACGCAATTCAGAGATCGACGCTGTGATGCTCGCACCAGACTTGCTCAGTCAAGTAGGGCCTGGTGACCGCATTGCAGCGAGCAAGGCTTTTGCAGCCCTTTACACGGGTGGATCGAGAGCTCGTCACAAGCTCATCGTTCCTGGTTATCTCCGCGACTGGGCGTCTGATATGTCCACGGCAGCGAAAGCTCAGATAACCCCATCTTCATGATGGTGGGCTCCATGAAAACAGTGCTGTCTCGAAGGCAGCGGCCAACAGCAATTGAATGGCGTTGCTGCAACGTCCTCCTTGGCTAGAGAGAAAAGATCACCCTGGTCATCGGCATAGCACAGCGCGGCATGGAGCGCAGGCAGCGTGTCGGCGAAGCGTGTCACGCTGGTACCGTCGAAGGAATTAGCACTGGCGGCAGCGCACATTCCGATCCGTCGAGCGCTGTTGACCCGGCCAACGTGGTAGTAGCAGTTGCGGCGACGAGAAAGGACACCCCAGGCAGCCATGGTTTGCAGCTTCCAAGGGGTGCTCCCTCCGAGAAATATCCCTACGGATGGGCTCAAGAACTCACGCACATCGTCTGGCTCCATTCCATCCTGCACAGCAATGAGCAACCTTTGAGGGAATCCCTTTAGCCGATCCAGCCAGCGCAGGCTGAAATCCAGCGACTCCATTCCACCTGCCACGATGTCAGGTAGGACAACCCAGTCAGCGTCTTCGCCAAGAAGATCCACGGCACGGCCGAAAGCACGCTCATCGAACGGCGTGCCCTGCTGGAAAGCGCTCCACGCTCCGTTGTCCAAGGCGTAATGCTCGAACCCCTCAGTGCGCAGAACCCCGGCCGCAGAAACGAGTAAACGCCAACCCGCCCCGCGCATTGCTGCGAGGTTGCGGCGTGTGCCCGTTCGGCTTGCATACGAGACCATCGGCGGAGGGATGTAGCCAAGCCGCTCCTCAATATCCAGCTCCATGTCGGCTGACCCGTCCATGCAGTAGTAATCGGCATAGGCTGCTAGCGCTTGGGCATTGCCTTGACGATGGCCATCGCGGTAAGCCTGAAGCCAAGCGGGGAGGCGGTTGATTTCCATGCTGGTGGTTCCTGGTAGGAGGTGGCCACCGTCTCATTTCCTACCGAAATCCCACCGGCCGCTGGCGCAATGCCTGATAGGGCCAGATACAAGCACTCCAGATAGAAATTATCCCCCTGAGTAGGGAGAACGTTTTCTGACCGCTTTACGACCTGATTACGGCCTTGCTGGCGCTGACGGCGTGGAATAATCGGCCGACATCAGCGATCCAACGGTTTCCCTTATGAAAGATATTGACCTGATCAAACTACTGCCGGAACTCCAACCAGCGGTACTGCACCTCGACGACCATCCTGGTGGGGAGCCTATGAGCAGAGCAGTGATGGTTACTTACCGCCTCTCAACACCACCGCAAAGGGCGCGGATTTTCGACGAATCAGATCGCCCACAAGGTGATCTTCTATCGCCTACAAATTTCCCGGCCGAAGGGTGCCACGAGATCTGGGTTGGCAACAATTTGGCTGGGCTGTGTTCCCTTGAGTTGACAGCACTCCAGAGCAAAGGCGAGACCAGCTTTCATCTGATGCTCAAGGCCATTTATCTTGCGCCGGTTCACCGTAAGACTGGTCTGTGTCGCCGACTCTGTGAGGTGGCGTTTGAGCATGTCATGCAGCAGGTACTGCTGCTGATCATGACAACGCCGGATCGTACGACACGCCTGTTCGAGCTAGAAGCAGACGCACACCTGTACAGCTTGGGAGGTCAGGCAGCGATCAAGATCATCGCCGAGTTATTGGAAAGTAAGGTGCAACTGATTACTGCAAGCCGCGGTTATGCAGTTGAAGCGCACACGACGACGTGCAATTTTTAGCGAGGACGCATAATGAATGATCTGTCGAAAGCCCTACTGGGGATGGCGATACTGCCCCTCCCGTTACTGGGCTCGCTTGCTGCGTTACCTGACGTAGAAGCACCCAGCCAAGGAACCTGGGTAGTAGCCGGCATCGTCGCTGCTGCTGGCGCTCTCGGGGCTTGGTTTCTTGAGTGGACGGAGCGGAAAGTGGTGGCGAATCGCGTCGTCATCGACCTGAAGCCGAATCAAGTGATCGTCGACGGAGTGCCGATCGACTGCCCGTTTTCCTCCATGACTCATTTCTTCAGGAGCCGCGATGCGCTTGTCGAGGCTGTTGGTATCGCCGTCAACGAGGCCATGCTCAAACAGGAGAAATTCCTTGTCGCACGAAAATCGGCACTCATCAGGATCTGGCCAGGGAGCTTTCAGGTGACCGACTTCGAGCTGGAGGCGCTTTCCGAGGCCATGACAGCCGAGTTCATTTCGCCGGCGTTTGAGCTGATGGGGCAACCGATGGCTCCGCAGGAAAACCGCAACCTCCCCAGTGCTCCGGCAGTGAATCGCTGAGCACACAACGCCTTCCGGACAGAGGAATCGAACAGTGGCCATCAACGAAGAAATTCAAGCGGTACTCAGCAACCCTGAAACCAGCTACTGGCTGAAGAGCAGTTTGGAGAATGCGCTCCACCGCGATTGTGTGGATGCGGCCAATGATGCCGATCTGCTGCACGACCTGCTGACTCGGCGGTGCGATGAAGCTTTGAATGCAGATCCAGCGTTGCCCCAACTGGAACAGACCATGATTCAGTCAGCCACTAACCGCTTTGAGGCAGTGATGTCCTACTTTGAAAAGATCAAGGACGGAACTGCTGATCAAGATGACGGGGAGCAGTTCAACAGTGATTACGCGGCCCTGAGCGCGGTTCTCGAGCTTGGCAGCCTCCGTGACGGCGGAATGAGTCTGGCCGGGCGCGCCATCCTAAGGAAGCTGGAGGAAGATTCCAGCGCTGCGTATCGCGCATGTGTTAGCGCTGTCCAAATAACTTTCGAGCGTATTCAATCCTGATGGCGCACTGCTGGCGCTGTAGAACGAAGCAGCCAGCCATTAGGGCAAGCGCATCCGTTCGTGATACATGACCTGTTTCAAGAGGTGCAGGGCCACCAGATCACCGCCCACCTGGTCGCGCCAAGACTGGTGGACGGTCTTATAGAGCTTGTCGACCTCTGCCAGCACACGCCGATATCGAGCTACTTCGAGCGCCAGGCGGCGTATGTCAGGATCGTCATGTGCTGACCAAATGCGACGCAACTCGTCGAGCGTCACCGGCTCAAATGGCGGCAGTTCCGAAGATGGCATAGCACGCCTCACTGTATGTAAAAACAGTATAGTCGCACAGGATTATGGTCGTTGCTTACACGGCCCGAATCAGAACAGATCGATCTGACCCAGTGAGCTACCACCCAGGCGGGCAATCAGCGCAGCGCGGTCATGCAGGATGGGCTGAAGATCGCTTCTGAAAATCTGGTTGGACATCCGCATCATCCGATCCCAGTCGCCATGGTCGCCCTTGTAGATCGCGATGGTTCCCAACCCCATCAGGTAATGCAGCCCCGCAGTCGGAGACTGGTCGAAGGTCACGCGGGACAGGGCGTTATCCAGCTCGAAGTTCACGAACAGCTCTGCACCTTCGCGATCGATCTCGAATCCGCTGCTGGTCACCACGTCCATGACCACCATGCCACTGCGTGTTGTGGTCAGGAACTCAGCATCGGCAGCAGCATGGGAAATACTGCGCAGGCCGTTGAACATTCCCTGGTACTGATCATCACAGAACGGCACCTCGACCTCGGGGTAGCGCAGGTCTGCCTCGGTGTACTTTGGCAGCGCCGCGATGTCTGGGATCTCATAGGGGTTGTACGCCGGAATCCCAGAAATTTCCGTCAGCCCAGCTCCAGTCCCGCCACGAGCGCATCCAGGTCGATGAACTTGCCGTCAGTCTGGAAGGTGTAATGCCCGTTCAGCAGGATGTGCCGCCAGGCCGCTGGCGACATCTGCGTGATCAACGCCAGCGCCTTGGCATTGCCAGCTGCCTCGTACTTCGTCAGCAGCAGGGACAGGATCGCCGAGTTGTAGAAGATGATCGCGTTGCCGATCAGCCTGGCGCACTGGTTGCTGATCTCGATTTCGATGTCGGTGCGGCCGGTCAATTCCTTCTTCCCACCGACTTGGGCGATGGTCGAGCGTAGCTGGTGATAGGACTCAATGCGGTTCTGCGAGCGGTGAACATTACGCTCCAGTTGCGGGTCGCGCAGGTAGCGCAGTGTGTAGATACTGCGGATGAGCTTGTCGAACTCGAAGATTGCGCGCCGCGTCGGGTTCGGCGCCGTATAGGTGCACAGCTTGCGGATCAGCGTGCCCTGCGTCATTTCCTTCAGGCCCAGTGTGGCGACGATTCGGTCGATGTTCGCCTTCTCACCGACGATGAGTTGCCGGTCGATCTGGCCAGCCGGCCGGATCAGGCATTTCTCGTACAATGCCAGATCATCGGCGCAATACAGCTCCTGCAACTGGTCGTCGAGGTCGGTGAAGCGCGGCTCGAAACGAAGTCCGAACCAGTGCAGGATGGCGAAGTTGGCCTTGTTGATGCTGTGCATGTCGCCGGTGATCGCGCTCGGCACGATGTCCGACGTGTTGCGGTACCAGATGTCGAACACGTGGTGAGCCTCGTACTCGTGTGCGCCTATCAGGTAGCCGTTCAACGGCACGTGATTGCACAGCAGCGTGTAGGCGACGACGCCCTTGCCGCGGCCGAAATATTTGCGCGAGTAGCGCGCCTTCACAGTTGGTCGCTCGACGCCGAATTTCTGCCCATCAACGGCACCGTACAACGAATCGAGGTCGAACGAGTAATGCGGGAAGATCGGCAGTGCGGCGATGGCGTTGCTGATGCAATCGTTGGCCACATGTAGCGTCGCCTGGCGCAGGTACTGCTGGTAGGTACTCTCCAGGACGTGGTACGGGATGTCGCTGGTACGTGCCATAACCTGGTTGCCGTGGTTCATGGCTTGGGCAATGATCACCGCCATCAGACTGTCGGCGTCGGCTACCTTCTTCGCATAGCGTGGCTGCAATGGTGTCAGCGCCGACAGGAACTGGCACTGGCCGTTGACGAAGCGAAACACGTCGGCGACATCGCAGTATGGCAGTTGCTCGTAGAGAGCTTGCTCGCGCGCCTTCTGGTTCTCCCCCTTGGGCTTGCGCCAGGTCAGTCTCTGCGTGTCCTTGTCGTATTCCAGGTGCGTCAGCTTGCCCTGTTTCAGCTCGCGATTGAACGCCACCCATTGCGCACGCAACTCGGCCGCCAGTGCATCGAGCTGGGCACTGACCGGCTGCCGCAGGAAGGGGATGTCCATCTGCGCGAGCACGGCGGCTTTCTCGTCCATCGAAACCAACTCGTCGGACAAATGCCGGTGCTGCAAGCTGTCGTCAATGTAGAGCTCGCCCGCCTGGAAGCGTTTCCTGACCTGACGGTAAAGCCAGAATTCGTAACGATCGGCATGCAGGCCTGTCGGCGTGCCTTCGGCATCGAACATCAGCAGGTACGGACGCAAGCGTTTCGGCAGCGTTGCCGCCGGACATTCGTCGAGTGGCCGTTGTGATAGGCGCTGCTGCTTGGCGAACACGCTCTTGGCCCAAGTCAGCGCCGCGAGCCATGGGTTATCGGGGGCCGTGCCGGCGAAGTCGAGCGCGACGTACAGCGGCCGTAGATGGCGTCGAATGCGTTCGGCCAGGCCGTCCACCGCCTGCCAGTGCAGCGCCAGTTTGTTCAGTGGCTTGACGCTCATGCGCTGCGCCGTGTTTTGCAGCAATTCCCTGGACATGATTTTGTAGGCGCGTTGGCGCACCTCGCCGAACGGCGTCGGATCGGCCACGCTGTCGTCCACGTACAGCGACAGCAGGCGGCCAACCTGCGGCGTTTCCTGATGGCGTCGCAGCTGTTCGGCGACAAAGGACTGTTTCGCACCCGTGCGGCTCTCGTCCTCAAGTTTTTTCATGTGGAAGGCCATCGCGTCGACCAGGTTGTCGGTGAGCTGCCGGTAACGTACCCAGGCATAGCACAGCAGGTAGAGCCGGGTCTGCTCCGCCTTCAGGTGGCGCAGGTCATGGACGGTATAGAAGTTCGCCAGGCTCGCGTAGTACAGCAGGTTCTGCTGCGAGATGCCGAGCTTGGGCAGCAGCGCCTTGGCGATCCCGTGCAAGGACTTCAGCGTGGCGCGCTTCTCGCGCTCCCCTGCCATCTGACGCCAGCCGAAATCTTTAGCGTCCTGCTTGAGCGCTGCCAGTTGAGACAGGGTGTCGTCACGCACCAGGAGCTGGCCCAGCGCAGCTTTGGCCGATTCGTCCAACACTTCTGCCAGCAAGCCGCCCAAGCGCCTGCGTTCGGTGGACAGGGCTTCACTGACCAGCTCTTGTAAGGTGGTGTGGCCGGGCCGGATGATTTTGTGCTCGCTGAGCCAAACGATCAGTTCGGCGGCCACGAATCCTGGCATTACGTCGCGCCGCACGATCTGTTCAGCCTGCTGTGCCAGTTGCGGCAGGAAGCTAGCCGCCCACGACCGGTAGCCGAACAGTTCGGCGATCTGACCCCTCTGGCTGTAGTGCTCATGCTTGGTGATCGCCTTGCGTTCGAACGCTTCGCCGTGGAAATAGCGACTCAGCACGAAGGCGCAATCGTCCTCGACCTCATGCCAATCGAAGCGGAAGAAAGCATGCTTGGCCTTGAAGTAGCCGATCTGCAAGACGCAATAGACTTGGGCCTGCAGGCTAGGCCGGCTGCTGGCGAACGCCAGTTCAGATTCGGTCAACGCCAGGTATTCCAGCCGCTGAGCATCGTCGAAGTCCGGTAGGCCGTACAAGGCTTCCTGCTCTGCGTCAGAAAAGACGGTGAGTAGCTTATTCTTGTTGCTCATCGACCGTCCTTCCCGCACCACGCCAACCTGCTCGCGTCAATGTTTCGATCAACGTAGTGCGCTTGACATTGAAGTTGCGGCACACCGCCGCCTTAGACATGCCGCCATCGAGCGCGGCGACGATGGCGTCCAGCTTCTCACCAGTGATCGCCTGCGGCCGGCCGCCGATCCGGCCGCGTTTGCGTGCGGCGGCCAAGCCCGCGACGACGCGCTCCTGAATCAAGGCGCGCTCGTACTGCGCGAGCGCACCGAACACCTGGAACAGGAATTCGCCCGAGGGCGTCGTAGTGTCCAGGTTCTCTGTCAGCGAGCGGAACGCCACCCGCTTGTCCTTGAGCGAAGTCACAATGGCGAGCAGGTGCGACAGCGAGCGACCGAGCCGGTCGAGTTTCCACACCACCAGCACATCGCCGGCTCGAACGAACTCAAGCGCCCGCGCCAAGCCGGCACGGTCATCCTTCGCGCCAGAGGCACGATCCTCAAACAGGTGACGCGGATCGACGCCGGCGGCGAGCAGCGCGTCGCGCTGCAAGTCCGTGCTCTGGCGGTCGGAGTCCGACGACACGCGCATGTAGCCAACCAACATAGGCGGATAACCATCAAAAACAGGTTTCCGCATAATAGTGAATAGCGATAGAGTTTTCCGTACATTTTTGAGGGGGTGTTGCACAGGTAGCACAGCGGCGGCTGACAGCCTGTCGCAAAACAAATGTTTTACGACACCTCCTTGAGGTTGCCGCGTTTACATCATTACCTGAACAGGTATAAAATTCCGTCATGACAAACAAAGAAAAACCGCTCGAATGGATCGCGAGCAGCCACAAGGATTTGATGGCGTTGCCGTCCGACGTGCGTCGCCGTTTCGGTTACGCGCTCTCGTTGGCGCAGATAGGCGATCAGGATGACGCAGCAAAGGTGCTCAAGGGGTTCGGTGGTGCCGGCGTGCTGGAGGTCGTCGAAGACGATGCCGGCGGCACCTATCGAGCGGTATACACGGTCAAGTTTGCGGAAGCGGTGTTCGTCCTGCACTGCTTCCAGAAGAAGAGCAAGAGCGGAATCGCCACGCCAAAGGCCGACATGGACATCATCCGCGCTCGGCTGAAGGTGGCCGAGGTATTGGCACAGGAGCTACGAAATGCAAAAACGAATCATTGAAGGCGTCGAGGTTCAGCGCAGCTCGGGCAACGTCTTTGCCGACCTTGGACTGCCTGACGCTGAAAAGCTCAAGATCAAGACCGGCCTGGTGGTCGAGATCAGGAGGGCCATGCGCGCCCTTGGGCTGACTCAACAAGCGGCGGCCAAACGCATGGGCATCCCGCAACCGAAGGTGTCGGGCATGATGCGCGGCGACTTCACCAATCTATCCGAACGCAAGCTGATGGATTGTCTGAATCGCCTCGGCTACGACATCGAAATCAAGGTACGGCCAGCAGCCGAGCCGATCGGGCATCTAACGCTCGCAACCGCTTAATCGGAGCCCTCCTGATGGCAGCCCGCATCACCGACGACGAATGGGACGAACTGACTCCCGAGAATTTCGATACCACGGCACTGCTGCGTGCAGTCGATGCCGTGGACGTGCTGCGCGGCGATTTGAATGACAGCGCAGACGGCGCACCTCCGCAACTGCGCACCGACCTGTTGAAGCTGCATCAACTGGCAATGGCCGCGTTCAACGAGGGATCACGCAGCCGAGTGGCTGAGCTATTTGATCTCGCCGTGGATCTTCAGGATCAGGTTGATCATCTGATGACCTCGCTGGAACAAGTGCAAGAAACCCTGTCCCGGTTGACGGCGCTCTACCCAGAAAGCCTGTCCTGAATGTTCTTGGAGACAACCACATCATGAGCCGCAGCCGCCGCAAAACGCCCATCGTTGGGCACACGACCTGCCGTAGCGAGCGCGAGGACAAGAAACTCTGGCATCAGCGCTGGCGAACTCACGAGCGCACCGCGCTGGCCAGCGCGTCGCCGGAAGCTCTATGCGCCCATCTGCCTCTACTGGAAAACCAGGTCAGCAACGTCTGGTCGATGGGTAAGGATGGCCGCTCCTACTGGCCCATCAAGCGCCAGGCCGCCACGGCGGATCGCATTGCCAACCACAAGGGACGCAATCCGCAAGAGCGCGCCTCCCTGAAAAAGCGTCTGCTGCGCAAGTGGATGAGCAAATGAACCTGTCCACCGGCTATCGCTTGGGCGCGAATCGCTGAAGAAGCAGAACTCCCAGCCGGCTACGAGGGCACGGCGACGCCAGAGGCGCATCGGGCCTGCGAGGTGATCCAGGAGCGGATTCGAGAGCACGTCGTCGCCACCAATGACATGCGGCTGTTCGGCCTGCTGCACCTGCTTGGGCAGGCGTCGCTGCGCATGGAGCAAGCGCTGTGGCCGGAAGAATATGCGCGGATGACCCGCGAGGTCGAGGAAGCTCTCCGAGAGGCCGACGACCCCAACGCCAAGTCGTACACCCACGAAGAAGTCATGCGGGCGATGCAGGAACTCATCGACCAAGCGCGAGACAAGCCATGTTGATCGGCTGACGGAAATTTCTGGGTTTCCGGCTTACAACCCCTATATGTTTTCGTCTAAAATGTTTAATTGTTTTTTGCGAAGATTAGATAGCCCAAAGGAATTTTTTCAAAAAACAGCCTTGACAGGGCTTTGTTCCCGTCTATCATTTAAGTTCCGTGGTGCGAAAAGTAAAGGAAGACTGAGCACTTAAAGCTAGTTAACGTTAGCTGAAGGGGTGTTTGCGATGGCCGGTAATAAAAGCGTCGTCTATCATGGGACCCGTGATCTTCGGGTTGAAACAGTTCCTTATCCCAAGCTTGAGCACAATAATCGAAAGCTTGAACATGCGGTGATTTTAAAGGTTGTATCAACAAATATTTGTGGTTCAGATCAACACATTTATCGTGGGCGCTTTATCGTTCCTAAAGGTCACGTGCTCGGGCACGAAATTACTGGGGAAGTGGTAGAAAAGGGCTCGGATGTCGAATTAATGGACATCGGCGATTTAGTGTCTGTGCCTTTTAATGTTGCGTGCGGGCGGTGCCGCAACTGTAAAGAGGCGCGATCTGACGTTTGTGAAAATAACCTGGTCAACCCAGATGCGGATTTAGGTGCCTTTGGCTTTGACTTGAAAGGGTGGTCTGGTGGTCAAGCTGAGTATGTTCTTGTTCCTTATGCTGACTATATGCTGCTCAAGTTTGGTGATAAAGAACAGGCGATGGAAAAAATAAAAGACCTGACGCTTATCTCAGATATTCTACCGACAGGTTTTCACGGTTGCGTTTCTGCTGGAGTGAAGCCAGGTAGCCATGTTTACATTGCAGGTGCAGGTCCAGTAGGACGTTGTGCGGCGGCGGGGGCGCGACTGTTAGGAGCGGCATGTGTGATCGTGGGCGACCAGAATCCTGAGCGCCTGAAGCTGCTATCTGATGCCGGTTTTGAAACGATCGACTTACGTAACTCTGCACCGCTGCGCGATCAGATTGATCAGATACTAGGTAAGCCGGAAGTCGACTGTGGTGTAGATGCGGTTGGTTTTGAAGCACATGGCCTTGGTGACGAAGCTAATACTGAGACGCCTAACGGTGCCCTAAATAGCCTCTTTGATGTAGTCCGAGCAGGTGGCGCAATCGGAATTCCGGGTATTTATGTAGGGAGCGACCCTGATCCTGTTAATAAAGATGCAGGGAGCGGACGCTTGCATCTTGACTTCGGCAAGATGTGGACAAAATCCATACGGATTATGACTGGAATGGCACCAGTGACAAACTACAATCGCCATCTGACCGAAGCAATACTTTGGGATCAAATGCCTTATTTGTCCAAGGTGATGAATATTGAAGTGATTACACTTGATCAAGCACCGGATGGGTATGCGAAATTCGATAAGGGGTCTCCCGCTAAGTTTGTTATCGATCCGCATGGCATGTTGAAGAATAAATGAGCTAGCATTTGAGGTGTTTCGCGAATGGCGATGCTCTGGCAGTATTGTTAACGGGCTAAAATGAGTGTTTTGTAGTGAGTGAAAGCCTGCCCCACTAAATTTGTGGGGCAGGCCGTAAGATCCAGGTGCTCGCACCGTTCAGTCATTCATACTACCCATAGAACTGCCGCTCCCTAATTACTGGGAGAGGCAAGGCTCTTGACAAGCAGGGCCTTTATAAGGCTCGTGAAGTTAATTCGTTGTTCACTGGCTTCCGGTAATTTCTGGTTGTTTGTCAATGGTTAGCTGAGTATGCAGTTTATTGGCTGTCGCAGAGGGGGAAGATTTTTGCAGTCCAGCGCACCTAGTATGTCCCGCTCGATGACTCGAACCATTGCATCTGTAGGAAGGTCATTTTCTTCTCGTCCAAAAGGATCTTCAAGTTCGTTACTAATGGTGTCTAGTCCCAAGAAGGTGTAACTTACGATAGCGGTGAACACGGGGGCCATCCATCCAAGGGGCTCTGCCATCGCGAAAGGCAACAAGATGCAAAATAGATAAATGGTCCGATGGAGCAGTAGGGAGTAAGGGAACGGAATTGGGGTGGTTTTGATACGTTCGCAAATGCCCTGTACTTGTGTAAGCGCATTCAGTCGTTCTACTAGTACCAAGTATCGTACATCGCTAATCATTTTATCGGTGGCCAAGCGAGAGCACGTGGCTCCGATATGTTGCAAAATGTGATCGCTGACATTGTGACTAGAAGTTAGTGTATCGCTAGAAAGCCATGAGCTAGCTGCTTGAGCCTCATGCTCATTGCGAAGTTTGGCATTTAGAGCATGTGCGAACCCACAGAGACTGCGCAGTATGTCTTCTCTAAGAGATTGGTCAGATATGGCTGCACTCTCGCGTATAAATGAGCGTATCTCAATGATCATCATACCCCATGCTTTGCGTCCTTCCCACCAACGATCATAGCAGGCATTATTGCGGAAGTTCATGAAAATAGAAAGGGATAGGCCAAGTAGGGTGAATGGTGTTGCGCTAACATGTAAAAAATATTCAGGATGACGACTCTCGATCAAAACTATCAAGGACGCCAAGATGGCAATCATCAGGCATCGTGTCGCGATGCGTCTAACAATGGATCCTTTGAGTGTAAAAAAAAGGCCTAATACACCAGGGGTAGGTTGGACAATCATGATTTTTCCTTTTCAGTGGCTGGAATTTCTCAATGCACGATAGCTGTCGCTTGACGTCCAAAGTGCATAGGCGTGTGTTAGGTTTTCAGTTGTGGTGTGATGGGGCATCGCGTTTGTTTGGATCCCCAAAAAGCTTGAATAGCTCCTGGCTGTGACACATTCAGGTTTTTCCAAGGGCGGCGGCAAAAACTGAGTGCAACACCTGACCTTTCCGGTACGGTGCTGCCCCTATGTCTTATACCGAACTCAGCGTTGAAGAGCGCGCCACCATTCAAATCAGTCATGCCCAAGGCTTCAGCC
>NZ_JACMYF010000002.1:0-746927 GCF_015351605.1 Pseudomonas sp. p50(2008)
CACTTGCGCTTTCGATCTCTCGTTAGCGGGAGGCGAATTCTACAGCGTTACTCGCTGCTGTCAACACCTCTTTTTCAACTCCTTTCGCGCTTCGATGACCTGAAGCAACTCACTGCCGAAAACCGCGTAACTCTTTGTTTACCAAGGAGTTTTCCGTTTCGACTGCGCCGGAAGTGGGGCGAATTATAGACATCCTGAATCTGCCGTCAAGCACTGATTTTGCTTTTCCTTCAATAACTTATGAAAAGGGCCAAAAACGTGTAGTGCGCACTATATAGAGAGAGACCCAATCACTCCCTCTATATAGAAGGAATGCTCAGAGCACCCCAGCTTGTTTGAAATTCGCTACCGCATCTGCATCCAGCCCCAACACACGCTGCAGAACCTCCAGCGTGTGTTCACCCAATAGTGGAGGCGCATTACGGTACTCCACAGGCGTCTCCGAAAGCCGAATAGGGCTCGCCACCTGCGGAACCATCCCTGCCAGGACGTGAGGCAACTCAATCGCCAAACCACGAGCCTTGACCTGAGGATCGGCAAACATCTGCGCCAGATCATTGATCGGCCCACAGGGCACACCCGCTTGCTCCAGCTGCAATACCCACTCCGCAGTAGTCTTGAACACCGTTGCCTGACGGATGAGCGGGATCAACTCCAGACGATTCGCCACCCGCAGCTTGTTGGTCGCAAACCGCGGATCATCAGCCCACTGCGGTTGACCAGCCACTTCAGCGAACTTGCGAAACTGCCCGTCATTTCCCACCGTGAGGATGAAATCCCCATCTGCCGTAGGAAAGTCCTGATAGGGGACGATGTTCGGATGCGCATTGCCCAGCCGCTTTGGCGCATTTCCGGTAGTGAGGTAGTTCATCGCCTGGTTGGCCAGACATGCCACCTGGACATCCAGCAGCGCCATATCAATATGTTGCCCCCCGCCGTCATGATCTCGATGCGCAAGCGCCGCGAGAACCGCCACAGTCGAATAGAGCCCGGTCAAAATATCGGTCAGCGCCACGCCAACCTTCACCGGGCCTGCGCCCTCATCCCCCTCAGGTCGACCGGTCAGACTCATCAGACCGCCCAACCCCTGGATCATGAAGTCATACCCTGCGCGCTTGGCGTAAGGCCCCGTCTGACCAAACCCGGTGATCGAGCAATAGATCAGATCAGGATTGATCGCCCTGAGCGACTCATAGTCCAATCCATACGCCGCCAACCCCCCGACTTTGAAATTCTCAATTAGGATGTCCGACTTGGCCGCCAGATCACGCACCAGTTGCTGCCCCTCCGGCCGAGTGAAATCGATGGTGACCGATTGCTTGTTCCGGTTGGCCGACAGGTAATACGCTGCCTCGCTGGTGTTCTCACCATAGGCGTCTTTCAGGAACGGAGGTCCCCAGGCGCGCGTGTCATCGCCATTGCCCGGACGCTCGACCTTGATCACTTCAGCGCCAAGGTCCGCCAGAATCTGCCCGGCCCACGGCCCAGCCAACACTCGCGACAAATCCAGTACCCGTAGATGCGAAAGCGCGCCCATGGTCGTTCTCCTATTAATAGAACGCCTGGAGGCCGGTCTGCGCGCGACCAAGGATCAGCGCGTGGACGTCGTGAGTACCTTCATAGGTATTCACCACTTCCAGATTGACCAGGTGACGAGCAACCCCAAACTCATCGGAAATGCCGTTACCGCCCAACATGTCACGGGCCATACGGGCGATGTCCAATGACTTGCCGCAGGAGTTACGCTTCATCATCGACGTGATCTCAACCGCCGCAGTCCCCTCATCCTTCATACGACCCAGACGCAGGCAACCTTGCAGCGCCAGAGTGATTTCGGTCTGCATGTCGGCCAGCTTCTTCTGGATCAGCTGAGTAGCCGCCAAAGGACGCCCGAACTGCTGACGATCCAGCGTGTATTGGCGAGCGGTGTGCCAGCAGAACTCGGCCGCACCCAGCGCACCCCAGGAAATCCCGTAACGTGCCGAGTTGAGGCAAGTAAAAGGACCCTTCAGGCCACGGACATCCGGGAAGATGTTCTCTTCTGGAACAAACACGTTGTCCATGACGATCTCGCCGGTGATCGACGCGCGCAGGCCAACCTTGCCGTGAATCGCTGGAGCGCTAAGGCCTTTCCAGCCTTTCTCCAGAACGAAGCCACGGATGTCGCCTGCATCGTCCTTGCCCCAGACTACGAACACATCAGCAATCGGGCTGTTGGTGATCCACATTTTGTTGCCAGTCAGGCTATAGCCGCCTTCTACCTTACGTGCGCGAGTAATCATCGCGCCTGGATCGGAGCCGTGGTTCGGCTCGGTCAGGCCGAAGCAACCAATCCACTCACCCGTAGCCAGTTTCGGCAGGTACTTCTGTTTCTGGGCTTCAGTACCGAATTCATTGATGGGCACCATCACCAGCGAAGACTGCACGCTCATCATCGAACGGTAGCCAGAGTCGACCCGCTCAACTTCACGAGCGATGAGGCCGTAGCTGACGTAATTCAAACCACTGCCACCATACTGCTCAGGGATCGTGGCACCCAATAGACCCACTTCGCCCATCTCGCGGAAGATCATCGGATCGGTCTTCTCATGGCGGAAAGCTTCCAGGACTCGCGGTGCGAGCTTCTGCTGAGCGAACTGCTCGGCAGTGTCGCGAATCATGCGTTCTTCTTCAGTGAGTTGTTGATCCAGCAGCAGGGGATCAATCCAGTTGAAGCTAGCTTTACCGGCCATGAGCGTGTCCTCTCGAATCGGGTCAAATAACGTGAGCTGATCCTAGGCCCGCTTCGGCTTCTCGGCAAACGAGGATTTCGCATACTGTTGTGCTAATTTATCACTCCGTAACGTCGCTAAAGAGCCTTTATGCGATGTATTAGTGAGGTCGAAGTACATGCGCCGTAAAATCCCTAGCACAACCGCCCTGGTCAGCTTTGAAGCGGCAGCGCGCCACGAAAGCTTTACCAAAGCCGCACAAGAGTTATCGCTTACTCAAGGAGCCATTTGCCGACAGATCGCCAGCCTGGAGGAGTTCCTTAGCGTCGAATTATTCCGACGCTCACGGCGCGGAGTGAAACTGACAGAAGCCGGACTCTCCTACAGTCGAAGGGTCGCGACCCAACTCGATGCAGTTGAGCGAGACACCCTGTCAGTGATGGGCCAACAAGGCGCTAACGTGATCGAACTGGCCGTTGTGCCGACGTTCGGCACCCAATGGTTGCTGCCTCGACTCAAAGACTTCCAACAACAACACCCCGAGGTGACGGTAAACCTTACAAACCGCACAAGGCCCTTCTTGTTCGCCGATACGGACTTCGATGCCGCGATTTACTTCGGCGACGCCGATTGGTCAGGTACAGAATCCCACAGGCTAATGGGCGAAAATCCGATGCCAGTCTGCAGCCCTGGCCTGCTGCAGAAAAAGACCCTGCTGACACCCGGTGAAATTGCCGAGTTACCGCTGCTTCAGCAAACCACACGACCTTATGCCTGGCGTCAGTGGTTCAGCTCACAGAACCTTAATATCCCCAGAGACATGACAGGACCTCGCTACGAGCTATTCTCCATGCTTGCCCAGGCGGCGATGCATGACATGGGTATCGCGCTGATCCCGCCATTCCTGATTCAGCGCGAACTGGCAGAGAAACGACTGGTTATTGCGAACCCTCAGGCCTTATCGAGTATCAAGGCGTATTACCTGATGATTCCTGAGCGAAAGGTCGAATCCGCGTCTTTAAGGGCTTTTCGCGACTGGCTAGTTAATCAAGCACACGGCTACAGCCTAGACGGATGAAGGCTTCACACGCTTAATTGACTTCGTAGTCAGAAAAATTGAAACCCTACAGATGTATCTATCTGTCGCATATTCGTAAACTGTATCTGGAAGCAGTACAGATGTCCCACAAGCAGCTACCACCGTGGTGTTCAGCCTGTTTTCAAGCGCAATGGCGCCTCATTCATATGGCCGATGTGGAATTTATTGAATTTCATTAAAAACCTCACCAAACCCACGGTATGCAAGGGATTCCCTCGGATGGTTGCGACATTCGGTCACGGGGTGACTTGTAGTTAATTTTCCGTCACGGATCATATTCTCTTGAAGGGCACAAAGTTCACCTGCAAAATGCCGCGCCCCGCCCTGATTTGGCGGGATCGTGCTGATCGGCCGCCCCAGCCGCACCATCCGAAGTGCCTGGGTTTACTCAATAAGATCACGCAGGAGATTTGACGTGCACATTGGTGTTCCTCTCGAAACCCAGACGGGTGAAACACGGGTTGCTGCTACCCCGGAAACCATCAAGAAGCTGATCGGCCAAGGTCATAAGGTCACTGTACAAAGCGGCGCCGGCATCCAGGCCAGCGTTGTCGACAGTGCCTATGAGGCGGCTGGCGCAACTATTGGCAGCGCCAACGATGCTTTTGGTGCCGAGCTGATTCTCAAGGTGGTCGCTCCTAGCGACAGCGAACTCGCTCTGATCAAGAGCGGCACCGTTGTGGTGGGCATGCTTAACCCGTTCAGCAATGAAACCATTGCGAAGCTGGCCGAGTGCGGCATTACCGCATTTGCACTGGAAGCCGCGCCACGCACCTCCCGCGCTCAGAGCCTGGATGTGCTGTCCTCCCAGGCAAACATCGCCGGCTATAAAGCCGTGTTGCTGGCCGCTCACCACTATCCACGTTTCATGCCTATGTTGATGACCGCTGCGGGCACCGTGAAAGCCGCGCGCGTACTGATCCTTGGCGCCGGCGTGGCAGGGTTGCAGGCGATCGCTACAGCGAAACGTCTTGGGGCGGTGATCGAAGCGTCTGATGTGCGTCCTGCGGTAAAAGAGCAGATCGAATCCCTCGGCGCCAAGTTCGTCGACGTGCCTTACGAGACCGATGAAGAGCGCGAATGCGCTGTCGGTGTCGGCGGTTATGCCCGACCCATGCCAGCCAGCTGGATGCAACGCCAAGCCCTGGCCGTTCACGAACGAGCCAAACAGGCTGACATTGTCATCACCACCGCCCTGATCCCGGGCCGCAAGGCGCCGACGCTGCTGAGCGCGGAAACCGTAGCGCAGATGAAACCCGGCTCCGTGGTCATCGACCTCGCCGCAGCCCAGGGCGGTAACTGCCCGCTGACCGTCGCTGACCAGGTCGTCGTCGAAAATGGCGTGACCATTTGCGGCCCGACCAACCTGGCCGGCGCCGTGGCTGCAGATGCTTCGGCGCTGTACGCACGCAACCTGCTGGACTTCCTGAAGCTGGTCTTCAACAAAGAAAGCCAGTTCGAGATCAACCTCGAAGACGACATCGTCGCCGCGTGCCTCATGTGCCGCGACGGCCAAGTCATCCGCAAAAACGCCTAAGCAGGGATTCAGACGATGGAAGAGCTTATCTCCCCCGGTATCTACAACCTGATCATCTTCGTGCTGGCGATTTATGTCGGTTATCACGTGGTCTGGAACGTTACACCTGCATTGCATACACCTTTGATGGCAGTGACGAACGCTATCTCGGCGATCGTGATCGTCGGCGCCATGCTCGCCGCTGCGCTGACCGTGACACCTCTGGGCAAGACCATGGGCACCCTTGCGGTTGCTCTGGCGGCAGTGAACGTGTTCGGTGGTTTCCTGGTCACTCGCAGAATGCTTGAGATGTTCAAGAAAAAAGCCCCGAAAGTAAAAGAAGAGGCGCCTAAGTAATGAGCATGAACCTTGTAACGACGCTCTACCTGATCGCGTCGATCTGCTTCATCCAGGCTCTCAAAGGCCTGTCGCACCCGACCACGTCGCGGCGCGGCAACCTGTACGGCATGCTCGGCATGGCGCTGGCGATCCTCACGACTGTTGGCCTCATCTATAAGCTGGGCGCCGAACTGGCCACCGCCGGCATCGGCTACGTCATCGTTGGTTTGTTGGTCGGCGGCACTGCTGGCTCGATAATGGCCAAGCGTGTTGAAATGACCAAGATGCCGGAACTGGTCGCGTTCATGCACAGCATGATCGGTATGGCCGCCGTGTTTATCGCCATCGCGGCCGTGGTCGAACCGCAGTCGTTGGGCATCGTCAAGCAATTGGGCGATGCAATCCCTGCCGGTAACCGTCTTGAGCTGTTCCTGGGTGCTGCCATCGGTGCAATCACCTTCTCCGGCTCGGTCATCGCATTCGGCAAGCTGTCAGGCAAGTACAAGTTCCGTCTGTTCCAAGGCGCACCGGTACAGTTTGGCGGACAGCACAAACTGAATCTGGTGTTGGGTTTAGCGACGCTCGCTCTGGGCATCACCTTTATGCTGACCGGCAACCTGGGTGCCTTCGCACTGATGCTGGCCCTGGCGTTCGTACTGGGCGTGCTGATCATCATCCCGATTGGCGGCGCAGACATGCCAGTAGTGGTGTCGATGCTCAACAGCTACTCCGGTTGGGCAGCAGCAGGTATTGGCTTCTCGCTGAACAACTCGATGCTGATCATCGCCGGCTCACTGGTGGGTTCGTCCGGCGCGATCCTCTCGTACATCATGTGCAAGGCAATGAACCGGTCGTTCTTCAACGTATTGTTGGGTGGTTTCGGCAACACGGCGGAAGCAGGTCCTGCAGGCGCTAAAGAAGCCCGCCCGGTGAAATCCGGCTCGGCTGACGATGCAACTTTCCTGCTGACCAACGCCGACACCGTGATCATCGTTCCGGGTTACGGCCTGGCCGTGGCACGGGCGCAGCATGCGCTGAAGGAACTGACCGAGAAGCTGACCCACCGTGGTGTGACCGTGAAGTACGCGATCCACCCGGTTGCCGGCCGGATGCCTGGCCATATGAACGTATTGCTCGCCGAGGCGGAAGTGCCTTACGACCAGGTGTTCGAGATGGAAGACATCAACTCCGAGTTCGGCCAGGCCGACGTGGTACTGGTGTTGGGCGCGAACGACGTGGTCAACCCGGCCGCGAAGAACGACCCGAAATCGCCGATTGCCGGCATGCCGATTCTCGAGGCTTTCAAGGCCAAGACCATCATCGTCAACAAGCGTTCGATGGCTAGCGGCTATGCCGGTCTGGACAACGAATTGTTCTACCTCGACAAAACCATGATGGTGTTCGGCGACGCCAAGAAAGTCATCGAAGACATGGTTAAAGCCGTCGAGTAAAACCTGCTCTAGCGCAATACCCCAAACCTCAGCCTTTAGTAGGCTGGGGTTTTTTATTGCCCGTCAAAACCCGACCAAAGGCTCTAAATCAGGGCTCTGCATTCGACCATGGTAGCGGGACGAATTTTTTCGAAATCACTAGACTGCACACCTTGCTTCCGTTGCCCGAGATAACAATCCATGTACCGTGATCGTATTCGCTTGCCTTCGTTGTTGGATAAGGTGATGAGCGCCGCTGAGGCTGCCGCTCTGATTGAGGACGGCATGACCGTCGGCATGAGCGGCTTCACCCGCGCCGGCGAAGCCAAAGCCGTGCCCCACGCGCTGGCAGAACGCGCCAAAATCACCCCGCTGAAAATCACCTTGATGACCGGCGCCAGCCTGGGCAACGACCTTGATAAACAGCTCACCGAAGCCGGCGTACTGTCGCGGCGCATGCCCTTTCAGGTCGATAGCACGCTGCGCAAGGCAATTAATGCCGGCGAGGTGATGTTCATTGACCAACACCTTTCGGAAACCGTGGAGCAACTGCGTAACCAGCAACTGAAATTGCCGGACATTGCAGTGATCGAGGCTGTGGCGATTACCGAGCAAGGCCACATCGTGCCAACCACCTCAGTGGGCAACTCGGCCAGCTTTGCCATTTTTGCAAAGCAGGTCATTGTCGAAATCAACATGGCGCACAACCCTAACCTTGAGCGTTTACACGACATCTACATCCCGACGTACCGGCCGACACGCACGCCAATTCCGCTGGTAAAAGTCGATGATCGCATTGGCAGCACGGCCATCCCGATCCCGCCTGAAAAAATCGTCGCGATCGTGATCACCAATCAATCCGACTCGCCGTCCACCGTCCTGCCGCCGGACGTTGACACCCAGGCCATTGCCGATCACCTGATCGACTTTTTCAAAGCAGAAGTGGCCGCCGGACGCATGACGAACAAGCTCGGCCCGTTGCAGGCTGGCATCGGCACCATTGCCAACTCGGTGATGTGCGGCCTGATCGATTCGCCGTTCGAAGACCTGACGATGTACTCCGAAGTGCTGCAAGACTCGACCTTCGATTTGATCGATGCCGGCAAGCTGAGCTTTGCTTCAGGTAGCTCGATCACCTTGTCGGCGCGTCGTAACAGCGATGTCTTCGGCAACCTCGAGCGCTACAAGGACAAACTGGTCCTGCGCCCGCAGGAAATCTCCAACCACCCTGAAGTCGTGCGACGCCTCGGAATCATCGGCGTCAACACGGCGCTGGAATTCGACTTGTATGGCAACGTCAATTCCACACACGTCTGCGGCACGCGGATGATGAACGGCATTGGTGGCTCGGGCGACTTTGCGCGTAACGCGCATCTGGCGATTTTCGTGACCAAGTCGATTGCCAAGGGGGGTGCAATCTCCAGCGTGGTGCCAATGGTCAGCCATGTGGACCATACCGAGCACGATGTTGACATCCTTGTCACCGAGATCGGCCTGGCGGATCTGCGGGGCCTGGCACCGCGGGAACGAGCGCGCGTCATCATCGACAACTGCGTGCACCCGGACTATCGCCAGGCGCTGGATGACTACTTCACCGCGGCCTGTGCGCTCGGCGGGCACACCCCGCATATCCTGCGTGAAGCCCTGAGCTGGCACATGAACCTGGAAGAAACCGGGAGAATGCTGGCGGTGTGATTGGTACAGATTGCGGCTGGCGCACACACAGTTTCGCCAGCCCGCAATCTGAACTCGCCAATAATGAAAAAACTGTACTGCTGTACTGGTCTTTTTCGCGCCTTTCCCTTCTCCAAAATACTCTAAAACACTAAAAGTGCACTGTTTTGATGCGCACAGGTACAGTTGCATCAATTTAGACCAGTACACCCTCCATTAACAGTTAACTGGTACCTCACAATACAAGTGAACTGTATCTAGAGAGACTAGCCAAACAAGAGGATCATTGGCATCAGTTAAACCACTACCTAATCCCGCCACAAGCGGAAGGATGTCAACCATGGAACGTACACTCAGTTCCGAACTGTTCTTCGAAGATACCGCTGCAAAAACCCAGGCTTCGATGCCTCTTCGCGTTATCGCCAACCTGATGTTGTGGCAGCGCCGCATCTCCAGCCGCCACCAATTGGCTCGTCTGGATTCGCGTCTGCTGGCTGACGCCGGGATTAGCGAAGCACAACGCTACGAAGAGCTGAGCAAGCCGTTCTGGCGCTAAGTAGCGTCGCTGGCTCTGACCTGTAGGGTCCACCGCCAGCAACCCGAATTGAACAAACAAGACCCGTCGTGGGAAACCACGACGGGTTTTGTCGTTTCAGGGCTGCTAAAAGAGATACCAGTACAGTTTTAATGAACCATATTTTAATAGGTACAATTTTTACATTGACCGAAGTCTGAGATCTCTTGATCCGTTCTAAACCTCGATTCACAGCTTTCTACAGCGCTTTCACGTCGTTTACTTGGTAATTTGCTGTTCGAATCCATCCGCCGAGGCCTAATATCCTATGGAACGTGGCGAATGAAGCAAAACTGACGTCCGATCCAACAAGCCACCTCTTAATCGGTTCATTTAAAGGAGTTACACCATGTCCCGTCTTCGTCTGCTCAGCGCTGCAGCCCTGCTCGCCGTGGCTGCCAATTCCCACGCCACCAGCTTCATCGTGACCACCGATGCCGTCGTTGGCGCACTGAAATCCAGTTCCGATGCGACTTCCGATGTCACCTCATCCTTTCGCGACGACAAGATCGTACGTGCTGCCCGTGATGACGCCGCCAGCTTTGTCGCCAGCGAAGGCTCCATTCGTGGTGTGAAACTGGAAAGTGCTCTGGATCACATTCGCCATCAGGCACCGCAACTGAACGCAACCGATGCACAGCTGGCCCAGGCCATCCTGACGATCTGAAAACAGCGTTGATTGGGACACGCAGGTCGTGTCCCAATGTTTCAACACTGGCTCTAGAACAGGCATTGCGCTAGCCTTCGGACTCGCTTTCAACTATCGAGTCTCATGCGTTTTCCTCTAAAACTGTTGGTCACACCCCTCTTCCTTTCGGTTTGCTGGTCTTGCCCGGCCGTTGCTTTCGACGCCTTCAATCTTTCTACCCAAGGCATCGTGGCTACCGGCTATGCCACAAGCATGGTGACCTCCGCCCCCTTCGACCGTAAGCTACTGCTCGCTGCGCACGATGATGCTGCTGCGTTCATCGCCAGTGACGGTGCATGGCGAGGCGCGCAGCTTGAATCAGCGCTGGTTTATTTGCGTCAAAGCCGGCCAAAACTTCATGCAAGCGACCTTGAACTGGCGCAAGCAATTCTCGTCCAATAGTTATCTTTGTTATTCCGGAGTCGTTCCATGCGTAACCCGCTGATTGCCGCCACCCTTGGCCTGTTGTTGTTGGCCGATGTGGCCCAGGCGCAAACCCTGGTTGCCACCAGTAACATCATCATCCGTGCCAGCCAGCGCACGCTTGATTTCACTTCCGATACCACCACCTCCATTCGCGATTCGAAAATCGTCCGCGAAGCTCATGATGATGCGGCCAGTTTCGTCGCGAGTAATGGAGACATTCGTGGTGCTCACCTGGAAGCGGCCTTCAATACCTTGCGCACCCGAGTGCCGGAA
Organism: Pseudomonas sp. p50(2008); assembly: GCF_015351605.1. Classification (NCBI taxonomy): domain Bacteria; kingdom Pseudomonadati; phylum Pseudomonadota; class Gammaproteobacteria; order Pseudomonadales; family Pseudomonadaceae; genus Pseudomonas; species Pseudomonas sp. p50(2008). Next base: position 10,731 of record NZ_JACMYF010000002.1, read on the forward strand.
GCTCGCGACGCCAGTGATCAGGTGCTCGCTGAAGCCATCCTCGCACTGTGAGGTCCCTAGGCGCCTGGCTGCTGGCCGGGGTTGTGTTGCTGCTCGGCAACACGGCCCAGGCCGATCTGCAATTACGACTCAAGACCGAAGGTCTTAGCCCGGCGCAACAGCAGGCCAGTCAGGCATTGCTCGATGAAGCCATGCAGGCATTACCGCCGCGCTTCATTGAACAACTGGACCGACGCATTGACGTTGGCTGGACCGATGATATGCCGAGCAACGCCTACGGACAGGCGTCTCTGGTGTCCGAACTCGACCTGAATAGAAACCTGCTCGCCAGCCTCACCGATGGCAGCGCCGCGAGCAAAAAAACCTATCGCCCCCACGGCACCGTGCGCCGGGAAATGCTCGCCACGGTGCTGCACGAACTCACCCACATTTACGACCGTTCACGCCTGTGGCCAGACGCTGAACGCAAGATGATCCAGCGTTGCACGCAGCGCAACAGCAGCTCCGGACTGGTTGGCCTGCCGGATGAGTGCCGTGGCCAGACGGATCGACGCTTCACCATCAGCGACGACCGGCGCCTGCTCGACCTTGCAGGCTGGCAGCAATATGTGGGTCGCCGCGGTGAACGCGAGCAGCACAATCGGCAGATCGCCCGCAGCCCGGACATCTACGAAACGAGCAGTCCCAAAGAGTTCGTCGCGGTCAACATGGAGTATTTTCTCCTGGACCCGAGTTACGCCTGCCGTCGCCCCGCGCTGTATCGCTACTACAAAGAACACTTCGGCTGGGCACCGGCGGCAAAAGATACGTGCGCCAAGTCCTTCGCCTTCCTCAACGCTGGCAACGATTTCGCCAAGCAACCCTTGGGGCAAGTTGATCCAGAGCGTGTATACGCCGTCGACTACCTGCTGGCTGAAGCCAACCAGAATTGGGTCAGTCGCTGGGGTCACAGCATGTTGCGACTGGTGATCTGTGCCCCCGGTCGTCCCCGTGGCCCCGATTGCCGACTCGACCTGGACCAGCATCTGGTGCTGTCCTACCGCGCCTTTGTGGGCGACGTACAGCTCTCGAGCTGGGATGGCCTGGTAGGAAAATATCCGTCGCGCCTGTTTGTCTTGCCGCTGGCTCAGGTCATCGATGAATACACCAAGACCGAACTGCGCAGCCTGGCTTCGGTACCGCTGAACCTGTCTCGCACAGAGATCGAGGAAGTGGTGGAGCATGCCGCCGAGATGCACTGGAGTTATGACGGCAATTACTTCTTCCTGTCCAACAACTGCGCTGTGGAAGGCCTGAAGTTATTGCGCAGCGGCACCAATAACAAACAGCTCGTCGGCCTGGACAGCATCATGCCCAATGGCTTGCTGGAGGTCATGAAAGGCCGTGGGCTGGCGGACACCAGCGTCCTGGACGACCCCCGCGAAGCCCTTCGCCTGGGCTATCGCTTCGATTCTTTCCGCGATCGCTATCAAGCCATGTTCGAGGTGTTGAAAAAGCACTTGCCGATCAAGCAGGAGAAAGTCGAAGACTGGCTGGCACTCAAGGCCGATGAACGCCGGCAATGGATCGATCAGGCAGACCTGCGCACCAGTGCTGCATTGCTCTTACTGGAGCAGGCAGCGTTCCGACAGCAATTGGTGCTGGCTCAGGACGAGGTCAAGCAACGCTACCTCGGCGCGCGGGAAATGAAGAATGGCGGCATGGACAAAGCCAACGCTACTCTCCAACAGATTCTCGCCAACAGTGGCTTCCTCAGCCGTCCGGCCGAATTGCTCGGAACGGGCGGTTATGGATTGCCCCAGCCGAGTGAATGGCAGCGTCTGGAATCGGAAAGCAGCTTGCGGCAAAAGCAGCTTCAAGTACTGACCGGAGACCTCGACAAAGAAGTGAGAGCGCTGCTTGAACCAAGCCGTGCCGCCGAGATGGCTGCCAATGAAGCCAACCTAAAGCGAATCGGCGAACATCTACGCAAGCTGCACAAGGCAGCGGGTGGCCTGGAACTGCCTTAACGTTCGACAAATGGAAGACACCTGTAGCGAGGGAGCTTGTCGAATCGTCGAATCGTCCCGCCAGGCGGCGGAACCGTCGCCTTGCAGCCCCCGGTACCCTCAGACGTTTCGGCAGTTTCATCAATTGATCCTCACTGCACTTACAGCAAAAAGGGCTTCAGAACGTAGTCCTGAAGCCCTCAGTCTTGCTGATAAGTGCGTGCCGCGAGGCTAATTCCTCTGTATCAGGAACTCAACCTTCAGCTGACGCGAGCCTTGCGTACGCCTTCCGATAACGCAGCACAAAGACTCAATACACCATCAATCGCCTGGTCTGGCGTCGTTGCATTGGCAATGTGATCGATCAGCGCCGAACCCACTACAACACCGTCTGCCAGACGGGCGATAGACGCCGCTTGCTCGGGTGTACGGATACCAAAACCGATGCTGATGGGCAGATCGGTATGGCGACGCAGGCGAGCGACCGCCTCCTCAACGTGCTCCAGCGTAGCGGCGCCAGCACCGGTCACACCGGCAACAGACACATAGTAAACAAAGCCGGAACTGCCATTCAGAACAGTCGGCAGACGCACATCATCAGTGGTCGGAGTGGTCAGACGGATGAAGTCCAGACCCGCGGCCTGGGCCGGATCGCATAGTTCGCCGTTATGCTCTGGCGGCAGGTCCACAACGATCAAACCATCAACGCCGGCCTCTTTCGCGTCAGCAATGAAACGCGACACCCCGTACATGTGAATCGGATTGAAGTAACCCATCAGCACCAACGGCGTCTCGGTGTTGCCCTCACGAAACTCGCGAACCATTTGAAGGGTTTTCACGAGGTTCTGCTTGGCACCCAGCGCACGGATGTTGGCGAGCTGGATGGCCGGACCATCGGCCATCGGATCGGTAAAAGGCATGCCCAACTCAATCACATCGGCACCAGCACCCGGCAGGCCCTTGAGGATCGCCAGTGAAGTGTCATAGCTCGGGTCACCTGCGGTCACAAAGGTCACCAAGGCGGCACGATTTTGTTCCTTGAGTTCGGCAAAACGCGTTTGCAGGCGGCTCATCAGTGTTTCTCCTGCTGGGACGGCTTTTGTTGGGATTTCTCCATGTGGTGCATCACGGTCTGCATGTCCTTGTCACCGCGACCGGACAGGTTGACCACCATCAGGTGATCTTTCGGCAAGCTCGGTGCACGCTTGAACACTTCGGCCAGGGCATGTGCACTTTCCAGCGCTGGAATAATGCCTTCCAGGCGGCAGCATTTGTGGAATGCGTCGAGGGCTTCGTGGTCAGTCACCGAGGTGTACTGAACGCGACCGATGTCGTGCAACCAGGCGTGTTCAGGCCCGATGCCCGGGTAATCGAGGCCGGCGGAAATCGAGTGAGCATCGATGATCTGTCCATCGTCGTCCTGCAACAGGAACGTCCGATTCCCGTGTAACACGCCCGGTACGCCACCGTTCAGGCTGGCGGCGTGCTTGCCGGTTTCAATACCGTAGCCCGCTGCTTCAACACCGATGATTTCGACACTTTTATCGTCAAGGAACGGGTGAAACAGGCCCATCGCGTTGGAGCCACCGCCGATGCAGGCGACCAGGCTGTCTGGCAGACGACCTTCCTGGGCTTGCAACTGGTCACGGGTTTCCTTGCCGATGACGGCCTGGAAATCACGAACCATCGCGGGATAAGGGTGTGGACCGGCAACCGTACCGATCAGGTAGAACGTGCTGTCGACGTTGGTTACCCAGTCGCGCAACGCTTCGTTCATGGCATCTTTCAACGTGCCGGTGCCGGCGACGACCGGGATCACTTCAGCGCCCAGCAACTTCATGCGGAATACGTTGGCCTGCTGACGCTCGATGTCAGTGGTGCCCATATAAATCACGCAATCCAGACCGAAACGCGCTGCCACCGTGGCGGTCGCCACGCCGTGCATGCCGGCACCGGTCTCGGCGATGATGCGCTTCTTGCCCATGCGTCGAGCCAGCAGGATCTGGCCGATGCAGTTGTTAATCTTGTGCGCGCCGGTGTGGTTCAGCTCTTCGCGTTTCAAATAAATCTTCGCACCGCCGCAATACTCGGTCAGACGCTCTGCGTAATAGAGCGGGCTTGGACGTCCAACGTAATCGCGCTGGAAGTAGGCCAATTCCTCTTTGAACGCCGGATCTTCCTTGGCCACTTCGTATTCACGGGCCAGGTCGAGGATCAACGGCATCAGGGTTTCAGCCACGTAGCGGCCGCCGAAGGCGCCAAACAGGCCGCTGGCATCAGGGCCGTTTCGCAGATTGGTCTGGGTCATGGGTCGCTCCAGTTGAATTCGTGTGATGACAATGAGGCTTACTCTACCCCTGACGCTCTATGCTGAAAACCGATAAGATCGCCACAACCTGTCAGGAAAACTCACAGATAAAATGAGCCATGACCTCCCCCCGCTGAACGCACTTCGCGCCTTTGAGGCCACTGCCCGCTTGAACAGCGTCAGCCAGGCTGCGGAACAGCTGCACGTTACTCACGGTGCAGTCAGCCGCCAGCTCAAAGTACTCGAAGAACATTTGGGCGTCAGCCTGTTCATCAAGGAAGGCCGCGGCCTGAAACTCACAGATGCCGGCGTTCGTCTACGCGATGCCAGCGGTGAGGCCTTCGAGCGCCTGCGTACCGTCTGCGCGGAACTGACGCAAAGCCATGCAGATGCACCTTTCGTTCTGGGTTGCTCGGGAAGCCTGCTGGCGCGTTGGTTCATTCCACGGCTGGGACGGCTGAATGCCGATCTGCCTGATCTGCGTCTGCACTTGTCCGCAGGCGAAGGTGATCTCGATCCACGTCGCCCGGGACTGGATGCGTTGCTGGTATTTGCCGAACCACCCTGGCCCGCCGACATGCAGGTCTACGCCCTGGCCAGCGAACGAATCGGGCCGGTGATCAGCCCACGCTTCATCGGTTATGAAAGGTTGCAGCACGCACCCGCCAGCGCCCTGCTCAACGAACCTTTGCTGCACACCACCTCCAGACCGCAAGCGTGGCCGAGCTGGGCACACCAAAGTGACCTCGATGCCAAGTCATTGAAGTACGGGCAGGGTTTCGAGCATTTGTATTATTTGCTGGAGGCGGCGGTTGCCGGACTGGGGGTGGCGATTGCGCCCGAACCGTTGGTGGCAGAGGATTTGAAGGCCGGTCGCCTGGTTGCACCTTGGGGTTTCAAAGAAACCTCGGCGCAACTGGCGTTGTGGCTACCCAAGCGCGCCGCGGACGGGCGCGCAGGGCAATTGGCGCAGTGGCTCAAGAACGAGCTGCGCCAAGCGGATTAGTCACCGCGTTTGCACAGCAGGTAGGCGGCCAGCAGGCCCAGTGCACCCACGGCAACACCGGCTGTAGTCCAAGGGTGTTCCTGGGCGTAGTCCCGCGTAGCAATCCCGGTTTCACGGGTTTTGACTTTGACTTCTTCATAGGCATCGCTGAGCAAGTGACGCGAGTGTTTCAGCGCGTTTTCAGCGTTGCTTTTCAAGACTTTGAGGGTTTTGCGCGACTCGTCCGAGGCGTCGTCCTTCAGGCTTTCCAAAGACTTCAGCAGACTCTCGATCTCGGCTTCCATGCTTTGCAATGAGGCTTTACGTAAAGAGGTGTTGGCCATGGTGGCTCTCCTGCATTGGTGATGAGTGGCGTGTGTTGGTTGGGACTGCACCGGTTCGAGAAAGTGCAGTAAATCTGAACTTCCTTGTCGGTTTAGTCGACAGAAGTAAGAGCAAAAATCACTGCTAGTCTGTATTTCATACCCCAAGGAGATCGCTATGACTGACCACCACACCTATAAGAAAATCGAGCTGGTTGGCTCGTCCGCCAGCAGTATTGAAGACGCCATCAACAACGCGCTCGCCGAAGCCAGCAAGTCCATCAAGCATCTGGAATGGTTCGAAGTGACCGAAACCCGCGGCCACATCAAGGACGGCAAGGCCGCGCATTTTCAGGTAACACTCAAAGTCGGTTTCCGGATTGCCAGCAGCTGAGTTTGAGCTAGTCTTCTGAACTTGCGCGCTGGCCGCATGCCATAGGGAATGGCAAAGCGCTACATGAGTGCATCCGGCGAAAGCTGGATGCCCCTATTGATCCGACCAGGGAGTGCGACCGATGAAGAAGTTTATTTTAGCGGTGGGTTTATTGAGCCTTGCCGGCGCGGCGTTTGCTGATGGCAAGTCTTGCGAGGAATTGAAAGCCGAAATCGCTGCGAAGCTCGATGCCAAGGGCGTTTCCGGTTATTCACTTGAGATCGTTGATAAAGGCGCTGCCGCTGACGGAAAAATCGTCGGCACCTGTGAAAAGGGCAGCAAGGAAATTGTCTACAAACGATAAATCCCCCCACAAATAAAAAAGCCGACGCAGTGACGTCGGCTTTTTTATCAGCGTTTTCCAGGCTTCAGCCTTTCATGACCTGCGCCAGCAGCTCATACGAGCGCACACGATCGGCGTGTTCATACAGGTCGCAGGTGAAAATCAACTCGTCCGCCTGGGTCTGTTCAACGAGCACTTCCAGCTTGGCGCGGATTTTCTGCGGGCTGCCCACCATTGCCAGACCAAGGAAGTCGCCGACCGCTTCTTTTTCATGAGGCAACCACAGGCCGTCCATGGTTTTGACCGGCGGACGTTGCACCAGGCTCTGGCCACGCATCAACGCAAGAATCCGCTGATAAACCGACGTTGCCAGATAATCGGCTTGCTCATCGGTGTCGGCGGCCACCAACGGCACGCCCAGCATGACGTAAGGCTTATCCAGCACAGCTGAAGGCTTGAAGTGATTGCGGTAGACACGAATCGCCTCATGCATGAAGCGCGGTGCAAAATGCGAGGCGAACGCGTAAGGCAATCCACGCTCACCGGCCAATTGCGCACTGAACAGGCTCGACCCCAACAACCAGACGGGAACGTTGGTGCCCGTGCCAGGCATTGCGATGATCCGTTGATCCGGCGTACGCGGGCCGAGGTAGCGCATCAGTTCCGCCACATCTTCCGGGAACTCATCCGCACTGCCCGAACGCTCACGGCGCAGGGCGCGGGCAGTCATCTGGTCAGAACCGGGCGCACGTCCCAAGCCCAGGTCGATACGACCCGGATACAGGCTTTCGAGCGTCCCGAATTGCTCGGCAATCACCAACGGCGCGTGGTTAGGCAGCATCACGCCGCCGGAGCCAACGCGAATAGTCGACGTGCCGCCGGCCAAATAGCCCAGCAATACCGACGTCGCCGAGCTGGCGATACCGTCCATATTGTGGTGTTCAGCCACCCAGAAGCGGTTGTAGCCGAACTTCTCGACGTGTTGCGCCAGGTCCAGAGAATTGCGCAGCGACTGTGCCGCACTGCCATTTTCCCGAACAGGTACCAGATCCAGGGTCGAAAATTTGATGTCGGACAGTCGTTTCATAAACCTGCTTCTCCAAATGGGGTGCAGGTTTGTTCTCGTGAACGAAAACCTGCCGAATCTATAAGCGTGTTTCATGCAATGAGGGCATATACCCGAGTTTCAATAGCCACGAGGAAATTTCCTACGAAAATAGTAGGAGATATCAGATGGGGTGAACTTCTCACCCCGGTCTATCCTCAGAACCCTAGCAACCGAAAACCACGAAGGCGCGACGTTTCGCGCCGGATCTTGAGGAGGCAGACATGGCTATCACTAAGAAAGCATCGGCGCATTGGGAAGGTGACCTGAAAACCGGCATCGGCTCGATTTCCACCGAGACCGGTGTGCTCAGAGAAGCGCCTTACGGCTTCAAAGCGCGTTTCGAAGGCGGTAAAGGGACGAATCCGGAAGAACTGATCGGCGCCGCTCATGCGGGCTGTTTCTCCATGGCATTTTCGATGATCCTCGGCGATGCGGGCCTGAAGGCTGACAGCATCGATACCAATGCCGAAGTCACGCTGGATCAGGTTGAAGGCGGTTTCGCGATTACAGCGGTGAAATTGATCCTCAAAGCGAAAATCCCTGGTGCGACCCAGGCGCAGTTCGAGGAGCTGAGTAACAAGGCCAAAGAAGGCTGCCCGGTTTCCAAGGTGTTGAATGCGAAGATCAGCCTGGACGCCACGCTGGTCAGCTAAGTCGAGTTGTCGCAAAAAGATCGCCGCCAGCGTTGGCTCCCGCACGAAACACTGTTTCATGTAGAAGCTTCCGCTGGCGGCGATATTTTTTGCCTTGAAACAAAACTCGGCTTGTAAAAATGTGGTCGAATAAATGACAGCAGCTTTAGCGCATGACGTGCGCGTTGCCTGAAAAGGAGCTTCAACCATGAAACGTTTTGCCCTGGCGGTTATCTGCGGTGCACTGGCCACTTCGGCCTTGGCAGCACCCAAGGACTGCGAAGAACTCAAAAAAGAAATTGAGATCAAGATCCAGGCGAATGCCGTGCCCTCCTACACCCTGGAAATCGTGTCGAAAGAAGAAGCTGACAAGCATGATGTAGCCATGGTTGTGGGTACTTGCGACAACGGTACCAAAGCGATCATTTATCAGAAAAACAGCAATTGATCCTGCTTACATCACGCAGTTGACTTGCCGGTCTTCAGCAACGATCTCACGCTTGGCGTTGTAGAGCCTCGCGCTGGGGGTGAAGGCCAGATTTCGGGCTTCGAGCAAATAGCGCTGGCCCGCCTCGAAATGGTCGTAGTTGATGGTCAGATAGCACAACCGCTCGACCGGTCCGGTCATCAAGCTTCCGCCCCCGCCAAACACTTCGAAATCGAAACGCACTAACAGCTCGTGGCTGCCAGGAGCGACCTGAAAGTAACGCCCGTCCCGCAGTCGCTGGTTGTCCAGGCGTTCGGCCATGAGCAACTTGCCACCAGGGCTGGGGGTTGCGAAGTCGACCCAGGCCATCTGCGGATTGACGGCCGGCATGGGGCTCTGGCAGCCGGCAACCAGGCTTGCAGCAAGCAACAGCATCATCCTGCGCATGATGAATGTCCCAAGAATTAGACATTCAGCATAGCGCCGATCAGGTGCGCTGACAGCCCGCGGGTTTACCCTGACCAATCACTTTTCGCTGTTGATCATAGAGCTTCGCCCATGGTCGGAAGCCGATATTCCCTGCTTGCAGCTGATATTTCTCACCGGCGTTGAAGTCGTTGAATTTCACGTTCATCTGACAGTCACGCCATAAAGGTTCCGCGTCCGGGCCGATGTTGGTGGGTTGAACCGGGAATTGGTAACGCACCGTCAGCTCGTGACTGCCCGGCTGCACCTCGAAATAACGCTTGTCAGAAGATGCCTTGTCATCGACTTCCAGCGCTTGGAGCGCGGTGTCTTCTTGCTGTGGGTCGAGGTCGATCCAGGCTTGCGAAGGATCTTGTTGAGGTATTCCGAAACCAGCACAGCCTGTCAGCATCAACAGGCCTCCCGTCAGCATCAATTTGCGCATAGCGGAGCTCCAGTGAGGCGGGATAGTCTTGCGGGCAGACTTTCCAGGGATGATTTTATTTTGATCAGGCCGTCTTTGAGCCTTGGGTTACTTGATCGCGTTTTGCGCGTTTTGTTTCCGGGCGTGCTGCTTTTGTTGCTCAGCGGTTGCACCAGCGTCAGCTACTACAGCCAATTGGCCAGTGGTCAGCTCCAACTGCTGCGGGCACGTGAGCCGGTCCAAGAGGTCATTTCCGATCCTCGAAGGGACCCGAATTTGCGTGCTCGCCTGGTTCAATCGCAAGCCGCCCGAACATTTGCCAGCCAGCAACTGCACCTTCCCGATAACAAGAGCTACCGTCTGTACGCCGATATTGGTCGGCCGTTCGTAGTCTGGAACGTCTTCGCCACCCCCGAATTCTCCCTGTCGCCGCAAAACCATTGTTTCCCCATCGCCGGCTGCGTGGCCTATCGCGGTTATTACAGTCAGGGCGCTGCGCGTGGCGAGGCCGCGTTACAACGCCTGCAAGGTATGGACGTGTCGATCGGCGGCGTCGAGGCTTATTCGACGCTTGGCTGGTTCAACGATCCGATAATCAGTTCGATGATGAACTGGGGCGACGAGCGGCTGGCAACACTGATCTTCCACGAGCTCGCGCATCAACGCTTTTATGTGAAGGACGACACCGAGTTCAACGAGTCTTTCGCCACCTTCGTGGAACAGGAAGGCACCCGTCAATGGCGTGCAACTCGAGGCTTGGCGCCGGACAACACGGCAGCGATTCAACGGCGGGATCAGTTCATTCAACTGGTTCTGAATACCCGCACGAGGCTTGAGCAGCTATACGCCCTGCCGCTCTCTGCAGACCAGATGCGACAGCGCAAAGCGGCCGAATTCGAACGGTTGCGCAGTGATTACCGGAAAATGCGTGACGACCAATGGGCCGGGGACAAACGCTACGACGCCTGGATCAACGCGCCGATGAACAACGCCCGGTTGTTGCCATTCGGGTTGTATGACCAATGGGTCCCGGCTTTTGCGGCGCTGTATAAACAGATGAACGGGGATTGGACGAAGTTCTACGCGGCAGTGGAAAAGCTTGGCGCGCTGCCGGCTGACAAACGCAAAGCGGCGCTGAAGGCGTTGGCAGAATCATAAAAGTGTATTGCCAGAACAAACGGCATCGCGGGCAAGCCTTGCTCCCACAGGCGGCGGATCAATTTGTATTGCGTCGAAACCTGTGGGAGCAAGGCGTTGCCCGCGATGGCGTACTGATCAGCCCCGCAAAAACGCCTGATGCAACTCATCCAGCGTTTCGAAGTGATAAGCCGGCGCTTCGGCGCTCAACTCTTCCCGGCTCCCAAAACCGTACCCCACCGCCGCGGCATCGAGGCCATTACTGCGTGCGCCGATCAGGTCGTGCTTGCGGTCTCCGATCATCAGCGTGGTGGCCGGATCCAGACCCTCTTCGCCCATCAGGTGAGCAATCAGCTCGACCTTGTTGGTCCGGGTGCCGTCCAGTTCGCTGCCGTAGATCACCTTGAAGTGTTTGGCGAAATCAAAGTGCCGGGCGATTTCCCGGGCAAAAACCCAAGGCTTCGAGGTCGCGATGTACAGCTGTCGTCCCTGCCCACCGAGGGTTTCCAACAACGGCGTGACGCCATCGAACACGCGGTTCTCATAGAGGCCGGTGACCTTGAAACGTTCGCGATAGAAATTCACCGCTTCCCAGGCTTTAGGCTCGTCGAACGCATAAAACTGCATGAACGCCTGCAACAGCGGTGGACCGATGAAATGTTCGAGTTTGGTCAGGTCAGGCTCATCGATGCCCAGCTTGCTCAGGGCGAACTGGATCGAGCGGGTAATACCTTCCCGCGGGTCGGTCAGGGTGCCATCGAGGTCGAACAGAACGGTTTGGTAATGCATGAAAAATCCTGGGCAATTGCGAAAGGCTTTGTGAAAGGGTGCTTCAGAGCTGGTCGTAGCCTTCCGCCAGGTGCAAATCCTTGAGCTTCACGTAATTCGCCGCACTGTAGGTGAAAAAGGCGCGTTCTTTGTCAGTCAGCGGGCGAACCTGTTTCGCCGGGCTGCCCACATAAAGAAAGCCACTGGCCAGCCGTTTGCCCGGTGGCACCAGGCTGCCGGCTCCGATGATGACGTCGTCCTCAACCACCGCGCCGTCCATGACAATGCTTCCCATGCCAATCAAAACCCGGCTGCCCACACTGCAACCGTGCAGCATGACTTTGTGCGCGATGGTCACATCGTCGCCAATCAGCAGTGGAAAACCGTCCGGGTTGAACGGGCCAGCATGGGTGATGTGCAGGACACAGCCATCCTGAACGCTGGTGCGCTGGCCGATACGGATGCGGTGCATATCACCGCGAATCACCGTCAACGGCCAAACAGAGCTGTCTTCGCCGATTTCGACGTCGCCAATGACCACTGCCGAGCTGTCGACAAAAGCGCCGTTACCCAGCACTGGCATGTGATTCTGATACTTGCGAAGGGTCACGATAGGCTCTCTCTCTTTTGCTGATAGCTGCGGTCGGCGTCGATTGTAATTAAGATGGGGGCATGTTTCTTCCAGCCAAGGTGTCAACCGTGAGCGTGAACAACCCTCTTTTGCAGTCCTACGACCTGCCGCCGTTCTCCGCGATCCGTGCCGAACACGTGCAACCGGCCATTGAACAGATCCTGGCTGACAACCGTGCCGCCATTATCGAGATACTCAAAACCCAAGGCAAACAACCGACCTGGGCGGGCCTGGTGCTGGCGATGGACGAGTTGAATGATCGCCTGGGCGCAGCCTGGAGCCCGGTCAGCCACCTGAATGCGGTGTGCAACAGTGCCGAACTGCGCGAAGCCTATGAGTCCTGCCTGCCTGCCTTGAGCGCCTACTCTACGGAAATGGGCCAGAATCGCGAGTTGTTCCAGGCCTTCGAAGCGTTGGCCAACAGCCCGGAAGCGGCCGGCTTCGACGTTGCGCAAAAAACCATTCTTGAACACTCGCTGCGTGACTTCCGTCTGTCGGGTATAGATTTGCCTGAGGCCGAGCAAAAGCGCTACGCCGACGTGCAAAGCAAATTGTCGGAGCTGGGCAGCCGCTTCTCCAACCAACTGCTCGACGCGACTCAAGCCTGGACCAAACACGTCACTGACGAAGCCACCCTCGCCGGCCTGACCGATTCAGCTAAGGCGCAAATGGCAGCCGCCGCTCACGCCAAAGAACTGGACGGCTGGTTGATCACTCTGGAATTCCCAAGCTACTTCGCCGTGATGACCTATGCGCACGACCGAGCTTTGCGCGAGGAAGTCTACGCCGCCTACTGCACCCGTGCGTCGGACCAAGGCCCAAATGCCGGCCAGAACGACAACGGCCCGGTCATGGAAGAAATTCTCGACCTGCGTCAGGAGTTGGCAAAGCTTCTGGGATTCGCCAGCTTCTCGGAGCTGAGCCTGGCCACCAAAATGGCCGAGTCCAGCGATCAGGTCATCAGCTTCCTGCGCGACCTGGCCAAGCGCAGCAAACCCTTCGCCGCTCAGGATCTGGAGCAGCTCAAAGCGTACGCCGCCGAGCAAGGCTGCCCGGACCTGCAAAGCTGGGACAGCGGGTTCTTCGGTGAAAAACTGCGTGAACAACGGTACAGCGTCGCTCAGGAAGCATTGCGCGCTTACTTCCCGATCGACAAAGTGCTCGGTGGCTTGTTCGCCATCGTCCAGCGCCTGTACGGCATCGAGATCGCCGAGCAGAAAGGTTTCGACACCTGGCACCCGGATGTCCGCCTGTTCGAAATCAAGGAAAACGGCCAGCACGTCGGCCGCTTCTTCTTCGACCTTTACGCTCGCGCCAACAAACGTGGTGGCGCCTGGATGGATGGCGCTCGCGACCGCCGTCGTACGGCTGAAGGCGTATTGCAAAGCCCGGTGGCCAATCTGGTGTGCAACTTCACCCCGGCGGACAGTGGCAAACCTGCCCTGCTGACCCATGATGAAGTGACCACGCTGTTCCACGAATTCGGCCACGGCTTGCACCACCTGCTCACCCGCGTCGAACACGCTGGCGTATCCGGCATCAACGGCGTCGCGTGGGACGCGGTCGAGCTGCCAAGCCAGTTCATGGAAAACTGGTGCTGGGAGCCTGAAGGTCTGGCGCTGATCTCCGGTCACTACGAAACTGGAGAACCGCTGCCTCAGGACCTCCTGGAAAAAATGCTCGCTGCCAAAAACTTCCAGTCCGGCCTGATGATGGTTCGCCAACTGGAGTTCTCGCTGTTCGACTTCGAACTGCACGCCACCCACGGTGACGGCCGCAGCGTGCTGCAGGTGCTCGAGGGCGTACGCGATGAGGTGTCGGTCATGCGCCCTCCGGCCTACAACCGTTTCCCCAACAGCTTTGCGCACATCTTTGCCGGCGGTTACGCAGCAGGGTATTACAGCTACAAGTGGGCGGAAGTGTTGTCAGCCGATGCCTTTTCGAAATTCGAAGAAGACGGCGTGCTCAATGAAGCAACCGGTCGCGCGTTCCGTGAAGCGATCCTGGCGCGGGGTGGTTCTCAGGAACCGATGGTACTGTTCGTCGACTTCCGTGGCCGTGCGCCATCGATTGACGCACTCTTGCGCCACAGCGGCCTGAGTGAGGACGCCGCAGCATGAGTGAGGGTCCTGTGATCACCAAAAGACGCTTTATCGCCGGGGCGGTTTGTCCGGCCTGCAGCGAGCCGGACAAGCTGATGATGTGGAGCGAAGACGATGTTCCGCATCGTGAGTGCGTGGCCTGTGGCTACGCCGACACGCTGAATGAACAAGGCCTGTCTGTACCCAAGGAATTGGGTACGCGGGTGAATACCTCTGCATTGAAAGCGCCGGACGCCAAGGTTCAGGCGGTGCAGTTTTTCCCGAACCCGAAGCTGAAAAAAAAGACTGACGAATAACACTGAAACGCCACCACCTCCCCCACGTCTGATCGGCGAGGGAGGTGGTAACTATCTAATCCCTGCTCCGCGCGCTTCCTTTTTAAGCTGCTTGAACAGTCGCTAATCAAGGAAGACTTCATGCCCAACACCAATCCGCTTTTACAACACTGGGACCTGCCTCCATGGCAGAGCGTCCGGGTCGAGCACCTGGTCCCCGCCATCGAGAAAATCGTCGCCGACAATCGGCTGGCGATCTCGACCCTCATCGATTCGCAATCCACCTACCCGAACTGGGACGATCTGGTACTCGCCGTCGACGAAACCGATGCGCGTCTGGATGAAGCCATGGGTGTCATACAGACACTCGACACGGTGACACGTCCTGACAACGCCTGGCGCCAGGCAGCGGCCGTCTGTGAGGACATCAGCGCGCAGTACAAAATCGAAAAAATGAGTAATGCCGCATTGTTTCGTACCTATCAGACGCTGGCGCAAAGCCCGGCGGCCAAACTATTCGACTCATCTCGAAAAACCGTCTTGAACAGGATTCTTCGCACCTTTCACCCTGGGGGCATCGCGTTGACCGGTTCGCAACAACAAGAACTGGCCAAACTGGATTTCGATACAGGCGCACTCGAGGGCTTGTTTCTGAGTCAATTGAAATGGGCCAGCACGAGTTGGAGCAAACGCATCGAAGACGTCAAACAGCTCGCCGGGATTTCGCAAGATGTCCTGGATCGCCTGGCACTCAACGCCCAACAGGCGGGCCACGATGGCTGGCGGTTGCTGCTGGACGAGGCCACTTACGCTCAGGTCATGACCTACGCCGAAGATCGGGCACTGCGTGAGGAATACTATTGCGCGTACACCACACGCGCCTCCGATCAAGGCCCCCACGCAGACCAATTCGACAATGCACCATTGCTGCAAATGCTGGTGGCCATGCGCCAACGCAAAGCGCGACTGCTCGGATTCGAAAACTACGCACAGTTGAAATTGATCAACCGGATGGTTGAGTCGCCTGAGCAGGTCAAACAGTTCCTGCGTCAGCAGATTGCGCTGGCGACACCCGCTTTCGAGCAGGAGACTCAAGCCATCAAGGACTTCGCACTTACCCAAGGTTTCTCAAGCGTGGAGCCCTGGGATCACGAGTTTCTTGTCGCAAAGCTGCGCGAAACCCACAAAGGCTTTGCACTAAAAGGGCTGCGCAAGTTTTTTCCTTTGGATGCAACACTGCGCAAACTCTGTGTGTTTTGCGAACGTATGTTCGGCATTCGGATAACTGAACTTACGATGTTCGAGCGATGGGACGACAGTATTCAGCTGTTTGAGATCAGTGAAGACGGCCGAGTCATCGGTCACATCTACGTCGACCCCTACCAGCGCAAGGAAGCACCAGACTTCGCCGGGACGTCCACACTTCGTAACCGTCGTAGAAACGCCGAAGGGCGCGTGCCACTACCGATTGCCGTGCTTCATGCCAATTTTTCACGAGGCGCCGCGGGTCAACCGTACTTGCTCACTCATAAAGACTTGCGTGTACTGCTCCATGAATTGGGTCACTGTTTGCAACATGTATTGACTCGCTCACCCCATTACACGTTGTCGGGTATTTCACAGTTGGGCCGAGACACGGCGGAGTTTGCCGGGCAGGTGTTTGAACTCTTCGGAATGTCTCGGGAGTTCCTGTTGTGGCTGGCGGCTCACTATCAAACCGGCGAACGCTTGTCCGAGACGCAGGTCGATAACGCCATCGCTTCGCTCAGGGCCTATGACAGCGGGGCGACCGCGCAACTGCTGATGAGCGCAATGTTCGATCTGGAGCTGCATCTTGGGCAGGGCGAAGCACGTGATGTTCAGCAGGTTTTTGACGATGTACTGCGAGACTTCCCCCACCTGAATCTTCCGCAATGGAGCCGCCTCCCTAATAGCTTCGATTATCTGGTAACCGGGTATGAGGTTTCGGTTTACGCCTATAAATGGTCGGGCGTACTTGCCACCGAAACGTTTGAACGGTTCGAAAAAGATTGGGTGTTCAACGCCCAGACAGGCAAGAATTTTCGTGAGACGGTGTTCGCAGCGGGCGATTCGAATTCGCTGCTGGACGTTCTGGAAACCTTTCTCGGACGCCCGGTTGCCGCCGATCTATTCCCGGCAACGTTAGATCCAGCGAGCATCAGTGCCCGCTCTCCACGTTTGCGGACTTGAACCAGCTCTTCATCGAGCAAGCTGCGAAGGGGCTGGTGCTGCAATCGCCATTGGTCAGCGCCGTGCGCAGCTTGTCGACATCAGCCCGCATCATGTATCGCACACTCTCCTTGAAATGGGTGCTGTCACCAAATCCGCCCTGGGTCATTTCACTCAGGGCGTCTTCTTTACTCCAGCCCTGCACAACGACCCGATACATCGCCGCCATCAAACCGGTGCGGTCCGACCCGTGCTTGCAATGCATCAACACCGACCCGTTGGCTTGCGCGGTTTGAATGGCACGAAGTGCCTTCAACACATCCGCGTCATCCACATGATTAGTCCGATAAGGCAGTTGCACCTGCGCGATGTCTGGCGACGACAGCCAACTCGAATCCGATTCCGGCAGGAAGTTGATCACGGTCGCGACATTGAGCTTTTTGAGCAAAGGCACCGCGCCTTGATCAGGCAGTGCACTACGGTACAGCGTCGGTGACATTTGGTAGAGGTTGTATTGACCCTCAACCGATTGAGCCCATTCCGCCGGACGAGGCAGTGCAGTGTCTTCAGCATGAGCGAACGAAAGGTAGAAGAATGCGGCCAGCGACAGCAGCAACGTCGCAAATGAAAGGCGCAGGAGAGGCATGCTTGAACAACCGTCTGGAGGAGAGTGAATGGATGACGTGCAGTTTCAACCCCGAGCGGTCAAAGGCCTGTGAGACCGTTGTCAAAGAATCGTGAATATAAAAAAACGGCACCTGAACTCAGGTGCCGCTTAATAGTGATTTATTAACAAAACGCTTCAACTCAATAGCGGCTGAAAGCAATGGCTCAATAGCAATCAAGGATTAACAATTTTCGAATACGCTTTCGCCAACAGCACCAAAACCGCTTTGTCCTGCGCATCAATTTGACCATCGCCGTCTATATCGACCTGAGCATCGCGCATGGTGAAGGTCACCCCGCCGTCATTCGATACGGCTTCACGCCTTGTCGAATCCAGCAGAGAGTAAGTGGGCACTCGATTGACCGGATCATAGCCTTCATCTTTTAAAGCAAATTGCATGGAAACCCGAACTTCTTTCGGGCTAGAAGGAGCAGAACTTAACAACTGAAGAAAGACGCCACGCTGATTGTAAAAAGACATTTATTAAATCCTTTTAATAGTGAAATAACGAAGAACTCATGCGCCGTAAAGAATACTGACAGCGCGGATGAACGTGCCAGCCGGCATATGTTTCTCATGATGACCCGCCCGAAATCGCCGAACGGCACTGGTCGATTCCTCCAAGGATCGATACTGTATGCACGTACAGCCAAAGGAGTTTTCGATGACCAGCCCTCTACCTCCGCGTGGTCGCGGCACCGCCACCAACCCGCATAACCGTTTCGCACCAAATCGCTCGGTGGCGGAAGATGACGGCTGGTACCAGGAAGCTCCCGTCACACAAGGCACTGAAGTTCGCATCGAAACGGCGAAAACCATCATCACCCGCAATAACTCACCAGACCTGCCGTTTGATCGCTCGATCAACCCTTATCGCGGCTGTGAGCATGGCTGCATCTACTGCTATGCGCGTCCCAGTCACGCGTATTGGGACATGTCGCCCGGGCTGGACTTCGAAACCAAACTGATCGCCAAGACCAATGCCGCCGATGTGCTCGAAGAGCAGCTGTCCAGACGCGGTTACCAGTGCGCGCCCATCAACCTCGGTTCCAACACCGATCCCTATCAGCCGATCGAGCGTGAACACAAGATCACCCGGCAAACCCTCGAAGTGCTGCTGCGTTACCGTCACCCGGTAACCATCATCACCAAAGGTTCGCTGATTCTTCGGGACCTGGATCTGTTGGCCGAACTCGCCGAACAGCGACTGGTGGCCGTGATGATCAGCCTCACCACACTGGACGACGAGCTCAAGCGCATTCTTGAGCCCCGCGCCGCTGCTCCCAAAGCCCGATTGCGGGCGATCCGTGTCATGCGAGAAGCAGGAATCCCGGTAGGCGTGCTTTGCTCACCAATGATTCCGATGATCAATGACAGTGAGCTCGAAAGCTTGCTGACCGAGGCGCAAGCCGCTGGTGCACAGAGCGCTGCCTACATGATGTTGCGCCTACCGTTGGAAGTGGCGCCGCTATTTGAGGAATGGCTGGCCGCGCATTACCCTCAACGGGCTGCGCATGTGTTGAGTCTGATTCGCCAGAGCCGTGGCGGTGAGCTTTACGACAGCAGGTTCGGCTCTCGAATGCGCGGTGAGGGTCCGTTCGCCGACCTGCTTGCGCAGCGGTTCGCTAAAACCATAAAACGCCTGGGACTTAATCGTCGGGAAGGTTTTAATCTGGACTGCGACGCCTTCTGTCCGCCGGGTCGCCAGATGTCGTTGATTTAGAGACAATTAGCCTATGGTTGAGTAGGAGTAAAAGCATCTTGCCATTACGCCAGTCACGTTTTTTGTGACCTGGAACACACGTTCTAGAGCGGTTGATTCAGTTTGAGTTAAGTTTCGCGGGCTACCTTGTTCATCGAGTGACTGACGGGTCGCGATTTCCGACCTGGATGTTTTTTAGACAGCCACTGGCTTCACACCGGACAAAACGGGAAACTTCCCTGACTCCGCCAATGAGGATCAATTCATGAGTGACAAGGATAAACAGCCGTTGGCTGCGTCGGCTTCCACACCACCTGCTGATGTGGAAAGCGCCGATGCAGCGCTGCGTCATATCGTTGACGGCTTTTTGCATTTTCATCATGAGATCTTTCCGCAACAGGAAGAACTCTTCAAGAAACTCGCAACCGCCCAACAGCCTCGGGCAATGTTCATCACCTGCGCCGACTCGCGCATCGTCCCGGAGCTGATCACCCACAGTTCGCCTGGCGATCTGTTCGTTACCCGCAACGTCGGCAATGTCGTACCGCCTTACGGTCAGATGAACGGTGGCGTTTCCACCGCCATCGAGTACGCGGTGCTGGCGCTGGGTGTGCAGCACATCATCATCTGCGGCCACTCCGATTGCGGCGCAATGCGCGCGGTGCTCAACCCAGATAGCCTGGAAAAAATGCCCACGGTCAAAGCCTGGCTGCGGCACGCCGAAGTCGCGAAAACCATGGTGCATGACAACTGCAACTGCGCCGACGAAAACGAGACGATGCACATCCTCACCGAAGAGAATGTGATCGCCCAATTGCAGCACTTGCGGACTCATCCGTCCGTGGCCTCGCGCATGGCAAACGGTCATCTGTTCATCCATGGTTGGGTGTACGACATCGAAACCAGCGCAATTAAAGCTTACGACGCGGACCAGGGATGTTTCCTGCCGCTGGATGGCACCCATCCGATTCCGGTGGCGACGCCCAAAGCACGCTTCTAAATCCTCCTAAGTGACATAGCCGAGGCTGCAGATCCTGCAGCCTGGCTTTGCCATGCCTGAAGAAAATATCGGGAGAATCACTATGCGTGCCGCGCAACTCAAAGCTGTTCTGCCACGGGAGCTCCTCGCTTCAGTGGTCGTCTTTCTGGTCGCCCTGCCTTTGTGCATGGGCATCGCCATCGCTTCCGGGCTACCACCCGCCAAAGGTTTGATTACCGGAATCATCGGAGGCCTGGTGGTCGGCTGGCTGGCCGGCTCTCCCCTCCAGGTCAGCGGGCCCGCAGCGGGGCTGGCTGTTCTGGTGTTCGAACTGGTGCGCCAGCATGGCATCGCCATGCTCGGGCCGATCCTGCTGCTGGCAGGTTTTCTGCAACTGGTCGCTGGGCGCTTGAAACTCGGTTGCTGGTTCCGGGTGACAGCGCCGGCAGTGGTGTACGGCATGCTCGCCGGTATCGGTGTATTGATCGTGCTGTCCCAGGTGCATGTCATGCTCGACGCCGTGCCCAAACCCTCTGGCCTGGATAACCTTGCAGCGTTCCCCGCGGCCGTCGCGCAAGCTTTACCGTCCTTCGGCTGGCAGGCTGGCTTGCTCGGGCTATCGACGATTGCAGTGATGTGGCTGTGGGAAAAATTCCGTCCGCATTCCCTGCGATTCATTCCTGGCGCCTTGCTTGGCGTAGGACTGGCGACAATCGCCAGCCTGATGCTCGCCCTGCAAGTGAAACGAGTGGAAGTCCCGGCCAATCTGGCACAGGCCATCGACTGGCTGAAACCTGCGGACTTGCTCAACCTGGCAGATCCGACGCTGTTGATTGCCGCGTTTGCCGTGGCGTTTATCGCCAGCGCCGAAACCCTGCTCTCCGCCGCAGCGGTGGACCGCATGCACAGTGGTCAGCGCTCCGATTTTGATCGCGAATTATCGGCTCAAGGCGTGGGCAACATGCTCTGCGGGCTGCTCGGCGCGCTGCCAATGACCGGCGTAATCGTGCGCAGCTCTGCCAACGTTCAGGCGGGTGCTACCACCCGAATGTCAGCGATATTTCATGGCCTGTGGTTGCTGGCGTTCGTGTTGCTGTTATCGAGCGTGCTGCAAAGCATCCCGGTGGCTAGCCTGGCGGGTGTTCTGGTCTACACGGGTTTCAAACTGGTCGACCTCAAGGCCTTTCGTGGCCTGGGTCGTTATGGCCGGATGCCGATGTTCACCTATGCGGCCACCGCGCTGGCGATCATCTTCACCGACCTGCTGACTGGCGTGCTGATCGGTTTTGGCCTGACGCTGGCCAAGCTGGCGTGGAAAGCTTCACGCTTGAAAATCAGCCTCGTGGACCTGCCCCAGGAGGGTGAAATGGAGCTGCGGCTGACGGGCGCCGCGACCTTTTTAAAGGTACCGGCGCTGACCCAGGTGCTGGGGACCATTCCACCGGGCGCGACGGTACACGTGCCACTCAACAACCTGAGTTACATCGATCACTCGTGTCTTGAGTTGCTGGAGGAGTGGGGACGGGCCAATGCGGCCAAAGGTTCGAAGCTGCTGATTGAAGCGCGAGGATTGAAGCGCAGATTGGAGGGGCGGTTGCGGACGACGTCCGGCGTAGGTTCAGCCATGTAGATAACACTGTGGGAGTGAGCCTGCTCGCGATTGCCATGGATCATTCAACAATGATGTCGACTGATTCAACGCTATCGCGAGCAGGCTCGCTCCCACAGGGGGAATGCATCATGCAATGGATCAGGCCGCTGGTTGATCCAGTTCCAGGCCCACGCCTAAGCGGCGTGACATGCACGGCCAGCGCTTCCATGCGGCGCCGGTGTCCGGGCTGCTGAGTTTCTCGCGGTAGGCTTCCACAGATTCCAGCGCGAAGCTTTGATCATCGAGCAGCTCGTCCAGGGCGTGATGCACCACCTCATCCAGCTGGTTGGCAAACGTCTCGCCGATCAGTTGATGGGCAATCAGGTTGGCGACAGTCATGTCCAATGGGATCAATGGCTGGCCCAGATGTTTGATGTACAGGTCATTGACCTCTTCGACAAACCGATGCGCCAGGTAGGCCTCATCCAGCAGGCTGTCGAGCCCGACGTGCCCGGCCATGATCGCCGGCGGTTGGAGAAAGTATTGCTCGGCGATTTTCAGCACCGGTTTGATCTGTGACTCGATACCTGCTTCCTTGGCCACTTCGTTGGCCGCATCCAGCAGATCAGGAACCTCGTCGATGTAGGTCGCGACAAAACGCGTCAGTACGCCGTTGGCGTCAGTCTCCGGCAGTTGGATAGCCGGGTGTAAACGAGGCAGCTTGCTTTCCAGCTGACGAGTCAGCAGGCCGGTTTCGGCTTCATGTTTTTGGGCTTTTTGGATCTGCTCGCGCAATGCGGCGGTGTTCATGAAAACTCCAGGAAACAAAGGCAAAGAAATAGGGAAGACATAACTTAGCTGGCGCAGGAAAAATCCTAAGACGCATTTGTCATAATGATTTCATCCTTAAGACATCAGCGTTATATCCATTTGCCACCATTCGTCTGCATCCTTCTCCATTCGTGCCCTTGAGCGCAAGTCCCGTCTGTTTCAGTTCATTTACGCCATCGCATTGCGGGGTGCCAGTCGCTGTCTATACTCGGGTTGGAATGGAGTTAGCTGATGACGCCCGACTGCACACGCAGCAAGGCCCGGCAATCAAGTTCGTAGTCTGAAAAGCCGCTCCCTTGCCGCAGGTGAAAGCCGGCGGGATAACAAGAACGATAAGGGGAACCCGCAATGATGCGACATCCACACGTCTGGATGGGCCTCCTGTTGTGGTCGATTTTCAGTCAGGCACAAGCGGCCTGGACTGTGAATATGGCGCCTGGAGCGACTGAAATCAGTCACGCAGTATTTGACCTGCACATGACCATTTTCTGGATATGTGTAGTGATCGGCATCATCGTCTTCGGCGCCATGTTCTGGTCGATGATCCTCCACCGCCGCTCGACCGGGCAGGTGGCCGCAAAGTTTCATGAAAGCACTACCGTCGAAATCCTCTGGACCATCGTGCCCTTCCTGATCCTGGTGGCGATGGCGGTTCCGGCGACCGCTACCCTGATCAAGATGTACGACGCCAGTGAGCCGGATATTGATATCCAGGTCACCGGGTATCAGTGGAAGTGGCATTACAAATACCTCGGCCAGGACGTTGAGTTCTTCAGCAACCTGGCGACTCCCGCCGACCAGATCCACAACAAGGAAGCCAAGGGCGAGCATTACTTGCTTGAGGTCGACAAACCGTTGGTGCTGCCGATCGGCGCCAAAGTGCGCTTCCTCGTCACCTCCGCCGACGTGATCCACTCCTGGTGGGTGCCGGCCTTCGCGGTCAAGCGCGACGCGATTCCGGGGTTCGTCAACGAAGCCTGGACACGTGTCGACAAGCCCGGCATCTACCGTGGTCAGTGCGCCGAATTGTGCGGCAAGGACCATGGCTTCATGCCGATCGTGGTCGAGGTCAAGGAAAAGGCCGATTACGAAAAGTGGCTGGGTGAGCGCAAGGCTGAAGCCGCACAACTCAAAGAGCTGACCAGCAAGGAATGGACCCTCGACGAGCTCAAAGAGCGCGGCGACAAGGTTTACCACACCACCTGCGTGGCTTGTCACCAGGCCGAAGGTCAGGGGCTGCCGCCGATGTTCCCGGCACTCAAAGGCTCGAAAATCGCCACCGGCCCGATCAAGGATCACTTGAGCATTGTTTTCCACGGCAAGCCTGGCACTGCCATGGCGGCGTTCGGCAAGCAACTCTCGGAAGTCGATATCGCGGCGGTCGTGACCTACGAACGAAATGCCTGGGGCAACAACAAAGGCGACATGGTCACTCCAAAAGAAGTGCTGGAGCTGAAACAGGCGGAAAGCAAATGACCCAGTCTATTGCGCATGTAAGGAACTGGTCGGGGCAGCGCGCCCCGGCCTGCCCAGCCCATCTGTTTGCAGGAGACACGCCATGAGCGCCGTCATCGATGACCATGGTCATGCCGACCACGCCCACGGTCCCGCCAAAGGCCTGATGCGTTGGGTGCTGACCACTAACCACAAAGACATCGGCACGCTGTACCTGTGGTTCGCGTTTTCCATGTTCCTGCTGGGGGGCTCGTTCGCGATGGTGATTCGCGCCGAGCTGTTCCAGCCAGGTCTGCAAATTGTCGAGCCGGCGTTCTTCAACCAGATGACCACCATGCACGGCCTGGTGATGGTCTTCGGTGCGGTGATGCCGGCGTTCGTCGGCCTCGCCAACTGGATGATCCCGTTGATGATCGGCGCGCCTGACATGGCCCTGCCACGGATGAACAACTTCAGCTTCTGGTTGCTGCCAGCGGCGTTCATCCTTTTGATATCGACCCTGTTCACGCCCGGTGGCGGACCGAACTTCGGCTGGACGTTCTACGCCCCGCTGTCGACGACCTATGCACCGGAGAGCGTGACGTTCTTCATCTTCGCCATCCACTTGATGGGGATCAGCTCGATCATGGGGGCGATCAACGTGATCGCCACCATCCTCAACCTGCGCGCCCCCGGCATGACGTTGATGAAAATGCCGCTGTTCGTCTGGACATGGCTGATCACTGCATTCCTGCTGATCGCGGTAATGCCGGTGCTGGCCGGTTGCGTGACGATGATGCTGATGGACATCCACTTCGGCACCAGCTTCTTCAGTGCCGCCGGTGGCGGTGACCCGGTGCTGTTCCAGCACGTGTTCTGGTTCTTCGGTCACCCCGAGGTGTACATCATGATCCTGCCGGCCTTCGGTGCCGTCAGCTCGATCATCCCCACCTTCTCGCGCAAGCCGTTGTTCGGCTACACCTCGATGGTTTATGCGACGGCGAGCATCGCGTTCCTGTCGTTCATCGTATGGGCGCACCACATGTTCGTGGTGGGTATCCCACTGGTGGGCGAGTTGTTCTTCATGTACGCCACGCTGCTGATTGCAGTGCCGACCGGGGTGAAGGTGTTCAACTGGGCCAGCACCATGTGGCAAGGCTCGCTGACCTTCGAAACGCCGATGCTGTTTGCGGTGGCGTTCGTGATCCTTTTCTCCATCGGCGGTTTCTCCGGGCTGATGCTGGCCATCGCTCCGGCGGACTTCCAGTACCAGGACACCTACTTTGTGGTCGCGCACTTCCACTATGTGTTGGTACCGGGAGCGATCTTCGGGATCTTCGCGTCGGCTTATTACTGGCTGCCGAAATGGACCGGCCACATGTACGACGAAACCCTTGGCAAGTTGCACTTCTGGCTCTCGTTCATCGGCATGAACATGGCCTTCTTCCCGATGCACTTCGTGGGTCTGGCGGGGATGCCGCGGCGGATTCCGGACTACAACCTGCAATTCGCCGACTTCAACATGGTGTCGTCGATCGGCGCATTCATGTTCGGTGCCACACAGATCTTCTTCCTGTTCATCGTGATCAAAACCATCCGCGGCGGCCCGCCTGCACCGGCCAAGCCCTGGGATGGAGCGGAGGGTCTGGAGTGGAGCATTCCATCACCGGCGCCGTATCACACCTTTACAACTCCACCGGAAGTGAAATGAACACCCACCCCCTTGGAGTCGGCGAAGTCCCTGTGGTGAGGGGATTCATCCCCGTTGGGCTGCGAAGCGGCCCCAAAATCTGCAACCGCGCCGTGTCAGACACAACGGGTTCTCAGGTTTTACGACTGCTGCGCAGCCGAACGGGGATGAATCCCCTCGCCACAGAGCCAGCTCCCACAGGGTTCTGCGTAGAGGGTTTGAACCATGGCTGAATCAATTTCAATGAAAAAACTCGTCACCCGGCTGCTGTTGGTGGTGGTGGCGATGTTTATTTTCGGCTTTGCCCTGGTGCCGATCTATGACGTGATGTGCAAGGCGTTCGGCATCAACGGCAAAACCGCCGGGCAATACGAAGGGGAGCAGACCGTCGATATGTCGCGGCAGGTGCGCGTGCAGTTTCTCTCGACCAACTCTGCGGACATGTCCTGGGACTTCTATCCCAAAGGTGATGAATTGACCGCCAACCCGGGTGCTGTGAACGAGATGATCTTCATCGCCCACAACCCGACCGACAAACCGATGAGCGCCCAGGCCGTGCCAAGCATCGCGCCCAGTGCCGCGGCGGCGTACTTCCACAAGACCGAATGCTTTTGCTTCACCCAGCAAGTGTTGCAGCCCGGTCAACGGATCGAGATGCCGGTACGTTTCATTGTTGACCGCGACATGCCCAAGGATGTGAAGCACCTGACGCTGTCCTACACGCTGTTCGATATCACCGCCCGACATCCACCGGTGGCTTTAAACACTGGCGGCT
This sequence comes from Pseudomonas sp. p50(2008), assembly GCF_015351605.1. NCBI lineage: Bacteria > Pseudomonadati > Pseudomonadota > Gammaproteobacteria > Pseudomonadales > Pseudomonadaceae > Pseudomonas > Pseudomonas sp. p50(2008). The sequence goes on from NZ_JACMYF010000002.1 coordinate 36,879, forward strand.
GAGCGTGCCCGATAAGGAGAACAATAAATGGCAACTCATGAGCACTATTACGTACCGGCCCAGAGCAAATGGCCAATCATTGGCACGCTCGGCATGTTTGTCACCGTGTTCGGCCTCGCCACCTGGTTCAACGACCTGAAGGCAGTGCGGCCCGATTCCCACGGCCCGCTGATCTTCTTCGTCGGGAGTCTGTTGCTGGCCTACATGCTGTTCGGCTGGTTCGGGACGGTGGTCAAGGAGGGGCGCGCGGGCTTGTACAGTGCGCAAATGGATCGTTCGTTCCGCTGGGGCATGAGCTGGTTCATCTTCTCGGAGGTGATGTTCTTCATCGCCTTTTTTGGCGCGCTGTTTTACGTGCGGCATGTCTCGGGACCGGCACTCGGCGGTGAAGGCCCCAAAGGCATCGCGCATATGCTGTGGCCGAACTTCGAGTTCGTCTGGCCGCTGCTGAATAACCCCGATTCGAAACTCTTCCCGCCCCCCAAGGAAGTTATCAGCCCGTGGGGCCTGCCACTGATCAACACCGTTCTGTTGGTGAGCTCCAGCGTCACGCTGACCATCGCTCACCATGCCTTGAAAAAAGGCCATCGAGGCGCGCTGAAAATCTGGCTGGCGATCACGGTATTGCTGGGTTGCGCGTTCCTCGGGTTTCAGGCCGAAGAGTACGTGCACGCCTACCGTGAGCTGGGGCTGACACTGGGTTCGGGCATCTATGGCGCGACGTTCTTCATGCTCACCGGTTTCCACGGCGCCCACGTGACCATCGGCACCATCATCCTGTTTGTGATGCTGATGCGGGTCATGCGCGGGCACTTCGACAACGAGCATCAGTTCGGCTTCGAAGCGGCGAGCTGGTATTGGCACTTCGTGGACGTGGTGTGGATCGGTTTGTTCGTCTTCGTCTACGTGTTGTAAGGCCCTACCAGGGCGCGTGAGAAACCAGCTGGCCGCTGAAGAAACCCCAGGCGATCAAGCCGACGGTAATGGCGGCCAGAGCAACGCGAACACTCAAGGCAATGACGAGGCGGTTCGAGCTGCTGTCGTCCTTGACCAGAAAAAAAAGGCCGCTGAACAGGCTGACAACCGTGGCAATCAGCATCAGGACGATGGCTGCTTTGAGCATGGTGAGACTCCGGGGGAAAGGCGATGCACTTGAGTATAGCTATCGCGATTACCGACTTTCTGGCGACGCCATGAAGCGCTTCCGGCCGGGTGTCGTGCCGACACTGGTGGTAGCCCTGTTGCTGCCGCTGCTCGTGTCGCTCGGGTTCTGGCAGTTGAGCCGGGGCGCGGAAAAAAGCGCTCTGCTGCACAGCTACGCCGAGCGTCGTGCCGCCGAACCGATGGCCAGCACCGAACTGCCACACACTGAAGACCCGGCTTTCCGCCGCGTTCGCCTGCACGGTCAGTTCGATGCTGCGCACAGCCTGCTGCTGGATAACCGCCAGCGCGACGGAAAAGTCGGCGTCGAGTTACTGCAACCCTTTCAGGACCAGGCGACCGGCCTATGGCTACTGGTCAATCGCGGTTGGCTGCCATGGCCTGATCGGCGCACTCCGCCGCAATTCACTACACCGACTCAGCCCTTGAGCCTTGACGCCTGGGTCTACGTCTCGCCTGGCGCAACCTTCCAGTTGCATGCCGACCCTAGCACCACAACCTGGCCACAATTGGTGACTGCCGTTGACCCCACGAAGCTCTGGACGGCGCTCGACCGGGAAGGCTTCGACTACGAATTACGTGCGGAATCCGGCCCGGCGACCTACCAGGCCGACTGGCCGGTGGTTGCCATGGGCCCGGAAAAACACATCGCTTATGCCGTGCAGTGGTTCGCCATGTCGATCGCCCTGCTCGGCCTTTTTATCTACCTCGGTTGGCACAACGCAAAGGAGAAACACCATGGGAGCGGCCATGAATCCACCCAGCATGTCTGAGGCGAAAACGCCGGCAAGTCGGCGTAAAGGTCGCTTGCAGCTGCTGCTGATCCTGCTTGGGGTGATCGGTCCGATGATCCTCGCCACCGGCATGTACAAATTGCAGTTCTGGGTGCCGGAGGGTCGCAGTTATCACGGCGAGCTGATCGGCAATGGCCAGACGCGCGCCGACCTTGGCATACAGGCGCAAGAGGACCGCTGGCAGATGCTGGTGACGGCGCCCAGGGATTGCTCGGTGGACTGTCAGCAACTGGTGTATCTGGCCCGGCAGATTCAGATCGGCCTTGGTCGCGACGCGTCACGCGCCAGTCACGCATTGGCTGCCGCGCAGCCGTTGAGCAGCGAGTACGACGCCAAGCTGACCCGCGAGTATCCACAACTGCAACGCTATCCCATGGACCTGACCACCTTCAGCAAGACGACGGGTGACAAGGCTGTGCCGCAGCTGTGGATTATCGACCCCCACGGCAATCTGGTGCTGCGCTACGACCCGACCGTCAAGGGCAAGGACTTGCTTAACGACCTGCGTCATCTGCTGAAACTGTCGAACATCGGATAAGGGCATCGTCATGGCCAAACCTGGATTTCGCCTCGCGCTGTTTGCCACCTTGCTGGCACTGGTTGTGGTGTTGCTCGGCGCCTACACCCGCCTGACTCACGCGGGCCTTGGTTGCCCGGACTGGCCTGGCTGCTACGGCTTTATCAGCGTGCCAAAAAGCGAAGCCCAACTGGCCCATGCCGAACTGCATTTCCCTGATACGCCGGTCGAAGCCCATAAGGGCTGGAACGAGATGATCCACCGCTACTTTGCCGGCACGCTGGGGCTGCTGATTTCGGTGCTGGCAGGACGTGCCTGGGTCCATCGGCGTCATCCGGGGCAACCCGTGAAGTTACCGTTGTTCCTGCTGGCGGTGGTGATTGCGCAAGCCGCATTCGGCATGTGGACGGTGACACTCAAGCTCTGGCCGCAGGTGGTAACGGGGCATTTACTCGGTGGCTTCGCGACCTTGAGCCTGTTGTTTCTACTGACCTTGCGCCTGTCCGGCGTGTTGCCCGCGCTCACCGTGCCACGGCGTTTGCAGTACTGGGCCACCGCAGGATTGCTGCTGGTCATTGGGCAGATCGCGCTTGGCGGATGGGTCAGCTCCAACTACGCGGCCGTGGCGTGTATCGACTTCCCGACGTGCCATGGGCAATGGCTGCCACCGGCAGACTTCGCCAACGGTTTTCATCTGACCCAACACATCGGCCCGAACTACCTGGGCGGGCAACTGGACAGTGATGCCCGTACCGCCATTCACCTGACCCATCGCATCGGCGCGCTGTTGGTGACCCTCGTCTTGCTCGGGCTGGCCTGGCAACTCAAAGTTGTCGGCATGACCCGGCTGGCAGGGCTGGTGCTAATCGCGCTCGGCGCACAAATCACCCTGGGCATCAGCAACGTGATTTTCCACTTGCCGCTGCCTGTCGCCGTCGCTCACAACGCGGGGGGAGCGGCACTTTTACTGACGATGGTGCTGGTCAATTATCACGCGCGAACCAGTCTGGTTCGGGTCAAGCAGCAAACTCCCGCGCGCTGGCGTTTCAGTCCGCGTAAGCATTCAGCCGGGCCCATAACAATAAAAGGAGAGATGCCATGGCGACTCTGATCGGCGAACGTCACAGCCAGGCGATCTGGCGTGACTATCTGGAGCTGACCAAGCCGAAAGTGGTGGTGCTGATGCTCATCACCTCACTGGTCGGCATGTTTCTCGCGACCCGCGCCGGCGTGCCGTGGACGGTGCTGATCTTCGGTAATCTGGGGATTGCCTTGTGTGCCGGTGGCGCCGCGGCGGTCAACCATGTGGTGGATCGGCGTATCGATGCGGTAATGGCGCGGACGCACAAACGGCCGCTGGCTGAAGGTCGGGTTTCACCGGCTGCTGCACTGACGTTTGCCCTGGTATTGGCGATGCTCGGCCAGGCGTTGCTGCTGGCCTTTACCAATCCGTTGACCGCCTGGCTGACCCTCGCCTCGTTGCTCGGTTACGCCGTGGTCTACACCGGATTCCTGAAACGCGCGACGCCGCAGAACATCGTGATCGGTGGCCTGGCCGGCGCTGCCCCGCCACTGCTCGGCTGGACCGCCGCTACTGGCCATGTCAGCGCTGAACCGCTGTTGCTGGTGCTGATCATCTTCGCCTGGACCCCGCCACACTTCTGGGCCTTGGCCATTCACCGCAAAGAGGAATACGCCAAGGCAGACATCCCCATGCTGCCCGTCACCCACGGCGAGCATTACACCAAGGTCCACATCCTGCTTTACACCTTCGCCCTGCTGGCCGTCAGCCTGATGCCGTACGTGATCCACATGAGTGGCCTGCTCTACCTGATTTGTGCGCTCGGCCTGGGCGCGAGGTTTCTGCAATGGGCCGTGGTGCTGTACCGTGGCACTCGGCCGCACGCCGCGATCAACACCTTCAAGTACTCTATCTACTACTTGTTCCTGCTGTTTATCGCGCTGCTCGTAGACCACTACTTACTGTTGAACCTATGACTCGAACCCAGAAAACCGTCTTCATCCTCGTCGCCCTGATCGCGCTGGTCCTGGGCCTGACCATCAACAAAGTGCTGTCCGGCAAAGGCCAGGGCGACCCGACGGCTTTGATCGACGCCGGGATCATTCTGCTGCCGCAAAGCCGTAACCTGCCGGACGTGACAATGACCGATCAGGACGGCAAACCGGTAGCGGTCGACGAGTTGAAGGGCAAATGGTCGCTGCTGTTCTTCGGCTACACCTTCTGCCCGGACATCTGCCCGACCACCCTCGCCCAACTGCGCCAGATCAAAAGCGAACTGCCGCCCGAGGCTGTGGATAAGTTGCAGATCATCCTGGTCAGCGTCGACCCGAATCGCGATACGCCGAAGCAACTCAAGCAGTACCTGGGCTACTTCGATCCGCAGTTCATCGGCCTGACGCCGAGCTCGATCGACGACCTGCAAAAATTCACCAACGCGGTCAGCATCCCTTTTATTCCAGCGGACACCAGCAAGCCGAATTACACGGTTGATCACAGTGGCAACCTGGCGGTCATCGGGCCTGACGGGACACAGCGCGGGTTTATTCGAGCGCCGTTGAACAATGTGAAGCTGGTGTCGCAGTTGCCGGTGATGCTTAAACGCAATTAACTAAACACCGTATAACCCTGTGGGAGCGGGCTTGCCCGCGATAGGGCCGTCAGCGCCAAAGCAGATGCTGAATGTCAGGCCGTCATCGCGGGCAAGCCCGCTCCCACAGGGTCAGAGTTTCAGGCAACAAAAAAGGGGCGCATTCAATGCGCCCCTTTTTTCGTTACAGCTTCAGATCAGAACGCTGGCAGTACCGCGCCTTTGTACTTCTCAAGAATGAAGGCTTTCACTTCCGGAGTGTGCAGGGCAGCAATCAGCTTCTTCATCGCTTCGCTGTCCTTGTCCTCTGGACGAGCGACCAGAATGTTCACGTAAGGCGAGTCGTTGCCTTCGATGACCAGCGCGTCCTTGGACGGATCGAGCTTGGCTTCCAGCGCGTAGTTGGTGTTGATCAGCGCCAGGTCGACCTGGGTCAGCACGCGCGGGATGGTCGCGGCTTCCAGTTCGCGGAATTTAAGGTCCTTGGCGTTTTCGGTGATGTCCTTGACGGTCGACAGGATGTTGTTCGATTCCTTCAACTTGATCAGGCCGGCTTTCTGCAGCAGCAACAGGGCGCGACCGCCGTTGGTGGCATCGTTCGGGATGACCACGTTGGCGCCGCCTGGCAGTTCGGCCAGGGTCTTGTACTTGCTGGAGTACGCGCCCAACGGTTCCAGGTGCACACGGGCAACGGCGACCAGGTCGGTCCCCTTGGCCTTGTTGAACTCATCCAGATACGGCTGGTGCTGGAAGAAGTTGGCGTCCAGGCGCTTTTCGGCGACCTGTACGTTCGGCTGAATGTAGTCAGTGAAGACTTTAACCTTCAGGTCCACGCCTTCTTTGGCCAGGGCCGGTTTAACGAATTCGAGGATTTCTGCGTGCGGGACCGGGGTGGCCGCGACAGTCAGGGTTTCAGCCTGAGCAGAGAACGCAGCAACGGCTGCGAACGCGACGAGTAGTTTTTTCATTCAGCTAACTCCATGTGAGACGCCTGTCTTCGGCGCCTGCCAGCGAATGGCCGGCTCATTTGTTTATTTTCTGGAAAAATGGACAACCAGTTTGTCGCCAACGGTTTGCAGCACCTGCACCAGCACCAGTAGCAGCACCACAGTCACAACCATCACATCAGTCTGGAAACGCTGGTAACCGAAGCGGATCGCCAGGTCACCCAGGCCGCCAGCGCCCACCACACCGGCCATTGCCGTGTAGGACACCAGTGTAATAGCTGTCACCGTAATCGCCGCGAAGATGCCCGGACGCGCTTCCGGCAGCAAGGCATTGGTGATGATCTGCCGGGTCGAAGCACCCATGGCCTGGGTCGCTTCGATGATGCCGCGATCCACTTCACGCAGCGCGGTTTCCACCAGTCGAGCGAAGAACGGCGTGGCGCCCACCACCAGTGGCGGAATCGCACCGGCAACCCCGAGGGACGTGCCGGTGATCAACACGGTGAACGGAATCATCACGATCAGCAGAATGATGAATGGCAGCGAGCGGAGGATATTCACCACCAGCGACAGCATCGCGTAGATACCTTTGGCTTCCAGCAACTGACGCGGGCTGCACAGGAACAACAGCACACCCAGCGGCAAGCCCAGCAACACGGTGAACAACAGCGAGCCGCCGAGCATCAACAGTGTGTCGCCGGTGGCGAGCCAGATTTCGAACCAGTCGATGTTGGAGAAGAACGTTGACAGGGCTTCCATTAGCGCAGCACCTCCATGTGGACGTCAGCCGCGGTGAAGCGGGCAAAAGCCGCCTCCATGTCGCCGCCGGTGACTGCCAGTGTGAGTTGCCCGTAGGGGACGTCTTTGATGCGGTCGATTCGGCCGGCCAGGATGCTGTAGTCCACACCCGTTTCGCGAGCGACCGTACCGAGTAACGGCGCGTAGGTCGCTTCGCCCTGGAACGTCAGACGCACGATACGGCCTGGCACGTGAGCAAAGTCATCGCGCTGCTCGCTTTCGTCTATCTGCTCGCTCTCTTGCACGAAACGCTTGGTGGTCGGGTGCTTCGGATGCAGGAACACATCGGCCACCGAACCTTGCTCAACAATCACGCCTGCGTCCATCACTCCGACCTGATCACAAACCCGGCGGATGACGTCCATCTCGTGGGTGATCAGTACGATGGTCAGTTTCAGCTCGCGATTGATTTCGGCCAGCAATTGCAGGACCGACGCCGTAGTTTGCGGGTCCAGGGCGCTGGTGGCTTCGTCGCACAGCAGGATTTTTGGCTTGGTTGCCAGGGCGCGAGCGATACCGACGCGCTGCTTCTGGCCACCGGACAATTGCGCCGGGTATTTTTTGGCGTGGTCAGACAGGCCCACCCGCGCCAGCAATTCGGCCACACGCAGGTCAATCTCACTGCGCGACAGTTCGCCGGCGAGCGTCAACGGCAACGCGACGTTGTCGGCCACAGTCTTGGATGCCAGCAGGTTGAAGTGCTGGAAGATCATCCCGACCTGCTGGCGAAAGCGCCGCAGGCTATTGGCGTCGAGCGCGGTGACCTCTTCGCCATCGACAAAGATCTTGCCGCCGCTGGAGTTTTCCAGGCGATTGATCAGACGCAGCAGGGTACTTTTCCCCGCGCCGGAATGGCCGATCAGTCCGTATACCTGACCGTTTTCAATCGTCAGATTGGTCGGGTGCAGGGCGGGAATATCCTTACCGGCGACGCGGTAGGTTTTATGGACGTTTTGAAACTCGATCACGTAGCGAACCTTGTGGGGCGCGTTAGAAATGGATCAGCGGTTAGCTGGGCGCGCATTTTAGCCTGTCCGTATAGAGGTTCTTAGCATTTATTTCGCATTCAACCTGTCATTTGGCAATAACGCGATCAAAGGTCAGAAAAAAGGAACGGCTCAAACCCTTCATCAGTCACTAATTAAGCAACTCGATAACCCCAGGTGCCGTGCCTGGAAGATTGCTCACAAGTCCGGCTAGGACGAAATCGCAACGAGGAGTTTACGACTGATGAGTACCAAGAAGCCTGTCACACCCAAAAGCGACCTGGCCGGGACCGACACCCTGGACCGAGGCAATACCAGCACCAAGCTCGAGAGCCTGGAAAAATTTCGCTCGGACGCTACGGGCCAGGCCCTGCGCACCAACCAGGGCGTAAAGGTTTCGGACAACCAGAACACGTTGAAGGTTGGCGCCCGCGGGCCTTCACTGCTTGAAGATTTCATCATGCGTGAAAAAATCACGCACTTTGACCATGAGCGTATCCCGGAGCGCATCGTGCATGCCCGCGGTACCGGCGCTCACGGTTACTTCCAGACGTATGAAAACCATGCGGCGCTGACCAAAGCCGGCTTCCTACAGGATCCGGGCAAGAAAACACCGGTCTTCACGCGCTTTTCTACGGTGCAAGGCCCTCGCGGGTCAGGCGATACCGTGCGGGATGTACGAGGTTTCGCCGTGAAGTTCTTCACCGACGAAGGCAACTTCGACCTGGTGGGCAACAACATGCCTGTCTTCTTCATTCAGGACGCGATCAAGTTTCCTGACTTCGTACATGCGGTCAAACCGGAACCGCACAATGAAATCCCAACCGGCGGCTCGGCCCACGACACCTTCTGGGATTTTGTATCCCTGGTTCCGGAATCGGCCCACATGGTGATCTGGACCATGTCCGATCGCGCGATTCCGAAGAGTCTGCGCAGCATGCAGGGCTTCGGTGTGCACACCTTCCGGTTGGTTAACGCCGAGGGTAAATCACGCTTCGTCAAATTCCACTGGCGCCCAACTGCGGGCACCTGTTCGTTGGTGTGGGATGAGGCGCAGAAGCTCGCAGGCAAAGATACCGACTTCCACCGTCGCGATCTCTGGGAGTCGATCGAGATGGGCGACTACCCGGAATGGGAGCTCGGTGTACAGATCGTTGAGGAGGAAAACGAACATTCCTTCGACTTCGACATTCTCGACCCGACCAAAATCATTCCCGAAGAAATCGTACCGATCACGCCGCTGGGCAAGATGGTGCTGAACCGCAACCCGGACAACTTTTTCGCGGAAACCGAGCAGGTCGCGTTTTGCCCTGGCCATATCGTGCCGGGCATCGATTTCTCCAATGACCCATTGCTGCAAGGTCGTCTGTTTTCCTACACCGATACGCAAATCAGCCGACTGGGTGGACCGAATTTTCACGAGATTCCTATCAATCGTCCGGTGGCGCCATTCCATAACGGCCAACGCGATGCGATGCACCGCACCACGATCGACAAGGGCCGCGCATCTTACGAGCCAAATTCCATCGACGGCGGCTGGCCAAAAGAAACGCCACCTGCGGCACAGGATGGTGGTTTCGAGACTTATCCGGAACGTATCGACGCGAACAAGATTCGCCAACGTAGTGAGTCGTTCGGCGATCACTTCTCCCAAGCCCGCTTGTTCTTCCACAGCATGAGCAAGCACGAGCAGGAGCACATCATTGCCGCGTACAGCTTCGAGCTGGGCAAAGTTGAGCGCGAGTTCATTCGTGCACGTCAGGTGAACGAAATTCTGGCAAACATTGATCTTGAGCTGGCCAAGCGCGTGGCTGAGAACCTTGGTCTGCCTGCACCGAAAGCCGGTACGGTTGAGGTTCCAAAAACATCGCTGGATCGCTCGCCCGCCTTGAGTCAGGCCAACCTGCTGCCAGGAAATATCAAAACCCGCAAAGTGGCGATTCTGGCGGCGAACGGCGTAGATGGCACCGCAATCGACGCGCTGAAGAAAGCCCTGATGGCAGAAGGTGCCCACGCCAAGCTGCTGGGGCCGACGTCGGCGCCAGTGACCACCGCCGATGGCAAGTCGCTGCCGGTGGACGCGTCGATGGAAGGTTTGCCGTCAGTGGCATTCGATGCGGTCTTTGTGCCGGGCGGCGCGGCGTCGATCAAGGCCTTGAGCACGGATGGCGTTGCACTGCATTACCTTCTGGAGGCTTACAAGCACTTGAAGGCGATCGCACTGCACGGCGAGGCCAAGCAGTTGCTGGATGTGCTGAAACTGGAGGCTGATGCGGGACTGATCGTAGGGGCGGATGCGAAGTTGTTCAAACCGTTCATTGCGGCGATTGGGCAACATCGGGTCTGGGATCGGGAGCCAAAGGCCAAAGCCGTTCCGGCTTAAGGTTTAATCGATCGTTGAAATGCCTTCGCGGGCAAGCCTTGATCCTGTAGGAGCAAGGCTTGCCCGCGATGCTTTCAGGGCTTGCGCGGACTCAACACCATCTGCGCCGGAATGTTTCGCAAGATCTGCTTCTGCAGGTTCAGATCAAACTCCGCATCCAGTTTCTTCACTCGCTTGGTCAGCAATGTCGCCAGCCATGGATAGTCCTGGGTGCGCGGCGCCTGAATGCTCACATCACACTCATAATTCACCACATCGGCGGCGATAGCGTCCAATTGACGACGAAGTTTCGTCATATCCGTGAGATTCAACGCGATCGTTGTGCTCTCGGCGGTCGGATCGATGACCTTGGCCCGAGGTTTGGCTTCTGCAGCCATAAGGGCCGCTTCAGCTTTATCCAGCTCGGCCTTGCGCGCATTGACGATAGCGTTGTTGACCCCACCGGTCAGTGCCGGCGCCTTGGGCATGAGCAATCGGGCGCGGCTGAGGGCTGTAGCGGCGGCGTTTACATCGCCTTTCTGCAGCACGATCTGGCTGCGGCGCAGATACGCTTCGGCCAGTTGCCGCTGATATTGCTCAAGGGTTTGATCGTCTGGCGATTGCGCCTGCAAGGCTGCCAATTGATCTTCGGCAGTGGCCAGCTCGCTGCTGGCGAGGCTTTGCTCCAGCTGTGCGATGGCCGTAGCCCGCGCGTCAGTGGCCTGTGTGGCCGCCGGGGGCGTGCTTTGGCAGGCGCCCAGCAGCAAGGAAAATGCGGCAAGGAGCAGATAACGGGAGGTGAACAGCTTCATTCCTGCGACTCTCTATTTGCGCAAAAAACGAGCAAGTCTACACCCCTCGACGGGGCAGGACAAAACTCAGCAGAAACAGGGCGGCCGCCGTTACCACAATCGATGGCCCCGCCGGCGTGTCCTTGAACCAGGACAATGCCAATCCGCCACACACTGCGAGCATGCCCAGCAGGCTCGCGCCCAGTGCCATCTGCTCAGGCGATCGCGCGTGACGCTGCGCCGCAGCAGCCGGGATGATCAACAACGAAGTGATCAGTAATACACCGACGATTTTCATCGCAACGGCAATCACCACAGCGATCAACAACATCAAGGTCAGCCGCAACGACGCTACCGGCAATCCCTCAACCCTGGCCAGTTCCTCATGCACCGTGATTGCCAGCAAGGGTCGCCACAACGTCACGAGCAAGGCCAGAACCGCTGCGCTGCCGCCCAGTATCCAGGCCAGATCGGTCGGGCTGATGGCGAGCAAATCACCGAACAGATAGGCCATCAGGTCGATCCGCACTTCATGCATGAAGCTTAGTACGACAAGGCCAAGCGAGAGGGTGCTTGGCGCGAGAATCCCCAACAGCGTGTCGGATGCCAGTGGCTGACGCTGTTGCAGCGTCACCAGCAACACTGCCAGCAGCAGGCAGCCTACGGTCACCGCGACGGTCGGGCTGACATCCAGCAGAAAACCCAACGCCACACCGAGCAGCGCGGCATGGGAAAGGGTGTCGCCGAAGTAGGCCATGCGGCGCCAGACCACAAATGAACCCAGCGGGCCCGCAACCAGTGCCAGGGCCAAACCTGCAAGCAGGGCGTAGAGCAGAAAATCAGCCATGCTTGCAGCTATCTCCGTGAACATGGGTGTGGGCCGAAGGGGCCGCGCTGACCACTGAGCCATGCAGATCATGAGCATGGTCGTGATGGTGGTGATAGATCGCCAGACTTTGTGCGTTCTTGCCAAACAGCTCGACGAACGCCGGATCGCCGCTGACCTGCTCGGGATGCCCGGAGCAGCAGACATGGCGGTTCAGGCAGACGACCTGATCGGTTGTGCTCATCACCAGGTGCAGGTCGTGGGAAACCATCAATACCCCACAGCCATGTCGGTCGCGCAGCCGCGTGATCAGGCTATAGAGCTCGGCCTGCCCCGCTACGTCCACGCCTTGCACCGGCTCATCGAGCACCAGCAGCTCCGGCTCGCGCAACAGCGCACGCGCCAGCAGCACGCGCTGCATTTCGCCCCCGGACACGCTTTGCACGGGGCTGTCGATAACTTGCTCGGCACCCACTTCCTTGAGCGCCGCCAACGCGCGGGCGCGGTCAACGCCTGGCACCAGGCGCAAAAAACGCAGCACGGAGAGTGGGAGCGTGGGATCGACATGAAGTTTTTGCGGCATGTATCCAACCCGCAATTTCGGCTTGCGCCAGACACTGCCGCTGTCCGGTTTCAACAGGCCCAACACCGCGCGGACCAACGTGGTCTTGCCCGCACCGTTGGGGCCGATCAGGGTGACAATCTGACCAGGCTCGACGCTCAACTCGATGTTATCGAGCACGTTTTGCCCGGCGAAGGTGACGGCGACCTGCTCAAGTCGGATCAACGCGTTGCTCATCAAGCCCCCTGGCAGCCCGAACACAGGCCGACCACTTCAACGGTCTGGCCTTCGACCACAAACCCGACATCCTTGGCGCTGCCAATGATGGCGTCGCTGATGGTTTTTTGTTCAAGCTCGATGGCGGCGTGGCACTCGCGGCAAATCAGGAATTGACCCTGATGCGCATGTTCCGGGTGATTGCAGCCAACGAAGGCGTTGAGGGAGGAGATGCGGTGTACGAAACCGTTCTCCAGCAGGAAATCCAGCGCGCGATACACCGTCGGCGGTGCAGCGCGGCGACCGTCCTGCTCGCTCAACACCGCAAGAATGTCGTACGCGCCCAGCGGTTTGTGGCTCTGCCACACCAATTCGAGCACGCGCCGCCGCAGGGCAGTCAGGCGCAGGCCTTGACGCGCACAGAGGGCATCGGCCTCAGACAGAGCGTTATGCACGCAATGAGAGTGGTCGTGGGGACGGCTGGCAATCGGTGTTTTAGGCATGAGCGGCGACGATTTTTGTGAGAGACGTTATTATGTTACCCGTTCTCGCCTCTTCGAGTGGTCATTGTGTCCCGACTTTTTTCTATTTGTGTCGCAGTTCTCGCCAGTTTTTCACTGGCAGGTTTCGCCCATGCCGAGGTCAAGGTGCTGACCAGCATCAAGCCACTGCAGCTGATCGCAGCGGCTGTTCAGGATGGTGTGGCGCTTCCGGAAGTGCTGCTGCCGCCCGGTGCTTCGCCGCATAACTATGCATTGCGTCCATCCGACGTACGGAAGGTGCAGTCGGTGGATCTGATTTACTGGATCGGTCCGGACATGGAAGGTTTCCTGCCCCGGGTCCTGAAAGGTCGGACGCTGCCGAGCGTCGCCGTGCAGGATTTGCCTGACCTGAAACTTCGCCATTTTGCCGAAGACAGTCAGTCGCACACCGAAGAGCCGGACGAGCACGACCACGATCACCGCCCAGGCACCCTGGATGCGCATTTATGGTTATCGCCAGTGAATGCTCGTGTGATCGCCAGGAAAATGACCGCTGACCTGAGTGCTGCCGATCCCGCTAACGCTGCGCGTTATCAGAGCAACCTCAAGGCGTTCGATGAACGTCTGGATGCACTGGACCTGCGCTTGAAGTCGCGCCTTGCCGGCATTGCGGGCAAACCGTACTTCGTGTTCCACGAAGCATTCGACTACTTCGAAGACACCTACGGCCTCAAGCACACCGGCGTGTTCAGCGTCGCGGCTGAAGTCCAGCCAGGTGCCCAGCACGTCGCGGCCATGCGCACGCGCTTGCAGGAAGTTGGGAAGACGTGCGTATTCAGCGAACCACCGCTGCGTCCGCGCCTGGCAGAAACCCTGGTGGCCGGCCTTCCGGTGAAGCTGGCGGAACTCGACGCCCTGGGCGGCTACACGCCGGCGACTGCTCAAGGGTATGAACAGGTACTGGAGAAGTTGGGGAATGACCTGGCGGGGTGCCTGGAGTCGTTGTAACCGACACACACCCTGTGGGAGCGAGCCTGCTCGCGATAGCGCAATAACATTCAGCATCAATACTGACTGTCCCGCCGCCATCGCGAGCAGGCTCACTCCCACAGGGATTGCAGTGATCCATCTGACCAGCGTTTAAAGGGCAAACGGCAACGGTGTGCTGACCTTCTGCCGCTGCGCCAACCGGCGCTGAAACTCCATCGGATCGTGAATCAACACGTCCTGCCCGGCAAATGACTCCGCCGCGATCAACCTCGACAACCAGAACCGCACGCACGCCACCCGCAGCATCGTCGGCCACAACTCGGCCTCTGCCGCCGTGAACGGTCGCAACGCCGCGTAAGCCCCCAGCAGCGCCCGCGCCCGTGGCCCGTCGATCAGACCTTCGTCGTCCGAACACCAATCGTTCAAGGCAATCGCCACGTCGTAGAGCATCGGGCCGGAACAGGCGTTGTAGAAGTCGATCAACCCCGTCAGGTGCGTGCCTTCGAACATCGCGTTATCACGGAACAGATCCGCATGGATGTTGGCCCGCGGCAGCGCCAGAATTTTCGATTTCTGCTCGCCGATTTCGTCCAGCGCCTGCTTCAGCAAATCGCTTTGCCCGGCGTCGAGATGAGAAAGCAGCTGAGTGCCCTCTTCCAGCATCCAGTCCAGACCACGATCAGTCTTGCGCTTGATCATGTTGGCCTGAGTGGCCAGGTGCAAATGGCCGAGCAAGTCGCCAACCTGAGCGCAATGTTGCGCGTTGGCTTCCTTGATGTGCTTGCCCGCCAGGCGCGGCTGCAACAATGCAGGTTTGCCCGCCAGTTCGCGCAAGGCAACGCCATCGGTGGTTCGCAGCGCGTATGGCACCGGCAGGTCGGCATCATGCAGCACGTCGAGCAACTCGATGAAGAACGGCATTTCCTGCACCGGACCGCGCTCAACCAGGGTCAGGACAAATTCGCCCTGTTCCAGGCTGATAAAGAAATTGGTGTTTTCGCTACCGGCGGCAATCCCCTGGAAATCAAGCAGGCGGCCGAGCCCGTATGGGGCGAGAAAGGTTTCCAGCTCAGGCCGAGCCAGGGGGGTGAACACAGACATGTTTAAACTGCCAGTACGGGCGCCGCAGAATGAGCCAGCGCCGATTGAAATTAAGAAACTATTTCCACTCGAAGATCTTCCACGACGGAATCAGCATATCTGGCTGATCCGAGCGGATGAAGTTTGCATCGGTCCCGTCTGCGCGCACCAGAAAGTAAGGCGGCGCGCCCTTTGGCGTAACCTTGATCGCATACAGGAAACCGTTTTGGCGGTACTCCTGGATGGTTTTATCGCCTTCCGTGCGGATGGTGACTTCCGGCTCCGGCGAGGGTGCATCGTCCGCCGCCATGACGGCCAACGGAGTGATTGCAAACAAGCCAGCCAGCAACAGGCGATTTAGTGTACGCATGATAACCTTGTCCCTTTGTCGTCAACGGTCCCGCTATTCTAGCGCCGGACCCGCCGAAAAGGTTGATCCTGCTCATGAGCCAAGCCCCCCTCGTCCTGGTGGACGGTTCTTCTTACCTGTACCGCGCCTTCCACGCCCTGCCACCGCTCACCACGTCCAAAGGACTGCCGACCGGTGCCGTCAAAGGCGTGTTGAACATGCTCAAGAGTCTGCGCAAGCAGTACCCGGACAGTCCGTTCGCCGTGGTGTTCGACGCCAAGGGTGGAACTTTCCGCGATGACATGTACGCCGAATACAAGGCTAATCGCCCAAGCATGCCCGATGACATGCGCGTTCAAATCGAGCCACTGCACCAGAGCGTCATCGCCCTGGGGTTCCCGCTCCTGTGCGTCGAAGGCGTTGAGGCCGATGACGTGATCGGCACATTGGCTCGCAGCAGCGCGGCGGCCGACCGTCCGGTGATCATCTCCACCGGCGACAAGGACATGGCGCAACTGGTCGACGGCCACATTACCTTGGTCAATACCATGACCGGTAGCGCGATGGACGTTGAGGGCGTGAAGGAGAAATTCGGCGTCGCTCCCGAACAAATCATTGATTATCTGGCGTTGATGGGCGACTCGTCCGACAACATTCCGGGCGTTCCAGGCATTGGCCCGAAGACCGCCTCCGGGCTGCTGGTCGGCGTGAATGGCGGCCTGACCGAGCTGTACGCGAACCTCGACATCGTTCCAACCTTGCCGATTCGCGGCGCCAAGACACTGCCGGCCAAGCTGGAAGAGCACAGGGAGATGGCGTTCCTCTCCTATCAACTGGCAACGATCAAGATCGACGTGCCGCTGGACGTTGAACTCGACGACTTGCAGATGGGCAAACCGGATCACGACAAACTCGCCGAGCTTTACACGTTGCTCGAGTTTAAAAGCTGGTTCGACGAAAATCAGCGCGATGCCAAGCGCTCCGGCCAGGAAGTCGTGGCGCCGGTCGCCGAAGAACCTGCCGTCGATGCCGAACTCAAGTACACCACCATCCTCACCCAGGCCGATTTCGACCTGTGGTTGAAGAAACTCAACGACGCCAAACTGATTGCCTTCGACACGGAAACCACAGGCATCGATGCGCAGCAGGCGCAACTGGTAGGCCTGTCGTTTGCCGTACAAGCCAACGAAGCCGCCTACATACCGCTGACCCACTCCTACATGGGCGTGCCGGACCAGCTGGATCGCGACACCGTGCTGCGCGCACTGAAGCCGATCCTGGAAGATCCGAGCAAACTCAAAGTCGGTCAGCACGCCAAGTTCGATATGAACATCCTGGCGAACTGCGCGATTGGCGGCGACCAAAGCTGCGGGATCACGGTGCAAGGCATCGCGTTCGACACCATGCTGGAGTCCTATGTGCTGGACTCCACCGCCACCCGTCACGATATGGACAGCCTGGCGCTCAAGTACCTGAATCACACGACCACCAGCTTCCAGGACATCGCCGGCAAGGGTGCCAAACAGCTGACGTTTGATCAGATCTCCCTCGAACTGGCCGGGCCTTACGCCGCCGAAGACGCTGACGTGACCTTGCGCTTGCATCAAACGCTGCAGGAAAAGCTCAATGCCATTCCGAGCCTGAGCAAGGTTCTGAGCGAAATCGAAATGCCGCTGGTACCGGTTCTCGCGCGCATTGAACGTCAAGGCGCGCTGGTCGATGCCAATCTGCTGGGCATTCAAAGCGTGGAGTTGGGCGAGAAAATGGTCGCCCTCGAACGCGAGGCGTTTGCCATCGCAGGGGAAGAGTTCAACCTGGGCTCGCCGAAGCAGTTGGGTGTGATCCTGTACGAAAAACTGGGTCTGCCGATTCTGAGTAAAACCGCCAAGGGCCAGGCTTCGACTGCCGAAGCCGTGCTGGCTGAACTGGCCGAGCAGGATTATCCGCTGCCTAAAGTGCTGATGCAGTATCGCTCGATGAGCAAGCTGAAAAGCACTTACACCGATCGCCTCCCAGAGCAGATCAACCCGCGCACCGGCCGGATTCATACCTCTTATCATCAAGCCGTTGCGGCAACAGGGCGCTTGTCCTCCAGCGATCCAAACCTGCAAAACATCCCGATTCGTACCGCTGAAGGCCGGCGGATTCGCCAGGCGTTCGTCGCGCCAAAAGGCTACAAGCTGCTGGCAGCTGACTACTCGCAAATCGAATTGCGCATCATGGCCCACCTGGCCAAGGACGAGGGGTTGCTGCACGCCTTCCGCAATGATCTGGACGTGCACAAAGCCACCGCTGCTGAAGTCTTCGGCGTGGAACTGGCGGACGTCACCACGGACCAGCGTCGCAGCGCCAAGGCGATCAACTTCGGTTTGATCTACGGTATGAGCGCGTTTGGCCTGGCCAAGCAGATCGGTGTGGATCGCAAGCAGTCCCAGGCTTACATCGACCGTTATTTCGCCCGTTATCCGGGCGTACTGGAGTACATGGAGCGCACCCGTGCCCAGGCAGCCGAGCAGGGTTTTGTTGAAACGATCTTCGGCCGGCGCCTGTACCTGCCGGAAATCAACGCGAAGAACCCGGCCCTGCGCAAAGGCGCTGAACGCACGGCCATCAACGCTCCGATGCAAGGCACTGCCGCTGACATCATCAAGAAAGCCATGGTAGCGGTGGATAACTGGCTGACGACGTCTGGCCTGGACGCCAAAGTCATCCTGCAGGTACACGATGAATTGGTGCTCGAGGTGCGTGAAGATCTGGTGGATCAGGTTCGTGAGGACATTCGCACGCACATGAGTGATGCCGCGAAACTGGACGTGCCGCTGCTGGTCGAAGTAGGGGTAGGCAATAATTGGGATGAGGCTCACTGAGCCGTCTGATAGGCTTTTTCTGCTGCGGCATAGTGCCGCGGCAGAAAACGGCGAAGGGCCATTAGTTCGCAAAATGCTCGGCGTTATTCCAAAGCCATTTGAAAATATTCTGAACTAATCCTGTGAATCGTCACTCAGAGTTACTGAATGGCTGGTGAAGCCCTTCGATGCTCCTATGTTGTGTTAAGTGTTGGCAGATATCTGGACCCCGCCCTAGCGGTCCGGAGCTTGAACCCCGGAACTTCCCCCTCCCCATAAGAAGTCCGGGGTTTTTTTTGCCCGCGATTTGTCCAAAGGCCCTTACTCAGCGAGTTCGGCACCCTTGTCTGCCAGCTCCATCCAGCCCGCCAATACAGTGTAGGCGTCTTCCAGACCCAAGCGTTTTGGGGCGGAAAACAGCTGGATGCTGATTGCATCGCCCCAGCCTTTACGAATGTCCGACTGGACTTTAAGCAGGACGTTTTTCGCCGCGCCGTAAGTCAGTTTGTCCGCCTTGGTCAGCAGAATATGCATCGGCATGCCGCTGGCGACGGCCCAATCCAGCATCAGCAGGTCGAAATCGGTCATTGGATGACGGATGTCCATCATCAAAATCAAACCCTTCAAACTCTCGCGACCACCCAGGTAGGCTTCCAGGTGACGCTGCCAGTGAAGCTTCAACGGAATAGGTACTTTCGCGTAACCGTAGCCTGGCAGGTCGACCAGACGGCGATCATCGTCTAGCTTGAAGAAGTTCAAGAGCTGCGTACGACCCGGGGTTTTCGAGGTTCGTGCCAGGCTGGCGTGCGTCAGGGTGTTCAGGGCGCTGGATTTACCGGCGTTGGAACGCCCGGCAAAAGCGACTTCGAAGCCTTCGTCGTCGGGACATTGGTCGACTTTGGCGGCGCTGAGCATGAAGGTGGACTGTTGGCACAGACCGAGGATGGGATTCTTGAGTTGCATGGGATTTCCGATGTGGGCGGCGCCGGGAATGGACGCGGCGAGCAGTGTCGTTTCCGTTTCAGTGACGCCAGTATATAATGCCGCAGATTTTGTGTGCGCTTTGTCCCAGCGTAGGATGAAGTTCACGAGAGCGATAGACCATGATTGCGCATTAGAACGCAGCACGCTCTCAACCCTGAAAAGGTCGTTTTATGACGAAATGGCTGCTAGCTGCCGGTGTCTTGATACCGCTTTACAGCGCTCAGGCTACACAGGATCCGGAAGCTGTGTACAACCGTGTTTGTGGTGCCTGTCATTCCGGCCAACTACCCATGGCGCCCAGAAAGGGCGATCAGGAAGCTTGGACGCCGAGGTTGGCGAAAGGTATGGAGACGCTGGTGCAACACGTGACCCAGGGTTTCAAGGCGATGCCGCCGCGTGGTTTGTGCATGGACTGCAGTGCCGAGGATTACCAGGCCATCATCCA
The DNA here is from genome assembly GCF_015351605.1 of Pseudomonas sp. p50(2008). Taxonomy (NCBI): domain Bacteria; kingdom Pseudomonadati; phylum Pseudomonadota; class Gammaproteobacteria; order Pseudomonadales; family Pseudomonadaceae; genus Pseudomonas; species Pseudomonas sp. p50(2008). The sequence continues at coordinate 56,624 of NZ_JACMYF010000002.1, forward strand.
CTGGATGAGCGAGTGATTCCGGTCCATAACTCTTTAACCCTTAGCCGTAGTTGGATTAGCTGATGAACAAATTGATCGTGAGTCTGCTGTTGACCGTGGGGATCTCCGGCATTGCCCATGCTGCAGGTGATGCAACTGCTGGTCAGGCGAAAGCCGCAGTATGTGGCGCCTGTCATGGCCCGGATGGCAACAGCATGGCGCCTAACTTTCCGAAACTGGCAGGTCAGGGCGAGCGTTATCTGAACAAGCAGCTGCACGACATCAAGTCCGGCAAACGCCAGGTACTTGAAATGACCGGCCTGCTGACCAACCTGAGCGATCAGGACCTGGCCGATATCGCCGCCTACTTCGCCACCCAGAAAGGCAGCGTTGGCGCCGCCGACCCGAAAGTCGTGGCTCGCGGTGAAGCGTTGTTCCGTGGTGGTGACCTGGCCAAGGGCCTGCCAGCCTGCACCGGCTGCCACTCGCCTAATGGCGCAGGTAACGCAGCCGCCGGCTTCCCGCACCTGGGCGGCCAGCATGCTCAATACGTGGCCAAGCAACTGACCGACTTCCGCAAGGAAGAAGGCGGACGCACCAACGACGGCGACACCAAAACCATGCAGACCATTGCTAAACGACTGAGCGACGAAGACATCGCGGCAGTCTCCAGCTATATCCAGGGTCTGCACTAAGGCCTGTTGATCGAGCGTTGCGAGAGATGTTCATCTCTTGCAATGTTAACGCTCGATTAATCCGTCGATGCAAGCATAAAAAGGGTGGCTTAGGCCGCCCTTTTTTGTGGCCGCTGCCGTTACACTACAGAACTCAAGCCCGCCATGACCTGTCTGAAAACAGGTCGCGCGAGGCGACCAAAATTGTCCAGGAGTAAAGCATGCGTAATCTGATCATCAGCGCCGCTCTCGTCGCTGCCAGCCTGTTCGGCATGACTGCACAAGCCGCCGAAGCACCTGCCGCCCCTTATGTTGAACTGACCAAACCAGTCCCGGTCGCGGTACCTGGCAAGATCGAAGTCGTTGAATTGTTCTGGTACGGCTGCCCGCACTGCTACGCATTTGAGCCGGTGATCAATCCTTGGGTCGAGAAGCTGCCTTCCGACGTGAATTTTGTGCGGATTCCGGCGATGTTCGGCGGCCCTTGGAATGCGCACGGTCAGCTGTTCCTGACCCTCGAAGCCATGGGCGTTGAGCATAAGGTTCACGCCGCGGTGTTCGAAGCCATTCAGAAACAACACAAGAAGCTGGTCGACAAAAATGAAATGGCTGATTTCCTGGCCACCCAAGGTGTCGACAAGGACAAGTTCCTGGCAACTTTCGACTCCTTCGCCATCAAGGGTCAGATCGTCAAGGCCACCGAGCTCGCCAAGAAGTATGAAATCACCGGCGTGCCAACCTTGATCGTCAACGGCAAGTACCGCTTCGATGTGGGTTCTGCTGGTGGTGCCGAACAAGCCCTGCAACTGGCCGACAAACTGGTCGAACAAGAGCGAGCGGCTAACAAGGCTGCTGCCAACTAAGCGCGGAGCCTGCCATGCGCCGCTGGGGAACTGAACGCGTTGTTGGCCTGCATGATCCGCAGGTCAACGAACACCACCTGGTATCGACGGGCTTGCCCGCAGACAGCCGTCTGCGCCTGCTCAGTTTCAATATTCAGGTCGGCATCAGTACCGAACGGTACCGGCACTACCTGACCCGGGGTTGGCAGCACCTGCTGCCCAACAACGGTCGTGCCGGAAATTTGCAAAAAATCGGCAATCTGCTGGGTGACTTCGATCTGGTCGCCTTGCAGGAAGCCGATGGCGGCAGCCTTCGATCGGGCTACGTCAATCAGGTTGAACACCTGGCACAGCTCGGTGCCTTCCCATACTGGTATCAACAACTCAACCGCAATCTCGGTCGCCTCGGCCAGCACAGCAATGGCGTGCTCAGTCGCCTGCGCCCGTGGGCTATTGAGGACCATCCGCTGCCGGGGCCAAAGGGTCGCGGGGCAATTCTGGTGCGCTTCGGCGAAGGCCCCGAGGCACTGGTGGTGGTCATGATGCACCTGGCGCTGGGTGCTCGGGTACGCAGCCTGCAACTGTCCTATATCCGCGAGTTGATCGGCGGCTATAAACACCAGGTGCTCATGGGTGACATGAACACCCACGCCAGCGATTTGCTGCAAAACTCCCCGCTGCGCGATCTCGGCCTGCTGGCACCGCAGCTCGAAGCGACGTTCCCGAGCTGGCGCCCACAGCGCTGCCTGGACCATATTCTGCTAAGTCCGAGCCTGACCCTGGAAAAATTCGAGGTGCTGGCGCAACCCATTTCCGATCACCTGCCGGTCGCGGTAGAGATTCGTCTGCCGGGTTCGCTCACGGCCGATGCATTGCCCGCGCTGAGTCCTGCCCCTTAGCGGAACCCTCGAATGAGCGACGAAGCACAGCGTTGGAAAGAGAAGTACCTTCAAAGCATCGAACAACAGGAAAAACTTGAACGCCGTTGGGATGCCCGCCTCGACTTGCTGCGGCGCGGGCTCGTACGCAGCACGCTGGCGGCAGAGGGTACTGATCGCGCAGTTGACGAATGCATGAAGGAAATGCGCGACGTCGTGCGCACCGATGACATGGATGCCGGACTCGCCGCCCTCCTCCCGCGCCTGGAAAAAGCCGTTCTCGACTCTGAACAACGCCGTGAAACCCGGGTCAACCAAACGAGCGCCGCACTGACGGCGCTGGTTGCTCAGTTGCAAACCCTGCCGCTTCCACGAGAAGTGGCCAGGCCCCTCAAACAATTCGCCAAGCAACTTGATGCACGTGTCGGGCATGCACGTGAGATGCCGTTGCTGCTGAGCGAATTGAGCGGTTTGCAAGGCAAGGCCCTAAGCCAACTTGAAAGCCCGGAAGAACCTGGCCGGCCGGGTTTGCTTCAGCGATTGTTCGGTACCCGTGAGACAGATGAGGTCGCCCCCCTCTCTGCTTCGGTGCAGCTGCCCTCTGCGCAACCAGTGGAAGCCGTTCGCGCATCGGCTGTAGAGACTGCGCAGACTGTACTCACCGTTGATGAACCCGTAAAACCGATCCCCGTCATCGCGCCGGTCGCCGCACTTGATCCCGTGGTGAACGAGCCTCAAGCTGCCGTGCCTGTTCAGGCTGCACCGCAGCCGCAGCCGCAACCGCAACCCAAAATTACACCACCGCCAACGGAGCTACCGGACGTCGAGAAGACCAAAGAGCCGCCGGTGCCGACCACCAAAGCTGACGCTGACACCCACGCCTCAATCATTTCCAGCGAACCTGATTCTCTGGACGTCATCGATAGCCAGCCGATACCCGCCGACACGGTGCCGGAATCGGTCGCCATCAATCCGCAGCCACCGGAACATGACGCGCACTACGCGCTGCCTGTCTCACCCGAGCCTACGTACAGCTCTGTCGCCAAGCATATTGAAGACACCCTACTCGGCCTGCTCGACGATTTGACACTCCCTGAACGCCATCGCCCGCAAGCTGAAGCGATGCGTCATCGCCTGCAAAACGGTTTGAATTGGTACGAGTTGATCCCGATCCTCGACGACCTGGCCACCTTGATGCTGGCCATCACCGGCAGTGGGCAGCACGAGTTCGAAACGTACCTGCAGCAGCTCAACGAGCGCCTAGAAGCGTTTCAGAACAACCTGCAAGCCGCCAGCGATGGCCATGCTGACAGCCGATCCGCCGCACGCGAAATGGACACTCAGATCCGTGAGCAGGTCGATGGCTTGCAAAGCAGTGTGCAAGAGGCCGCGGATCTGGACGATCTCAAGCATGTACTGGAAAACCATCTCGAAGGTCTGCTCGGCACGCTCGATCATCACCAGAAACAGCGCGACCAGCGTGAGCAGGAAGTGGCAACCCGCCTGCAGGGCCTCGCGGATCGAGTGGCCCACATGGAACAGGAAGCCCTGGGTTTTCGCGAACACCTGGAGGAGCAGCGTCAGAAAGCCTTGATCGACCCGCTGACCGGATTGCCCAACCGCGCCGCCTGGAACGAACGGCTGGATCACGAAATCAGCCAGTGGCAACAACATGGCAACACGCTGTTGCTGGCCATGCTGGATCTCGACCACTTCAAGCGCATCAACGATAACTACGGCCACCTGGCCGGCGACAAGGTTCTGAAGATCATTGCGAACGTACTGCGCAAGCGCCTGCGTGGATCTGATTTCATCGCCCGGTTTGGCGGTGAAGAGTTCGTCTTGCTGATACCCGCCACAGCGCTTACGACAGGTGTGAAACTGCTCGAAACCTTACGCGCTGCGGTTGAAGCCTGCCCTTTCCACTTCAAGGGCGAGCCGGTGACCATCACTGTCTCAGTGGGTTTGACCGCTTTCAAAGCAGGCGAACACAGCGATTTGGTGCTCAAAAGAGCCGATCAGGCGTTATATCGCGCGAAACATGCCGGCAGGAACCGCGTCGAGCCGGGCTGAAGACAAAATGTTCCATTTTGTTTAAATACGCAGCGTAGCCCTCCGAGATCAAGGCAGTACGTTACACTGTTGCATTATCGTCTTTGTGTGTAATGCCTTTCACCATGAAATATTTAGCCTTACTCGTTTCGCTGGTCCTATTGGCCGGTTGCGCCAGCGGCCCGCGATATGACACCAGCCACGCCTCCGCCAATCACGACAGTCGCATACAGTTCGTGGTGGTGCATTACACCTCTGCATCGCTCGAGCGCTCGCTCCAGTTGCTGACCCATGGCGAAGTCAGCAGCCACTATCTGATCGGTGACGACAAGGGCGCCACCATATACAAACTGATGGATGAAAACCTCCGCGCCTGGCATGCCGGGGAAAGTGAGTGGCAAGGCAGAACCTGGCTAAACTCAAGCTCCATTGGCATCGAAATCGTCAATCCGGGTTTCAAAGACACGCCAACCGGACGCCTCTGGTACCCCTACAGCGAAGATCAGATCCAGTCCCTGATCGCCCTGCTCAAGGACATCAGCAAGCGTTACGCCATCAATCCCCACAGCATCATCGGCCATAGCGATATTGCACCGCTGCGCAAACTCGATCCGGGCCCGCTGTTCCCTTGGAAACGTCTGGCAGCAGAAGGTCTGGGCGTGTGGCCGAACGAGCAGGCCGTGTCGCGCCTTCAGCCACGATTCGAAACCCAATTACCGGCAATCGGCTGGTTCCAGAGTCAATTGGCGCGCCTGGGTTACAGCACCCCGCAAACCGGTGAGCTGGATGTGGCGACTCGCCATGTGATCGCCGCTTTCCAGATGCACTTCCGGCCCACGCGCTTCGACGGAACGCCGGATGCCCAAACCGCAGCGCTGCTACAGGTTTTGAATCAGACAAAATAATGACGCCCGCCCGACGGTCAACGCTTTTTCTCAATCAGCAGCTATAACTCATTGGTAATTCTTCGGATGTTCACTGATGGCTGCTGCTCGAGAGGCATTGCGTAGCTGGTTCTATCGCCCTTGGTTTTTGGCGACGCTGGCGGCTGTCTTGAGCGCGACACTGCTGATGGCAGGCAGTCTTTTCGTTGCCGTACACCAGGTCGACCAAAACGAAAGCGAAGAAATGAACGCCCAGGGCGAGCGATTTCTCGCCCGCCTGGAGCAACTGTTCGGACAGCTGCGCGAAAGCCTCGACGACCTTGAAGCCCAGCCGCTCAGGCGCTGTGACGACGAAATGATCGCCACCCTGCAGCAAGTCACCTTCAACTACCGCTTCGTTTACGAAGCCGCCTACATGGACGCCTCCCGGATCTGCTCCAACCGCCCTCGCCAGGAAGGGCTATCGATGAGCAGACCACCTGATATCACAGGCCCCACGTACAGTTACTGGCTAAACACCACGACCGAGCCCGACGAAAACCGCGCGGCCTTGATGCTCGGACGTGGCAACTTCCGCGTCGCCACCTCTCGCGGGCACTTGACCGACATGGTCGATCTGTCGCCGGGTAGCAGCCTGCTGGTGGTGCTCGACCGTGGCGCTCGAGCGATCCCTGTTCTGGGCGTCGCACAGGCCTGGCCGCCTCCAGAAGGCTGGCCACCAAAAAGCCGCGATGCGTTGCAGATCACGCAAACCAGTTTGATCTACCGCATGCCCACCAATAATCCCGCGTATCAACTCGTGCTCATCTCACCTCGCACTGTTATTCACGTGCCTGCAGTGTGGTGGTGGTTGCTGCCAGCCAGCGTGTTACTCGGCTGCTTCATGGGTTTCCTGGTGTTCCTGCTGGTCCGTCAGCGACAGTCACTGGATGCCGAGCTCAATGGCGCCATACGCAGGGGCGAGTTGCAGGTGTTGTATCAACCGATCTTCGACCTCGACAGCCGTAATTGTGTCGGGGCGGAAGCCTTGCTGCGCTGGCGTCGACCGGATGGAACCCTGACCAGCCCCGACCTGTTCATTCCCATGGCAGAGAACACCGGTCAGATCCGGCAAATGACCGACTTCGTCTTGCAGCGATTGCTTGAGCAACTGGGACAGCTACTGCGAGCCAATCCAAAGCTGTACATCTCGGTCAACCTGGCGGCATGCGACGTGATGGTGCCCCGTATCGGACAAGTGATGGCGCGTTTGCTGACCCTGCACCGGGTCGCAGCGCAGCAGATTGCGTTTGAGGTAACCGAGCGGGGATTGATCGACGTGGTAGTGGCCAGGGAAAACCTGCAAGCCTTGCGAGATGTCGGGCATCAGGTTTTGATCGATGACTTCGGCACCGGCTATTGCAGCCTCGCCTACCTGCAGACCCTGCCAGTGGACTGCCTGAAGATCGATAAGGCATTCATCGATGCGCTGGGCCACGACGCCGCCAGCAGCGGTGTTGCCCCGCACATCATCCACATGGCCCAGGCCCTGCAACTCAAAGTGATTGCCGAGGGGATCGAACTGGAATCCCAAGCCGCGTTCCTGAGTAGCGAAGGCGTTAAGTACGGCCAGGGCTGGCTATTCGCCCATGCGTTAAGCGCAGTTCAATTCATTGAGCTGATTACACGGGGTCGCCGCTTGGCCGGTAGACGCTTCGACGACGAAGCGTGAACCCACTTTAAACCGCCAGCGCCATATAGAACTGCGTGCCCTGCCCTGGCCGCGAATAAACGCCCATCCGCCCGCCGTGCAACTGCACGATCTCCTTGCACAGCGCCAGACCGAGCCCCGCGCCGCCCTTCTTGCGGCCCACCTGCACAAAGGGTTCGAAGATCCGTCCCTGTTGTCCGTAGGCAATGCCTTCGCCGTTATCCTCGACGCTGATGATGACGCGCTCGCCATGGCGCCGGGCTTGCAAACGGATCTGCCCGTCCGGTCCGGTGTGGCGCAACGCATTATCAATCAGGTTATCGAGCACGCGATCCAGCTGGGCCTTATCAGCCTGCAGCCTGGGCAACGGACCCTGCACTTCAACCAGCAGATCGATACCACTGTCCTGTGCCGCCCCGGAGAACCGCAACCGCGCCTCTTCCAGCAACTCGTCGATGGAACATGGCGCCAGCGTGAGCTTTTGCAATCCGTTCTGGTAACGAGAGAAGTTCAGCAGATCGTTGATCAATTGCATCAACCGCTGCATCTCTTCATTCACGGTATCCAGCAGATCGGCCTCGCGTGAATCTTCAGGAAATTTCGCCCGTTCCCGGAACAGGCCGAAGGCCATGTGCATCCCCGTGACCGGGGTTCGCAACTCATGGGAAGCGCGTAACACGAACTCGCTGCGCACCCGCTCGAAGGCACGCTGCTCGGTCACGTCATGCAGCACCATCACGGCACCGAGAATATGACCCTGCGTATGGCTGACCGGCGTCAGGCTATACGTCAGCAGCCGCGACTCACCATCGACCTCGATACTCAGATCCTCCGGTGCACGCTCAAGCGTGCCGCCGCGCAGAACCAATTGCAGCTGCTCATCCAGCTCGGGGCGTTCGAGAGCAGAGCCCAATCCCTGGCCAAGTCGATCAGCGTCCCAACCCAACTGCCGTTGAGCGACGGGGTTCAAATGCTCCAGATACCCTTCACGGTCGATCATCAGCAACCCGTCATCAATGCTGTCGAGGACCGCCTGCAAACGCTGCTGCCCCGCGAGCAATTCATCGATGTTCGTGGCCTGATGCTCGCGCAATGCCTCGGCCATCATCCCGAAGCGCTTGGTAAGCAGGTTCATTTCCTCCGCCGATGAAATCGGCAGTGTCACTTCGAAATTGCCCTGGCCTATATTGTCTGCCGCTTGGGCTAACGCTTCGATGGGAGCACCGAAACGCCTGGCAATGGCGTGAGCGGTAACAAAACCTATGATCAGCACCGCGAGCCCGACCAACCCAAGCAGTCCCGCGACCAATAACGCCCGGTCGCGCGCGCTGCGCTGGGTTTCATTAATGTTATCCAGCGCACGCTTGTGCTCGGTAAGCAAACCATTGCGCAGCGCATTGAATTTTTCAGTGAGCGCCTCATTGCCACTCAGTACGTGGGTCGTATCACGCGACTGTGTGTAGGCCTCGAGAAAGCTCTGATAATCCGCCTTGGCCTGGCTAAAACCATACTGAATGCCATCGCCCTTCTGCTCATGGGCGATACCTTCATCAAGCAGCTCGAAATACTTCTGCCTGGATCTCTCGAAGGCCCCGTCGTCGGGTTTTTCGCTGAGCATGACGATCAATTGATCGCCCAGGGTTTGCCTCAGTTTCAGCCCCAAATCCAGGGTCGCAAAGTTGTTGCGCACTAGCGCTTCCTGGGAGCTGGCCATCTGCATCACACTGACCAGACCGAGCAACAGCCCAAGTAGCGCAACCGTGATCAGCGCCGAAATACTCAGGAAGAGCCGGGTGCGCAACTTCATCGCCAGTTTCATCGGGGATGACTCACAGGTTGTACTGCTTGCGTTTGCGATACAGGGTCGAAGCGTCGATGCCCAGGGTTTTAGCGGCTTGGTCCAGCGTATCCGCCGTGGCCAGGACCGCACCGATGTGCGCCTTTTCCAATTCGTCCAGACTCAACGCGGCGCCGATGCGTGGCGCGCTGTTGACCGGTGTTTCGGCCATGCCCAGGTGGCTGATCTCTACACGCTCCTGCGGACAGATAATGCTTGCCCGCTCCACGACGTTGCGCAGCTCGCGAATGTTGCCTGGCCAGCGGTAACTCAGCAGCGCTTCCCGGGCTTCGTCGCTGAAACCGCGAGCCGGGCGCGCGTATTCCTTGACGAAGCGCGCCAGGAAACGATCAGCCAGGTTCAGGATGTCTTCGCGACGTTCCCTCAATGGCGGCAAGTGCAAGGTAATGACATTCAGGCGGTAGAGCAGGTCTTCACGGAAGCGACCGTCGCGCACCATGTCTTCAAGGTTAAGGTTGGTCGCTGCGAGGATTCGCACATCGGCGCGGCGGGTCACCGGATCACCGACACGCTCATATTCTTTGTCTTGAATGAAACGAAGCAATTTTGGCTGCAACGTGAGAGGAAAGTCGCCGATCTCGTCGAGAAACAGTGTTCCGCCGTCAGCCTGATTCACACGCCCCAAGGTACTTTCGCTTGCGCCTGTGAACGCACCACGGCTGTGACCAAACAGTTCGCTCTCCATCAACTCGGCGGTCAAGGACGGGCAATTGATAGTTACGCAGGATTTTTTAGCCCGCTTGCTCCAGCCATGAATGGCCTGGGACAGCTCACCCTTACCTGTACCGGACTCACCGAGAATCAGGATGTTCGCATCGGTACTGGCCACCTGGCGTGCTGTTTCAAGCACTACTTTCATGGCCGGGCTGTGGGAATCCAAGCCATCCTTGGGCTTGCGAATTTCACCTTCCAGCGCTTCCAGACGCGCCGACAATTGCCGAACTTCCAACTGTTTGGCCGTCGCAAGGCGCAACTGATCAGGGCTGCAAGGCTTGACCAGATAATCGGCGGCACCCGCCTGAATGGCATCTACAGCCGTGTCAACGGCAGAGTGAGCCGTGACAATGACGACCCGCATCCACGGGGCCTGAATGCGCATTTGGGCGAGTACATCAAGGCCGTTGTCTTCGCCTAGCCGCAGATCGAGAAAGCACAGGTCGAACACCTGGCGTTGCAGTAACGCATCCGCCTGGGCTGCGCTGTTGGCAGTAGCGACACTGTAGCCCTCGTCTTCGAGGCAATAACGGAAAGTTCGCAGGATGGCGGATTCGTCGTCCACCAGCAGAATGCGGCCTTGATGCTCAGTGGCTGACTCCATTTTCCTACGCTCCTTTCTGAATGATCTTGGTTAGTCCCGGAAAAATCGGGCAAGTTGCATGGTTGATTCTGTGCCTTTCCATCTCTGACAGGGTAGCTATCTAAGCGAATCCCAGCCAATGGCCTGATTTCTTTAGTTTTTTATCCAAAATCAGAGCGTTAAGCCGTTGCCCACATCCTTTTCTGACATCTGCGCCCTCCTCTCAATTCAAAAAGAATGAAAGTTCCTACGGCATTATCGTGCATTACGCACGACCGTAGAGAGCCCATCGTGCAGGATGCGTTCAATGCAATTTTTAACTATCTTTTAAGTCGTTGATTTTAAAGGATTAATTCTCATCAAAAAGCTGGCATGCAGGCTGCAATACTCTGGTTAATCAGGGCAAAACCATCGCCCACAACAAGATCACCACCAGAGTGGGAGGAGTTTCCGGATGAATCGCCAACGTGCCGCCCAATTGCGCATCTCGCCACTGCATATCCAGCAAGGTCTGTTCGCCATGCTCGCCCTTTTGATCACTCTGATCGGCGGCCAACAGTTTCTTCTCTGGGAGCAGAGCCAGCAGCCAGAAGCGCCACATGTGTCGCTCAAGCATCCGACTCAGACCCACTTCAGTGCCGTCAGCAGCAATCAGGCTGACACAACCCCGCTACGAATGATGGACGTCGACCAGGCTCAGCCTGTAGATGAGATGCCACGTCAGGAACGCTGGGTGTTCTAACTCACGAACTTGGCGCGTTCGATGCGCCGGGAAACGCACCACCAAGCACTACCTCTAATAGAAGCGTAAGGAGAATCACCATGTTGAGCTGGGCAATCACATTCTTGATCATTGCCATCATCGCCGCCGTACTGGGCTTCGGTGGTATCGCGGGCACCGCCACGGGTATCGCCAAGATTCTCTTTGTCGTGTTCCTGGTGATGTTCATTGCTTCGTTCTTCTTTGGCCGTCGCGGTCGAGGCTGAACATGAGCGTTTCGTTAAAGACACTGGCAGCCGCCCTGCTCTTGGGCGGTAGTGCCATGGCGATGGCGGCCAATGACGGCCAGGCGCGGGTCAACGAGTTGCTGAACACTGACCCGCAATACCGGGAAACCTGGCAAGGCGTGGTGAAGAAGGAAGAACGCCTGCCGGAATGGGTCATGAACCTGTCCGGCGACGCCGAGCAAATGAATGCGGTTGAAGAAGATGGCGATAAGTACCTCGTTGGACCGCTTTGCGAAACGCAGGCGACCTGTCTCAACAAGCGCTTGATCGTCGCCGTTAGCTTCGACAAAAAGGACGCATACGCCATGCTGGTCGAAGTGCCTGCCGGGTTGCCAGCCGACAAGTCGCCTACACGACATGCCGACTATCGCTTCCTTGGAAAGCCGGACGAGGGCATGCAAAAGCTGTTGATGGAACAACTGAAGAAAGATCCGAACTGGTACTGAGTTTGTAACAAGAAAGAGGCCAAATGGCATCTTTCCAATGCGCTACCCGAGGAAGGTAGACGCATGACCAAGGGGTCGGGATGTTCTGCCTGTTTCAGGGGCGGAGTGACCTACGAGTACAGGGAGTACTTGCGAAAGGACCGGGTCAGGAATAGCTGCGACGCAAGTTCGCCGGTGATAGGCATCGACGGACTTGCGGAGAGCTTATGCAACTGAGGCATCGATCTTAGGCCAACCGCTCGGTTGAGCTTCTCTTCTCTACAATTCGAATCAACTTTCTCAAAAAATACTTTTCGCGGTGTTTCGTCGCGACCGTACATCGAGAAAAATTGCCTGATTTTTCAACGGCATCTTCCTGTCGGATTGTCCGATTTCAGCCCCAAAACCCCCTCACCTCACCTGATCAAAAAACACTCAACCTGCTCTATGATGGCCGGTTCACGGCACTTATGCCTGCCGAAATGTCGTATTCGAACCGGTTGGGACGCGAGTTTCACTTAAAAAAGCTCATGCCGATTCGGCATAGGGTAGGCGTTTACGGCATTAGACGTCGCTTCCTTGCATCGGAATAGTTGCGCCTTTTTTCGCCTGCCAGAGAGCCGCAAACACGCGCTTCGGGGCACCTTATACGGAGGCCGATGCACAAGACTTTTTCGCCACGAGCGTTCCAGTTCCGCGCATCTGCCTGAGTCAAACGCAAGTAAGGGTAAAGATATGAAGAAGGCAAAGCTTAGCCTCGCCTGGCAGATCCTGATCGGTCTGGTATTGGGGATTGCAATCGGTGCGCTGCTCAACCATTTCAGTGCCGAAAAAGCCTGGTGGATCAGTAACGTCCTTCAACCCGCGGGCGATATCTTTATCCGTCTGATCAAGATGATCGTGATTCCGATCGTCATCTCCTCGCTGATCGTCGGCATCGCCGGTGTTGGCGACGCGAAGAAACTCGGGCGTATCGGTCTGAAGACCATCATCTACTTCGAGATCGTCACCACGATCGCTATCGTGGTAGGTCTGGTGCTGGCAAACGTGTTCCACCCGGGCACCGGCATCGACATGAGCACCCTGGGTACCGTGGATATTTCCAAGTACCAGGCGACTGCTGCCGAGGTTCAGCATGAACATGCGTTCATCGAAACAATCCTCAACCTGATCCCGTCGAACATCTTCGCGGCCATGGCCCGTGGCGAGATGCTGCCGATCATTTTCTTCTCGGTATTGTTCGGTCTTGGTCTGTCGAGCCTGCAAGCCGACTTGCGCGAACCCCTGGTAAAAATGTTCCAGGGCGTATCGGAAAGCATGTTCAAAGTGACCCACATGATCATGAACTACGCCCCGATTGGCGTGTTCGCACTGATCGCGGTGACGGTTGCCAACTTCGGCTTCGCTTCCCTGATCCCGCTGGCCAAACTGGTCATCCTGGTTTACGTCGCTATTGCCTTCTTCGCCTTTGTGGTGCTGGGCCTGATTGCTCGCCTGTTCGGTTTCTCGGTGCTCAAACTGATGCGCATCTTCAAGGATGAGCTGGTGCTGGCCTACTCCACCGCAAGTTCGGAAACCGTGCTGCCACGCGTTATCGAGAAGATGGAAGCCTACGGCGCGCCGAAGGCCATTTGCAGCTTCGTGGTGCCAACCGGCTATTCGTTCAACCTGGACGGTTCGACGCTTTATCAAAGCATCGCGGCAATTTTCATTGCCCAGCTGTACGGCATCGACCTGTCCATCAGCCAGCAGTTGCTGCTGGTACTGACCTTGATGGTCACCTCCAAAGGCATCGCCGGCGTACCGGGTGTGTCCTTCGTGGTGCTGCTGGCCACACTGGGCAGCGTGGGTATTCCGCTGGAAGGCCTGGCATTTATCGCCGGTGTCGACCGCATCATGGACATGGCACGTACCGCGTTGAACGTGATCGGCAATGCCTTGGCGGTATTGGTCATCTCCCGCTGGGAAGGCATGTACGACGACGCCAAGGGCGAGCGCTACTGGAACTCCCTGCCGCACTGGCGCAGCAAGGAAAAGCTGCCGGCTGGCGAAACCTTGAACAGCTGATACACCCCCTTGAGGCACACAACTCTGTGGTGAGGGGATTTAGCGAAACGTCGCACCGCACCGTTGGGCTGCGAAGCAGCCCCAAATCTGCGACCGAGGTGTATCAGGTATAAAGTGTGCGCTGGTTTTACGACTGCTGCGCAGCCGAACGGGGATAAATCCCCTCGCCACAGGTGCTCCCGCAAGCGCGGTTGCGCACTCATAGAAACCCCGGAGAAATCCGGGGTTTGTCGTTTCTGGCTACCCCGCTATCATTCGCCGCATTCTTCGGGGGATTTGACTCATGCTTAATGGCCTGTGGCTTGGCTTCTTCATCGTGGCTGCCGTTTCGGCACTGGCGCAATGGCTGATCGGCGGCAACGCCGGGATCTTCGCGGCGATGGTAGAGAGCATTTTCGCCATGGCCAAATTGTCGGTCGAAGTCATGGTGCTGCTGTTCGGCACCCTCACCCTTTGGCTCGGGTTTCTGCGCATCGCCGAAAAAGCCGGGATCGTCGATTGGCTGGCGAAAGCCCTGGGGCCACTGTTCCTTCGCCTGATGCCGGAAGTCCCCGCGGGCCACCCGGCCATCGGCCTGATCACCCTCAACTTCGCCGCCAACGGCCTGGGCCTCGACAACGCCGCCACGCCCATCGGCCTGAAGGCCATGAAAGCGTTGCAGGAGCTCAACCCCAGCCCGACCATTGCCAGTAACGCGCAAATTCTCTTTCTGGTGCTCAACGCCTCGTCATTGACGCTGCTGCCTGTGACCATCTTCATGTACCGCGCCCAGCAAGGCGCACCCGACCCGACGCTGGTGTTCCTGCCCATCCTGTTGGCCACCAGTTGCTCAACGCTGGTGGGCCTGCTGTCCGTCGCGTTCATGCAGCGCCTGCGCCTGTGGGATCCAGTGGTGCTTGCCTATCTGATCCCCGGTGCCCTGGCCCTCGGCGGCTTCATGGCTTTGCTGGCGACCCTCTCAGCCACCGCTCTGGCCGGTTTGTCCTCGATCCTGGGCAACCTGACGCTGTTTGGCCTGATCATGTTGTTTCTGGTGATCGGCGCCTTGCGCAAAGTGAAGGTGTACGAAGCCTTCGTCGAAGGGGCGAAAGAAGGCTTCGACGTAGCGAAGAATCTGTTGCCGTATCTGGTGGCCATGCTCTGCGCGGTCGGCGTACTGCGGGCCTCCGGTGCGCTGGATTTTGGTCTCGACGGCATTCGGCATCTGGTGGAGTGGGCGGGTTGGGACACACGCTTCGTCGACGCGCTGCCGACAGCAATGGTCAAGCCATTCTCGGGCAGCGCCGCCCGGGCGATGTTGATCGAAACCATGAAAACGTCCGGGGTCGACAGCTTCCCGGCGCTGGTGGCGGCGACGATCCAGGGCAGCACTGAAACGACGTTCTATGTATTGGCGGTGTACTTCGGCGCGGTGGGCATCCAGCGCGCGCGGCACGCTGTGGGCTGCGCGCTGCTGGCGGAACTGGCCGGTGTGCTCGCCGCTATCGGCGTGTGCTACTGGTTCTTCGGCTAACCACAATCCCTGTAGCAGCTGCCGAGGCACGAGGCTGCGTTGCGTGTCGCAGGACCGCCCTCGGGGGCCGCTGCGCAGCCCAACGCAGCC
Organism: Pseudomonas sp. p50(2008); assembly: GCF_015351605.1. NCBI lineage: Bacteria > Pseudomonadati > Pseudomonadota > Gammaproteobacteria > Pseudomonadales > Pseudomonadaceae > Pseudomonas > Pseudomonas sp. p50(2008). The sequence continues at coordinate 71,881 of NZ_JACMYF010000002.1, forward strand.
TCGTGCCTCGGCAGCTGCTACAAAGGATTTGATGCGTTCCTGACAGGCGGTGCCAATCGCTGCCCTTGCTCCACCGCCCAACTCACCACCTGTGTCGTCAACTGGTCACTGGCCAGGCCAAAACCGGCAACAACCGACGGCACCTGCACATCACTCAACGGCTGGCGCACTTCGAAGCGTCGGCTGGCGAGAATCCGCTGGTCATAGCCCCGCACCAGCAACGCATCCAGCCGAACGACCACGCTCGCGACCGTGCCTTGATATTCGGTCTGGAACGCCTGCAAGTGGCCGCCCAGCTCCAGGTCTGCCTGGAAATTGCTGTCGTCGGAGCTCAACAACTGAATTCGACCGTCTCGCTGAAAACCGTCCAGCAGACGATTGCGCAGCAGCACCGGCGCCGGATCGGTCCAGCGTGAACCTTTGTAGCTGCTGAGCAGATCACCCTGGGGGATCACCGCGATGTTCGGGCTGTTCAACGCCTGGCTCGCCTGCGGTTTGGCCAGGCGCAGCGACCAGCGTTGCGGCGTAACGTGGCTGGCCGAGGCGCCGCTCTGGGCCGACGGCAATCGATAGACATCGAACGGTTCGGGCTTGGGCAGGATCGAACAGGCATTGAGCAGCACGAAGCTGGCGAGGAGGGCGACGTGGCTCAGCTTCATGGCGTGAACTCCTTGTTCTTGTCGTTGCCCAGCAGATAACCGCTGGGGTTGGCTTCAAGGCGCTGGGAAATCGCGCGCAACGACGTCAGCGTGTCACGCAGTTCACGCACCGCCGGCGCCAGCCCGTTGAGACCTTGCATGCCGTTGTTCAGGGAATCCTGATTGCTGGAGATCAGCTTGTTGATGGTCGCGCTGCTCTGTTCCAGCGACTTCATTGCCTGCTCGGCACTGCCGAACATCTGCTTGCCCTGATCATTGAGCAGGCCATTGGCGTTACGCATCAGCGCCGAGGTCTGTTCCAGCATGGCACCCGCTTGCTTGCCCACCGATGCCAATTGCTGCATGGCCTGACGGATATCGCCACGTTGATCGGCAATGGTGCCGGTGGTTTGCTCCAGATGCTCCAGGGTCTTGCTGATGCGTTCAACGTTCTCCGTGGAGAACATCAGATTGGCGTTATGCATCAGCGTATTCACACCGGCCATCAGGTCGTTGCTGTCGTTGAGCAGGCGGGCGATGGGTGAGGGCGATGCCACAATCGTCGGCAGGTCACCGCCTTTGCCCTTGAGCGCCGGGCTCTGCGGCGTGCCACCGCTGAGCTGGATGATCGAGGTGCCCGTGATACCGGTCAGCGCCAGTATGGCCCGGGTGTCTTCCTTGATCGGCGTTTCGCCACCCAAGCGGATGCGCGCCAGCACCCGACGCGGGTCTTTCGGGTCCAGGCGCAACGTCACGACATCGCCGACCTTGATCCCGCTGTACTGCACGGCGCTGCCTTTGGACAGGCCGCTGACCGCCTCGTTGAAGACGATTTCGTAATCCTTGAACTCCGTGTCGACACTGGACTTGGCCAGCCACAGGCCGAAAAGCAGGGCGCCTGCCACCACAATTACCGTGAACAGGCCGATCAACACATGATGGGCTCGGGTTTCCATGTCAGACCTCGTTGAGCTGTTGAGCGGCAGTCAGCGCCGCGCGGCCACGAGGGCCATGGAAGTATTCGTGAATCCACGCGTCGTCGGTTTCCGAAACCTTGTCGATGGCATCGGCCACCAGTACCTTTTTCTGCGCCAGCACCGCCACACGGTCGGTGATGGTGTAGAGCGTGTCCAGGTCGTGGGTGACCAGAAATACGCTCAGGCCCAACGCGTCGCGCAGGGTCAGGATCAATTGATCGAAGGCCGCAGCACCAATCGGGTCGAGGCCGGCCGTAGGTTCGTCGAGAAACAGAATATCCGGGTCCAGCGCCAGCGCCCGGGCCAGCGCAGCACGCTTGATCATGCCGCCGGAGAGCGAGGCCGGGTACTTGTCCGCCGCAGACAATGGCAAGCCCGCCAATGCCAGTTTCACTGCAGCCAGGTGCTCGGCATCTTCGCGACTCAAGCCAGCGTGTTCGATGAGGGGCAGGGCGACGTTTTCGGTTACGGTCAGCGAAGAAAACAGGGCACCTTTCTGGAACAGCACACCGAAACGCCGCTCGACCATCGAGCGCTCTTGCTCAGATAACGTCGGGAGGTTTTTACCAAACACCTTGACTACGCCCTCAGTGGGCTGGCGCAGGCCGACAATACTGCGCAGCAGCACCGATTTGCCGCTCCCGGAACCGCCCACCACGGCGAGGATTTCGCCCTTGTACAAGTCCAGGTCCAGATGTTCGTGCACGCTCTGATTGCCAAAGCGATTGCACAGGTCACGGACTTCGATCACGGCCTCGGAGGGCGCTCGGGGTAGACGACTCACCAGCCCATCTCCATGAAAAACAGCGCGGCGACTGCGTCGAGAACGATCACCACAAAAATCGACTGGACCACGCTGGACGTGGTGTGCGCGCCAACAGACTCAGCGCTGCCACTGACCTTGAAGCCCTCAAGGCAGCCAATGGCCGCAATCAGGAAGGCGAAGATAGGCGCTTTGACCATCCCCACCAGAAAGTGCTGAACACCAATGTCCGATTGCAGCAGCGACAGGAACATCGCAGGCGAGATATCCAGCGACACGGCACACACCACGCCGCCGCCGATAATTCCCGAAAGCATCGCCAGAAAGGTCAGCATCGGCAGCGCGACCAGCAGGGCGAGGACACGCGGCACCACCAGCAACTCCATCGGGTCCAGGCCCAACGTGCGGATGGCGTCGATTTCTTCGTTGGCCTTCATCGAACCGATCTGAGCGGTGAACGCACTGGCGGTGCGGCCGGCCATCAGGATCGCGGTCAGCAGGACGCCGAACTCGCGCAGGAAAGAGAACGCCACCAGGTCCACGGTGAAGACCGTCGCGCCAAAGCTCGCCAGCACCGTTGCCCCCAGAAACGCCACAACGGCGCCCACCAGAAAGGTCAGCAGGGCAACGATGGGGGCAGCGTCGAGGCCGGTCTGTTCGATGTGCGCAATCATTGGCGTGATGCGCCAGCGTTTGGGCCGAAACAGGCTGCGGGCGACGGTTTCGAGGATCAGGCCGACAAAACCCAACAGCTGCAAGGTGTCCTGCCAGACCGTGTCGACTGCGCGACCAATGCGGGTCAGCAATTGAATGCCGACGCTGATTTCCGGTTCCTTGATCGGTACGCAGAAGTCCGTCATCGAGCAGTACACGGTTTGCAGCAACGCGCGATCGGCGCCGGACAATGTGCAATCCGGATGTTCGGCGGAGCGGCCGAGACGCTCGGACCCCAGCAACTCCACCAGCAGCGAAGCGCCAGCGGTATCGAGCGCGCCAAGACCATTAAGGTCGATGTGGGCGCTGTCGTCGTATTGGCCGCGAATCTTTTCGCTCAGGCCCTTGAGGTCGGCGTAATGGGCAAGCGTCCAGTCACCCGTAACCCGCAGCTGTGCGGGAGAGTGAGAGGTGTCCAGTTGGGCATTGCCGGCCGTTGTGCTGCTGGTCATAAGCTCCATGCTTGTTCGACTGAGAGGCTGGGCTACGTAATATCACGAAGCGTATTACTTTTCTTTGATCGGTGTGCTGTCCGTGATCTTGAAACGCAACACGCCGATGAGCTGGCCGTCTTCGGTCAGAACACGCACTTGCCAGTTGCCCGCCGGGTTGCCGGGGAAGTTCTGTTTGTGGGTCCAGGCCCGGTAGCCTTCCTTGCGCCCACCGTGGATATCCAGCGGGATGCGATCAACTTCTTTGCCGTTGAACTGCCACACGTGATAAATCCGCTCGTCCAGGCCGCGCGGCGCATTGATCGCGGTATAAGCGTATAGCCCGCCACCGCGTATCTGCTCTGCGCTGACCTCATCAAGACTGTCGCCGGGGGTGCGGTCCTGCAGTTGCGTGCTGATGGCGACATCGGTCATCCAAAGCGTTGCCGGCGGCACCCACGAGCGCAGTACCCAGCCCACGCCACCAATGCCCACGGTGATACACAGAATCGCCAGTGCATTGCGCACCGTACGGATCGGAAAGATCGACGCCAGGCTCGGGAAAGACAGCACGACCGCGATACCCAGTGCCAGTTTGAAGCTCTGGGCGGTGGTCAGGTGCAGGATGACGGGGAGGGCGGTGAGCAGTGCCGCGAACAAAGTCAGCGTATGCAGCGCCAGAAACGCCCAGCGACGGGGTGCCAGCCATTTGTAGTAGAGCGGGTCGATAATGGAAATCAGTGCCGCAATGCACAGCAACCCGGTGAAGAAAAACTGGCCACTGTTCCAGGTGGTGGTGATGAAGAAAAACGGCAAGACGAAGAACAGGCTTTCCTGGTGAATCATCTGCGTGGCGTAACGCAGCAAAGGCTGGGGAATTTCGCGCTTGAACAGTTTCGCGAACAGCTTGGTGAGGCTGTTTTCCAGCATCAGCCAGATCCAGCTGAGCACCATGATGATGGTGATCCAGGTGGCCAGGCCTTGCTGGCGATCAACCAGGATGAAACTGCCGACCCCGGAGATAAACCCACCGAGCGCAATGACCCCAGGGTAGCGCTTCATCAATTCCAGGATGCGCTGGACGTACAGGTTCAGGGTAGGCATTCGGCGGTTCGCACTAGTCGTAGGAAAAATCCTCGACAGGTTACCGCCGAGAAGGGCGGTGTGGCGAGGAGGCCGGTTACTGGGTGGTACACAAACCTGTAGAAACTTAACTGTGGTGAGGGGATTCGAGACATGTGGCGAGGGGATTTATCCCCGTTCGGCTGCGCAGCAGTCGCGAAGATTTTGGAGGCCGCTTCGCAACCCAACGGGGCGGTGCGACGTTTCGCTGAATCCCCTCGCCACGGGACAACCTGCTAAATCCCCTCACCAAAGTGCTATCACCACTGAGTCAGCCGTCAGCGCCTGCGATGAATGCGCCAGGCCAGCAACGCCAGCAGCAACAACCCCAACAACCCGGCAATCGCCCATACCAGCTCATCATCACTCATCAACGGCGTTTCAATCCGTAGATACCCCGGCTGCAGCAGAAGTTCACGCATGGCCTTGTTCGCCTCTTCCAGCGTCACGCCTTGCAGCTCCTTGGCCGGGTTGGCGAAACGACCGTCTTGAAAGTCGCCCAATGCGCTCCAGTAGTAATCCGCCAACGCGCTATTGCCTTGTACCGCCCAGGTCTGTCGCGCGATGGCGGCTTGTTTGAGGCGATTGAAGGTCTCGGCATTGAGCCCGTCCTTGAGCAACCCGGCCTTCAATTCCTCGAGTACCTGCTTGGCTTGCGACAGGTCATCTCGCTCAAGATCGGCGTTCAAGCTCATGAAGCCAACCCCGCCAAACACCTCGCGCTCGGCAGAGGGCCCGTAAGACAAACTGTGAGCCAGACGCATCTGGCGATAGAGCGCCCAGTCCAGATAGTCCTTGAGCAAGTCGAAGGTCTCATCGTGCTGATCCTCCAGCACAGGCTCCGGTACCAGCCAGTGAAGTTTTGCGCCATTGCCAACCAGGCCGTTGCTCAACGTACGCTCGTGCGCTGCCGTCGCCTTGATTTCCGGCAGAGGTGGATGATCGGTCGGATCAACCGCTTCCAGTTCGCCGTATGAGCGTTCCAGATACGCCGGCAACAACCGGTCAAGGTCACCAACGACGATCAACGTCATGTTGTTGGGCGCGTACCAGGCTTTGCGTACCTGCTCGAGTTGCTCGCGGGTCAGGTGATCGACCTCCGCTCGCTCGGGGCATTTGAGGCCCAGTTCCACGGCGAGCTGATTACTCGCCGTGTGCCCCAGGTCCTGCCGGTCCAGCCAGCGTTGCAGGTGCGAATAATGTCCGCCGTCTTCACGCTCGACCACTTGCTTGGCGGCATTGACGGCGTTGTCGTCGAAATGGGTCTGGGTCAGCAGCGCCAGCAGCAGGTCGAGTACCTTGCGCTGGTTTTTCGCCGGGGCTTCGATCACGAACGTGGTATCGGCATTGCTGGTGTAAGCGTTCCACTCACCGCCCAGGGCCTGCATGCGTTCTTCGAGACCGCCTTCGCCGGTGGCGTCGATGCCGCTGAACAGCAAATGCTCGAGCAAATGCGGCAGCTCCTTGTCGGCGCACTCGAAGTCATCCAGACCGACACCAACGACCAGCCGGATTGCCACATGCCCACGGTCAATGCCGGGTTTGAGCAGCAATTGCAGACCATTGGGCAGCGTATAGCCCTCAACCTGGAAGCGGTCCAGGGCAAATGAAGGGAATGATCCAAGCAATAGGCAGGCGAATAACAGGCAACGCATAACGAGCTTCCATACGGCTGATTGGAGATCCGTGTCGTCCTTCAGACCGCTATCGCGGGCAAGCCCGCGCCCACAGGTACCGGGTCGACCAAAGATGTAGGGTCAGCCCCCAATACCTTGTGGGAGTGGGCTTGCCCGCGATGGCAGTCTTGAAGTTGAACCAATGTTACTGACTAGCCACTCTGCCAGACGTTCAAGGCGAATGCGTGATGTCAGCCAAATCGTCCACCACCAACGCGCCCGTGTCGGACGTTTCCAATACAGCGTAGGCACTGCTGCAGAACAATGAGTTCAAGCGTTTCATGTCGGCAATCAATTCCAGATGCAGTGAACTGGTCTCGATACTCTGCACGATCTTACGTTGCAACCGGCTGACATGGGCGTGGGCCAAACGCCGTTCCTGTGCGCGAAAACGACGTTTCTCACGCAGTAACTGACGGGCGCTTTCCTTGTCGGAACTGAGGAACACGGACAGCCCCAGGCGCAAGTTGGCAATCAACTGGCTGTGCAATCCCGCCAACTCTTCCAGGCCGACCTCGGAAAACGACCGACGCTGCGAGGTTTTCTGCTGCTGAACCTTGCGCAACATGCGTTCGATCAAGTCGCTGGCGAGTTTGAGGTTGATTGCCAGCTCAATGATTTCTGCCCAGCGCCGACTATCCTGATCGCTCAAATCTTCCCGGGGCATTTGCGCCAGATACAGTTTTATGGCGCTATAGAGCGCTTCGACATCGTCCGTCAGACGGCGCATTTCCTGGGTCACGGCGGTCTGTTTGCCGTGCAGGACGTCGAGCATGGCTTCCAGCATGTTGTCGATCAAGTCGCCAATGCGCAGGGTTTCACGCGCGGCATTGGCCAGCGCCAGACCGGGCGTGACCAGCGCCGTCGGGTCAAGGTGCCGCGGCTTGGCCATCCCGTTTATTTCCGGCCGCTCTGGCAACAGCCAGGCACACAGCCTGGCCATGGGTCCAACGCTGGGCAGCAGGATCAGGCAACGCGCGGTGTTGTAGAGCAGGTGGAAGCCAATGACCATTTCCTGTGGGCTGTAATCGAGGCTGTCGATCCAGTGCACCAGCGGGTCCAGCACTGGAATGATCAGCAACAGCCCGATCAGTTTGTACAACAGACTGCCCAGCGCGACTTGGCGACCCGCAGCGTTTTGCATGCTGGTGCTGAGAAAGGCCAGCACCCCACTGCCGATGTTGGCGCCAATCACCAGGCCGATGGCCACCGGCAAACTGATCACGCCAGCCCCGGCGAGGGTGGCGGTGAGCAGGACCGCGGCGAGGCTGGAGTAGGACACCATCGCGAACAGCGCCCCGACCAGGGCATCGAGCAGGATGTCGCCGGTCAGGGACGCGAAAATCACCTTCACGCCCTGGGCCTGCGTGATGGGCGCGGCGGACTCGACGATCAGTTGCAGCGCCAGAATGATCAGCCCCAACCCGATGCTGACGCGGCCCATCTGTCCAAGCCGTGTTTGCTTGCGCGACAGAAAGAAGATGACCCCGAGGAAAATCAGCAGCGGCGACAGCCAGGACAGATCAAGCGTCAACACCCGCGCCATCAACGCGGTACCGACGTCGGCCCCAAGCATGGTGGCCAGGGCCGGAGTCAGCGCCATCAGGCCTTGCCCGACAAACGAGGTGACCAGCATTGCGGTTGCGTTGCTGCTCTGAACCATGGCGGTCACGACGATCCCGGCAATGAACGCCAGCCATCGCTTGGACATGTTCTGGCCAATGACGTGGCGCAGGTTGGAACCGTAGACCCGCAAGATGCCGGTTCGGACGATGTGCGTGCCCCAGATCAACAAGGCCACGGCAGATAACAAATTGAGCAGGGTGAGCATAAGGGGCCCCCTGTGGTGGTAGCGCCCCAAAGGGGCAAGTTGACGGTGCCGCGCGACTTTCTACGTTCTGTACTTAAGCTGTAGTTGGCTAACGGTCTGTGCGCCAGCATCGCATAGCTAAAGAGGTGTTTGAAACAAAACTGTCATAAAAACAGCTTGATGCAGAAACGAAAAAGGAGCCCGAAGGCCCCTCTTATCATCACCTGTAGCAGCTGCCGGACGCAGGCTTCGCCAGCTGCTACACCTGCGGGTTACTGGCCAGGAATGTCCTTGCGCAGTTTCACCGGGTCTTGCTGCTTCTTCTTTTTCGCAATCGCGGTGCGCATCTTGATGTTGATCGCTTCCACGGCCAGCGAGAACGCCATGGCGAAGTAGACGTAGCCTTTTGGCACATGTACGTCGAACGATTCAGCGATCAGCACGGTACCGACGATCAGCAGGAACGACAGCGCCAGCATCTTGAGCGACGGGTGCTTGTCGATGAACGAGCTGATGGTGCCGGCAGCCAGCATCATCACCAGTACGGCGACGACGATTGCCGCAACCATGACCGGCACATGGGAAACCATGCCGACCGCAGTAATCACCGAGTCCAGAGAGAACACGATGTCGATGATCGCGATCTGGATGATCGTGTACAGGAAGTTGCCGCCTTTGCCTGTTGGCTCTTCGTTGGTTTCGTCTTCACCTTCCAGCGCGTGGTACATCTCTTGCGAGCTCTTCCACAGCAGGAACAGACCACCGAAGAACAGAATCAGGTCGCGTCCGGAAATACCCTGGCCGAGGACCTCGAACAGATCGGCGGTAAGTTGCATGACCCAGGTGATCGACAGCAGCAACGCGATTCGCGTGACCATCGCCAGCGCCAGACCGAAGATCCGGGTGCGCTGCTGCATGTGCTTGGGCATGCGGCTGACCAGGATCGAGATCATGATGATGTTATCGATACCCAGGACAATTTCCAGGGCGGTCAGGGTAAAGAAGGCAACCCAGATTTCAGGGTTGGTCAGCCATTCCATGTGTATTCCTTTGAGCGAGTGTTAAACCACGAAGGGCCCGGGCTTCAACAAACAAAGCCTGGACCCGTCTTGGTGAGTCTTGAGCTTATAGAGTGCTGAACAGCGGAAAAATCCCCATCAGCACTGCTGCAACCAGTATGCACATGCACACCAGCACTGCCCACTTCAGGGTAAAGCGCTGATGATCACCGAAGTCGATCCCGGCCAGAGCCACCAACAAGTACGTCGATGGTACCAACGGGCTCAGCAAGTGGACGGGCTGACCGACGATCGAGGCACGTGCCATTTCGACTGCGGTTATACCGTAATGACTCGCGGCTTCGGCAAGTACTGGTAACACGCCGTAATAAAAAGCATCGTTCGACATGAAAAACGTGAACGGCATGCTCACCAGCGCGGTAATCACAGCCAGGTACGGGCCGAGGAAATCCGGGATGACCGCCAACAGGCTTTTCGACATCGCATCGACCATGCCGGTGCCCGTCAGGATACCGGTGAAAATACCAGCCGCGAAGATTAAACCGACCACTGCCAACACGCTACCGGCATGAGCGGCGACGCGGTCTTTTTGCATTTGCAGGCACGGGTAGTTGACGATCATCGCGATACTGAACGCCACCATGAACAGCACCGGCAGCGGCAACAGACCGGCGATCAGGGTGCACATCAAGGCCAGCGTCAAAGCGCCGTTGAACCAGATCAGTTTCGGACGACGGGCATCCGGGAACTGCGAAACGCTGATCTCGCTGTGGTCGATTTCATCGCCAGCCAGGTGCAATTCACCCAGACGAGCGCGCTCGCGTTTACCGTAGAAGTAGGCAATCGCCAGGATTGCCACGACGCCCGCCAGCATCGCCGGAATCATCGGTACGAAAATATCGGACGGGTCGACATGCAGCGCACTGGCTGCACGCGCGGTCGGACCGCCCCAAGGCGTCATGTTCATCACGCCACCGGCGAGGATGATCAGGCCGGCCATGATTCGCGGGCTCATGCCGATGCGGCTGTAGAGCGGCAGCATGGCGGCGACGCAGATCATGTAAGTGGTCGCGCCGTCACCATCGAGGGAAACGACGAGCGCCAGTACGGCGGTACCGACCGAAACCTTCAGCGGGTCGCCCTTGACCAGTTTGAGGATCTTGCGCACGGCAGGATCGAACAGGCCGGAATCGATCATCAGGGCGAAGTACAGAATGGCGAACATCAGCATCACGCCGGTCGGCGCAAGCTTGGTGATGCCTTCGAGCATCATCGGACCGATCTTCGGTGCAAAACCACCGAACAGGGCAAAAACAATCGGGATGATGATCAATGCGATCAGCGCGGACAGGCGCTTGGTCATGATCAGGAACATGAACGTGATGACCATGGCAAAGCCAAGGAAAGTCAGCATGGGAATACTCCAGGCGTAGCGCGGCTAAGGGAAATGGGCGAACCGCAAGGGCTCAGCGCAGAACGGGAAGCAGGAGGCGTACGGGCGGAGTGACAGCGAAGCGGCGGGAAGTAGAGGACATCAGAATCACCATTGTTGTTGTTAAATGGACCGTGCGAGCGATAAAACACTGGCAGTGGCCAACCGGTCTGTTGCCGGGAGTAGGGCGATCCTAATCGTGAAAGCTTTCACCCAGCTTTCGCTGGTAAACGCATTGACCGGACGTGCAACCGGTCGTCGGGCAGAGGAATGTAGTCGGATCGCGTCGCGGCCATCGAGAGCGCACAGATTTATGGTCGCTGGAGATCCCTGTAGGAGTGAGCCTGCTCGCGATGGCGTCGCCAACTACTCAGAGGAAGGAATGTCATGAACGAAATTCACACCGGCGGTTGCCACTGCGGCCAATTGCGCTATCAGTTCAGCGGGCCGTTGCACGACATCGCCCACTGCCACTGTTCAATCTGTCGAAAGGTCAGCGGCGGCATCGTCACCACCTGGATCACGACGCCCGCATCAGCCTTCGAATGGTTGAAAGGGACGCCCGCGCAGTACGAATCATCATCCAGCTGTGTGCGATATTTCTGCCGCAACTGCGGGGCGCAACTGGCATTGGTGACACGCCTGAGCCCCGAGAGCATTGACGTTACGATCGCCACGCTCGATCACCCGGAACAGGCGCCGGCAGAGCGGCACATCTGGACCGACAGCCGTTTGCCGTGGCTGCACCTGGACGAACACCTGCCCTCTGAGCCCGAAGAAACGCTCTGATCAGAACACCGACAGGTTCAGCGGCCGGACCTCGCCCATCCAGATCGCGTGCTCCGTGTGATCCAGCAGATCGTCACCGGTGTCCGGGTGCAGGAACACCACCAACCCTTTGCGATTAAGCGCCAGCCACGGCAACACATCGCCGATGTAGTGCGGTTCGAACGCCAATTGGCAGCTCCAGTCAGGGTGCGGCCCGACCGGACGCTCGTGCACGCGCCCCATCTTCACCGGAAACAACTGCGCTGCCTGCTCACACAAGGCCCGCGCCTGATCGATGCTGTTGGCGTCGAAATACACATGGGCGTGATAACCCTTGATCCCTTGCATCTGAATACCTCTAAAACCCAGTCGAACCCTCACCGATCCCCACAGGTCACACGCCATATACGTAGGAATCAAGGAAGCTCAGCCATGAAAAATGCCGAAACCCCCGTTGTGAAAGTGGTGCTCTATGGTGCCATGAGTAGCCTGGGCAGTGCGCTGATGGCTGAAATGCTGCGGCGCCAGCACGAAGTGATCGCCATACTCGACGACCTGACGGCGCTCGCGCCACGACCAGGCTTGCGCACCAAGAGCGGTGACTTGTTTGATGCCGAACGGGTCAAGCAGAGCGTTGCAGGCAGCTCGGCGGTGGTCTGTCTTTTAGACGCACCAGGGCTGCCGTTCAACAGTGAGCACGTGGAAAAAACCATCGTACCGGGACCGGTCGAGCAAGTGCTGGCGGTCGATGCGTTGATCGAGGGCATGCAGGCATCAAACATTCCCCGGCTGTTCCTGGTGGGCGATTTCGAATTGCTGGACGATCCGGAAATAGAAGATCGCCTGCAACGCCACGCTGCTGAAGAAATTCGCGAAGCCCTGCAAAGCAGCTCATTGCAATGGACGATGGTCAACGCGCCTCGCGGCGTGCATGGGTTGACCATTGAACATTTCAGCCAGGTCAGCAGCAGTCTGGAGCCCGGTTTGGCCGAGCCACTTGAACGGTTGAACAGGGTCGCAGTGGGGATTGCCGATGAGCTGCATCTGAACCTGCACGTGGGTGAGCATGTGAATTTCGTTGCGGCTTCGACACATTAGAGGATCACACCGCAATCGAAGGCAGCGGTAACCCATTCAGCGACTGCGCGCTATTTGCCTGCTCTGCCATCAACCAATCCACGAACTGACGAATCAACACCCCACGCCGCTTGCGCTGGGGCAGGACAACGTAATAGCCCAGCCGCGAAATAACCGTTTCGGCGATGGGTCGGCACAACAACCCCTGGGCGAGCAAGTTATCCACAAGGTGGCGCCAGCCAATGGCGACGCCCTGACCGCCGATCGCCGCTTGAATGAGCAAGGTGTAGTTGTCGAAACGCAGCTGCCCGGGCGCGGGTGCCGAGTTGATCCCCAGCTCGCGAAAGACGCCGCTCCAGTCAAACCAGTTGCTGCCGTTTTCACCCCGCAAGTGCAGCAACGGAAACTCAAGCAATGAGGGGACGGGCAAGGGCAGAGGTCGGTCCTTCAATAAGAGAGGGCTACACACCGGGAACACTTCTTCGCTGAACAGCCAATGACTCTCACCCTGCTTGAACCGACCTTCCCCGAACAATACGGCGACATCGATATCCGTACGCAGCATGTTCTGACTGCGCTCACTGGTGACGAGACTGACGTCGACGCTGGGATGCGCAGCGTGGAAGCGGTGCAGTCGCGGCATCAACCAATAGGCGGCGAAAGCAAAGTCCGTGGCGACCTGCAGTACCTCGTGTTGATTCTGTGTGCTGATCGCACTTAATCCTGCATCGATATTCTGCAAACCGAGCTGAACTTGCTCAAACAGAATAGCGCCAGCCTCGGTCAATTCGATGCCGCGATAGATACGATCAAACAAGCGGATGGCGAGTTGATCCTCCAGTCGTTTGATCTGCTGGCTAATGGCCGGCTGCGTAGTGCCAATCTCCGCCGCGGCAGCCGTGAAGCTGCGCTGACGCGCGGCGGCTTCAAATGCACGCAACAGGTCGAGGGACAAATCACCAAGGGCGTCATACATAAGCTGGGCTTATCCTAGTCATTGCTTGGCATGGGCTTTACCTCAAACTCTATGGATCCCATGCTCGGTCGCAGCACTCTCGCATAAATATTCACTATGGAATGCCGCGATCACATGAAGCGCAAGAATATTCTTTTCATCATGGCCGATCAGATGGCCGCGCCAATGTTGCCGTTCTACGGTCCTTCGCCAATCAAATTACCCAATCTCAGTCGCCTCGCCGCCGAAGGCGTGGTGTTCGACGCCGCCTATTGCAATAGCCCATTGTGCGCGCCGTCGCGCTTTACCCTGGTCAGCGGCCAGTTACCGAGCAAGATCGGCGCCTACGATAACGCGGCGGACTTCCCCGCCGATGTGCCCACTTATGCTCACTATTTGCGTCGCCTCGGTTACCGCACGGCACTGTCAGGAAAAATGCACTTCTGCGGTCCCGACCAACTGCATGGCTACGAAGAGCGACTGACGAGCGACATTTACCCCGCGGATTATGGCTGGTCGGTCAACTGGGACGAGCCGGACGTTCGACCTACCTGGTTTCACAACATGGCATCAGTGCTCCAGGCCGGGCCGTGCGTGCGTACCAATCAGTTGGATTTCGATGAAGAGGTGGTGTTCAAGGCCCAGCAATATCTGTTTGACCACATCCGTGAGGATGGCGATCAGCCTTTCTGCCTGACCGTTTCCATGACGCATCCACACGATCCGTACACCATTCCAAAAGCCTTTTGGGACCTGTACGACGACGCCGACATCCCGCTTCCTGAAACGCCGCCTCAGTCCGACCTGGACCCACACTCTCAGCGACTGCTCAAGGTTTACGACCTGTGGGACAAGCCGCTGCCTGTGGATAAGATTCATGACGCACGTCGCGCTTATTTCGGAGCTTGCAGCTATATCGACAGCAATGTCGGCAAACTCCTGCAAACCCTCGAAGATACGGGCTTGATTGACGACACCATCATTGTGTTTTCCGGCGACCATGGCGACATGCTCGGTGAGCGTGGGCTCTGGTACAAAATGCATTGGTTCGAAATGGCGGCCCGTGTGCCGCTGCTGATCAGTTCGCCCGGGCAGTTCGGTGCGGGCAGGATCAGCGCAGCCGTTTCCACTGCCGATTTGTTGCCAACCTTTGTCGAATTGGCTGGCGGATCGCTGGAGCCTGGATTGCCGCTGGATGGCCGCTCGCTGGTTTCGCACTTGAAGGGGCAGGGTGGTCATGACGAAGTGTTCGGCGAGTACATGGCCGAGGGCACCATCAGCCCGTTGATGATGATTCGCCGGGGAGCTTACAAATTCATCTACAGCGAAGACGACCCTTGCCTACTCTTCGATGTACACAACGACCCACGAGAACAGGAAGAGCTCAGTCAGTCGCCGCAGCATCAGCCACTGTTCGCCGAATTTCTCGCCGAGGCACGCGCCAAATGGAATATCCCGGCGATTCACCAACAGGTGCTCGCGAGTCAGCGGCGTCGGCGGTTTGTTGCCGATGCGCTGACTATCGGCAAGCTGAAGAGCTGGGATCACCAGCCGCTGGTGGACGCCAGTCAGCAGTACATGCGCAACCACATCGACCTCGATGATCTGGAGCGCAAAGCACGTTATCCACAACCCTGCCAAAACCAATAATGTTAAGGGGAAGTCCATGCAAAGGTTATCCACAGTACTGACGGTCGGGCTAATGGCGCTGGGCAGCGCTTCGGCTTTTGCCGAGCAAAGCTGCGATACGGTGAAAATGGCCGATCCTGGCTGGAGCGACATCGCCGCGACTAACGCCATTACCGGATTTTTGCTGGACGGCATGGGCTACAAGGCCAAAGTCGACACGCTTGCGGTGCCGATCACGTTTGGGGGACTCAAGGACGGCCAGGTCGATGTATTTTTGGGCAACTGGATGCCCGCGCAGCAGGGGTTTTACGACAAGTTCGTCGCCACTGGCGATGTCACTCAATTAGCGAAGAACCTGGACGGAACCGAGTTCACGCTCGCGGTACCGGATTACGTCTGGGATGCGGGTGTGCATAATTTCGCCGACCTGAACAAATTTGCCGACAAGTTCGAGAAAAAAATCTACGGCATCGGCTCTGGCGCGCCAGCCAACATCTCCTTGCAAGACATCATCAAGAAAAACGATTTCGACCTGGGCCAATGGAAACTGGTTGAGTCCAGCGAACAGGCGATGCTGGCGGAAGTGTCGCGTGCCGTGAAGAAACAGAAGTTCGTGACCTTCCTCGGCTGGACCCCGCACCCTATGAACGTGCAGCTGAAGATGCATTACCTCAAGGGTGGCGAGAAATACTTTGGCGATACCGGCGCGGTTTATACATTGACCCGAAAAGGTTATGCACAGGCCTGCCCGAATGTCGGCAAGTTGCTCACCAACCTGAGCTTCACCCAGGAAATGGAGAACAGCATCATGGCTGAGGTGGTGAACAAGAAAGTCAGCAACGCGGACGCCGCTAAAGCCTGGATCAAGGCTAATCCTGCAGTGCTGGATAAATGGCTTGATGGCGTGAAGACGGTCGATGGTAAAGATGCTTTGCCGGCAGTGAAAGCCAAACTCTGAACCGCCGCCGATCGTTGATCGTTCCCACGCTCCGTGTGGGAACGATCAGCGAACCCAGCGGGACGGTGCGACGATTCGACGAGCGCCCTCGCCACAATGATTGCGTTGAGCCTGCTACCCTTGCGCAAAACCTTGACCGAGAGGACCCATGGCCTTCCCCAGCCGCCATTCGCTCTTCCCCTTCTTAAGCTGGTTGCCCAGACAAACCCGCGCCAGCGTCGGGCGCGACCTTGTCGTCGGCCTGAGCGGTGCGATTCTCGCGTTGCCGCAGTCCATTGCCTACGCCCTGATCGCCGGTCTGCCACCGGAGTATGGCTTGTACGCGGCGATCATCCCGGTCCTGATCGCCTGTCTCTGGGGTTCGTCGTGGCATTTGATCTGCGGTCCCACCGCAGCGATTTCCATTGTTCTGTACGCGAGTGTCAGCCCTCTGGCCGTTCCTGCTTCACAGGACTACATCACCCTTATCCTGCTGCTTACGCTGTTGGCCGGCATTTTTCAGTGGCTGCTGGGCTTGCTGCGTTTCGGCGCCCTGGTGAATTTTGTCTCCCACTCCGTGGTACTGGGCTTCACGCTCGGGGCAGCGGTGGTGATTGCGATCGGTCAGTTGCCGAATTTACTGGGGCTGGACCTGCCCAGTCAGGCCACGGCGCTGGACAGTGTCATGACGCTGCTCCAGCACCTCGGCCAATTTGACAGGGCCTCACTGATCCTGGGCCTGGCGACCGTTGTCGTGGGCGTCTTCTTGAAATGGCTGCTGCCACGCTGGCCGACGCTGCTGATCACGCTGGTACTGGCCGGGCTGCTGGTGTGGCTTTGGCCGTCGATGTTCGATCATGTGAAATTGGTCAGTGCCTTTGTCGGACGGCTGCCGCCGTTCAGCCCGGTGCCACTGGATCTGGACCTGATCCTGCGCTTGCTGCCCAGCGCAGTGGCGGTTGGAATGCTTGGGCTAGTGACGAGTTTGTCGATCGCACGCTCCCTGTCGGCGCGATCGCAGCAACTGCTTGATGCCAATCAAGAGGTCCGCGCCCAGGGTTTATCAAACATCGTCGGCGCATTTTTTTCCGGATCACTGTCAGCCGGCTCGTTTACTCGCTCGGGCCTGAGCTACGAAGCCGGCGCCTGCTCGCCATTGGCTGGCGTGTTTTCAGCGTTGTGGGTGGCGCTGTTCGCGATTTTCGGTGCGGCGTTGATCGCGCACATTCCCATTCCAGCGATGGCCGGCAGCATTTTGTTGATCGCCTGGGGGCTGGTGGACCATCGCGGCATTCGCGCGCTATTGCGGGTCAGTCGCGCCGAATTTGTCGTGATGGCGCTGACCTGTGTCGCCACGCTGCTGCTGGAATTGCAGACGGCGATCTACGCCGGGGTGCTGGCTTCGCTGTTTTTCTACCTCAAGCGCACCTCGCAACCGCGGGTGCAGCATTGGCGTGAGGGCGACGAGGACATTTTGCGCGTGGGTGGTTCGATCTTTTTTGGCGCCAGCCATTACCTGCAGGTGCGTCTGCAACGCATGCACGGTGAGCGCGTGGTGATCGAGGCGCAGCAGATCAATTTCATCGACTACTCGGGCGTTGAAATGCTCCACCAGGAAGCGCGACGCCTGCTCAAACAGAATCGCAGCCTGACCCTGCGGCGGGCTCGACCTCAAGTGGTGGAAGAGTTGAGAAAACTGGAGGGCGCGGAACACTGCCCGATCCGGTTTGAAGATTGAAACAACGTTTCTGTAGTAGCAAGGCTTGCCCGCGATGAACGTTAAGGTGGGGTAACAGGTACACCCCGGCGCCTGAATCGCGGGTAAGCCTTGCTCCTACAGGGATTACGCGGCCAATTGCCGGCGCAGTTCAGCCAGCACCGGCGCCGTGTCCGGGCGCACGCCGCGCCACAGGTAGAACGCTTCCGCCGCCTGTTCTGCCAGCATCCCCAACCCGTCCATTGCCACGGCCGCGCCATGCGCCTGGGCCCAGCGACAGAACGAAGTCGGTTCCTTGCCGTACATCATGTCGTAGCACACCGTTTTGCCCGGCTCGATCAAGCTGCTGGCAATCGGTGGGACATCGCCTGACAGGCTCGCGGAGGTCGCGTTGATGATGAGGTCTACCGATTCCTTCAACCAATCAAAACCACTGGCCGACACCGGTCCGAGATCGTCAAACAGCTCCGCCAGCAACTCGGCTTTTTCCACCGTGCGGTTGGCGATGATCACAGAGGCAGGCTGTTCAGCGAGCAACGGCTCCAGCGCGCCACGTACCGCGCCACCGGCGCCCAGCAACAGAATGCGCTTACCCTTGAGGCTGAAACCGGCATTCACCGTCAGGTCCCGCACCAGCCCGGCGCCGTCGGTGTTGTCACCCAGCAACGTGCCATCGGCCAGTTTGCTCAGGGTGTTCACCGCTCCGGCCCGTTGTGCCCGCTCGGTCAGGCTGTCAGCAAGGCGATAGGCCTCTTCCTTGAAGGGCACCGTGACATTTGCACCCCGACCTTCACGGAAAAACGCCCGGGCAAAGTCGGAAAAATCGTCGAGCGGCGCCAGCGAGGTGCTGTAGTCCAATTGCTGCGCGGTTTGTTCAGCGAACAGACGATGGATCAATGGCGACTTGCTGTGGCCAATCGGGTTGCCGAATACGACGTAACGGTCCATCGGTAGTGCTCCTTCAGGCCTTGGCCAACCAATCGCGGTCTTGCAGGAAGTACTCGGTCAGGCGTGCTTCTTCGCTACCCGGTTCGGCCTTCCAGTCATAGCTCCAGCGCACTTGCGGAGGCAGGGACATGAGGATCGATTCGGTACGCCCCCCAGATTGCAGGCCAAACAACGTGCCGCGGTCGTAGACCAGGTTGAACTCGACATAACGGCCACGACGGAACTCCTGGAACTCGCGCTGCCTGGCAGTAAATGCATCGTTCTTGCGGCGCTGAACGATCGGCAGGTACGCGTCGATGAACGCGTCACCGATAGCGCGCATGAAGGCGAAGCTGGTGTCGAAAT
Organism: Pseudomonas sp. p50(2008); assembly: GCF_015351605.1. NCBI lineage: Bacteria > Pseudomonadati > Pseudomonadota > Gammaproteobacteria > Pseudomonadales > Pseudomonadaceae > Pseudomonas > Pseudomonas sp. p50(2008). The sequence continues at coordinate 90,839 of NZ_JACMYF010000002.1, forward strand.
CCCATTCGTTCAAGTCATCGAAAAACAGGCCGCCGATACCGCGCGGTTCGTGGCGATGCTTGATGTGGAAGTAGCTGTCGCACCACGCCTTGTAGCGCGAATAAACATCCGGGCCGAACGGCGCACACGCCTGCTCGGCAACGCGGTGCCAGTGCACGCAGTCTTCTTCATTGCCGTAGTAAGGAGTCAGGTCGAAGCCACCACCAAACCACCAGACCGGCTCCTCTCCTTCTTTTTCAGCAATGAAAAAGCGCACGTTGGCGTGGGAAGTCGGTACATGCGGGTTGTGCGGGTGGATCACCAGGGACACGCCGAGCGCTTCGAAGCCACGACCGGCCAGTTCTGGTCGATGAGCGCTGGCAGACGGTGGGAGACCGCTACCAAACACGTGGGAAAAGTTAACGCCGCCTTTTTCGATGACCGTCCCGTTTTCAATCACTCGGGTACGGCCGCCACCGCCGGCCGTCCGGGTCCAGGCGTCTTCGACGAAGTGCGTACCGCCGTCTTCGGCTTCCAAAGCAGCGCAAATGCGGTCTTGCAGGTCGAGCAGATAGGCTTTTACGGCCTCGGTGCGGGTCGTCATGTCATCACCTTGAATCGGGCAAAGCTACGCGGCGCACTAATGGCCGGCGGCAAATTGCTGCGTAGGATAACACCGCACCCTGTTCAACCGCAGTTGACGAAGATCAAGGTTGGGAGTTCGATAGGCTGCTTTGCGCTACAACACTCGTAGCCAAGACCTGAGGAGAGTTCTGATGGCAAAACGTATCCAGTTCCGCGCCCACGGCGGACCAGAAGTGCTCGAGTACGTCGACTACCAACCCGCCGAACCCGGCCCGCAGCAAGTGCGCGTGGCCAACAAGGCCATCGGCTTGAACTTCATTGACACCTATTTCCGCAGCGGGCTGTATGCACCGCCAGCCCTGCCATCGGGCCTGGGCGCAGAAGGCGCGGGGGTGGTCGAGGCAGTCGGCAGTGAAGTCACCCGTTTCAAGGTCGGTGATCGAGTGGCCTACGGCAGCGGCCCATTGGGCGCTTACAGCGATCTGCACGTACTGCCGGAAGCCAATCTGGTGCACCTGCCTGATGCGATCAGTTTCGAACAGGCAGCCGGAGTGATGCTTAAAGGACTGACCGTCCAGTACCTGCTGCGCCAAACCTATGACCTCAAGAGTGGCGAGACCATTCTGTTCCACGCTGCCGCGGGTGGTGTGGGTTCATTGGCCTGCCAGTGGGCCAAAGCCTTGGGAGTGAAGTTGATCGGCACCGTCAGCTCCCCGGAAAAAGCCGCCTTGGCGAAGGCGAATGGCGCTTGGGCGACCATTGATTACAGCCACGAAAACGTAGCGCAGCGCGTGCTGGAACTGACCGACGGCAAAAAAGTCCCGGTGGTGTATGACGGTGTTGGCAAGGACACCTGGCTGACGTCGCTCGACAGCGCTGCGCCTCGCGGCCTGGTGGTGAGTTTCGGCAATGCGTCGGGCGCGGTGGACGGCGTGAATCTGGGGATTTTGTCGGCGAAGGGTTCGCTGTACGTGACCCGTCCCACGCTCGCCACTTATGCCAACAACGCCGAAAACCTGCAGCGCATGGCGGACGAGCTGTTCGAGATGATCATCAGCGGGAAGTTGAAAGTGGATATCAGCCAGAAATATTCCTTGGCCGATGCGGCGAAGGCGCAGACGGAGTTGTCAGCGCGGCGTACCACGGGTTCGACTGTTCTGTTGCCTTGAAGACGCCATCGCTGGCAAGCCAGCTCCCACGGATTCAGTGTCGTAAACATGCTATGTGGACGACCAAAATCCTGTGGGAGCTGGCTTGCCAGCGATGAACGATGACCCGGTCTCAATCCGGGCGCACAACATGCCCGGTGGCCAGGTCCCGAATGACGCTCGGGTTCTTGCGCCCGCCGAGGTTTCCGCCCAGGACCAGATCAACCTGCCCACGGAAATACTGCTCGACGCGAATCCGCGTACGCGCCGCCGGCCTGCCTTGCGGGTTTGCCGAGGTCGACACCAACGGCCCGACCAGCGAACACAAATCCCTGACCTGCGGGTGATCACTGACGCGCAGCGCCACGGTTTCATGCACGCCGGTAATCCACTGGGGCAACAGGTTCTGATGCGGCACCAGCCAGGTATTAGGGCCCGGCCAAGTGCTGGCCATGCGGTCCATCCACAGCTCTGGGAAGTCTTCGAAAAGAAAGTCGAACTGCCGAATGTTGTCGGCCACCAGAATCAGTCCCTTTTCCATGGATCGGCCCTTGATCATCAGGAGCCGCTGTACCGCTTGTTGGTCCCACGGATCGCATCCCAGACCCCACACCGCTTCGGTTGGATAGGCAATGACCGCTCCTGCGCGAACGGCTTGCGCGGCTTGTTGCACACGCCAACTGTTGACCATGAAAAACTCTCCGGAATAAGGCTCTGCGCAGTTTACCGTTCTTCCCTGTAAAACCTAGCTCACCCGCGCAAACCAGCGCCCGCTTTCACAAACGGCCCTGCCATCCATTTCCAGCTCCGTCAAAGCAGCCAGCACTTTCGGCAAAGCCCAGCCGCTGCTGATGGATAGCGCCTCACTGGTGTGCGGCGCCGCATGGAGCAGGATAAGCAATGGATGACTCACGGGCGGTGTCTCTGGAGACAACGGCAATTGTTGCCAGCCGCGTAACGCTTCAAGAATGTGCTCAATGGTTTCAACCAGCACCGCACCGTCGCGGATCAGTTGGTGACATCCCTTGGCACCGGGATGATGAATCGATCCTGGAATCGCATACACCTCCCGACCTTGCTCCGCCGCCAGTCTCGCGGTGATCAACGAACCGCTGGCAACACTCGCCTCGACCACCAGCACGCCGAGGGATAAACCGCTGATGATTCGGTTGCGCCGGGGGAAGTTGCTGGCGGTGGGTCCGGCGTCCAGCGGGAACTCCGAAACGACCGCGCTGCCCGACGCAATCATGGCATCCGCCAGGCGTTGATTGCGCTGTGGATAAAACTTTTCAAGACCCGTGCCAAGTACCCCGACCGTTCGACCACCGACATCGACCGCCGCTTGGTGCGCCGCGGCATCAATCCCCAACGCCAGGCCACTGGTAATCACAAAACCGGCCCCGGCCAGGCTTCGAGAAAACGCTGCGGCCGTGTCCATCCCCGGACGTGATGCACGACGGCTGCCCACCATCGCCAACTGAGGCTTTTCCAGAATGCCCGGATCACCTGCCACGAACAGCAGAGGAGGCGCATCGCTGATTTCGGCCAGCAACGCCGGGTAGTCAGGCTGGTCCCACATCAGTAAATGCTGGCCCGGACGCTCTAACCAGGCCAATGCATGACTGGCGCCGTCACGAACTTCAACGGCTCGACGAGCCTCTGCACAAGCAAAAGGCAAACCCAGGGACTTCCAGGCACTCGCCGGCGCGCCAAGCGCTTTGGACGCCGAACCGAAGGCTTCGAGCAGTTTCTTGAATCGCACAGGACCGAGTTCAGGCAAACGGTGCAGGCGTAAACGGGCTTCCAGTTCCGCCGGGGATACTGGTGTCACGGCTGGCAGTTTCATGGATCATCCTTGATCGTTATGAGCCCCGTTCAAACGGGAATAAGCTGTGGATAACTCTGTTGGTAACTTGTGGAGCAGGCTAAGGATTTCGCACCTTGTCCATCACCGCCAAAGAGCGCGATGCATTCAGGACCAATCCATAGCTGAGCTTGTCGTAGGTGCGAAATACCATAAGCAAACCGGCACGCTCATCAGGGATTTTCAAGGGTTGGCCAGTGATCCGGTCCCGTACTGTTTCACCGGTTTTCATCACCACCAGGACGTTGCCTTCCGCCAGACCATCGCGCTGACCCTTGTTGAGCGTGACCACATCCATCGCGCCAATCTGCGTGACGCCGCGTGGCACATCGATGATCAAGCCGTTGATTTCACTTTTTGGCGAGCTGGGCATGAACGTCGAGTTGATCGATCGTTCTTCGCCGCTGAACAATCGATCACCGAGGCGTATTTCCTGCGTGGTGCGTTGCACGGCGAGGGTAGCGACATCGCCCTCGGTGGCCACAATCTCGCCGCCGCCGATGTCGTCCGCGTTGATGCCCAGAAATTCCTTGCTGTCCGGATCGGTGTAGACCTTGCCCTGACGGAAGATGCCGTACACCGGCTGGTTCGGATCGAAATGGCCGCGAGCGAAAATCCGGTCGCCGTTGCCACTGAGCACGCGCTCCGCATCGCCAGCGACGATGTAGGGCGCCTTGTCGAAGTCTTCAGCCTTGTCGACGATGCGATTGCTGAGCAGGAAGCTGTTGATCGACTGCAGTGGAATGCTCGGAATGGCCTCCGCCATCGGCGAACTGCGGATGCGCGGCGACAACTTGATGGTGCCCCTGGAGGCCCCGCGATTGAGGGTCAGGCGCGGCTGGCCGTTGACGTAGACCAGCGAAAGCGAATCGCCGGGATAAATAAGATTGGGGTTTTCGATCTGGGGATTGGCCTGCCACAGCTCTGGCCATTTCCACGGTTCACGGAGGAATTTTCCCGATATGTCCCAGAGTGTGTCTCCAGCCACCACTGTGTATTGCTGTGGAAAACCTTCCCTGAGTTGCACTTGCCCATGTGCCAAACCGGCCGAAGCCAGAAGGAGCAGGGCGAGTAGTGATTTCCTCATGCGGTGAATCCCTTTATTATGTGCGTTCGCGTGAAACGCCAGAGCCCTCGTGGCTCGCTCCCGACTCTTGAGAGAAAAGGGAGCTACGCTTCACAACGGTAGCCTGCATCTTCGGACCCGCCAGGCCATCGACCCGACTTTACCTCACACGTGCAGCAAATAAGCTTATGGCCATTTTAGACATCCTCGAATTTCCCGACTCGCGCCTGCGCACTATCGCCAAACCTGTGGCCGTAGTGGACGACGAAGTGCGTCAGTTGGTCGACGACATGTTTGAAACAATGTATGAAGCGCCAGGCATCGGCCTCGCCGCGACCCAGGTCAACGTGCACAAACGTATCGTCGTGATGGACCTCTCCGAAGACCGTACGGAACCCCGGGTGTTCATCAACCCCGAGTTCGAATCCCTGACCGACGAGATGGAGCAGTATCAGGAGGGTTGCCTCTCGGTACCAGGCTTCTACGAAAACGTCGATCGCCCACAGAAGGTCAAGGTCAAGGCCCTGGATCGCGACGGCCAGCCTTACGAACTGATTGCCGAAGGCCTGCTCGCCGTGTGCATCCAGCACGAATGCGACCACCTTAATGGCAAATTGTTCGTTGATTACCTGTCCAACCTCAAACGCGACCGAATCAAGAAGAAACTGGAAAAGCTCCATCGCCAGAACGCTTGATGCCCTCCTTTCAAAGGCTTGCTGCGGCAAGCCTTTTTCTTTTCAGAGATTGCTCCCATGACTGAGCCACTGCGCATCGTCTTTGCCGGCACCCCGGAATTCGCCGCCGAACACCTCAAGGCCCTGCTCGACAGCCCCTACGAGATCGTTGCGGTCTACACCCAGCCGGATCGTCCGGCGGGCCGTGGGCAAAAACTGATGCCAAGCCCGGTCAAGCAGCTCGCGCTGGAAAACCAGATTCCGGTGTTGCAGCCACCGACCCTGCGCAACGAAGACGCTCAGGCAGAACTGGCCGCGCTCAAGCCGGATTTGCTGGTGGTGGTGGCCTACGGTTTGATCCTGCCGCAAGTGGTGCTGGATATTCCGCGTCTGGGTTGTATCAACAGTCACGCGTCCTTGCTGCCGCGCTGGCGCGGAGCGGCACCGATCCAGCGTGCCGTTGAAGCCGGCGACAGCGAAAGTGGCGTAACCGTGATGCGCATGGAACTGGGCCTCGATACCGGGCCAATGCTGCTCAAAGCCATTACACCGATCACGGCGCAGGACACGGGCGGCAGTCTCCACGACCGTCTGGCTGAACTTGGACCACCGGCAGTCCTGCAGGCGATTGCCGGTCTCGCTGCCGGTACGCTGGTCGGCGAAGTGCAGGACGACAGCCTCGCCACCTACGCGCACAAACTGAACAAGGACGAAGCACGCATCGATTGGAGCCGCCCTGCCGTTGAGCTGGAGCGCCTGGTTCGCGCTTTCAATCCGTGGCCGATTACCCACAGCACGCTCAATGGCGAAGCACTGAAAGTGCTGGCCGCAAGCCTCGTCGAAGGGAAGGGCGCACCCGGAGAAATTCTCGGTGCCAGCAAAGATGGCTTGATCGTCGCGTGCGGTGAACAGGCGCTGTGCCTGACCCGTCTGCAATTGCCCGGCGGCAAGGCGCTGAACTTCAGCGACTTCTTCAACAGCCGTCGTGAAAAATTCGCCGTCGGCACGGTGCTTGGTCAAGTGGCGGACGCTCAATGAACCCGCGTCTGGCCGCCGCCAAGGCACTGGCTGCTGTTCTGAACGGAAAAGCCTCGCTCAACAGTTCGCTGCCGACGCAGATGGACAAGGTTGAAGACCGCGACCGTGGTTTCACCCAGGACCTGGCGTTCGGAACCGCTCGCTGGCAGCCGCGTTTGTCCGCACTGGCAGCCAAGCTATTGCAGAAACCCTTCAAGGCAGCAGACGCCGATGTCGAAGCGCTGTTGTTGGTCGGTCTCTACCAACTGCTTTACACCCGCGTCCCGGCCCACGCGGCCATCGGCGAAACTGTCGGTTGCGCCGACAAACTGAAAAAGCCGTGGGCGAAGGCTTTGCTCAACGCCGTGCTGCGCCGCGCCCAACGCGAAAGTGAAGCGTTGCTGGCTGAACTGGAACACGACCCGGTAGTGCGCACCGCGCATCCGCGCTGGCTGCAAAAATCCCTCAAGGCGTTCTGGCCTGAACAATGGGAAGCGATTTGCGCTGCGAACAACGCTCATCCACCGATGATTCTGCGGGTCAACCGCCGCCATCACTCCCGTGACGCGTATCTCGGTTTGCTGAGTGACGCCGGCATTGCTGCCAGCGCGTGCGTATACAGCCAGGACGGCATCATCCTCGACGCCGCGGCCGACGTGCGCAGTCTTCCAGGTTTCGCCGAAGGCTGGATCAGCGTGCAGGACGAAGCGGCACAGCTGGCTGCCGATCTGCTGGATCTGGCCCCGGGCCAACGAGTACTCGACGCCTGCTGCGCACCGGGGGGCAAGACCTGCCACATTCTTGAAGCCGAGCCTGCACTTGCAGGAGTTGTGGCGGTAGACCTGGAAGCCAAGCGCCTGGTGCGCGTGCGGGAAAACCTTGCACGCCTGGGACTGAGCGCGGAACTGATCGCTGCCGACGGCCGTGACACGGCTACCTGGTGGGACGGCAAGCCGTTCCAGCGCATCCTGCTCGACGCACCGTGCTCGGCGACTGGCGTAATCCGTCGCCACCCAGACATCAAGCTGACTCGCCAACCCGACGACATCGCAGCATTGGCGGTCATTCAGGGCGAGTTGCTGGACGCCATGTGGATCACCCTGGAAGTGGGCGGAATTCTTCTGTACGCCACCTGCTCCACGCTACCCACTGAGAACACCGAAGTGATCGAGGCTTTCCTGGCTCGCACACCAGGTGCCCGCGAGCTGGATCTCGCCACAGCGGCCGGCATCAAGCAGCCCCATGGTCGCCAATTGCTGGCGCAGCAAGGTGGGCACGACGGTTTCTACTACGCCAAGCTGATCAAGATCGCCGCCGCGCGCGGTTAACCGGTTTAAGGGAGTGACTGGATGAAAATCATCATCCTCGGCGCAGGGCAGGTCGGCGGTTCGCTGGCGGAACACTTGGCCAGCGAAGCCAACGACATCACCGTGGTCGATACCGATAGCGAACGCCTGCGTGACCTCGGTGACCGGCTGGACATTCGAACCGTGCAAGGCCGCGGCTCGCTGCCAACGGTGCTGCGTCAGGCCGGCGCGGACGACGCCGACATGCTGGTGGCCGTGACCAACAGCGACGAAACCAACATGGTGGCCTGCCAGGTTGCCCACACCCTGTTCCATACGCCGACCAAGATTGCCCGTGTCCGAGAAGCTGCGTACCTCACACGCGCCGAACTGTTCGACAACGAAGCGATTCCGGTGGACGTGCTGATCAGCCCGGAACAAGTGGTCACCAATTACATCAAGCGTCTGATCCAGCATCCGGGCGCGTTGCAGGTAATCGACTTCGCTGAAGGCAAGGCGCAGTTGGTGGCCGTGAAGGCTTACTACGGTGGACCTTTGGTGGGTCAACAACTGCGGCAACTGCGTGAGCACATGCCGAATGTGGAAACCCGCGTCGCTGCGATTTTCCGTCGTGACCGACCGATTTTGCCCCAAGGCGACACCGTGATCGAAGCGGATGACGAAGTTTTTTTCATTGCCGCCAAAGCGAACATTCGCGCGGTGATGAGCGAAATGCGCCGCCTTGATGAAACCTACAAGCGCATCGTTATCGCCGGTGGCGGGCAAATCGGTGAGCGTCTGGCCGAGGCCATCGAGAGCCGCTATCAGGTCAAGATCATCGAGATGAACCCGACCCGCTGCCGCCATCTGTCCGACACCCTGGACAGCACGGTCGTGTTGCAGGGCAGCGCCTCGGACCGCGATTTGCTACTCGAAGAAAATATTGCAGACGCAGATCTCTTCCTGGCCCTGACCAACGACGACGAAGCCAACATCATGTCTTCGCTACTGGCTAAACGTCTGGGTGCGAAGAAGGTGATGACCATCATCAACAACCCGGCCTACGTGGATCTGATCCAGGGCGGCGATATCGACATCGCCATCAGCCCGCAGCTGGCCACCATCGGCACCTTGCTCGCCCACGTGCGTCGCGGCGATATCGTCAGCGTGCATTCATTGCGTCGGGGGGCGGCGGAAGCCATCGAGGCGATTGCCCATGGCGATGCAAAGTCGAGCAAAGTGATTGGCAAGGCCATCGAGAACATCGGCCTGCCACCGGGCACGACTATCGGGGCAATCATTCGTGATGAAGAAGTGATCATTGCCCATGACGACACGGTGATCGAAACGGGCGACCATGTGATTCTGTTCCTTGTGGATAAAAAGCATATTCGCGACGTGGAGAAGCTGTTTCACGTGGGGCTGAGCTTTTTCTAACAGATCATTCCCACGCTCTGCGTGGGAATGCCTCAACGTACGCTCCGCGTTCGGCTTTAAAGGGACGCGGAGCGTCCTGGGCTGCATTCCCACGCGGAACGTGGGAATGATCTGCATAAAGAGGTGCTAACCATGATCGAATCCCTGGAAAAGATGCTCGCCAAGGGTGTGGATAACGCTTTGCTGCGCTTCGGCCTGGGCAAGGGTTATCTGGATCTGGGCGAAAACGCCAAGGCGGCCGAGCATTTCCAGCGTTGTGTCGAATTCGACCCCAAATATTCGGCGGCATGGAAGCTGTTGGGCAAAGCCTGGCTGGCGTTGGCGGACTTTCCGGCTGCGCGTCAGGCATGGGAACAGGGCATCGAAGCCGCCCGCGCCCATGGCGACAAGCAGGCGGAAAAGGAGATGACGGTGTTTCTGAAGAAGCTTGAGCGTCAGGCTCAGTAATCAGAGATAGCGCAGGCCAATGCCATCGGCATCTACCAGCACCACTTCCATGCGCACTCGCGGCGCACCTGTGGGTAACCCCTGCACCTGACCATAAACCACCGCGCCTTTGGGCAACGACGACAGGCGCGGATGCTTGACGTAGACACCCGTGGTCGACAGATTGCGGGTCTGGCCGAGGCATTCGCCGAAGCTGTCGTGAATGATCTTGATGCGAAACGATTTGCGGTGTTCGGACATCTTCTGCGCCCTTATTAACCGGGTTGTGGATAACTGGATTTTTTTGTAGGAGCACAGCTTGCTCGCGAGGCGATATGCCATCCAACACCCATGTTCAATTTAATGAAGTCTTCGCGTGCAAGCATTGCTCCTACAGGTTATCCACAGAGCGTGCCAATTATGTCAGTACCACCGTTCTTCACCTGGCGGCCGCTTCTTGAAGCGTTTCATGCTCCACATGTATTGGCTTGGATAAGCCGCTACATAGCGCTCGACCACTTTGCTCATGGCGGCACAAGACGTTTCGGTGTCTGTGCTGTACATGGCCTCCGGCGCGGCTTCGAGAATCACTTTATAGCCTGAGCCGTCCGGCAGCCGCAGGGCGTGCAGAAACACACCGACCGCTTTGCCCCCGGCCAGCATGTTGGGCACGAATTTGCTGGTCAGGGCCTTGGTGGCGAAGAAGGGCACGAAGATTCCGGCAGATTCGGACGGTTCCGGGTCAGCCGGAATACCCACTGCACCACCTTTGCGCACTTCCTTGATCACACTGAGAATGCCTTCCTTGGTGGAGGCCGCTACGCGGTTACCCAGTTGCACCCGCTGCTTGCGCAGCAAATCATCCACCGCCTTCAATTTTGGCGGGCGATAAAAAATAATCGGCTTGCACTGGCTGCAATAGAAGTGATTCAGCACCTCCCAGTTGCCCAGATGACTGGTGATGCCGACCACGCCTTTACCCGACGCCAGGGCGTCCTTCAAAACATCGAGACCTTCGACTTCACGCACCAGATCGATGGAGCGCTGAGCCGGCCAGATCCAAGCGCAGGCGCTTTCCGTCAGGGACTTACCAATGTCTTTCAGGCTCTGGCCAACCAGGCGCTCGCGTTCGGCCGGGTCCATGTCCGGAAAACACTTGGCCAGGTTGATCCGCACCACGTCACGGGAACGATTAGGGGTTTTCCACATCATCCAGCCAATCGCCGAACCCACTGCCTGCACTGCCCGCCATGGAAGCAGGGCAAACAACCGCAGAGCGCCTACCAGCAAGGCGCCTTTAAACTTATCCACAGGTCACTCCTGATCTTGTGCTGTGCGCGAGGCGGTCATTCTAACCGCCGTTCGCCAACGTCGCGTAGCGATCGCAATCCTGGGTATGGTCCATGACCATGCCCGAGGCCTGCATCAGCGCATAACAAATGGTCGGTCCGACGAACGTGAACCCGGCCTTTTTCAAGCCTTTGCTCATTTCCACGGCGACCGGGGTCACCGCTGGCACTTCGCTGCGATCCTTAAAATGATTGATCACTGGCGTACCGCCAACGAAAGACCAGAGAAACACCACCGGGTCCTCCAACGCCAGCCAGGCTTGGGCATTGCGCCGGGCAGCATTGAGCTTGAGACGATTGCGAATGATCCCCGGATCGAGCATCAGCTCATCGATTTCCGCATCGCTCATTTGCGCCACGCGCTGGACGTCGAAGCCGAACAGCACCTCGCGATAACGCTCGCGTTTGCGCAGCACGGTGATCCATGAGAGGCCGGCCTGGAACCCTTCGAGCAAAAGCAACTCGAACAATCCCTGCGCATCGCGAAGCGGCGCGCCCCACTCCTGATCGTGATAAGCCATGTACAGCGGATCTTCGGAACACCAAAAGCAGCGTGGCATAAGGCTCCAGGGGGCGTGCGCAGGACCGAATCGGGTATACTCCCGCTCTTTAAATCGCAGCCCAAGAAACAGGTGAATTTCGTGAGCCAGCCTACGCCAGCCGTGCGTACCTTCCAAGACTTGATCCTCGCCCTCCAGCAATACTGGGCCGAGCAAGGTTGCGTGGTACTTCAGCCCTACGATATGGAAGTAGGCGCCGGCACTTTCCACACAGCCACGTTTCTGCGTGCCATCGGCCCGGAAACCTGGAACGCCGCTTATGTGCAGCCCAGTCGTCGCCCGACTGACGGCCGCTACGGCGAAAACCCGAACCGTCTGCAGCACTACTACCAGTTCCAGGTAGTCCTGAAGCCGAACCCGGACAACTTCCAGGAACTGTACCTGGGCTCCCTCAAGCACGTCGGTCTGGACCCGCTGGTCCACGACATTCGTTTCGTCGAAGACAACTGGGAGTCGCCGACCCTGGGCGCTTGGGGTCTGGGCTGGGAAGTCTGGCTCAACGGCATGGAAGTGACGCAGTTCACCTACTTCCAGCAAGCGGGCGGCATCGAGTGCTACCCGGTGACCGGCGAGATCACCTACGGTCTCGAGCGTCTGGCCATGTACCTGCAAGGCGTGGACTCGGTCTACGACCTGGTCTGGGCTGACGGCCCGATGGGCAAAGTGACCTACGGCGACGTGTTCCACCAGAACGAAGTCGAGCAGTCGACCTACAACTTCGAACACGCCAACGTCGAAAAGCTGTTCGAGCTGTTCGACTTCTACGAGAGCGAAGCCAAACGCCTGATCGAACTCGACCAGCCGTTGCCGTTGCCGAGCTACGAAATGGTGTTGAAGGCCTCCCATACCTTCAACCTGCTGGATGCGCGCCGGGCAATCTCGGTGACCGCGCGTCAGCAATACATTCTGCGCGTGCGCACCCTGGCGCGTTCCGTTGCGCAAGCCTACCTGCTGGCTCGCGCCAAGCTGGGCTTCCCGATGGCGACCCCGGATCTGCGTGATGAAGTGTTGGCTAAGCTGGAGGCTGCACAATGAGTGCTCTGGATTTTCTGGTTGAACTGGGCACTGAAGAACTGCCACCCAAAGCCCTGAACACGCTGGCTGATGCGTTCCTGGCCGGTATCGACAAGGGCCTGCAAGCGGCTGGCCTGAACTACGAGACCAAAACCGTCTACGCCGCACCGCGCCGACTGGCTGTGCTGATCACCTCGCTGGCCACCCAGCAGCCGGATCGCAGCATCAACCTCGACGGTCCGCCACGTCAGGCGGCCTTCGATGCCGAAGGCAACCCGACTCAAGCAGCCTTGGGCTTCGCCAAGAAGTGCGGCGTCGATCTGAGCGAAATCGATCAGAGCGGCCCGAAACTGCGTTACAGCCAAAGCATCGCCGGCAAACCGACCGCCAGCTTGCTGGCAACCATCGTTGAAGATTCGCTGAACGACCTGCCGATTCCAAAGCGCATGCGCTGGGGCGCTCGCAAGGAAGAATTCGTACGTCCGACCCAGTGGCTGGTGATGCTGCTCGGTGACCAGGTTATCGATTGCACGATCCTCGCCCAGAAGTCTGGCCGCGATTCTCGCGGTCACCGTTTCCATCACCCGGAAAACGTGCGCATCACTTCGCCGGCCAATTACCTGAACGATCTGCGTGCTGCTTACGTGCTGGCCGATGCCAATGAGCGTCGCGCGCTGATCAGCAAACGTACCGAAGAACTGGCTACGCTGCAGGAAGGTACGGCGATCGTTCCACCTGCGCTGCTCGACGAAGTCACCGCGCTGGTTGAATGGCCTGTGCCGCTGGTGTGCTCGTTCGAAGAGCGCTTCCTCGACGTGCCGCAAGAAGCGCTGATCACGACCATGCAGGACAACCAGAAGTACTTCTGCCTGCTGGACGCCGACGGCAAGTTGCTGCCGCGTTTCATTACCGTGGCCAACATCGAAAGCAAAGACCCGCAGCAGATCATCGCCGGTAACGAGAAAGTGGTTCGTCCACGTCTGACCGACGCCGAGTTCTTCTTCAAGCAAGACAAGAAGCAGAAACTCGAAGACTTCAACCTGCGCCTGCAAAACGTGGTGTTCCAGGAAAAACTGGGCAGTGTCTACGAGAAGGCCGAGCGCGTTTCCAAACTCGCCGCCTTCATCGCTCAGCGCATCGGCGGCAACGCTGCATGGGCTTCCCGTGCTGGCCTGCTGTCCAAGTGCGACCTGGCGACCGAGATGGTCGGTGAGTTCCCGGAGATGCAAGGCGTCGCCGGTTACTACTACGCCCTCAACGATGGCGAGCCGGAAGAAGTCGCTCTGGCACTGAACGAGCAGTACATGCCACGCGGTGCTGGCGCCGAGTTGCCAACCACCCTGACCGGTGCGGCCGTGGCCATCGCTGACAAGCTCGACACCCTGGTCGGCATCTTCGGCATCGGCATGCTGCCTACCGGTAGCAAAGACCCGTACGCCCTGCGCCGTGCTGCCCTTGGCGTGTTGCGCATCCTGATCGACAAGAAGCTCGACCTCGACCTGAACGACGCGGTGGCATTCGCTGTGAATGCCTTCGGCACCAAGGTCAAGGTTGCCGGCTTGAACGACTCGGTACTGGAGTTCATCTTCGACCGTCTGCGTGCCCGTTACGAAGACGAAGGTGTCGATGTGGCGACGTACCTGTCGGTGCGTGCTTTGAAGCCGGGTTCTGCGCTGGACTTCGATCAGCGTGTTCAAGCCGTACAAGCCTTCCGTCAATTGCCGGAAGCGGCTGCTCTGGCAGCGGTGAACAAGCGCGTGTCGAACTTGTTGAGCAAGGTCGAAGGCTCGGTGCCGACGGTTGTTGAAGCCAAATATTTCGACAACGCCAACGAGTTCTCCCTGTACTCGGCGATTCAACAGGCTGACCAGGCTGTCCAGCCGATGGCTGCTGCGCGTCAGTACAGCGAATCCCTGGCGCGCCTGGCTGCCTTGCGCGAGCCGGTGGACGCGTTCTTCGAAGCCGTGATGGTCAACGCGGAAGACGCCAACGTGCGCGCCAACCGTTATGCGTTGCTGGCGCGTCTGCGTGGTCTGTTCCTCGGCGTCGCCGACATTTCGCTGCTGGGCTGAGGGGCTGCTGTTGAAACTGCTGATTCTCGATCGGGACGGGGTGATCAATTACGACTCCGACGCTTACATCAAGTCGGTGGAGGAGTGGATTCCACTGCCCGGCTCGATCGAAGCCATTGCGCAGTTGAGCAAGGCCGGCTGGACGGTAGCGGTTGCTACCAACCAGTCGGGCATCGCTCGCGGTTACTACGACATCGCCACCCTGGACGCCATGCATGAGCGACTGCGCTCGCTCGTGGCGGAGCAGGGTGGGGAAGTCGGGCTGATTGTCTATTGCCCGCATGGGCCGGACGATGGCTGCGATTGCCGTAAGCCAAAACCCGGGATGTTGAAAAACATCGCCACTCATTACAACGTATCGCTGACCAATCTGTGGTTCGTCGGCGATAGTCTTGGTGACCTGGAAGCCGCCAAAGCCGTCGATTCTCAGCCTGTGTTGGTTAAGACCGGAAAGGGCGAAAAAACGCTGGGCAAGACCTTGCCGGTGGGCACCTTGATTTTTGACGATCTGGCGGCGATTGCCGCAGAACTTATCCACAATTAGAGCGTTTTCGATATTCTGACCAAGGATTGATCGGGAGTGCGCTTTATAACGACGGGCAAAGCCCGCACGGTAAATGTCGCCATGTCGATACTGCAGGCCATCAGAACTTTCCTCTTTTACCTGTTGCTGGGCACCAGCTCTTTGCTTTGGTGCAGCCTGAGCTTTTTTATCGCGCCTTTCCTGCCGTTCAAGGCGCGCTATCGCTTCATCAATGTTTACTGGTGCCGCTGCGCCTTATGGCTGAGCAAGGTTTTCCTGGGGATCAGTTACGAAGTGAAGGGCGCAGAAAATGTGCCTGACCAACCCTGCGTCATTCAGTCGAATCACCAGAGCACCTGGGAGACGTTTTTTCTCTCGGCCTATTTCCAGCCATTAAGTCAGGTCCTCAAGCGCTCGTTGCTGTTTGTGCCGTTTTTCGGCTGGGCCATGGCCATGTTGCGTCCGATCGCGATTGATCGCGACAACCCGAAAGCAGCGCTCAAGCACGTAGCCAAGAAGGGCGACGAGTTGCTCAAGGATGGTGTTTGGGTACTGATCTTCCCGGAAGGAACGCGGGTACCTTACGGCACCGTTGGCAAATTCTCCCGCGGGGGCACCGCGCTAGCTGTTAATGCTGCGCTTCCAGTGCTGCCGATTGCACATAATGCCGGCAAGTTCTGGCCAAAAACCGGTTGGGCCAAGAAGCAGGGCGTGATTACCGTAATCATCGGTGAACCGATGTATGCCGAAGGCAGCGGACCGCGAGCCATCGCCGCACTGAACGATCGGGTTCAAGCCTGGAACGAGCAAATGCAGCGCGAGATGGGCTCGATTCCACCTGCGCCGCAGGCACCGGTCGAGACCGATCAAATGGCTGTCTGAGATTCTGTGGATAACCTGTGTACCGTTTGATTGAAAATCGACGTAATTCGTTTGTAGGTTAATGATTTATATACATATTTCTTAAACTCATAAAATTACCGAAATGGTGCATAAGTTTTTTTAGGGCGTAAAAAAACCGGCTGATATAGCCGGTTTTTTTATAGGTAAAAATCAAGCCGCAAACAAAAAGGCCAACGCTTGTGCGTTGGCCTTTTTATTTAGCGGGGGAAAGCTGAATCAGAAATCCAGGTTCGAAACCGCCAAGGCGTTGCTTTCGATGAAGTCACGACGAGGCTCGACCGCATCACCCATCAGGGTGTTGAAGATCTGGTCCGCGCCAATGGCGTCTTCGATGGTCACTTTGAGCATCCGGCGCTGCGCTGGGTCCATGGTAGTTTCCCACAGCTGATCAGGGTTCATCTCACCCAGACCTTTATAGCGCTGGATGGTGTGACGCTTAGTGCTTTCAGCCATCAGCCATTCAAGAGCTTCCTTGAACTCGGTGACGGGCTTCTTGCGTTCGCCACGCTGGATATACGCGCCTTCGTCCAGCAAGGTGCTCAATTGAGCGCCCAGGGAAACAACGGTCTTGTAATCGTTGCTGCCGAAGAAGTCACGGTTGAAAGTGACGTAGTTCGACAAGCCGTGGGAGATCAGTTCGACCTCTGGCAGCCAGACGTTACGTTCACGATCTTCACGCAGGCTGGCTTTGTAAACCAGGCCGGATTTCTCGACAGTGCGCAGACGAACTTCGTACTTGGTCAGCCAGTCTTGCATCGCTGCGTGATCGGACAGCTGCTCCATGCTCACCGCAGGCAGGTAGATGAAGTGCTCGGTCAGCTCCTGCGGGTACAGGCGCGACAAACGCTTGAGGGTCTTCATCACCAGACGGAAGTCATTCACCAAGCGCTCCAGCGCTGGTCCGGAGATACCCGGGGCTTCTTCGTTCAGGTGCAGGCTCGCGTCTTCCAGGGCCGACTGCGTCATGTACTCTTCCATGGCGTCGTCGTCTTTGATGTATTGCTCTTGCTTGCCTTTCTTGACCTTGTACAGCGGTGGCTGAGCGATGTAGATATAGCCGCGCTCGATCAGCTCCGGCAACTGACGGAAGAAGAAAGTCAGGAGCAGGGTACGGATGTGCGAACCGTCGACGTCAGCATCGGTCATGATGATGATGTTGTGATAACGCAGCTTCGCAATGTTGTATTCGTCGCGGCCGATCCCGCAGCCCAGAGCGGTGATCAAGGTGCCCACTTCTTGCGAAGAGATCATCTTGTCAAAGCGCGCCTTCTCGACGTTCAGGATCTTGCCCTTCAACGGCAGGATGGCCTGAGTCCTACGGTTACGTCCCTGCTTGGCGGAGCCGCCAGCAGAGTCACCTTCCACGAGGTACAGTTCGGAGAGGGCAGGGTCTTTTTCCTGGCAGTCAGCCAATTTGCCCGGCAGGCCGGCGATGTCCAGCGCACCTTTACGACGGGTCATCTCACGGGCTTTACGCGCCGCTTCACGAGCCCGTGCCGCATCGATCATCTTGCCGACGACCAGTTTGGCTTCGTTCGGGTTTTCCAGCAGGAAGTCGGAGAAGTATTTGCCCATTTCCTGTTCGACCGCGGTCTTCACTTCGGAAGAAACCAGCTTGTCTTTGGTCTGGGAGCTGAACTTCGGATCAGGAACCTTTACCGAAATGATCGCAGTCAGGCCTTCACGAGCGTCGTCACCGGTGGTGGCAACCTTGTGCTTCTTCGCCAGGCCTTCCGCTTCGATGTAAGTGTTCAGGTTACGCGTCAGTGCGGAACGGAAACCCACCAGGTGAGTACCGCCATCGCGCTGTGGAATGTTGTTGGTGAAGCACAACAGGTTCTCGTTGAAGCTGTCGTTCCACTGCAGGGCGATTTCTACGCCGATACCGTCTTCACGCTGGATGTTGAAGTGGAATACCTGGTTGACCGGAGTCTTGTTGGTGTTCAGGTATTCAACGAATGCACGCAGGCCACCTTCATACTTGAACAGCTCTTCCTTCCCGCTGCGTTCGTCTTTGAGGACGATGCCGACACCGGAGTTGAGGAAGGACAGTTCACGAATCCGCTTGGCCAGGATGTCCCAGCTGAAGTGGATGTTTTTGAACGTCTGGTCCGACGGTTTGAAGTGGATCTGTGTACCGGTTGTTTCGCTCTCGCCAACGATCCTCATCGGCTCTTGAGGAACACCGTGGACATACGTCTGTTCCCAGATCTTGCCGCTGCGTCGCACCGTGAGAATAAGCTCTTCGGACAGGGCGTTAACTACCGACACACCTACACCGTGAAGACCACCGGATACTTTGTAGGAGTTGTCGTCAAACTTACCGCCAGCGTGCAGCACGGTCATGATGACCTCGGCTGCAGAAACGCCTTCTTCTTTGTGCACGTCTACCGGGATGCCACGGCCGTTGTCGCGAACGGTGATGGACTCATCCGGGTGGATGATGATGCTGATGTCGTCGCAGTGGCCGGCGAGAGCTTCGTCGATCGAGTTGTCGACCACCTCGAACACCATGTGGTGCAGGCCGCTACCGTCGTCGGTGTCACCAATGTACATACCGGGACGTTTGCGTACGGCATCCAGGCCTTTCAGCACTTTAATGCTCGTTGAGTCGTACGTATTTTCTTCGCTCAATGCCTTCACTCCCGATGGTCGTGGGTCTGGGTGATACGGCCCTGTTCCACGTGGAACAAAGCGACTGGCGTTTCCGTCTGCCAGCCTTCCCTCAATAATTCGTGATCTACACAGGTGATAAATACCTGGCAGCGTAAGTCTTCCAGCAAGCGGCAAAGCGCGCGGCGATGTTGCTCGTCCAGTTCGGACGGCAAGTCATCCACCAGATAAATACACTGGCCGCGTCGGGCTTGGCTGACCAGATGCCCTTGAGCGATCCGCAAGGCACAAACCACCAGCTTCTGCTGACCCCGGGACAAGATATCCGCGGCGTTATGCGCACCTAATCTAAGACGCAAATCAGCACGTTGTGGTCCCGCCTGGGTGTGACCCATTTGCTGATCCCGCTGAAGGGAGCCGGCGAGCACTGCACTCAACTCGCGATCTTTATCCCAACCGCGGTAATAGCTGAGCGTTAATCCCTCAAGCTCTACCAATTCGCTCAAGGTCTTCTCAAAGACTGGTTTCAAGGCTTTGATATAGGCGCGGCGGTATTCATCAATTTCAGCGCTGGCCTGACACAGTTCCCTGTCCCAAACCGCTTGCGAAACGGCGTCAAGTGTACCATGCCGCAGCCAAGAGTTTCTCTGGCGCAGGGCCTTCTGTAACCGTTGCCAGGTCGACATGAAGCGGGGTTCCACGTGGAACACTCCCCAGTCGAGAAACTGTCTGCGAATCTTCGGTGCGCCTTCAAGCAGACGGAAGCTGTCGGGGTTAATCAACTGAAGTGGCAGAATCTCCGCCAACTGCGCCGCGCTGCGGGCATTCTGTCCGTCGATGCGAATCTGGAACTCGCCGGAGCGGTCCCGAGATATCCCCAGGGCACTGTTCCCGCCCTCGGCCAGCTCAACCTGGCCAAACACCGTAC
Organism: Pseudomonas sp. p50(2008); assembly: GCF_015351605.1. Taxonomy (NCBI): domain Bacteria; kingdom Pseudomonadati; phylum Pseudomonadota; class Gammaproteobacteria; order Pseudomonadales; family Pseudomonadaceae; genus Pseudomonas; species Pseudomonas sp. p50(2008). The sequence goes on from NZ_JACMYF010000002.1 coordinate 110,283, forward strand.
AGGCCAGCTGTGCATACTGAATGACGGGTAAAAGCCGGCTGCTGCGAAACGACCGGGCGAGCCCCAGCAGATGAATGGCTTCCAGAACACTGGTTTTGCCGCTGCCGTTAGCGCCGTAAAGAATGTTGATTCGGGGGGAGGGGGAGAAGGTCACCGGGTGCAGATTGCGCACCGCGGTGACCGAGACGCGACTTAGAGACATCTAGCTTATGCTGAGCATGATTACAGACGCATCGGCATGACAACGTAAGCCGAATCGTCGTTGTCGGACTCTTGCACCAGCGCACTGCTGTTAGAGTCGGACAGAATCAAACGAACTTGCTCGGTCGTCATTACGCCCAGCACGTCCAGCAAGTAACTAACGTTGAAGCCGATTTCCAGATTGCCGCCGTTGTATTCAACGCCGACTTCTTCTTCCGCCTCTTCCTGTTCCGGGTTGTTCGCCTGGATTTTCAGCTGACCATTGGCCAGTTGCAGACGGATACCACGGTACTTCTCGTTGGACAGAATCGCGGTACGGCTGAACGCTTCGCGCAGCGCCTGACGATCGCCTAGTACCAGCTTGTCGCCGCCTTTAGGCAGCACGCGCTCGTAGTCAGGAAACTTGCCGTCGACCAGCTTCGAGGTGAAGGTGAATTCACCCGTGGTAGCACGGATGTGGTGTTGACCCAGGACGATACTGACAATGCCGTCCGGCTCGGTCAGCAAACGCGCCAACTCAAGGATACCCTTGCGTGGCACGATGACCTGGTGGCGATCCGGCTGACCGATATCAGCCTGCATCGAGCACATCGCCAGGCGGTGACCGTCCGTAGCGACAGCGCGGATGATACCGGCCGAGACTTCCAGCAGCATGCCGTTCAAGTAGTAACGTACGTCTTGCTGGGCCATGGCAAAACTGGTGCGCTCGATCAGACGACGCAGTTTGCTTTGCTCGAGGCTGCAGGTCAGCGAGCCAGGACCTTCTTCCACCGTCGGGAAGTCATTGGCCGGCAACGTCGACAGCGTGAATCGGCTACGTCCGGCTTTGACCACAAGCTTCTGCTCGTCGACTTTGATGTCGATCAGCGCGTCGTTGGGCAGGCTCTTGCAGATGTCCATGAGCTTGCGTGCCGGCACAGTGATGGAACCCGGGTCAGCAGGCTCTTCGAGTTGTACACGACCGACCAGCTCGACTTCCAGGTCGGTACCGGTCAGCGACAGTTGCTGGCCTTCGACAACCAGCAGCACGTTGGAGAGCACCGGCAAGGTCTGTCGACGTTCGACGACGCCTGCGACCAGTTGCAGGGGTTTCAACAGGGCTTCGCGTTGAATGGTGAAATGCATGGTCTAGTCCCTTGCCTTAATAAGCTGCGCTGGTGTTCATCAAGTGGTCAGTGTACGCAGCAGGTTCTTGTAGTCCTCGCGGATGTCCGCGTCGGATTCCTTAAGTTCGTTGATCTTGCGGCAAGCGTGCAAAACAGTCGTGTGGTCGCGGCCCCCAAACACGTCACCGATTTCCGGCAGACTGTGGTTGGTCAGTTCCTTGGACAAGGCCATGGCAACCTGACGCGGACGGGCAACCGAACGTGAACGACGTTTGGACAGCAAGTCGGAGATCTTGATCTTGTAGTACTCGGCGACAGTGCGCTGAATGTTATCCACAGAGACCAATTTATCCTGGAGAGCCAAGAGGTCCTTCAGGGATTCGCGAATCAGCTCAATGGTGATATCGCGGCCCATAAAGTGCGAGTGGGCAATCACGCGCTTGAGCGCGCCTTCCAGTTCGCGGACGTTGGAACGAATGCGTTGGGCGATGAAGAACGCCGCATCGTGTGGCAGATCGACTTTGGCCTGGTCGGCCTTTTTCATCAGGATCGCGACACGGGTTTCCAGCTCCGGCGGCTCGACGGCAACCGTCAGGCCCCAGCCGAAGCGGGATTTCAGGCGCTCTTCGAGGCCTTCGATTTCTTTCGGATAGCGGTCACTGGTGAGAATGACCTGCTGACCACCTTCAAGCAACGCGTTAAAGGTGTGAAAAAACTCTTCCTGTGAGCGTTCCTTACGGGCGAAGAACTGAATGTCATCGATCAGCAACGCATCTACCGAACGGTAAAAGCGCTTGAACTCGTTGATCGCGTTCAGCTGCAAGGCCTTGACCATGTCCGCTACAAAACGCTCGGAATGCAGGTAAACGACCTTCGCATTCGGATTCTTCTTTAGTAGGTGGTTACCCACAGCGTGCATCAAGTGGGTTTTACCCAAGCCGACGCCGCCATAAAGAAAGAGCGGGTTGTATCCGTGCTTTGGGTTATCAGCCACTTGCCAGGCCGCAGCTCGGGCCAGTTGGTTGGACTTGCCTTCGACGAAGTTTTCGAACGTGAACGTACGGTTCAGGTAACTGGTGTGCTTGAGCGCACCTTCGACTTGCACGGTGCGCTGCTCGGCGCGAACCGGTGCCTGTTGCGAGCTCGCACCCGCCATCGGGTCAAAGCTGTCACGAGACGGCTCTTCACTGACATCAGCCATTCTTTGAGTCGAACGCTTGGTCGGCAAGGATGCAGGAGCCTGCGTTGGTGCACTGACAGGCGCTTGCGTGGCCTGGGCCTGAGAGGCCGCTGCGGCGAGCGGAGCATTTGGCGCTGCACGAGGTGCCGAACTGCGTTTGCTGCCTATTAATAAGGACAGCGCCGGCGCCATGCCATTGCCATGCTCATCAAGCAGCTCAAGGACGCGGCTCAAATACTTTTCGTTGACCCAGTCGAGAACAAAACGATTCGGTGCGTACACGCGCAACTCGTCGCCTTCGGCTTCGACCTGTAGTGGACGGATCCAAGTGTTGAATTGTTGGGCAGGCAGCTCATCGCGCAAAAGCTCCACGCACTGCTGCCAAAGTTCCACTGACACGGATATCCCCTAAGTTGAAAGCCGGTGAGGCAAAAACAAGCGGCCATTGTAGCGGCCAGACGCTGACTTATCCACACGTAGGTTGCTCAGCTTCCAAGGGGAATCAACGCTTTATGCGGAAAAAAGGCGACCAACGGTCTGTGCATAAGCTCTGTGGATAACCGACCCTAAGGTCGTTGTACAAGTAGGGGTGAAACTCGGTGGATAACCTGCCTGTGGATAACACCGCCTTTCACACACAGCTTATCCGACAGTGCAGCACAGGGTTACCACCGTTTACCACGGTAGTTGTCATTCTCTGTACATCAGGATTTTAAAGGGCTGGTGGCAGTTATCCACAGAGAACCGCTCCCCTAGCTTTTATAAGCTTTACAAAAAAGCTTTAAATACTTTCCTTCTTTATTTCTATATCTACCGAGGCCTGGTGATCAGCAAAACGCCCAGAGATCTATTTATAAGGAAACGCTGGTTGGAAATTGACCTAGAGGCTTGCTTTCTCTAGAATCCCCGGTCTCTTAAAACGGGGGCCATTCCGGCCCGTTGTGGACGAACCAGGTAACACGACAATGAAACGTACTTTCCAACCAAGCACTATCAAACGCGCTCGTACCCACGGTTTCCGTGCTCGTATGGCTACCAAAAACGGTCGCGCCGTTCTGTCGCGTCGTCGCGCCAAAGGTCGTGCGCGTCTGGCAGTTTGATAAGCCGGCACTGGAGGTGAGTCAGGACTTCAGTCGGGAAAAGCGTCTGCTTACCCCCCGGCATTTCAAGGCAGTCTTTGACTCCCCTACCGGCAAGGTTCCGGGGAAAAATCTCCTGCTCCTTGCGCGCAACAACGATCTTGATCACCCCCGTCTCGGGCTGGTTATCGGGAAAAAGAGCGTAAAGCTCTCCGTCGAGCGCAATCGCCTCAAACGTCTGATGCGCGAATCGTTCCGTCTGCACCAGGATTCTCTGGTCGGCTGGGACATAGTTATCGTCGCGCGCAAAGGTTTGGGTGACGTAGAAAACCCCGAATTGATTCAGCATTTCGGCAAACTCTGGAAGCGTCTGGCACGCAGCACGCCGGTACCAGCAGTCAAAACCGAAACTGTAGGGGTAGACAGTACCGATGCGTAAACTGGCACTCGTTCCGATCCAGTTTTATCGCTATGCCATTAGTCCTCTGATGGCCAGTCACTGTCGTTTCTACCCCAGTTGTTCCTGCTACGCGTATGAAGCCATAGAAAATCATGGCCTTCTGCGCGGTGGCTGGCTGACCTTTCGTCGTTTAGGTCGCTGTCATCCGTGGAATCCCGGTGGTTATGACCCGGTTCCATCTATCCCTACCTCCCGTTCTTCTTCGATGGCCGAGTAATCATGGATATCAAACGCACGATCCTGATCGTCGCCCTGGCAATCGTGGCCTACGTTATGGTCCTTAAATGGAACCAGGACTACGGTCAAACTGCCCTGCCGACTCAGAATGTTGCTTCCAGTACTACCGCACCGGGCCTACCGGATACGGCGACTGGCAATAATGCTTCTGTCAGTGACGACATTCCACGCGCCACAAGCGATGCCAGTGCAACGGCACCTGCGGAAACGCCAGTAGCTGTTAGCAAAGATCTGATCCGTATCAAAACGGACGTACTTGATCTGGCAATCGATCCACAAGGTGGTGATGTTGCCCAGCTGACTCTGCCGCTGTATCCACGTCGCCAGGATCATCCGGAAATTCCGTTCCAGTTGTTCGATAACGGCAACGAACGTACTTATCTGGCTCAAAGCGGTTTGATCGGCACCAACGGCCCGGACGCAAGTCCTGCCGGTCGTCCGGTTTACTCCTCGGAGAAGAAGGTTTACCAACTGGCTGACGGACAGGACCAATTGGTCGTGGACCTGAAGTTCAGCAAGGACGGCGTCAACTACATCAAGCGTTTCACTGTGAAACGTGGCCTGTACGACGTTACCGTTTCCTACCTGATCGATAACGAAAGCGCTCAGCCTTGGTCTGGCGCGATGTTCGCTCAGCTGAAACGTGACGCGAGCGCGGATCCGTCTTCCACAACGGCCACCGGTACTGCGACTTACCTGGGGGCAGCCCTGTGGACAAGTAACGAGCCGTACAAGAAAGTGTCCATGAAGGACATGGACAAGGCTCAGCTGAAAGAAACCGTCAGCGGTGGTTGGGTTGCCTGGTTGCAGCACTACTTCGTGACTGCATGGATTCCGGCCAAGGGCGAAAACAATATCGTCCAGACCCGTAAAGACAGCAAAGGCAACTACATCATTGGCTACACCGGTCCGTCGATTACCGTCGCGCCAGGTGCCAAGGCTGAAACCAGTGCCGTTCTGTATGCCGGCCCGAAAAGCCAGGCTGTACTGAAAGAGTTGTCCCCAGGCCTGGAACTGACTGTCGACTACGGCATCCTGTGGTTCATTGCCCAACCTATTTTCTGGTTGCTGCAACACATCCACGCGCTGGTAGGCAACTGGGGCTGGTCGATCATTTTCCTGACCATGCTGATCAAAGGGATTTTCTTCCCGTTGTCGGCTGCCAGCTACAAATCCATGGCCCGTATGCGCGCAGTGGCACCTAAACTGGCCGCGCTGAAAGAGCAACATGGCGACGACCGGCAGAAAATGTCGCAAGCCATGATGGAGCTGTACAAGAAAGAGAAGATCAATCCGCTGGGTGGTTGCTTGCCAATCCTCGTGCAGATGCCGGTTTTCCTCTCGCTGTACTGGGTTCTGCTGGAAAGCGTTGAAATGCGCCAAGCGCCGTTCATGCTGTGGATTACTGACCTGTCGATCAAGGATCCGTTCTTCATTCTGCCGATTATCATGGGCGCAACCATGTTCATCCAGCAGCAGTTGAACCCGACACCTCCGGATCCGATGCAGGCCAAGGTGATGAAGCTGATGCCAATCATCTTCACCTTCTTCTTCCTGTGGTTCCCGGCTGGTCTGGTGCTGTACTGGGTAGTGAACAACTGCCTGTCCATCGCCCAACAGTGGTACATCACGCGTAAAGTCGAAGCGGCTACTAAAGCAGCTGCCTGATTTACACTGTGGATAACCACTCAGAACGCCCCCTAGTGGGGCGTTTTGCTATCTGTCACTTTTGTCTGGATATCGGTTTATGAGTGTTCCTCGTGAAACCATCGCTGCTGTCGCCACTGCACAAGGTCGCGGTGGTGTGGGCATCGTCCGAATTTCGGGACCGCTGGCCAGTGTCGCGGCCAAAGCTTTCAGCGGCCGTGAACTTAAACCTCGATTCGCCCATTACGGTGCCTTTCTGGGTAATGACGAAGAAGTACTGGACCAAGGGATCGCGCTGTATTTCCCGGGTCCAAACTCATTTACCGGTGAAGATGTGCTTGAGCTTCAGGGACACGGCGGCCCCGTGGTTCTGGATATGCTGCTCAAGCGTTGCCTGGAACTGGGCTGCCGTTTGGCTCGACCGGGTGAATTCAGCGAACGTGCATTCCTCAACGACAAGCTCGACCTGGCCCAGGCCGAAGCGATCGCCGACTTGATCGAGGCCAGTTCTGCACAGGCTGCCCGGAATGCACTGCGTTCCTTGCAAGGCGCATTTTCAGAACGTGTGCATAACTTGACCGAGCAATTGATCGGCTTGAGGATCTACGTGGAGGCGGCAATCGACTTTCCAGAAGAGGAAATCGATTTCCTGGCCGATGGTCATGTCCTCAGCATGCTCGATAAAGTACGGGAAGAGTTATCCACAGTGCTGCGTGAAGCCGGCCAAGGCGCGTTGCTTCGGGACGGGATGACGGTTGTGATTGCCGGCCGACCGAACGCAGGGAAATCCAGCCTCCTTAACGCCCTGGCCGGTCGCGAAGCTGCCATCGTCACAGAGATTGCCGGGACCACCCGGGATATCCTTCGTGAACATATCCACATCGATGGCATGCCGCTGCATGTCGTGGATACTGCAGGTTTGCGCGACACCGACGATCATGTGGAAAAAATCGGTGTGGAACGGGCATTGAAAGCCATTGGTGAAGCAGATCGAGTGTTGCTGGTCGTAGATGCCACCGCACCGGAAGCGCTCGATCCTTTCGCGCTATGGCCGGAATTTCTGGAAGTTCGCCCGGATCCCGCCAAGGTCACCTTGATTCGCAACAAGGCGGACCTTACCGGTGAGCCTATTGCCCTGGAAGTTAGCGAAGATGGCCACGTCACCATTAGCTTGAGTGCCAAGTCCGCAGGTGCGGGACTGGAACTGCTGCGTGATCATCTCAAGGCTTGCATGGGCTATGAGCAGACCTCGGAAAGCAGCTTCAGCGCTCGCCGGCGTCACCTCGAGGCGTTGCGCCATGCGAGTGCATCGCTTGAGCACGGTCGCGCACAGTTGACGCTGGCGGGGGCGGGTGAGCTGTTGGCGGAAGATCTGCGCCAGGCGCAACATTCCCTGGGAGAAATCACCGGTGCGTTCAGCTCCGATGATTTGCTGGGCCGGATTTTTTCCAGCTTCTGTATCGGCAAGTAACCAATACGGGAACCGGCCCTGCCAGCGAAGGCGAATTCAAATGCGCTTCGCTGGCAGATCCCGGAGGTACTGTTGGTAACTTATCCACAGCCCTCGATTCGTTACCAGTTATAGGACACTGAGCCCAATAGCGTCCGGCTTTCACCCCAGTAGCAACGGCCTGCATCGTTACAGCCGGAAACGTACTCCTTGTCGAACAGGTTTTTCGCATTCACGTCGACCGTCCAGTTGCGATCGATCTGATAGCCGATCGCAGCATCCACCAACGTCACGTCACCCGCATCAAGCTTTCCGTAGAGTGAGGGCGAGGTGTACGCGAACGCACTGTCGAAATACCGCACACCCCCTCCGACATAGAGCCCTTTGAGGCGGCTTTCGAGGAAGCGGTACTTCGCCCAGACAGAAGCCTGGTTACGCGGTACACCCGTCATCTGATGATCTTTGACCAATGAAGTGGCCGCGTCCTTGGTGATTCGCGCATCGGTATAGGTATAAGCCGCCGTTACGTTCAGGTTGGGAGTCAAATTGCTGTTGAGCTCCAGTTCCACACCTTTGGAACGGCTCTCGCCCACTTGGCGATAAGTCGAGGAAGTGGCATCGAAGTAGGTGTCGTCCTTTTTACGCAGGTCATACACCGAGGCGGTGATGGCGGTGTCCCCACCGATAGGTTCGTACTTCAGGCCCACTTCGTATTGGCTGCTGCTGATCGGGTCCAGCGGCGCTCCCGAGTTTGAAATTTGCTGCACCGGAACGAACGCCGTGGAATAGCTCACATAGGGCGTCAAGCCGTTGTCGAACTGGTACATCACGCCACCCTGGTAGGTGAACTTCTTGTCTTCAGAGCTGATGTTGCTGGCCGAGGCGACTTTGTCGCGAAAATCACTGTCGACCCAATCCTGGCGACCGCCCAAGAGGAACAGCCAATGGTCGTATTTGCTTTGGATCTGCGCATAAATACCTTTCATCTGCTGTTCCAGCAACGTGTTTTGCACCGCAATTGGCGTCAGAGGGTCGCGCAGGTAGACGGGATTGTAGATATCGATAGGACCCACGAAACCGGCATTCCAGTCCTGATTGAATGAGGTACGGTCGAAGCTGCCACCGAACAACACCGTGTTTTCCATCTCACCCACCTGGAATTTCCCTTCCAGCTGGTTATCCAGCGAGTACACCATCGACTTGTTGAAACGGTCATAGGCCGTCACGTTCAGTCGCGTGCCAAATCCTGCGTTGTTCAGGTTACCCGGCCAGGTTTCGTGGCGGGTGATTCGCGACTGCATATAGCGCGAGTTCTGCCGGAACTGCCAATCGTCGTTGAAGCTGTGGGTAAATTCATATCCAGTGCTCCAGGTTTCCCGCTCGAACGTATTCCAGTCCGGGTCACCGAGCATGGTGTCCTTGGATAACTTGCCGTTCGGGTTGGTAAGCAACGTCCCGGCCGCTGGCAGGCCAAGCTCCATGTTGGTGTGATCCTTCTGGTAGTTCGCCAGCAGCGTCAGCGTATTGAAATCGTCGAAGTTGAGCGTCAGCGAAGGAGCGATGTACAGCCGATCATCCGGTACGTGGTCGGTTTGCGTATCGGCGTTGCGTCCCAGCATCACGACTCGTCCGAGGATGTTTCCACTGTCGTTCAGTGGCCCGGATACATCGACGCCTAGTTGACGACGATTGTTGGAGCCGTAGCTGAGCTGCACTTCGCCCTGACGGGCCGCAGTCGGGCGTTTGCTCACGAGATTGACCAGTCCGCCAGGCGCGTTTTCGCCATACAGCAAAGAGGAGGGGCCGCGAAATATCTCGACCCGTTCCAGTCCATAAGGCTCTGTACTGGTGTCATACCGATTGCCCTGCACCCGCAAACCATCGCGCAACAGGCCATAGCCATAGTCGGTAGCATTAAAGCCGCGGATGAAGAATAGGTCTCCGGCAAGGCTATCGCCAGCAGCAAACGGTGGCGCAAAGATCCCCGGTACGTACCCGAGTACATCCGTAAGTGTCTGGGATTTTTGATCCTTGATACGTTGGCTTGTTACGACCGAGACAGAGCGCGGAGTTTCAGACAAAGGGGTGCTGGTTTTGGTGCCAACCCGGCTGTTCTTTGCGTTGTAACCAACATCCGCAGCGTAATTCAGGTTCATCTCATTCGGTTGTGTGGCATTGATGTTTGTGGCGCCGAGTACCAGCGAATCAGCGTCGGGAACCGGCTGCAAAATGTAACTGCCCACAGCTTGGGGATCTGCCTGTAACCCGGAGCCCTGCAGCAGAATCGAGAAACCCTGTTCGATGGAATAGCTTCCCGCCAGCCCTTGCGTACGCAATTGAGCTGTTTGTTGCGGCGAGAACGACAGGATCACATTGGCTGCCGAGGCAAACTGGCTCAATGCGTTGTCCAGTGGACCGGCGGCGATCGCGTAGCGCTGAGTGGCACTGGCTGCAACTGCACTGGTGGTGGCCAGCACGCAAATCGCCGTGCTGGTCATCAACAAGCTGTAGGCAATGCAGTGGTGGGAAAAGCGCTTTCGAAACGTAGGAAGTCGCATGGGAAGTTAAGCCCTGAAGGTGGCAAAGAGCCGCGTTGATCGCGATTACCTGTAGGGCCGTGTCAGGTTAAAAAAAGATAACCCCGGCATGCATTTATTTTCTTGAGGCGTCGGGCACATCAAACGACATGGCTGATCGAGACCCAATAGCGTGTGAAATAACGCACGCTGATAGGGAGTGAAGCCTGCAGGTTCGCCAGTACCGCGTCCGTGGAGTCCAGTCGAAAGGTGCCGGAGACACGTAACCTTGAGGAGCGCTGATCACATTGCAGGATCCCTGGGCGATAGCGTCCCAACTCTCGAATAACATCGCCCAAAAATGCATCCAGGACTATTAGTTGACCATTGATCCAGGCCGTTTCCGATAAACGATAAGGGCGAGTCACACCGATACTGGCGCTGTCGAAGTCGACCCCTTCGCCAGCTCGCAGAATGCGTGGACTCGCGGTTTGATCGCCTGGTTGAATGCTGACGCGGTCCTCCAGTACACCGACACGTGTCGATCCCGACAATTGATGAACCGAAAACTGCGTTCCCAGTGCCTGGATGCGGCCGTCCTGTGTTTCGACGAAAAACGGCCGAGCATCTCCGGATTTTCCCGTGCGTACGAGAATCTCTCCCGCGCGCAATCGGATCAGTCGTTGCTGGCCATCGAACAGGACATCCACTGCCGTATGGGTGTTGAGGTACAGACTGGTCCCTTCGGCGAGCTCTATCTTTTTTCGTTGACCGACTTTAGTGGCGTAGTCGGCCCATACATTTCCCAGCGAGGTGTATTGCTGGACGTTCCAGCCAACGTATCCGGTACCGGCAAGTAGAAGTAACAGCTTGAGCACCTGGCGGCGATGATGGGTAGAGGAAAGCGCGCGCCGGGTAAGGTCTTTAGGCAAGGCGCCCAGATGTCGTTGCATTTGCTCCATCTGGTTCCAGGCCGCCAAGTGCGCCGGATTGCTCTCGACCCAATGCTGCCAAGCCTGCTGTTGGGCCTGCGAAGGCGGTTCTATTTGAAACTGCACGTACCAACTGGCCGCGGCTTCAAAGATTTTTCGATCGGGGACGACTGGCATCATGCGCTCGCCAAAATCAGAGAACATTCCGTGAGTGCGCGAATCATGTGTTTCTTTACCGTCGTCAGCGACACCTGCAACTCCAGAGCGATCTGTTGATAAGTCAGGCCATCGATCTGTGAAAGCATGAAGATACGCTTCGCTCTTGCACCTAAGCCTGTCAGGGCTTTATCCACAGCTATCAGGGTTTCGATGATAAGGGCTTTATCCTCTTCACTGATCGTGGTGGCATCGGGGCGGGAAGCCACTGACTCCAGATACGCCACTTCGATGGCTCGCCGGCGGTAACGGTCGATCACCAGCCCACGCGCCACTGTCGCCAAATAGTCTCTCGGCTCGCGAATCTGTGCGGCATTTCTGGCTCCCAGGATGCGCACGAAGGTGTCGTGCGCAACATCTGCAGCATCGCAAGCGTCGTGCAACTTTCCCTTGAGCCAACCATACAACCAGGAATGGTGCTGCTCGTAGATCTGCTGAACTGCCGCCGTATCTGAGGGTAAGGGCATAGTGGAATAGGTGAGTTAATGATAATGGCTATTATTAGCTTTTGTTTCGCCTTCTCACAATAGTGTTCCGCTACCAGGCATCGACTGCTCGGCGGCTACTTTTCCCCTCTTATGCACTGCCATGACACCGTCGGGCGAATTTTTCGTGCCCGAGGTTCGGCCAAATGGACGATTTCTGTGGATTAAGCCCTGTGAATAACCATCACTAAGGGCAGTTGATAACAGGGCCTGAAAACTGGATATAACCACCCCTGTGGATAACCACCTCTTTAATCCACAGGCTTACACCGGTTATCCAACGCGCTCATTGGCACATGAACACAGGGTTTTGAATCTCTGTACACATTGATAATAAAGGCCTGTAGACATCTACCCACAGAACATAGCCTCAGTAGAAATAAACATAAAAACAAAGATTTAATAAATTTCTCTCTTTTTAATTTCTATTATCCCGACTTCTCCACAGCTGGTTAAATTTTGTGCAAAGGGTTCTTTAGGAAGGGCGAAGTCCCTATACTTGTCGACCAGGTCCAAAAACCTGAGCTCAAACTATTCCTGATTACCTAACTGAAGCAGGCACGAGGTGCGTGGTGGATTTCCCTTCCCGTTTTGAAGTGATCGTCATCGGCGGCGGTCATGCCGGTACCGAGGCAGCACTGGCCTCAGCACGTATGGGGGCAAAAACCCTGTTGCTGACGCATAACGTGGAAACCCTCGGCGCCATGAGTTGCAACCCCGCTATCGGTGGGATTGGCAAAAGCCATCTGGTCAAGGAAATCGATGCCCTGGGCGGCGCGATGGCCATGGCTACCGATAAAGGCGGCATCCAGTTTCGCGTTTTGAACAGCCGTAAAGGCCCAGCCGTACGAGCCACTCGCGCTCAGGCAGATCGGGTTCTCTACAAGGCAGCAGTCCGCGAAGCACTGGAAAACCAGCCCAACCTGTGGATATTTCAGCAAGCTGCCGACGACCTGATCGTTGAGCAGGAACAAGTGCGCGGCGTAGTGACCCAAATGGGTCTTCGTTTCTTCGCCGATTCAGTGGTATTGACCACCGGCACGTTCCTCGGTGGACTTATCCACATAGGGATGCAGAATTTTTCCGGCGGCCGTGCCGGTGATCCGCCCTCAATCGCTCTAGCGCACCGTTTGCGTGAATTGCCGTTGCGCGTCGGTCGTTTGAAAACCGGCACACCACCGCGTATCGACGGTCGTTCCGTGGATTTCTCGGTGATGACCGAGCAAGCGGGTGATACGCCAATCCCGGTGATGTCGTTCATGGGCTCCAAAGAGCAACACCCCAAACAGGTGAGCTGCTGGATTACCCACACCAACGCCCGTACACACGAGATCATCGCCGCCAACCTCGACCGTTCGCCGATGTATTCCGATGCAGGGCTGATCGAAGGCATTGGCCCTCGGTACTGCCCGTCGATCGAAGACAAGATTCATCGCTTTGCCGACAAGGAAAGCCACCAGGTCTTCATCGAGCCGGAAGGACTTACCACCAACGAGCTGTACCCGAACGGGATCTCCACCTCCTTGCCGTTCGACGTGCAATTGCAGATCGTGCAGTCGATCCGCGGTATGGAAAACGCGCACATCGTGCGGCCGGGCTATGCCATCGAATACGACTATTTCGATCCGCGTGACCTGAAATACAGCCTGGAAACCAAGGTGATTGGCGGTTTGTTCTTCGCTGGCCAAATCAACGGGACGACCGGTTACGAAGAAGCCGGTGCCCAGGGATTACTGGCCGGGGCTAATGCCGCGCTGCGTGCGCAGGGCAAAGACGCCTGGTGTCCGCGTCGCGACGAGGCGTACATCGGCGTGTTGGTTGACGACCTGATTACCCTCGGCACTCAAGAGCCGTACCGGATGTTCACTTCCCGTGCCGAGTACCGCCTGATCCTGCGTGAAGACAATGCGGACCTGCGGTTGACCGAAAAAGGTCGCGAGCTGGGTCTGGTCGATGACGCGCGTTGGGCTGCTTTCTGCACCAAACGTGAAAGCATCACGCTGGAAGAACAGCGCCTGAAAAGTACCTGGGTTCGTCCAGGCACCGAGCAGGGCGATGCGATTTCCGAGAAGTTCGGAACGCCGCTGACCCACGAATACAATCTGCTCAATCTGCTGAGTCGTCCGGAAATTGACTACGCTGGTCTGATCGCAGTGACAGGTCGCGGTGCGGAAGATCCACAAGTCGCAGAACAGGTCGAAATCAAGACCAAGTACGCCGGCTACATCGATCGTCAACAGGATGAAATCGCTCGCCTGCGTGCCAGTGAAGACACGAAATTGCCTGTGGATATCGATTACACGAACATTTCCGGTCTCTCGAAAGAGATCCAGAGCAAGCTCGGCGCTACGCGTCCGGAGACTCTCGGCCAGGCTTCGCGTATTCCGGGTGTTACTCCAGCAGCCATTTCGCTGTTGATGATTCATTTGAAAAAACGCGGCGCGGGCCGTCAGTTGGAGCAAAGCGCTTGAGTTCGTTGGTCACCTCGCAACACGCCGAAGAGTTATCCACAGGTGCTCGCCAGCTCGGTGTCACCCTGACAGAGGTCCAGCACGCCCAGTTGTTGGGCTATCTGGCCCTGTTGATTAAATGGAACAAGGCTTACAACCTGACCGCAGTCCGGGATCCGGACGAAATGGTTTCCCGTCACTTGCTCGATAGTCTCAGCGTGATGTCGTTTGTCGAAAACGGTCGATGGCTGGACGTGGGTAGCGGCGGCGGCATGCCGGGTATTCCGTTGGCCATCCTGTTTCCGGAGTCGCAGGTGACCTGTCTGGACAGCAATGGCAAGAAAACCCGGTTCCTCACCCAGGTAAAACTCGAACTCAAACTGGATAATTTGCAAGTTATCCACAGTCGCGTGGAAGCTTTCCAGCCTGCACAGCCCTTCAACGGGATCATCTCCCGGGCATTCAGCAGCATGGAGAATTTCACCAACTGGACTCGCCACCTCGGCGATACCGATACGCGTTGGCTGGCAATGAAGGGCGTTCATCCAGCCGATGAGCTGGTAGCATTGCCGGCAGACTTCCACCTCGATAGCGAACACGCCCTGGCCGTACCTGGTTGCCAAGGCCAACGTCATCTGCTGATACTGCGCCGCACGGCATGATTGGGAACAAAAGCAAGAATGGCTAAGGTATTCGCGATTGCGAACCAAAAGGGTGGTGTGGGTAAAACCACCACCTGCATCAACCTCGCAGCATCCCTGGTTGCAACCAAGCGCAGGGTGCTGTTGATCGATCTCGATCCACAGGGCAACGCCACCATGGGTAGCGGTGTGGATAAACACGGCCTGGAAAACTCGGTCTACGACCTGTTGATCGGTGAATGCGATCTGGCTCAGGCCATGCATTACTCCGAGCACGGTGGTTACCAGCTGTTGCCGGCCAACCGCGACCTGACCGCGGCAGAAGTGGTTCTGCTGGAAATGCAGATGAAGGAAAGCCGTCTGCGCAGTGCGCTGGCGCCGATCCGTGAAAACTACGATTACATTCTGATCGATTGCCCACCGTCGCTTTCGATGCTGACACTCAACGCTCTTGTGGCTGCTGACGGGGTAATTATCCCCATGCAGTGCGAGTACTTTGCACTCGAAGGCTTGAGCGACCTTGTGGATAACATCAAGCGTATTGCTGAGCTGCTGAACCCGAATCTGAAAGTCGAAGGCCTCTTGCGGACTATGTACGATCCGCGACTGAGCCTGATGAACGATGTTTCTGCGCAGCTCAAGGAACACTTCGGCGATCAGCTTTACGACACCGTGATTCCGCGCAACATCCGCCTGGCCGAAGCGCCAAGCTACGGCATGCCTGCGCTGGCTTACGACAAGTCTTCGCGAGGCGCCATTGCCTATCTTGCATTGGCGGGCGAGATGGTTCGCCGCCAACGCAAAAACTCACGCACCGCCGCCGCTCAGGCAACTTAAGGAATCCCCATGGCCGTCAAGAAACGAGGTCTCGGACGTGGACTGGATGCACTGCTGAGTGGTCCTACTGTCAGTTCGCTGGAAGAGCAGGCGGTGCAAGCAGACCAACGTGAGCTGCAGCACCTGCCGCTGGACCTGATCCAGCGCGGGAAGTACCAGCCGCGTCGAGACATGGATCCTCAAGCGCTGGAAGAACTGGCGCAGTCGATCAAGGCCCAAGGCGTCATGCAGCCGATCGTGGTTCGCCCCATCGGCAGTGGGCGCTTCGAAATTATTGCCGGTGAACGCCGTTGGCGCGCAAGCCAGCAGGCTGGCCAGGAAACCATTCCGGCCATGGTCCGCGATGTACCGGATGAAACCGCGATCGCGATGGCGCTGATCGAGAACATCCAGCGTGAGGACCTCAATCCGATCGAGGAGGCGGTCGCCCTGCAGCGATTGCAGCACGAATTCCAGCTGACACAGCAACAGGTCGCGGAAGCGGTAGGCAAGTCCCGCGTAACCGTGGCCAACCTGCTACGCTTGATCGCGTTGCCTGAAGTTATAAAAACCATGCTGTCGCACGGTGACCTGGAAATGGGTCACGCACGTGCTTTGCTCGGTTTGCCTGAAAATCAACAGGTTGAAGGGGCGCGACATGTTGTCGCACGGGGGCTGACTGTGCGCCAGACTGAGGCACTGGTTCGCCAGTGGTTAAGTGGCAAACAAGAGCCTGCCGAACCGGTTAAACCGGACCCGGATATCGCCCGACTCGAGCAGCGCCTGGCCGAGCGCCTAGGCTCTGCGGTGCAGATTCGACACGGAAAGAAGGGGAAGGGGCAGTTGGTGATTGGTTACAACTCCCTCGATGAGCTTCAGGGTGTGCTCGCACACATTCGCTGAAACATTTCCTCATGTAGCGTGCAGTCGGAAATCACTACCTGACAGTTGAATAGGGGCAGAACCGCCCCTATACTCTGCGCGCATTTTGTCGGCACAAATTATGCCAAGTTATTGAATTCTGGCAGCCGACCATTGGAGAGCAATAGTGATGGAAAGACGCACGCCAAACCGCTTGCCGTTCCATCGCCTGGCAGTTTTTCCGGTCTTACTGGCTCAATTTGTCGTTTTGGTACTGGCCGCTTTGGCGCTTTGGTACTGGCATGGAGTCGTAGCCGGGTATTCGGGACTTTGCGGAGGCCTGATAGCCTTGCTGCCCAATGTTTATTTCGCTCACAGGGCATTTCGGTTTTCCGGCGCCCGAGCAGCCCAAGCCATCGTCCGGTCTTTTTATGCCGGTGAGGCGGGCAAACTGATTTTGACGGCAGTGCTCTTTGCATTGACGTTCGCAGGTGTGAAGCCATTGGCGCCGCTAGCTGTATTCGGCGTCTTCGTGTTGACCCAACTGGTCAGCTGGTTCGCGCCCCTGCTGATGAGAACAAGACTTTCGAGACCTTAGGGCGTTTGAGGCAACCATGGCAGAGACAACCGCTTCGGGCTATATCCAGCACCACTTGCAGAACCTGACCTTCGGTCAGCACCCAACAGGCGGGTGGGGTTTTGCCCACACCGCAGCAGAAGCCAAAGAAATGGGCTTCTGGGCTTTCCACGTCGATACACTCGGCTGGTCGGTCGCGTTGGGTCTGATTTTCGTTCTTCTTTTCCGCATGGCGGCAAAGAAAGCGACATCGGGTCAGCCTGGTGCTTTGCAAAACTTCGTTGAAGTATTGGTCGAATTCGTCGATGGCAGCGTGAAAGACAGCTTCCATGGCCGTAGCCCGGTGATTGCACCGCTGGCACTGACCATCTTCGTCTGGGTCTTCCTGATGAACGCTGTCGACCTGATCCCGGTTGACTGGATTCCTCAGCTGGCCATCCTCATCACTGGTGATGCGCACATTCCGTTCCGTGCCGTATCGACCACTGACCCGAACGCTACCCTGGGCATGGCCCTGTCGGTGTTCGCGTTGATCATTTTCTACAGCATCAAGGTCAAGGGCATCGGCGGCTTCATCGGCGAACTGACCCTGCACCCGTTCGGCAGCAAGAATATTTTCCTTCAAGCCCTGCTGATCCCGGTGAACTTCCTGCTGGAGTTCGTGACGCTGATCGCCAAGCCTATCTCCCTGGCACTGCGTCTGTTCGGCAACATGTACGCCGGCGAGCTGGTCTTCATTCTGATTGCTGTGATGTTCGGCAGCGGTCTGCTCTGGCTTAGCGGCCTGGGCGTAGTACTGCAGTGGGCGTGGGCTGTGTTCCACATCCTGATCATCACCCTGCAGGCGTTTATCTTCATGATGTTGACCATCGTCTACCTGTCGATGGCGCACGAAGAGAACCATTAAGACCAGTCTCGACTAGTCTGATGTCCCACCCGGTCAAACGGGTGGGTGCCCGAACAGGGCTATGAAACGATTTGTTTTACCGCTTTAAAATCTAAAAAACCTAAACCATACGACGTAAAAGTCGGGAGGAAAGATGGAAACTGTAGTTGGTCTAACCGCTATCGCTGTTGCACTGTTGATCGGCCTGGGCGCACTGGGTACCGCAATTGGTTTCGGCCTGTTGGGCGGCAAGTTCCTGGAAGGCGCAGCGCGTCAACCAGAAATGGTTCCAATGCTGCAAGTTAAAATGTTCATCGTCGCCGGTCTGCTCGACGCCGTGACCATGATCGGTGTTGGTATCGCTCTGTTCTTCACTTTCGCGAACCCATTCGTTGGTCAACTCGCTGGCTAATTACTCGAACCTTCGAGTAATTGGTGTGATGTGCAACGAACGAGCGAGGTGTTGGCGTGAACATTAATGCAACCCTGATTGGCCAGTCCGTTGCGTTCTTCATTTTTGTACTGTTTTGCATGAAGTTCGTGTGGCCTCCGGTCATCGCGGCTTTGCACGAACGTCAGAAGAAGATCGCGGATGGACTGGACGCTGCCGCCCGAGCAGCTCGCGACCTGGAGCTGGCCCAAGATAAAGCGGGTCAGCAACTGCGCGAAGCAAAAGCTCAGGCAGCCGAAATCATTGAGCAAGCCAAGAAACGCGGTAACCAGATTGTTGAAGAGGCTGTTGAAAAAGCCCGTATCGACGCTGACCGTGTGAAGGTTCAGGCTCAGGCCGAGATCGAGCAGGAACTGAACAGTGTCAAAGACGCGCTGCGTGCCCAATTGGGTGCACTGGCCGTTGGCGGCGCCGAGAAGATCCTGGGTGCCACAATCGATCAAAACGCGCACGCGGAGCTGGTAAACAAACTGGCTGCTGAAATTTAAGCGAGGGCGATCATGGCAGAATTGACCACGTTGGCCCGACCTTACGCTAAGGCAGCCTTCGAGCACGCCCAGGCCCACCAGCAACTGGCCTCTTGGTCAGCCATGCTCGGCCTGGCTGCAGCAGTGTCGCAAGACGACACCATGCAGCGCGTGCTCAAGGCCCCGCGACTGACGAGCGCAGACAAGGCCGCCACGTTTATTGACGTGTGCGGCGACAAGTTTGATGCCAAGGCACAGAACTTCATTCACGTCGTTGCCGAAAACGACCGTCTCCCGCTTTTGCCGGAGATATCCGCTCTGTTCGACCTGTACAAGGCCGAACAAGAGAAATCGGTAGACGTTGAAGTAACCAGTGCTTTTGCATTGAACCAAGAACAGCAAGACAAACTCGCCAAGGTTCTCAGTGCACGACTCAACCGGGAAGTGCGCCTGCAAGTCGAGGAAGACAAATCCCTTATTGGGGGCATTGTCATCCGCGCCGGCGACCTGGTTATCGATGGCTCGGTTCGCGGCAAACTCGCGAGCCTTGCCGAAGCATTGAAATCTTGAGTTTGAAGGGGCAGCAGAGCAATGCAGCAACTCAATCCTTCCGAAATAAGTGAAATTATCAAGGGCCGCATCGACAAGCTCGATGTGACCTCCCAAGCCCGTAACGAAGGCACTGTCGTCAGCGTATCTGACGGTATCGTGCGGATTCACGGTCTGGCCGACGTTATGTACGGCGAGATGATCGAGTTTCCGGGCGGCGTCTTCGGTATGGCTCTCAACCTGGAGCAAGACTCCGTAGGTGCCGTAGTTTTGGGCTCCTACCAGTCTCTGGCTGAAGGCATGAGCGCCAAGTGCACCGGCCGCATCCTCGAAGTTCCGGTTGGTAAGGAACTGCTGGGTCGCGTAGTCGACGCACTGGGTAACCCAGTTGACGGCAAAGGTCCGCTGAACAACACCGAGACCGACGCGGTCGAGAAAGTTGCTCCAGGCGTGATCTGGCGTAAGTCGGTAGACCAGCCTGTACAGACTGGCTACAAGGCTGTCGATGCCATGATTCCTGTCGGCCGTGGCCAGCGTGAGCTGATCATCGGTGACCGTCAGATCGGTAAAACCGCTCTGGCAATCGACGCGATCATCAACCAGAAAAACAGCGGTATTTTCTGCGTCTACGTAGCCATCGGTCAGAAACAATCGACCATCGCTAACGTGGTTCGCAAGCTGGAAGAAAACGGCGCACTGGCTAACACCATCGTCGTTGCCGCGAGCGCTTCGGAATCTGCAGCACTGCAATTCCTGGCTCCGTACTCCGGTTGCACCATGGGTGAATTCTTCCGCGACCGCGGTGAAGACGCGCTGATCGTTTATGACGATCTGTCCAAGCAAGCAGTGGCTTATCGCCAGATTTCCCTGCTGCTGCGCCGTCCACCAGGCCGTGAAGCTTACCCAGGCGACGTGTTCTATCTCCACTCCCGTCTGCTGGAGCGCGCATCCCGCGTTTCGGAAGAGTACGTAGAGAAGTTCACCAACGGCGCAGTGACCGGCAAAACCGGTTCCCTGACCGCACTGCCGATCATTGAAACCCAGGCTGGCGACGTTTCCGCGTTCGTTCCGACCAACGTGATTTCCATCACCGACGGTCAGATCTTCCTGGAATCGGCCATGTTCAACTCCGGGATCCGTCCTGCAGTGAACGCCGGTGTTTCGGTATCCCGTGTGGGTGGTGCCGCTCAGACCAAGATCATCAAGAAGCTCTCCGGTGGTATCCGTACCGCTCTGGCTCAGTACCGTGAACTGGCGGCATTCGCCCAGTTCGCTTCTGACCTGGACGAAGCGACCCGTAAGCAACTTGAGCATGGTCAGCGCGTTACCGAGCTGATGAAGCAGAAGCAATACGCACCAATGTCGATCGCTGACATGGCGCTGTCGCTGTATGCCGCTGAGCGTGGGTTCCTGACTGACGTTGAAATCGCCAAGATCGGCAGCTTCGAACAAGCGCTGATTGCTTTCTTCAACCGCGATCACGCCGATTTGATGGCGAAGATCAACGTGAAGGGTGACTTCAATGACGAAATCGACGCTGGCATGAAAGCCGGTATCGAGAAGTTCAAGGCCACCCAAACCTGGTAAGCCGCAGCGGGAGCCGCGAGGCTCCCGCTTGCTAACCTGATAGGTGTTACATGGCAGGCGCAAAAGAGATTCGCAGTAAGATTGCGAGCATCAAAAGCACGCAAAAGATTACCAGCGCCATGGAAAAAGTGGCGGTCAGTAAAATGCGCAAGGCACAAATGCGCATGGCTGCTAGCCGTCCTTACGCGGAGCGCATCCGCCAGGTTATTGGCCATCTGGCCAACGCCAACCCGGAATATCGCCACCCGTTCATGCTCGACCGTGAAGTAAAGCGCGTCGGTTATGTTGTGGTGAGCAGTGACCGTGGTCTGTGTGGTGGCTTGAACACCAACCTGTTCAAGGCTCTGGTCAAGGACATGGCGGTAAACCGCGAAAACGGCGTCGAGATCGATCTGTGTGTTGTTGGTAGCAAAGGTGCGGCTTTCTTCCGCAACTTCGGCGGTAACGTCGTAGCAGCTATCAGCCACCTGGGTGAAGAGCCGTCGATCAATGACCTGATCGGCAGCGTCAAGGTGATGCTGGATGCCTACCTGGACGGCCGTATTGACCGCCTGTCCGTGGTGTCCAACAAGTTCATCAACACCATGACGCAACAGCCTACCGTGGAGCAGTTGATTCCATTGGTGGCAACCCCGGAACAGGAACTCAAGCACCACTGGGATTATCTGTACGAACCGGACGCCAAAGAGCTGCTTGACGGCTTGATGGTCCGTTACGTGGAGTCGCAGGTCTACCAGGCGGTGGTCGAGAACAACGCGGCTGAACAAGCTGCGCGGATGATCGCGATGAAGAACGCTACCGACAACGCCGGTGATTTGATCAGCGATTTGCAGCTGGTCTACAACAAGGCGCGTCAGGCTGCGATCACCCAAGAGATCTCGGAAATCGTCGGCGGCGCTGCCGCGGTTTAACGGTTCAAATATTCAGAGGATCCAGCTATGAGTAGCGGACGTATCGTTCAAATCATCGGCGCCGTTATCGACGTGGAATTTCCACGCGACAGCGTACCGAGCATCTACAACGCTTTGAGTGTAAAAAGCGATGCAGGCACCACCCTGGAAGTTCAGCAGCAGCTGGGCGACGGCGTGGTACGTACCATTGCGATGGGTTCCACCGAGGGCTTGAAGCGCGGTCTGGAAGTCACCGATTCCGGCGCAGCCATCTCCGTACCAGTCGGTAAAGCGACTCTGGGCCGGATCATGGACGTTCTGGGCAACCCGATCGACGAAGCTGGCCCGATCGACACCGAAGAGCGCTGGGGCATTCACCGTCCTGCGCCAACCTTCGCTGAACAAGCGGGCGGCAACGACCTGCTGGAAACCGGCATCAAGGTTATCGACCTGGTATGCCCGTTCGCCAAGGGCGGTAAAGTAGGTCTGTTCGGTGGTGCCGGTGTAGGCAAAACCGTAAACATGATGGAACTGATCCGTAACATCGCCATCGAGCACAGCGGTTATTCCGTGTTCGCCGGTGTGGGTGAGCGTACTCGTGAGGGTAACGACTTCTACCACGAGATGAAGGATTCCAACGTTCTGGACAAAGTGGCACTGGTTTACGGTCAGATGAACGAGCCGCCGGGTAACCGTCTGCGCGTAGCACTGACCGGCCTGACCATGGCCGAGAAGTTCCGTGACGAAGGTAACGACGTTCTGCTGTTCGTCGACAACATCTATCGTTACACCCTGGCCGGTACTGAAGTATCCGCACTGCTGGGCCGTATGCCTTCCGCAGTAGGTTACCAGCCGACCCTGGCCGAAGAGATGGGTACTCTGCAAGAGCGTATCACTTCGACCAAAAACGGTTCGATCACCTCGATCCAAGCGGTATACGTACCTGCGGATGACTTGACTGACCCGTCGCCAGCGACCACTTTCGCCCACTTGGACGCCACCGTCGTTCTGTCCCGTGACATCGCTTCCCTGGGTATCTACCCAGCGGTCGATCCACTCGACTCGACTTCGCGCCAGCTGGATCCGAACGTAATCGGCCAGGACCACTACGACACCGCTCGCGGCGTACAGTATGTTCTGCAGCGTTACAAAGAACTGAAGGACATCATTGCGATCCTGGGTATGGACGAGCTGTCGGAAACCGACAAGCAGTTGGTAAACCGTGCTCGTAAGATCCAGCGTTTCTTGTCGCAGCCGTTCTTCGTGGCTGAAGTCTTCACCGGTGCTTCGGGTAAATACGTTTCCCTGAAAGACACCATTGCTGGCTTCAAAGGCATCCTCAACGGTGACTACGACCACCTGCCAGAACAAGCGTTCTACATGGTCGGCGGCATCGAAGAAGCGATCGAGAAAGCCAAGAAACTGTAATCCCGGCGCCCGGCAACGGGCGCTAATTTAGGTTGAGGCAATCAGATGGCTATGACAGTCCATTGCGATATCGTCAGCGCGGAAGGGGAAATCTTTTCCGGCCTGGTCGAGATGGTGATTGCGCACGGTGCACTGGGTGATCTTGGTATCGCCCTGGGTCACGCGCCGCTGATCACTAATCTCAAGCCGGGCCCGATCCGCCTGGTCAAGCAGGGCGGGGAAGAGGAGGTGTATTACATCTCCGGTGGTTTCCTCGAGGTTCAGCCGAACATGGTCAAGGTACTTGCCGATACTGTGCAACGTGCTGCCGACCTGGACGAAGCCTCCGCTCAGGAAGCCGTTAAGGCTGCCGAGAAGGCCTTGCATGAGCGGGGCGCGGAGTTCGATTACGGTTCCGCCGCCGCACGTCTGGCCGAGGCCGCAGCTCAGCTGCGCACCGTTCAGCAAATCCGCAAGAAGTTCGGCCACTAACAGGTCGATACTTTGTTGTGCGATTGATTAAAAAGGGTAGCCTCGGCTACCCTTTTTTCTTTTCCGATATTCATCACCTGGTCGCAGCCGCTGACCACCCAGGATTGGTAGCCAGTCATGTCTCTAGAAATCGTTATCCTCGCCGCAGGCCAAGGCACTCGCATGCGTTCGGCACTGCCGAAAGTGCTGCACCCGATTGCCGGCAATTCCATGCTTGGCCATGTTATCCACACTGCGCGGCAGCTGGACCCACAGCGCATTCACGTGGTGATCGGTCATGGTGCCGACGCGGTACGTGAGCGTCTGGCGGCGGATGACCTGAATTTTGTCCTGCAGGACAAGCAACTGGGGACCGGTCACGCCGTTGCTCAAGCGGTGCCCTTCATCGAATCCGATACCGTGCTGATTCTGTACGGCGATGTTCCGTTGATCGAAGTTGAAACCCTGCAGCGTCTGCTGAAGAAAGTCGCGGCCAAACAGCTTGGCTTGCTCACTGTGGAACTGGACGACCCGACCGGATATGGCCGTATCGTTCGCGATGCCCAAGGTCAGGTGACAGCCATCGTTGAGCAAAAGGACGCCAACGAAACTCAGCGTGCAATCACTGAAGGCAACACCGGCATCCTGGCAATGCCTTTTGCGCAACTGAGTGGCTGGATGAGCCGGCTCTCCAATAACAACGCCCAAGGCGAGTATTACCTCACCGACGTGATTGCCATGGCGGTCAGCGATGGTTTGGTGGTGGCCACCGAACAAGCTCATGACGCCATGGAAGTGCAGGGCGCCAATGATCGCAAACAGCTGTCCGAACTCGAGCGTCATTATCAACTTCGCGCCGGCCTTCGTTTGATGGCTCAGGGCGTAACGCTGCGCGACCCGGCGCGTTTTGATGTCCGCGGTGAAGTCACCGTCGGCCGCGACGTGCTGATCGACATCAACGTGATCCTCGAAGGCAAAGTAGTCATTGAGGACGATGTGGTGATCGGCCCGAACTGCGTCATCAAGGACAGCACCCTGCGCAAAGGCGTGGTGATCAAGGCGAACAGCCACATCGATGGCGCAATCATGGGTGAAGGCAGCGATGCCGGCCCATTCGCTCGTTTGCGTCCGGGTAGCGTGCTCGAAGCTCGCGCGCATGTGGGTAACTTCGTTGAACTCAAGAATGCTCATTTGGGCGAAGGCGCCAAAGCCGGTCACCTGTCCTATCTCGGTGATGCCGAGGTCGGGGCTCGTACCAACATCGGTGCAGGCACCATCACTTGCAACTACGATGGTGTGAATAAGTGGAAAACCGTATTGGGTGAAGACGTGTTCATCGGCTCCAACAATTCGTTGGTGGCGCCTGTGGATATCTCCGACGGCGCAACCACTGCAGCCGGCTCGACCATCACGCAGAATGTGGATAACGCACAATTGGCTGTGGGCAGAGCGCGCCAGAAAAATATCGACGGTTGGAAGCGTCCGGTAAAAATCCAGAAGAGCTGAGTTATCCACAGATCCGTTGGTGTCTGTCGATAACTATCGCGGGCAAGCTTTGCTCCTACAAATAGAAAGTCGTTCATTAAAGTTATGAACAACCTGTTTCTGTAGGAGCAAGGCTTGCCCGCGATGCGTTTATCCACAGATTTTTTGTCGCTTCCCGCTTGACGAAGTTTCGCCGATAGGTTTTGATTGCTTCCGTTATCTTTCGAATCGAAACTTACCAGCTCATGTCGAAGCGTAATACACCACAACGCCGCCACAACATCCTCGCCTTGCTCAACGAGCAGGGCGAAGTCAGTGTGGATGAGTTGGCCAAGCGCTTCGAAACTTCGGAAGTTACGATCCGCAAGGACCTGGCAGCACTTGAAAGCAATGGTCTGCTGCTTCGCCGTTACGGTGGTGCGATTACCATGCCTCAAGAACTGGTCGCCGACATCGGCCAACCGATCTCGAAATACAAACAGGCCATCGCCCGCGCTGCAGTCACGCGAATCCGCGAACATGCGCGGATCATCATCGATAGCGGCAGCACGACCGCAGCGATGATTCCAGAACTCGGGCAACAGCCCGGTCTAGTCGTGATGACCAACTCCCTGCATGTCGCCACCGCGTTAAGCGAACTGGAACATGAACCGGTGCTATTGATGACCGGTGGCACCTGGGACCCGCATTCCGAGTCCTTTCAAGGGCAGGTTGCCGAGCAGGTACTACGCTCTTACGACTTCGACCAGTTGTTCATCGGTGCCGATGGCATCGACCTGGTACGCGGTACAACCACCTTCAACGAATTGCTGGGACTCAGTCGAGTCATGGCTGATGTTGCTCGCGAAGTCGTGGTGATGGTTGAGGCCGACAAGATCGGCCGCAAGATTCCAAACCTGGAACTGCCATGGGGCAGTGTCCATACCCTTATTACCGATGATCGCCTGCCGCTAGAAGCACGCGATCAGATTCAGGCGCGCGGAATCACTTTGATCTGCGCTGCTGTCAGTCAGGAGAAATAGCATGTGTGGAATTGTCGGCGCAGTCGCAGAACGTAACATCACCGCCATCTTGCTCGAAGGCCTGAAGCGCCTCGAGTACCGTGGTTATGACAGCGCCGGTGTAGCGGTCTACACCAACGACGAAAAGCTGGAGCGTATGCGTCGTCCGGGCAAAGTCAGCGAGCTGGAACTGGCCTTGGAAGTAGAACCTCTGGTCGGTCGCCTCGGCATCGCCCACACCCGTTGGGCCACTCACGGCGCTCCGTGCGAACGCAATGCTCACCCGCATTTCTCTGGCGATCTGGCGGTGGTGCACAACGGCATCATTGAGAACCACGAAGCGCTGCGTGCACAACTCAAAGCGATGGGCTATGTGTTCACGTCGGACACTGACACTGAAGTCATCGCGCACCTGCTGAACCACAAACTCAAAGACCTGCCTGACCTGACCGTTGCGCTGAAAGCCACTGTCAAAGAACTGCATGGCGCTTATGGTCTGGCCGTAATCAGCGCGAAGCAGCCGGACCGTCTGGTCGCCGCTCGCAGTGGTAGCCCATTGGTCATAGGTTTGGGCATGGGCGAGAACTTCCTCGCCTCCGACCAATTGGCCCTGCGTCAGGTCACCGACCGCTTCATGTACCTGGAAGAAGGCGATATCGCGGACATTCGCCGCGATAGCGTGCAGATCTGGGATGTAAACGGTCAGGTTGTCGAGCGTGAAAGCGTCCAGTACCGCGACGGCGCCGAAGCCGCTGACAAAGGCGAATTCCGCCACTTCATGCTCAAGGAAATCCACGAGCAACCGGCTGTGGTGCAACGTACTCTTGAAGGTCGCCTAAGCCCGAACGGTGTGCTGGTACAGGCATTCGGTCCACAAGCTGCCGAGCTGTTCGCCAAAGTTCGCAACGTGCAAATCGTCGCCTGTGGCACCAGTTACCACGCCGGCATGGTTGCCCGTTACTGGCTGGAAGAGCTGGCCGGTATCCCGTGCCAGGTCGAAGTCGCCAGCGAATTCCGCTACCGCAAAGTGGTTGTGCAGCCGAACACCCTGTTCGTGACCATCTCCCAATCCGGCGAAACCGCCGACACACTGGCAGCCCTGCGCAATGCCAAAGAACTGGGCTTCCTCGCCAGTCTGGCCATCTGCAACGTGGGCATCAGCTCGCTGGTGCGCGAGTCCGACCTGACCCTGTTGACCCAGGCCGGTCGCGAAATCGGCGTGGCCTCGACCAAAGCCTTTACCACCCAATTGGTCGGCCTGTTGTTGCTGACCCTGTCCTTGGGCCAGGTTCGCGGTACGTTGGGCGCAGGCGTCGAAGCCACCTTGGTCGAAGAGCTCCGTCGTCTGCCAACTCGCCTGGGTGAAGCCCTGGCCATGGACAGCACCGTGGAGAAAATCGCCGAATTGTTCGCCGAGAAGAACCACACACTGTTCCTGGGTCGTGGCGCGCAATTCCCGGTAGCAATGGAAGGGGCTCTCAAGCTCAAGGAAATTTCCTACATCCACGCAGAGGCCTACCCGGCCGGTGAGTTGAAACACGGCCCGTTGGCGCTTGTGGATAACGACATGCCAGTGGTGACCGTTGCACCGAACAACGAGCTGCTGGAAAAACTGAAGTCCAACCTTCAGGAAGTCCGCGCCCGTGGCGGCGAGCTGATCGTCTTCGCAGACGAGAAGGCCGGCATGACCAATGGCGAAGGCACCCACGTTGTGCACATGCCGCACATCCACGACATCCTGTCGCCAATCCTCTACACCATCCCTTTGCAGTTGCTGTCGTACTACGTCGCCGTGCTGAAAGGCACTGACGTTGACCAGCCACGTAACCTGGCGAAGTCGGTGACTGTGGAATAAGTTATCCACAATCTGGTTAACGCGCTGGTTTCTAACAATAAAGATTGACACAAAACAATAAAGATTGACACGACGCAACATAGATTGACACAAGGCCGAAACCCCCGTATCTACGGGGGTTTCCATTTTTGGGCTGAGCCGTCGGTCTAGATTCTCCGCTTCTTCCCGCTCCGGGAGTAGGCTAAAGAGCGCTGTACCATCGGCAGATGGTGGACGATTTTTTCCTATAACTATTTTCAGGGCGAGGAGAGGCGGTCCCGGCGGACGAAGGAGGTAGCATTGCGCGGTCGTAGGTTTTCGTCTGAGACAGATATTCAGCGGCATATTACGAATGGATTCGGTAGCGGTGCTGGTGCCAGTTATCTGCCCTGGCTGCGCGTCCAAGACGTGCCTTCCAGAGGACGCTCCCATAAGATCCAAGGTGTGAAGATCGATCGCCTCCATCACCTCTTTTCTGACCTAGAACGCGCCTATTTTTTGGTATGTGAATTTTCGGAAGATGTTGTGGATATACGCGAGCAGTATCCATTGCTGCCGCGAGAAAGTGCTCAAGCAATCGCTAGCTCTATCGGAGTGCGATACCCCAGGTATCCGAAGACAGTGCTTCCTTACGTCATGACCACGGATTTTTTATTAACAATAAAAAAGCCCGATGGCAGCTTTAAATCCGTAGCACGAACAATCAAATACCGCAGCGACCTCGAAGGCAAACAAGCCAGGAGAACGTTGGAAAAACTTGAGATCGAAAAGCGTTTCTGGGCTGGTCAACACGTTGATTGGGCCATTGTCACTGAAGAAATGTTCAGTCCCGATTTGATCAAAAACTTAGGCTTGCTCAGGAAATTCGCTCAGCTGCCGCGCGCTTTGGTAGAGCCCTCATTACATTCAGATTTTCTGGAGCACTTAGCTAGCTGCCGTCCATACCCTTGGAGTACTGCTGAAAGTCTGCGAAAGATTGCCGCACGTTTATTTATCTCCTATCAAGATTCTCGGGCTTTATATCATCACCTGATATGGTCCAAGTCGATCAACGTAGATTTGGTTGGTACTCCCATTCAAATGACTGCACTACTACCAACCTTTGAAATCATCGAAAACCCAATAAAAATTTCACTGGCGGCGGAGGGCTTATCATGAAAGTCCAAGTCAATGATATTTTTGAACCGGTCACTGAGTTTTCCGTCGTGCCTGGTATCGTTAGGGTCTTGTATCTCAGTGAGCGATACGATGCGGTAGTTTTGATCCAATTAACGGACCCGCCACGCCAACCGATTGGTTTGGGCTTGGAAGAGCTTCGCGGCTCTGTCATAGCAGGCGATACGAAGCCATCCAAGGTTGTTACGCCTGAGTTTCTCTTAGTGCTAGAGGATGACCTGGATGAGAAAAAGAAGCGGGAAAGGGATGAAAAGTGGAACATCATCGCTCCCCTGATCGACTCAGATTACCCAGGTCAGATATTTGCTCCCGATGAGATGGGGCGAATGGTGGGCGCTAGAGCTGTTGAGCTTGGCATGCAGCGCAAGAGTATCTATCGACTTCTGTACCGTTACTGGATCAATGGCCAGGTTCGAAATGCGCTCTTGAAAAACTACGCGGGCGTCGGAGTTCCTGAGCGCAAGTATGATCCCGCAAAACCGCCCGGCAGAAAACCACGATACCAAGGTATTGCCGTTTCGCCGACCAAGCTTATTGATGCCGTGGATAAGCGCTGTATCCGTGTCGGTTACTCGTTATTCGTGGGGGATAAGACTTCTACGATAACCAGCGCCTATGTCGAGATGCTTAGAAGGTTCTACACAGCGAAAGACCTTTCGAAAAATCCAGAATCGGGTGGTCGCCTCCTACCCGATTCGGAAATTCCTTCCTTCAGGCAGTTCGATTATTGGGGAAAGCAATATTTCGACGAAGTTGAAACTGAACGCGGGCGTAAGGGAATGCGGAAGTGGCTAAAAGATTGCCGCCCCCTTTCTGGAACCGTGCGTGACTGGCTTCGTGGCCCCTGCCATCAGTTTGAGATCGATGCCACCATTGCTGACATTTATCTCGTGAACGGCTACTCCAGGCGGATGCTCATTGGACGGCCGGTGGTGTACGTCGTCATCGATAGCTTCTCCGGCATGATCGTCGGTCTCTACATCGGGTTGGAGGGGCCGAGCTGGAACGGAGCCAGGCAAGCGCTGTTCAACGCTTTCACTTCGAAGGTTCAGTTTTGCGCTACCAACGGGGTCACAATCGATCCCGAAGAATGGGCCTGTCACCACCTCCCGCATCACATCTACGCTGATCGAGGCGAGATGTTGGGGAAAGCAGCTGAAGGTCTTGCCACTGGCCTGAATATCGAGCTGGGAATCGCTCCGCCTTACCGGCCGGACTGGAAGTCGATGGTGGAGAGTCGGTTCGGTATCCTGAACGATTTGACGGGCATCAGGTGGCTACCAGGTGGCGTAGCGGCCAGGGAGAAGGAGCGTGGCGAGCGAGATTACCGACTCGACGCGACGCTGAGCATGAAAGAGTTCACTAAGATCATCATCCAGTGCGTCCTTCACTATAACCGCTTCAACCGGCAGCCCGACAGGCTCACTCAAGAGATGATGAACGACGGTGTCGACCCGACGCCGGTAGGTATTTGGACTTGGGCGTTGGAAAATGGCCACGTCGAACCAAACAATCATCCCGACGAGCTGGTCTATCTCCATTTGCTTCCGCGCGAGCAAGCAACGGTGCAAAAGGGTGGTGTGCTATTCCGAGGGATGCACTATGTCTGTGATGTAGCGATCGAGAACAACTGGTTTGCGAAAGCCCGTAGCCGCGGGGTTTGGTCTATAGAGTGTTGGTATGATCCAAATTCCGCGGCACATATTTGGATCCGGGGCGACAACAAACAGTTCATCCGTTGCGATTTGCGTAAGTCCGATCACAAGTATGCTGATTATCGATCCGATGAAATTTTCGACCTGCTCGAAGCTTACCGCCAGGCTCCACCGGCTCATAAACGCGCTGAGTTGGAGAGTCGGATTTCGCTTCTAGAGGAGGTTAATCAAATCGTCAGTGGTGCGATGGCTGAGCGAAAAGAAGAGCCAGTCCCTGCGACCAAGGCCGAGATGATTGGAAATATTCGTGAGAACCGCGCTGTTGAACGCCTCAAGGAGCGGGAGACCGCCCATGTGCCAGAGGGTGTGAGGATTGACCCGCCTGGGCAAAAGGCAGAGACCGCCCCAGAACGCTCGGAGAACTTTGCCGGCCCTCGCAGCGCTCAGGTCATCGATATGCTCAAACGACTCCGCCCAGGACAAAACTAATGAAAGGCGCCCAAGTTTTCGCAAGCTACACCAAGCAGGCGATAGCGGACTACGCGGGAAATCCGCTCATCGAAGCGCTGCCACCTATCTTCTCAGAAGAGGTAGCAATCCAACTGATCTCGAATTTTCCCCGTCCTGTTGATCCAGAAGAGCTCGCCCTTGACCGTTCGACTCGGATCCACTGTATCGACCGGTTGAGGACGGTGGTTCAGCCTCTGTTGGTCCATATTGATCTGGAGTCCGTATTTTCATTGCTGGTTCGACGAGGGTACGTCGGACGCAACCCGACCTCTCCAGACACTGTCAGACATCTACACTCGCTTTCGGGTGCACAGCGCTACCACGATGGATTCAAGTCGACTGCCGAAACGTTCAGTCTGGTTGGCCTTAGTGGCATTGGGAAGTCCACCGCCCTTGAAGCCATTTTGAGTCTCTACCCTCAAACGATCCGACACGAGCGTTATGAAGGAAAGCAGTTCGTTCATACCCAGATCACCTGGCTCAAGCTTGACTGCCCCCGAGATGGGTCACTGGCAGGCTTCTGTCAGCAATTCTTCTATGCGGTCGGGCGAGCGTTAGGTGATGAGGATTACTACAAGCGGCATCGGGCTCGGAACATCAATGACTCGTTGCAACAAATGGAGCAGGTTGCGAGTACATTTTTCATCGGCGCTCTGTTGATCGACGAACTACAGAACCTGCACCTGGCGAAAACTGGGGGCAAGGACAACATGCTGAATTTCTTCCTCCATCTAGTGAACAACATCGGCATTCCCGTGGTGTTCATCGGGACAAATTCGATGATTAGCCTATTTTCGGACGTCATGCGCAACGCACGGCGTTGCTGCGGCGTCGGGGTACTCGAATTTAAACGCTTTGAGAAGGACGATGACGAGTGGCGAATGCTCGTTGAAAACCTCTGGAGCTATCAGTGGTACCAGCAGCCGGTCGAACTGACCGAAGAAGTGTTTGATGCGCTGTATGAGCATACACAAGGCGTCACCGACTTTTTGGTGAAGCTTTTGGTGCTCAGTCAGAGGTATGCGATCCAGAGTGGTTCGGAATGCGTTACCGCCGAGACAATCGCGTTGGTGAGCAACACCAAGATGCAAATATTGAAGCCAGCTTTGTCCGCCCTGCGAAGCCGAGATCCGAAACGGATGCGGCAGTTCGACGATTTGCTTCCGATTGAAGACCAACTAAGCGACATGATGGCGTTCGATGGTTTGGCTCGGCCGGAGCGACTGGCGTTGCTGCGCAGTGTCATCAGTCGCAGCGACAATAGTGCCCCAAAGCCTAATGCGGCGCCCGTTAACCCACTCAAATCGCAGCCTCCTTCGGCGGTGGCGGTTGAGACGTCAGAGGCACAGGCGTTAAGTGAAAGTGAAGACTCCATTGAGGCGTTGAAGAGCGCCGGTTGGATAAACAGAGATCTATTTGAGTTCTCTCCGTTGTATCGGAAGGGGTGAATAAAAGGTGACGAAATGGGGCTCAAATTCCATTTCTTTCCGGCCGTGTTTCACGATGAGACGCTTCACAGCGTCCTTTCAAGATACGCCCGGCTCTGTGGCGTACGTAGCTGCGGAGCAGTTTTCGATGGAGCGCAGTCCGCAAACTTCTTCTCGCAGAACGTGGCTTTTCCATGTCGACTAGCTGAGCTTGCCGAGGCGCTGCCGTGCGGCACAGGCTTATCGCTAGCCGGGGTTATAAAGCGCCATACGCAGCTGCCCTACTACGAACCTTTTTTGACCCAGCAACAAGTGGACGACGCCAATACCTTGATGGCGGGAAATGGCGAGGGGTTGATGCTAAGGTTGGGGTTAATCGCGAGTCGACTCGAGTTCGCTTCGAGAGTGCGATTGTGCTTCGACTGTATCAACCAGGACATGGCCTGTGTGGGAGCAGCGTACTGGCACCGTGTGCATCAGCTTCCAGGCGTTTTGATCTGTCCACACCATGGAACCCCGTTGAAGTTCCTTGATTACCGCTGGTTGAGCCGAAATTCTCGAAGAATGCACTTACCGGACGATGAGGACGTTCAGTCTCACTCCATTTCGTTAGACATCCCTCAAAATCTACAAAGTGCTCTGCACGAAATAGCGCAGCGTTCGATGCAGGTGCTTGAGACCGATGTTCCTCCATTATGTCCTGATGCGATTCGATCAGTGTTTCTGGATAGCGCTATTGCCTTGGAAATGACTTCTGACACTGGTCGGCTGCACTTAGGCAGATTGGCGCGGCACATGTCTGCGTTCTTTGAGGCTCTCCCCTCCTCAGGGGAGTACTCGATACTGAAACAATCGTCTGCGGATATACCGGCGGCCTGGGTTGTGAAGCTTTTGCGTAAGCCGAGGGGCACCCATCATCCGCTGAAATTCATCCTGCTGGCCTGCGCGCTGAAGGTCGACATGGAAAGGATACTGCGGCAGAACGGGCCTATTACCGAGTCGCTTAAT
The DNA here is from genome assembly GCF_015351605.1 of Pseudomonas sp. p50(2008). Classification (NCBI taxonomy): domain Bacteria; kingdom Pseudomonadati; phylum Pseudomonadota; class Gammaproteobacteria; order Pseudomonadales; family Pseudomonadaceae; genus Pseudomonas; species Pseudomonas sp. p50(2008). The sequence goes on from NZ_JACMYF010000002.1 coordinate 143,941, forward strand.
CGAACAGCCAATACCGAAACTCCTGGTGTACGAGATGCCAACGGATCTCCAACCAGTCGCTCAAGCACCATTGAGTATATGAGTGAGGCATCTGAAACGATCTGGAGGCTGGCGCTCTCGGGGGCTGACGCGAAGACCATAGCGTCAGTAACAAGGAACTCGATTCCATGCGTCTACCGAATGATACGCGCGATTTCGGATGGACCTGACCGATGGAAAGAGGCGAGGCTTTCGAAACAGCTGGGTGATAGGAGGACTCGATTTGAGGGGGATTACAGAGCTCGCCTAGCTCATGAGTGTCGAGATTATGTGTGGCTTCATCGAAACGATCGGCAATGGCTGTCTGAGCGCACACAAGAGCCAGGTAAAGCCCACAGACCGCGCAGACAGCAAGCAGAAAGATTCAAAGACCTCGACCTTAACCTTGCCAATGAAGTGGTTCAATGCGCTGAAATGTTACGAACGCTTCCAGGTAAACCTGTCCGTATCTCACGGACAAAAATAGGCAGAGAGCTTCATGTGTTATCTAGGTTTGAAAAGCAGCTCAACAAGCTGCCGCGCTGTGCGGCTGCACTGGCGGCCGAATGCGAAACCCTGGATGCATTCCATAGGAGGCGTTTGAGCTGGGCCGAGCGTAAGCTAAAACTAGACGGCAAACCAATTACTCAATCATCGATATATCGAACAGCGTGTATCAGAAAACCGCGCACAGGGGGACTGCATTCTGATTCTAGTATGGATATTGCTCTGTAACGCCGTCGCCAGAAGCCCCGTCAATGAGCAACGCGTAGATTCGCTGTGTGAGTTTTTGGCGAAGCAATACATGAAGGGTATTTATATGTGTTCGGTATTATATTATGACACCGAATAAAAAACGGCGGATTTTTTAAAGTAGTAGTTGGTGGCTGTTCGCTACTGTGTTGCGCTCATAAAAATCCTTGCCTGGGTACAGGGTGATATGTGATAAAAGTACTTCCTTCACAGGATTCGCGTCCTACCAGAACCCACGCTAAAAAATCGGCTACTCATGTCCAGCATTCTTTTTTTTCCAATATCGATGCCAGATGAGACACTGTTATCTCGTATTACGAGGTACCATTTTTTGTCTGGAAACAAAACAGAGGCAGAAACGTTTCGTGACCTTTTTGGCGTTGCCCCATTTCAACTTTCGATTATACCAAAGCAATTAGGGAACCTTGCGTCTCGATTACCTGGAGTTAAAGAAAGCAACTTTAATGAATTGCTTGAAATTAATACTTATTTTCCTGCATACAAACCTTTTATAGGGTTGTCAAAAGACCCATCTAAGGAACTGGACAGAGTTTTGTCAGATGTTGCCCGAGTGCCTAGGTGGGAGGGTACAAAAAATAGCAGAGCCAAAATTTGCTTAGCCTGTGTGCAGGCTGACCTCATAGAGTCAGGTTACGCATATTGGCACCGAGCTCATCATGTACCGGGCGTTACGGCCTGCTGGCGGCATGGCGAGGAACTTCTTCAATCTTGTCAGGATTGTTCTCACCCTTTCTTTCGTAAAAACAAGTTATTGCCTAACTTAACCGATGATTGTGTTTGTGGGTGGAGCGCTATTAAACCTGCGAACCGCTTACTAGCCTCATCTGAAGAACAAGAATATGCAGTTTTTGTAAATGATATTTTGCAACGCAATCTGCCATCGGTGGATTATAAGGTTTTGGCTGCCTGTTATCGGCGTCAAGCAAAGAAGCGTGGGTTTGTTCATGGAAATCTGATTGGTACTGCTAAATTGTTTAGCAGTATTCGTGAAAAATTCGGCGATGAAATTATTTCGAAAATTGACCTGGCATACGCAGCTGGTATCCGACGTCAATGGATTAGACTATCGACAACAAGAGGTCAAATCGATATGCCGTTGGCGCGGCATCTTCTAATATCTCTCCATCTATTTGGTAGTGCAGAAAATTTTGAGAAATGCTTAGCAGAAGAGTCTCTACTTGCTAGCTCGGCAAACCCGACGGTCCGTCTTAAAGAGAAAGCTCTGCCAGAAAATAAAAAAAAGGCTTATCGAGAAAAAATCTCAATACTACTTGAGGTTAAGCCAGGTATTGGTATGGACTATCTTTGGGTCAATGCTTATCAAGTAACACGCTGGCTCAACGAAAACGATAAGGACTGGTTATTGAGTGAAATTACAAGGGACGTAAAGCAGAAGAATAGTGTCGAGTCGGTGGTGAGCGATGAGGACGAAAAATACGCAACCATTCTTAAAGAAGGCGTTGAGAATTTGTACCGCATCACCCAAAAACAGGCTCGAGTAAATATCAGTAACATGCTTGCACTGTTGCCGCGAAAAGTAAGTAGGGAGCGTGCGACTCGTAAGTCGTTTCCGTTAGTGTCAGAACAACTTGAGCTTCATCTAGAATCTCTTTGGCATTTCCGGTTGCGGAGATTTATATGGACGATGTCGGAGATCGCGAGGCTTAAGTTACCCCCAAACAGCTCCAGCTTAAAATTATTGACTACAGTACCTCATGTGGCCTGCCAGGCTCTCATAAATCACTTCGAGTGGGATTTGGACAGCATGGTCAAGGAAAGTATTGACGGTGAAATGATGCTTAGAAATACCGGCGTATCGCGACAATGGGAAGGGCCGCCAGGTTATGATATGCCCATGGGGGGGAATGCATACATGGAGATGATCGCGTCCAAGTAGATATTTTATAGAATATCCGGGTAATGCTCTGGATTCTATGATCCCTCAGGCGTGTTTTTTGGGCGGCGAATGTCACTATTTATATTGAACTAGCGGCACTTCTACGGGGCATTGGACGTGCACTCTATCAGCGTCTTCAGCAGACAAGGGTTCTATGCCGCGTACGGCGTATCGCCCCACTCAATGCCGCAGACATCGGTATTCCCTGACGCCCCGGCTTCACTCCCATTTGCACCTATCCCGAAGTGGGATTCAAGCATTGACAATGGCATGACGTCGGTAACTGGCGCAAGCCACTCCAGACGGCGACACCACCGATTGAAATTGTGGTGTTCAGTGAGGCGAGGGATACGTAGAGCTGTAGGTCTTGAGAACGTGAGCCCGCGATCAGAGGTATCGCGGGGTGAATCAGACCATAGCGACCGGGCTAAGCATCAGCTTTCGAGGAGATGAGTCAAATTTTGCGTGCTGTTCATCGGCGTTAAGACTAGGCGCTTTACGCGCAGCTATGCTGATTGATGTGATTGATTATTCGACTCGATTTTTGAAGTGAGTCGGAGGGACGAATGAATTTGGCGGGCCTAGTTGAACTGCTTTCCGGTGGCGAAAGATTACCTGGATGTGAGCTAGCTCATTCAGACGCCGTGGCTCTGGTCGGATTTTACTTCCCTGGACGCGCCTATTGCATAGTCGCTGATTGGACAGTGGTTGAAATAGCGGTCTCCCCCCGTCAGTTAAAGGCCGTTGTGAGAAGAGGAGTCACTCCCACTTTGGTCAACGCTTTATATGTTATCCACGATAGCAAAGGACGTTTCCCTCGCGGTCATTGGGTAAGAACCTCATTGGGTGTTTCCTTCACCCATGATTGCCTGTTCGAGACTAAAAACACCGTGTATGTGTTGATGGGACCCGGTCGAAGGGTACGAACAGACCTGGACGTCGCGCAGAGCCTGTACTGAAAGTCACTGGTGCGCAATGTGGCAGTCATCGACGTTCCGCGTTTTAGGTTTCGTCCGCCTCAGCCATCCCTATATTTTTCGGTGCTTACCAATAGTGTTGGCCAAGTATCAGCAATCGCCCCCTAGAACCTGGTTTATAGGGGGGGCCTGTCTACTTCAGAGGAGCCGAGCGGCGTGCTTGCTATAATTCAAACGAATGGTTCACATCCCCAGAATTCTCGGCGATGGCGGTTGGTTTTCTAAGGTTAAGCGCAAATTCTAGCGGGGTGGCAACACATGACCATGCCCTGCGAGCGTACCCGGAGTATCGTCCAAACAGGCGAGTTCTTGCGTGAGCTGTCCAGAGATCAGACCCTCCCAGAATCTGTTCGTCAGCAGGCAAAACGCCTCCTGCGGCATTACCCGGAACCATGGGTGATCTTTGGGATCGGCTCCTTCGAAGAGTTGCTTCAAACAAAGGATCCGAGCGATCCAACGCGAGAGTTCGCGATAGTGGTTCACACTCCCCAGTTGAGCTCTAGCACTGACGGGTAAGGCTGGAAAAACTTACTCAGACTGAGTCTATGATAGAGACCATGGTCTGTGGCAATCCGAGATGGTGCTGTCCGCGCTTCAACGCTACGCCCCTCGTGTTGATGAACGGTATAGATCATTATGCTGTATGTATGTACAGTTAATGGGTTCTTGCGGTCTTACTCATTGCCTAAGTGTTGAAGCCCTTAGGCGGTGTCACGTGCCGAGATAAGGCCTGAAGTTTGTTGGGTAAGGTGTTATTTTCAGTGATTCCATATTGATACTATCGGAACGGAATTCGACCTATGATCACACTGAAAACTGCCATTATTCACAGCTTCAAGAAGCTGGCCAAGACCAGCTTTATCTCCGAGGTGGTCAAGAAGGATGTGGCGCTCGATACTGAAAATCCTGCGTTGCATTTTCTGGTCAATGGCATCCACGGCCTCATCGGCAAAGAAGGCAACAGTGTGGTCTATGGACAGTTTGCCAATGATGACCGTCAGGGGCCGTTTCCAGAGCGCTTCACCGCGTTCGTAGAAGTACAAGATGATAAAGCGCAATTTATCGACTTGACCCACTTGGCAATGGACCAGCTGGTGGAGCAAGCCGGTAATCAAGTCTTGTCGACTGGTGGACACATCCTTTGCGCCCAGTACACCTCGGGCGCAACCGACTTTTTCCTGGTCGCCAGCATGAAGGAGCGCGGTGGTATTCAGCTGGACGAAAACTATGTGCCGAAGGAAATTCAAGAGGTCGATCTCAACAAGGTTCAGCAGGCCGCCAGGATCAACTTGGCTAGCTTCGTGGCCATAAAGGCTATGGCTGCTGCGGCCGCTGCTGCGCCTGAGCAGGATGAGGATGAGGATGACGCGGAGGATGAAGTGGATTCAACCTACCTGTGTTTTATCAGCCGCGGCCGTGATAGTCAGGCATCTGACTATTTCATTTCTGCACTGGGTTGTGCGAAAGGAGTGGCCTCCGGACGCGCTACCAAAAATGCCATTGATAACGTTGCCCGGTTTTTTCGCGACAACAAAGCGTTAAAAAGCTTTGGTTATAAGGCCAAAGAGGCGGTGATCAAATATCTGGAGGAGCAGTTGGCCGCAGGCAAGTCCGCGCGCCTGGACGCCATCTGCCACGTCGCTGTCGCACACGTACCCGCTGACTTAGTGGATGAAATCGTTGGGCTGAAAGACTATTTGAATAGTGAGAAACATAAGGTGCCGGACGACTTTACGGTCAATGCGAAATCGCTGAAAGAGAAGACCCGTATCAAGGGGGACGCTGCTAACTGGTCGTTGCAATTCGAGCGTGGAGCGTTAGGTAAGGATCCGGCTGCAGACGTTTACTATGATGAGGGACGTAAGAAGTTGACCCTGTCCAATCTGACTGCCGAACTGGTTGGTGTGATCGAGAAAGAATTGCTGGCTAGGGCTGGCTAAGAATGTTTTCCAATGTGGTAGCTCTCTACCGTGCCCTCGGAGCGCCCACCATTGAGGATGGGGTCATCCGCTATGAGGGGAGGCCAACGCCCGACATTATCGGTGCGTTGCGAATGTGTGATGACCTGCCCGCAGCCTATGGCAAGTTCGAGCATTGCTCTGAAGAAGCGGACTCTCTAGATATTGAGTTTCGCTTGCCATCGAACGAGTCGGGCCGGTTCTACGCGAACTTAGGCGAGTTTGTCGCTCGCAATGGCTCATTGGGCAAGGGCCAATTTCCGAGCAACGTGTACATTGTTGAGCTCAGTTGGGCGGATAGTGATGACACCGAACCTTCGGCGATTAAGGCGCTCAGGCGCGTCTGTCGGTTGATCGAGCTGCTTGCACTGCTAGCGATCGGCGTCGACAAAGACAGCAGTCCAGATGGTTATAACCTGTTTTTTGCCTTGCCTCCTGATGGGGCTAAGCCTCCGAGAACTTTTCTGTTGCCTACCCAGGTTGACGTCAAGGTTCTTGACTATGAGCTCAACCACCTGAGCTTGTTGGAAGAAATACTCAATCGAAAAAACGAAAACAAGGCGCACCTCTCCGAACGAAAATTGATGATTCGGATGGCGGTGGCGAGCGTCATCGAGAAGTTTGAGAGCGAGCCGAATCTGTTCTTGGTGATCGTGCGGGAGTGGCGGGAGGTCCTCGCCACGTACCGTGCGAATCTGCAAACCTACGTCTATAGCTTCTCGTTTGAGCGGGCCCGGCGCGAGGTGGCCCAGGCTGAAATCGACTATGGCACTAAGCTTAGCGGGGTACTGGGCGACATTGCGGGCAAGATGCTTGCCCTGCCGATATCGTTAGCGGGTCTGGTCGTGCTGGAGAAAACCACCTCAAAATTCGAAGGTTTTATTCTTGTCCTTGGGCTGGCAGTGGTCTCTGTGGTTCTGCTTGCGATCCTCCACAATCAAATGCTGCAAACAGAGCGCCTGCTACACAGTTTCAATGTCATCTTCGATGATTTTAAGGACAAGATAAAAACCTATCCCCCAAAACTTCAGGGCTTGCTCAGGATCACCATCGACCAAGTCGACAAGCAGGGCCGAACGCTAACCAGGACCTTTCGCTTGCTGAAGGGGCTGTCCTTGCTGCCAATCGTCGGGGCTTTGCTGCTGGCCGCGATAAAATACTGGGATGGTTTCGTATGGTTATTGATGACCATCCTGTCGATCGTGTTTTCCGCGCTCAACGTAGTCCCGAACTTTCTCAGCCCGTAAAGGCTTTGCCTCATTTCTATGGAAAATTTTAAGGTGAAATTGGATTAGTAAGTTCAAACTGTTGAATAATGATCCACGCTGTCTTCAATTGCTCGAGGAAAAAATTTATGCTCGCAACAAACAGGTGGCGGCTGAGCACGCAGCATCCTCAACGGAGCTGGAGCGTGCGGCGGTTTTCATAAAGGCAGCGCTTTGCGGGAAATCTGGCTTATCCCTCGGCCACGTCGTTTTCAATCGTTCAGTGATAAACGTTAAGAGAGGAAAACCCACCATTTGAAACTCCTGAGGCCATCACAGTTGGCGGTCAGCAGGAGGTTGCCACGTAGTCTACGTATTGAAGGTCCCGCGTCTTACATTAGCGACGAGAAATCCCAGATGAGCGATGAACTGAATGAGGAGGATATGCGCTTGGCGCTATTCGGCTCCCCAAAACAATCCGACCCCGTAGTACTCGCAAAGCCGCAGCCGAGTCCAACGTCCCGACTAAACTCTAAACCGCTATCACCGAAGCTGAGGGTGACACTGCATGTTACCAAGGACTTCGAAGGCGACGTGAGCGTATTCATTTATGATGCGAACACGCTGAGTACTCTTGTCGCGGAACAAGATGCAAAAAATGAAGCTAAAAAGAAGAAATTCAAATATTTCGATGTGGTCTCGGTCAAACCCATCCAGTAACTATCGTATCGTTAAAGAACGTGCTTCATTACACTGCTCTTGCTCCCTATGCAATACCACTGACCAGCCAGTTGTTTTCTTGCAGACATTCGTTTGCATGTAACTTGACCAGTATGCGCCGTAATAGGGACTGGCTGATAAAGTCCAAAAGAAACAACTCCAGCAGTATTAAAAAATACTCGGTTTTTTGAACAAGCGGATGGGAAACCTCCACAACACTACATCCTGAATATTTCCGCTATCGCTGTCTCATTTTGGTTAGCGGCGAGCGCCTTCCGGGTACAGCTATTGCCGCATCCCAACTTGACCGCGGTCACTGCTTGAATCATATAAGGCTGTGTGATGGTCAGATTGGTCAGGTGAGCCAAAAATATAAACAATCTCGGTTCGACTTCGCTGTGACGATGCATCGAGAACTGGTTTCAGCTCCTGAGCATGCGCACTTTCAGGTGTTGATTCGTGCTGCTGGTTAAGAGTACTCCTGAGAAAAGCCCTAGTAAAGGTAGAGCCACCCATCGGTTGGGGGCATGCCGAAAAAGTTAATTTTGAAAAAACAGGCGAACATTACAGAATTGTAATTGTTCAATCATCTCCCCGTTATCTTCAAATTGCAACGATACAAGTCGGCGACGATACGGGGGCAGAAACTGCTCCCGTAAACAATAATTCCAGCCGAAGAGCTTTCTAGTTCTGCCGAACCTAAGGAGTGATTAATGGATAACAATACGAAATTTTCGATGGCCGCTTTGGCGTTGGTTGTCAGTTCTGGGCCTTCTATAGTGTTTGCGGAGGAAAAGACTGGGGGGTTTATCGAAGACAGCAGCCTTACCGTGCTCAATCGAAATTTCTACTTCAATCGTGATCATCGTAACGGTCAATCAAGCCCCACGGGCAATGGCTACTCCGAAGCCTGGTCGCATGCGATTATCAGTAAGTTCGAATCCGGATTTACTCAAGGCACTGTTGGCGTGGGTGTCGATGCTTTCGCGATGATCGGGTTGAAGCTTGATACGGGTGACGGTCGTAATGGCGGTCGTAGCTCGTTCGATGTACTACCTGTCAACGGTGACGGCGAAGCTCGAGATGAATACACGAAAGTCGGTGGCGCGGCCAAAGTTCGCGCTTTTGACACTGTGGTGAAAGTCGGTGATGTATTTCCCGCCAACCCTGTCGTGGCGTCTGGCGACTCAAGGCTTCTACCGGAAAGTTTCCGGGGTGTGACCGCGACCAATACCAGCATCGAAGGACTGACTGTTCAGGGTGGTCGCCTGCATGCTATGAGTCAACCAGTCTCCAGCAATATGCGCGACAATTTCGCGACCTTCTATGCGGGCCCCGTTAATTCGCCTTGGGTCGGCTATTTCGGTGGCGACTACACTGTGAACAAGAATGTCATCGTTAGTCTTTACTCCAGCCGTCTCAAAGACGCCTGGAATCAATACTATGCTGGCACCGGGTTGAACTACTCCTTGTCTGATGAGCTTTCCGTATTCGGCGGTGTGAATTACTATAAGGCAGTTGACGAAGGGAAAAAACTGCTGGGCGAGTTCGACAACAATATTTGGAGCGCTAAAATTGGCGTGAAGTATGGTGCGCACTCACTTGCACTTTCTCACCAGCGAAATAATGGTAACGACGACTTCGACTATCTGCGTCAGTCGGATTCCATCTTTCTCGACAACTCAATCCAGTACAGCGACTTCAACTCGCCAAAAGAACGTTCATGGATGGTTCGTTACGACCTCGACATGAGCTCGTATGGCGTACCCGGCTTGTCGTTTATGACACGTTATGGTCGTGGCACCGACGCTGACTACTCCAACGCTAACGCAACATACATGCGGCGCGATGCGGACGGGAACCCGTTGACCGATCAGAAACGTTGGGAGCGCGACATCGAAGTAAAATACGTCGTTCAGACAGGTTCCTTGAAAGATATGTCTTTCCGCTTGCGGCAAGCGAACACCCGTGCAACCGCATTTGAATCGGATTTGGATGAAGTCCGTGTGATTGTTGAGTACCCACTAGCGATTCTGTAATACCTGAACGGGATGATTCGTTCTTGACGAATATCCCGTTTTCGATAGAAAGATTTCAAAAATGTAATTTTTCAATCATCTCCACGTTAACTTAAATTGCTTATAGTGAGTGGGAGTTAATAGGAACCTAGCTAGCGCATCTGGTTGGATTCCTATAGACAAGTAGCTAGTCTGTGAAAATCTGAAACTCATTGCTGTTCAGTTAAAGCTCCAAGCTCACCTTTAGAAGCTCCTTTGGAAAAAGGTGAATTTTTAAGACGTCCCTCGGGACGTCTTTTTTATGCGTGCGCCAGGCATGGCGCGTTGCGCGCAAGCGCAACCAGCTTGGCTGTGTGGCCTCGCTGGTGACTTGGAGGTGAAAGTCCTCTACACACCCGGCAAGGGGAAGTGTTAGCCAGAGGCAAGGGTGTCGCGGGTGACCGCGAATCTGAAGGAAGCCCGAGGCAAAATGCTGGCCTGACGAACAGCAAGCGGATAGAGGCGGCGCAGCGGGGTAAAGGGGCGTGTTTCCCTAAAGCCCAATACTTGCACGGGACGCTGCGACGTAGATCCGACAGGCATAAGCAGGAAGGTCGCGCGAATTACCCTGGGAGATCTGCACGTTTGCCACAGTGCTACCGAGCGTCGAGAGGCGACGGGATGAACGTGCAGAAGTCAGCCGAGGCCGTAGTAAGTGGCGAATAAACCCGTCACCAAGGGCCGAACAAGTTATGCCGCCAGTAGGCGTCAAAGTCTCGTTGAATACCGAAATGCAGAAATTTCTCCAAGAGAAGACTGTTACTCCGAGTCCCGGACAGTATCCGAGGATGACGGCTGACAGCGCACAGGTATCGGCGGCGTCTGTGACGTGGACGAACGCGGAGCCGGACACGCTGATGGAGCAGGTGCTTGTACCGGCCAACCTTAGGCGTGCGTATCAAGGCGGCCCGCTCTCGCCGTTGCTGTCGAACATCCTGCTCAACGAACTCGACCGCGAACTGGAACGGCGAGGCCATCGCTTCGTGCGTTATGCCGACGACGCGAACATCTATGTGCGCAGTCAGCGAGCTGGCACGCGGGTGATGGCCGGTGTTGAGCGTTTCCTGAATCAGCGCCTGAAACTGACGCTGAACCGGGAAAAGAGCCACGTAGCACGGCCTTGGGTCTGCGACTATCTGGGTTATGGGATGAGCTGGCATCAGCAACCGAGGCTGAGAGTGGCGACGATGAGTCTGGGTCGCTTGCACGACCGGTTAAGAGACCTGCTGCGCGGGGCGCGGGACCACAAGATGGCGAATGTCATCGAACGAATAAACCCTGTGCTGCGCGGGTGGGCAGGCTATTTCAAGCTCAGTCAGAGCAAACGGCCACTTGAGGAAATTGACGGCTGGGTACGACGCAAACTTCGCTGCGTCGTCTGGCGTCAATGGAAGCGGCCCTCAACGAGGGCACGTAACTTGATGCGCCTGGGGCTTAGCGAAGCTCGCACCTGCAAATCAGCCTTCAATGGCCGAGGCCCATGGTGGAGCTCGGGAGCATCTCATATGAATCAGGCGCTGCCGAAGAAGCTATGGGATCAACTTGGGTTGGTCTCGGTACTGGATACGATAAACCGGCTTAGCCGCATAGCTTGAACCGCCGTATACGGATCCGTACGTACGGTGGTGTGAGAGGACGGCGGATGTAAATCCGCCTCCTACTCGATCCGTTAAAACACGAGCATATAAAAAACGCCCGATACCTCTAAGTGTTGAGGTTAATCGAGCGTTATAAATCCCTCTGACAGCAGCATAGCTGCTAGCCGCCTCGTTTACGACACTCTCCAGCCACAGTGTACCTAATTGTATTTAGCTGTCCTTTTGAATCTTCATAGGTCATTGCGGCGGGCACCACTGCGCAGACTTTTGCAGGCCGCACCACACTGATAACCTTCACAACATCCACCTTCATCCCGTACTCGTATTCTTTCGACACAGGGGCGCTTTTCCCCTGGCTAATTGCATACTGCTCCATGGCTTTAGCATTCGCCACCATCATCTTTTCAAAGGCTTTGTCTCCTCCCCCTTCCGCCAGTACGAGAGAGGATAACGTCAGAGCTCCAGCGAAAGTAATAATACTCATGAACTTCATATTTAGTACCTCATATATTAACTGTTACAAGGATATCAATTCGAACATTGCGATGGCGTGGCGGCTAGGTTACGAATGTGTAATAAAGCCGTAAAAAAAACCGCCGCCGGAAACCGGAAGCGGTTTTTTATACGCAGTACTACTACATTTTACCTGTCTCATCTTTAGCATCACTTGAAACCACGGGAACGCTCTTCCCTTCTCTAGCAACATATGCCTCCATTGCCACATCTCGCGCCGCCATCATTTTTTCGAAGGTTCTGTCCCCCCCACCTTCGGCTAAAGCAACTGAAGAAAGGATTAAAGCACCCGCAAGAGCGCAGATTTGAGCAATTTTCATACTGACACCTCATATAGTTAACGCTAGTAGGGTATCAATTCGAACCTATCAACACGGTGGCGCCAAGATTACAGATTCGTTATGTAGCTCACATAAAAAAGCCCACTATCGAATCTCGATAGTGGGCTTTTAAAACTAAAGAATTATACGGCTTCTATTTTATCGTCTTCGTCTTCGGCTTCTTCCTCGTCTCGGCGGTGCGCCCATTGATAAAGCGCAGGCAATATCAGCAGGGTCAACGCAGTTGAGGATAGGATGCCCCCGATCACCACGGTAGCCAGGGGTCTCTGGACCTCTGCCCCCGTTCCGGTGGCCAGTGCCATCGGAATAAAGCCAAGAGAGGCCACCAGAGCTGTCATCAACACTGGGCGCAACCGGGTAAGAGCCCCTTCATTGATTGCGGAACTCAACGAATGTCCTTCCTCCCGAAGATTGCGGATGAACGCAATCATCACCAGACCATTCAGCACCGCCACGCCCGACAACGCGATGAAACCAACACCTGCCGAGATCGACAGCGGGATGTCTCGGAGCCATAAAGCCATGACTCCCCCCGTCAACGCGAATGGAATACCGGTGAACACCAATAGGCCATCCTTGAGGTTGTTGAACATCATGAACAAGAGTGCGAACACCAAGAGCAGGGCCACCGGGACTACAATCTGTAGTCGCTTGGCAGCGGATTGGAGCTGCTCGAACTGTCCTCCCCAGTTGGTCCAGTAACCGGCCGGGATCTGCACTTCTTTATCAATGGCGCTACTGGCCTCCTGTACAAATGAGCCGATATCACGCCCACGCACGTTGGCGCTGACGATCACCAGACGTTTGCCGTTTTCACGACTGACCTGGTTAGGTCCCAACACTAGATCGAGGCTAGCCACCTCTGAAAGAGCAATAAACCCGATCTGATCGGCATTGGTGTTAAGCAGCGCCGGTACCGGGATTAGCAGTGTGGACAATCCCTCGAGATCCTTACGCATGGCGTCGGATAAACGCACCACCATGTCGAATCGGCGGTCTCCCTCATACATCGTACCGGCTTGACGACCACCGACCGCCACCGCAATGGTGTCTTGTACGTCGCCAACGTTCAGTCCGTAACGGGCGGCTTTGTCACGGTCGATGTTGATGGTCAGTACCGGCAGTCCCGACGTTTGCTCGACTTTGACCTCGGAGGCACCATTGATCTTCTGCATGGACGCGGCAATTTTTGCAGCGGTGCTGTTAAGCACCGCCATGTCATCACCGAAGACCTTCACTGCCACATCACTGCGTACGCCTGAAATCAGCTCGTTAAAACGCAATTGAATAGGCTGAGAAAGCTCATAGTTGCTTCCGGGCATGGCGGCTGTAGCTTTTTGGATATCGGCTATCAACGCCTCCCTGGATTTATTCGGATCAGGCCATTGATTCTTCGGCTTGAGCATCACGTAGCTGTCAGAGATGTTTGGTGGCATTGGGTCTGAGGCAATTTCTGCTGTACCAGTACGAGCAAACATCCGCTTGACCTCCGGTACCTTTGCTAACACAAGTCTTTCCAGACGTTGCTGCATTTCTACCGATTGCGTCAGGCTGGTACCTGGTACACGCAGTGCTTGCAACGCGAAATCCCCTTCACTGAGGCTCGGCACAAACTCGCTGCCCATTCGACTGGCGACCACACCGCACACCGCGATAACGGCTAGTGCTATGGCGAATGCCATTGATCGATGGCCCATGACCCATTCTAGCGCTGGCGCATACACCCGACGGGCGCTACGCATGATGATGTTCTCTTCTTCCTTGACCTTACCGGTGACGAACATCGCAATCGCCGCCGGGACAAAGGTCACCGACAACAGCATCGCGCCGAGCAAGGCAATCACCACAGTAAACGCCATCGGATGAAACATTTTTCCTTCGACGCCGGTGAGGGCAAAAATCGGTAGGTACACGACCATGATGATCAACTGGCCGAAAATCAGCGGTCGGCGTGCTTCCTTGGCCGCCGCGAACACTTCGTGAAAGCGTTCGGAGCGGGTGAGGATGCGTCCGTGGTGTTGCTGTGCATGGGCCAGACGACGGATGGCGTTTTCGACAATGACCACCGCGCCATCAACGATGATGCCAAAGTCCAACGCTCCGAGGCTCATCAGGTTGGCGCTGACCTTGTTGGTAAACATGCCAGTGAATGTGAATAGCATCGCGAGCGGGATCACCATGGCAGTAATCAGAGCCGCGCGAATGTTGCCAAGGAACAGGAACAGAATCGCGATCACCAGGATCGCACCTTCAATCAAGTTCTTCTTAACGGTGGCAATTGCCTTGTCCACCAAATTGGTACGGTCATAGACGGTGACTGCCACCACCCCTTTTGGCAGTGAGCGGTTGATTTGCTCAAGCTTGCTAGCAACGGCTTGGGCCACGGTGCGGCTATTCTCACCGATCAGCATGAACACTGTGCCGAGCACCACTTCACGACCGTTTTCGGTCGCTGCCCCCGTGCGCAATTCACGGCCGATGTCCACGGTTGCGACGTTCTTGACACGGATGGGCGTACCGTCGACGTTGGCCATGACGATATTGGCGATATCTTCGGTGGTCGCTACTTGGCCAGGTGCGCGAATCAGTAACTGTTCGCCACTGTGCTCGATGTAACCGGCACCGACGTTGGCGTTGTTGCGCTCCAGCGCTGTAACAAGGTCAGTCAGCGTAAGCTTGTAAGCCGCCAAGCGTTTTGGATCGGGCGCAATCTGGTACTCCTTGGCGAACCCGCCAATGGTATTGATTTCGGCGACCCCGGGAACATTGCGCAGCTGAGGCTTGATGATCCAGTCTTGGATCACCCTCAGGTCGGTCGGCGTATAGGGACTGCCGTCCTCCTTGACGGCACCTTCTTCAGCCTCGACCGTCCACAGGAAAATTTCACCCAGACCGGTTGAGATCGGCCCCATGACGGCTTCCACCCCCTCGGGTAGTTGCTCCTTGGCCACCTGCAACCGTTCGTTGACCAATTGTCGGGCGAAGAACAGGTCAGTGCCTTCCTTGAAGATCACTGTGACTTGCGACAAACCCGAGCGTGACAGCGAGCGAGTTTGTTCTAGAGCCGGCAAACCAGCCATTGCAGTTTCGATGGGAAACGTGATGCGCTGCTCGGTTTCCAGTGGTGAAAAACCTGCTGCCCCTGTGTTGATTTGCACCTGGACGTTGGTGATATCGGGAACGGCGTCGATCGGCAGCTTCTGGTAGCTGGCTATACCGAGGCCGGCCATGAGGAGAACCGCGAGCAGCACGATGATGCGCTGCTCGATGGCAAATTGGATCAGGCGTTCGAACATGAGAACCTTCTCGTGGAAGTGGCGGATCAGTGGGCGTGTTCAGCCGAGGCTTTACCCAGTTCTGATTTCAGAATGAAACTGCCGGCAGCGGCGACTTGAACACCGGGCTCCAGGCCCTCCGTGATCTCGACCAGACCCGCCGAACGGCCACCTGTCTCCACTGGCTGAGCTTTAAACCCGTCGTCCGTTCGAACGAAAACAGTTTGCGTGTCCTCGACCGTCTGGATAGCCGCTTCTGGTACTGCGACCTTTGTTTGCCGAGTATCAGTGTCAACCTGCACGGTCACGAATAGCCCGGGACGCCATGCACCTTGTGGATTGGCCAAGGTCACGCGGACCGTGGCTGTACGAGTTTGCTCGCCCAACAAACTGCCGACATAGGCCACGGTTCCAGTGACTTCGGCATTCAGTTCCGACGCACTGACCGTGACCGACTTGCCCACCAGTACCTTGTTTAAATCCTTTGGCGAGACACCAAAGGTCACCCACACACGCGACAAGTCGGAGAGGGTGAAGGCATTAGTGGTTTCGCTGACAACCTCACCGAGGCCCAAGTGTTTCTCAACGACAACCCCGTCAAACGGCGCACGCAATTCATATCGGTTACCCCCGCTGGTGACCGAGCTGCCACTGAGTACGCTGATTTTTTGTCGAGCATTGCTGAGGGCGATTTCGGCTTCTTGCAAAGCCTGGCGGGCTTGCAGGAAATCCTGTTCGGCAGAGATTTTGTCCTGCCATAACTGTCGCTCTCGCTCGTAGGTAGTACGGGCCAACTCAAGACGACGTTGCGCCGCGGCTTGTTCACTACGCTGATCAGAAATTTGTTGGCTGGCGATCACGGCCAGCAACTGGCCTTTTTTCACCGGTTGACCAAGATTGACATGGACCGACTCGACGACACCGGGTACACGGGGCACCACATGTGCAGTGCGGTCTTCATCAAAACGGATTTCTCCAGGAAAGGGCAATGAAAGGCTAATACTCTGCGCCTTGGCTTCGACCAACTGGATGCCGGCTGAGCTGATCTGCTCTTCGCTCAGAGTCAAGTGACCTTCTTCCGCTTCGCCTTCGGCGTGTTCGCCCTCGGCTGATTTTTTGCCAGTAGTTTCATCGCCGTGATCGTCATGGCCTTTGCCCTCCTGAGCCTGAGCCTGAGCCTGAGCCTGAGCCTCGGCTGAGGGCACCGATGGGCTGCCCATCCACAACGAGCCGATGCCTATACCCAACGTCAAGGTCAGTGCAGTGACGAGAATTAGTTTTTTATCCATGGAAACTCCCTGCGCAGCCCAGTCGGCAGTCACGGATTACCGTGGTATTGCGATGCTGAGCAGCGGTAAAAAAAGCGTTATATGAAATTCACGGAGTGCGAGTGAGAAGGGCGACATCTCCGAAAATTCGCTCGATGCGCACCCAGGCGTCTGTCGCCTCGGCGATAGCCTGGATGTATTGCGTGCGGGCGCTAATCAAGGTGCGCTGAGCATCGAGTACGTCGAGGAAGTTAAACTTGCCCATTTCGAAACCTCGGGTAGCGGTGTCGACGGCACTTTTCGCGGCAGGCAGGATGGTTTGATTGAACGACGCGACTTCAGTGTTAGCCGTCATCCACTGATCCAGGGTGGTCTGGATTTCTGTGCGCAGGCGTAACTCACTGGCGTTACGAAGGTCGCGGGCTTGATCGGTACGGCGGGCAGCGGCTAGTACGTTGCCCTGGTTACGGTTAAACAATGGGATGGGCATAGACAGCCCCACGACATTCACCCGCTCGCGCTCGCGCTCGTCGTATTGGCTCCCGATACTCACGGTGAGGTCGGGAATTCGCTGAGCCTTCTCCAGGCCAAGGGAGGCTTCCCGCTGATCTATTTGCAGTTTTGCCAATCGTAGTTCCGCGGTTTCACCTATGCGATTAAGCAGCAGTGACGAATCCGGTACGGTTGGCATCGACCGGCCTGGATCACCCACAGACACGAATGCAGGCAAAGGCGCGCCCATGACCTGAGCGAGTCGCTGGTAGGCACTGGCCTCATCCCGCTCAGCCCGCCTCAGCTCCAGACGCACTTCTGATAGCTGAACCTCTGCGCGAGTACCTTCAACGGGTGAGGATTTACCACTCTTGATGCGACCTTGAGCTACACGCAAACCGCGCTCGGCGAGCTCAAGTGATTGACGTGATAACAGCAGCCTTTGCTGAGCCGTCGAGGAGCTGTAAAACGCCTGAATGACATCGGCACGCAGAACATTGCGTTTGCGGTCCAATTCAATACCGGCCGCGTCTTGAGCTCGACTGGCCACCTCGATCCTAGCCCCGCGCTTACCGCCAAGCTCGATCGGCTGGTTGATCATTACCGTCGTAGTGCGCGAGTTTCGCCGAGTATCTTCAGCCTCCCAGGAAACCTCAGGGTTAGGGATCAACCCTGCCTGCTGTCGCTCTCCCTGAGCAATACCAGTCTCCCATTGAGCGGCCGCCAGATCAGGGTTATTGGCAAAAGCGGTTTCAAGCGCCTGATCCATTGTTAGCATTTGAGCGGTCGCCGCAAACAAAGGACTAGTCAAAAGCGCAAGGATCGAAATGAGACCTGCTCTTAGCATGGTCTTATGCGTGATTGGGTGAGCAATAAACTTTCTACGCCGAAGTAATTCCATCATTCCTTAAAACCTTTAAAACAAAAAGAATTTCCCATGAGGCAAATGTAATTCTCCGCACCTATCAACAAGGTGACTGAAAAATTACAAATACGTTATCCAGCGGAAAAACCTCAATTAATGCATTAGGATGAAGTCAACAAGTGCTCGCACCAAGAAACAACCCGAAACAAAAAAAGGGAGCCGAACCTAGTACTTTAGGAGGTCAAGGAAACATGACGAACCTTGCAAAGCTTTAAAAAGACCATATTGCGAAGAAAATTAAAGATGTAGCCAGAATCGAAACATTTATACAGATTAATAAAGCCCTTAAACCATGTTTAACGAGCATCCAATCATTCCGATACATTTACCAGAGGGTGAAATCCTATGCGAATCCTTGTGATAGAGGACGAGCTGAAGACTGCTGAGTACTTACATCAAGGCCTGACTGAAAGTGGCTATATTGTAGACTGCGCATCGACCGGGGCTGATGGACTCCATCTAGCACGTCAGCAAGCTTATGATCTGGTAATACTAGACGTAAATCTACCTGAAATTGACGGTTGGGACGTTCTTGAAAATATTCGGCAGACTAGTAGCACTCGGGTAATGATGCTGACTGCAAGAGGGCGTCTGGCAGACAAAATCAAAGGATTGGATTTGGGAGCCGATGATTACCTGGTCAAGCCATTTGAATTCCCTGAGTTGCTTGCAAGAGTACGCACTTTAATGCGTCGCAGCGAACATGTTCCAGTTCCAGAGGTATTAAAAGTCGCTGACCTTGAACTTGATCAAGGCAGACATCGCGCATTCCGCGGAAAGCAACGCATAGATCTGACGACAAAGGAGTTCGCGCTGCTTCATCTGTTGATGCGTCAATCAGGAGAGGTGTTATCTCGCACTCAAATTATCTCTTTAGTGTGGGATATGAACTTTGACTGCGACACAAACGTTGTCGAAGTTTCGATACGAAGATTGAGAGCAAAAATAGATGATCCATTTGAAACAAAATTAATACATACCCTTCGTGGCGTAGGCTATGTATTGGAGGCGAGGAAATGAAACCGGTCAGCCTATCGATGCGGCTGGGGTTGACAGTTAGCATTATGGGAGCGGTACTAGTAGTGCTGTTAGCGATACTAGCTTTTTTAGCGCTTACTCACGAACTTGATTCGCGCGCAAAAAATAGCTTAGAGAAGAAGATGAGTCAGATTGAGCACAGTCTACTGATGGATATCAGTACCCGTGACATGAGTTTAAAACCACACGTGCTATTAGATCAAGTGCTGGGACACGACAATCTTAACCTGACCATCTTTGATGATGACAACATGAGTGAACCTCTGCTGAGTTTTGGAGCAGATATACCTGAAGTATCTACGAATCAAGCCGGAACAGCCGCCAGTAATAAGCTGTCGTACTACTCCCCAGCCGAAGAGTCCGGAATCCACATCCTCACCGCCTCTAAGCTCATGAAATTAAAGGATGGTGAGTTCGTATCGGTCCTACTGTCTATTGATCGCTCGAATGATGAAACGCTATTGAGCGCCTACCTGAGTTCGACCATTGTAGCGGTTCCACTGTTGCTGATTCTGATTGGTTTCAGCGCCTGGGCTATTGTGCAACGAGGCTTATCCCCCCTCCGGGAATTCCGGAAAGTTGCAGCAATGGTGTCGGCCCAGGATTTAAGTCATCGACTCTCAGTTGTCAAGATGCCCCAAGAACTCAGTGAGCTTGCTCACGGTATAAACTTCATGCTGCACCGTCTTGACGGCGGAGTTCAACAACTATCGCAATTTTCTGATGACTTGGCGCATGAGCTGCGGTCACCGATTACGAACCTTATGGGGAAAGCTCAGGTAACACTTTCTCGAGAACGCCCGGCAAAAGAGTACAAGGCTGTTTTAGAGTCATGCACCGAGGAACTAGGACGAATCACCAGAATTGTTTCAGACATGCTTTTCTTGGCCCAAGTAAGTCATCCGGCTGCACTCGTGCCGTTTGAAAGCATTTTACTAGAGGATGAAGCGCTAAAAGTCATCGACCTTTTTTCTCTATCGGCTGAGGAAAAGAGCGTTGGTATAACTGTCAGCGGATGGGGCAAAGTTTTAGGTGATCGACTCATGATTCAACGGGCTATTTCCAATCTTTTATCAAATGCCATTCGTCACTGCCCAGCAGGGCAGTCCATTGCTATAGCGATTGAAACGCAAACTGAAAAAGTCTCACTATCAATAAGTAATCCTGGGGTAGGAATTGAGCACCAGCACTTGTTCCATATTTTCGATCGTTTCTATCGTGTAGATAACAGTCGCTCACGAGCTGAAGGTGGTACTGGATTAGGGTTGGCCATTGTCCGATCCATCATGAGTCTTCACCAAGGAACGGCAGAGGTCAAAAGTATGTCGGGTCATCCGACAGTCTTTCGACTTACATTTCCAAAATATAATGCGTAAAGTAAACTAATAGACCACAAATCGGGGAAGTGTTTTTAGTAAGACTTTAACTAAAATCAAAACAAATAGAAAACAACCTAAGAGTGCGACTCCGAAATCCTTAGAGCATAGATAGGGTGGGATATTTGCACATAACAAAGCGAGATCAACTCCCCTTGGTACATCCTGCCACTCCTCCCCAACGCGTGCGGCATTAAATTGACTGCCTGTACCGTAACACTTCGAAACGATTGCCTATAGATATCAGCCGAGCGGAGCTTGGCTTCAGACTGAAATAAATCTAAGAGAACCGCGCTTTAACACACCTGCGACATATGGTCGCAAATACTTTTATTGTAAAAGCTCTTCCTCCTGTTGACCCTGTAGCAGCTTCAGGCTTGATACTGGACACTTGAGCAATGCGCGGTTTTGAGATCTTTATGATCGAATAGTTCTACATCATTTCTTAGTCGGGCATTTAAGTAAACTTCGAAATTTCATTATTCAATTCATATTACATAGGGCGGCACTACCATGCGAATGCTTGTAGTTGAGGATGAGCTTAAAACTGCCGAATACCTGCATCAGGGTTTGACTGAAAGCGGCTATATAGTAGATCGGGCGGTGAATGGCACGGATGGACTTCACCTTGCGCGTCAACAAACCTACGACTTGGTAATACTTGACGTCGATCTACCACAACTTGATGGCTGGGGTGTACTTGAGCAACTGCGCCAAAGCAGTAACACCCGGGTCATGATGCTGACCGCTCGCGGGCGCCTGGCGGACAAGATCCGCGGCCTCGACCTGGGGGCTGATGACTATCTGGTCAAGCCATTCGAGTTTCCAGAACTGCTGGCCCGGGTACGAACCTTGATGCGTCGCAGCGAACACGTTCCCGTCCCGCAGGTCTTGAAGGTCGCTGACCTGGAACTCGACCAGGGCCGCCATCGGGCCTTCCGGGGCGAACAGCGCATCGACCTGACGACCAAGGAGTTTGCCTTGCTGCACCTGTTGATGCGTCAGTCGGGTGAGGTGCTTTCCCGTACCCAGATCATTTCATTGGTCTGGGACATGAACTTCGACTGCGACACCAATGTGGTCGAGGTTTCCATCCGCCGCCTGAGGGCCAAAATTGATGATCCTTTTGACAACAAGCTAATCCATACCCTGCGCGGCGTTGGCTACGTGCTGGAGGCCCGGGAATGAAGTCGGCAAGCCTGTCGACGCGGTTGGGTTTAGCGGTGAGTATCCTGGGCGCATTGTTGGTGTTATTTCTGGCGGTTCTTGCATTCATCGCGCTAACGCATGAGTTAGATAAACTGTCAAAAGACAGCCTGAGCGAGAAAATGCGGCAAATCGAGCACAGTCTTTCGCTGTATGAAAAACCTGTCGACATCAAAATCAAACCGCACGTATTGCTGGATCAGGTGATGGGGCATGACAACCTGAACCTTACCATTTATGACCTGAAGAATATGAGGACGCCGCTCTTAAAGTCCGGCTCTGGCTTGAAGGACCCCAGGGTGGAGTTGAAGGCGGCAGGGTCTGCCACCGTCAATGTGTCGTACTCCCCAAGCATCGATGATCAGGGCCGGCACTTCCTGACTGCGTCCAGACTTATCCGCTTACCGAACGGTACGAATATCGCCGTATTGCTGTCGATTGATTGCGTCAACAATGAAGCGCTGCTCAGCACATATCTAAGCTCGACGATCATAGCGTTGCCACTGCTGCTGCTTCTTATCGGCATCAGTGCCTGGGCAGTGGTAAAACGGGAGCTCGCGCCGCTGCAGGAGTTTCGCAAGGTGGCCGCCATGATCTCTGCTCAGGACCTCAGTCACCGACTCTCGGTGGTCAAGATGCCACAGGAGCTCAGTGAACTGGCCCGTGGCATCAACTTTATGCTGCACCGACTCGACAGCGATGTTCAGCAGTTGTCGCAGTTCTCCGATGACCTGGCCCACGAACTGCGATCGCCCATTGCCAACCTGATGGGCAAGGCCCAGGTGACGCTGTCCCGGGAGCGGCCTATTGAGGAGTACAAAGCAGTCTTGGAGTCCTCCACCGAAGAGCTTGGGCGCGTAACCCGGATTGTCTCGGACATGCTTTTCCTAGCGCAGGTCAGTAATCCCGCTGCGCTGGTCCCGTTTGAGACCATTGCGCTGGAGGATGAAGCCTCGAAGGTCATCGATCTGTTTTCCCTGTCGGCGGAAGAGAAACATGTCAGCTTGAGCGTTACGGGCAGTGGGTCGACCATTGGTGATCGGCTGATGATTCAGCGGGCAATTTCCAACCTGATGTCCAACGCAATACGCCATTGTCCAGCAGGCCAAGCCATCTCAATCACCATCGAAGTCCATGCCACAGAAGTCTCGCTACTTGTAGCCAACCCAGGCGCAGGTATTGAACCTCAACATCTGCCGCACTTATTCGATCGCTTTTATCGAGTCGACACCCATCATTCTCGCACTGAAGGCAGTACCGGGCTTGGTTTGGCCATTGTGAAATCGATCATGAGTCTGCATCAGGGAGTGGCAGAGGCTAAAAGCTCCCCCGGTAATATCACGATCTTCAAGCTCGGTTTTCCAAACATCCATGGACAAGCCAGCTGGTGACACCAACCATTGAAAAAACAGCCCTTATTCACGTCATCCGTTCATTCGTGCGTGTTACGACACACACCCATAATTTGGTATTCAATAGTGTGAAGCTTTCCAGCTGAGTCCTCATAGGTCATTCGAAAAGGTACAATGTTGCAAGAGCGAATTGGTGGGGTCGTACTCACCACTTTTGCGATATCAAGCTTCATTCCATCACGATATTTCTGAACTTCCGGAGCTGTCTTGCCTTTTTGGGCTGCGTAGGCTGCCTTTTTTTTCTGATTTGCTTCCATGGCGTTGTCGTTGCGATCACCACGGCTTTCAGCGAATGTTATCGAAGACAATGATAGCGTCAGCGCAACAGCACTTAATTTTAAGCGCTCATCGCAGAGTCTCTTTGAAGTGGTTACAAAGCTGTTAAACTTACGTAAGTTTAACGAGATAAACCTTTCTGACTCATTTTAGAAAAATTACTTATTTGTAATTTCCACCCGTTAGCCTCAAAAGCTTAGTGAGGTATCAAAATCAGCCAGGCGCAGTACCGTCCCACCCAGGAGCCATTGGGGAATCCTATAAAACTGACTATTAGAGCAAATATTTGTGCATTCTGAATTTAAATTGAATGTCGATTATTTCACACAATTTCAAAATTCGAAGGATTAAGAGGGCTCATTGATCACGCGTTTCGAGAACATATCCAGCACCACGCAAGGTATGGATTAGCTTCTTGTCAAAAGGGTCATCAATCTTAGCCCGAAGCCTTCTCATTGCTACTTCAACAACATTGGTGTCGCAATCAGCATTCAGCCCCCAGACAGAGGACATGATTTGCTTGCGTGACAGCGTCGTACCAGTCTGGCGCATCAAGAGGTGTAGCAAGGCGAACTCCTTGTTGGTCAGTTCAATCCGCTGCTTGGCGCGACAGGTACGGTGTCTGCCCAGATCGAGTTCCAGGTCGCCGACACACAGCACATCGGGCAATGCCGACAATTCAGTGCGACGCATCAGAGTACGTACTCGGGCCAACAGTTCTGGAAACTCAATTGGTTTGACCATGTAATCGTCGGCGCCTAGGTCGAACCCTTTGATTTTGTCCTCCAGACTACCTTTAACGGTAAGTATCATGATAGGCGCAATAATGACCTTGCGAATGCTTACAAGTAGACCCCAATCGTCACGTTGCGGTAGGTTCGCGTCGAGCACTACAAGATCATAAGCCTGTTGGGATACTAAGCGTAAGCCATCGATTCCGCTGGCGACGCAATCAACGACGAATCCGCTTTCAGACAGCCCCTGATGTAAATAATGGGCGGTTTTCAGCTCGTCTTCTATTATCAAAATACGCATTTTTCATAAAATCTCGATACTAAATAATAAAACTTCCTTATACGCGCACAGATAACTTCACTCACCAACCCATTCCAACATATTTGCATTGATCGATTTTAGTCAGTAAGAATTTATCACGCATTATCGAGGCTCCGCTACGCAATCGACGTAAAACATACAAACCTCCACACTAAATAGATCTTAGACTAATTGTCCGCAGCAGATGGGCTTATAACAAATTTGTAATTCTTCAGTCATCCTTCTGATAACTGCTCAACAGTACATTGAGTGTGCAAAAAATCTACGCGTCATAGGATCCTGCGGACGGGGCGACTTCTGATCGAATCCAGACACCTGAAATCGATGCCCGCAGTTTTTTTAGACCATCAAATATTTATTAGTGAACAAAGAAACAATGCGCTTTGGGGGCGTAAATCTCGTTATGCGATCTCGCATTAGAAAAATGTTGTGGGCGGCAGGTCCACTGTCTCGTGTTTCGTCGTTGATGACGGCGTCGCGACAGGAAGCCCACGTCGAGGCTAGGACAAAACCCCAAACCGCATTACTCAATAACCCAAGCCCCGTAGATGTCCAGTGGGATATCCAAACTGTCCAAACGGGGCACCAACAGACTGATTTGATCCCTAATCCAGTACTAATGGATGCCAAAGCCTTCCGCGAAAATTCGAACACCACCAACGTAAAGCTCCGTCGGACGCCGAAAGTGTGCGTCATGCGTGCACAGCAAGGTCTGATTTCAGTTCAGAGTTCGCAATGTCTGGCGGAACGAGGATGACCAGCATCCGGAAGCGGTTGACCCTGGTGGACGCTTCAACACCGATTTTGTCCTTCGGCCGCAAACTAAAAAGTATTTCGTCGGCGGCCAGCCGCACCTATCAGTCTCGTGATCTGCACAACGTCACCAAGCTACGCCTGCGGTACGAAATCCGCCTCGCTGTAGACAAGCGCTCGACGGCCAACAGAGCAACAAAGTCTACGCGGCCCCGCACCCAGTATTTCGCTTCAGCACAACTACTGGTGTTCAAGGACGAATCGAGCAGATCTACAGCCACGTCGCTTACTTGGGGGGGCACCTCATGAAAAAGATTTTCATCAGTTTGGGGTGTCTGGCGGTTTGGCTAGTCGCAGATCGCCAACTAGCTGACGAGAACGTTCAGGGTCACTGGTGCATCCACGAGTTGCACCGCGCCATTGGCGATTTTTTCTTACCTAAAACGTAGTGACACTCCGGTGGCAGTTCGCGCCTGGATACGTCGAGATATTCCGGAGTACCCATGAATAACAAAGTACCAATTCGCAGTTGGGAAATCACCCTCGGTAGTAATCAGTTAATTCTTGCAGTTTCAACCTGGCTTCTATTGTTTAGTAACTGGCCATTTTGGCGAGCTGTCTGGCAAGGCGTGGGAGGCCTACAGGACGGAAACACCATATTCGTGCTTAGCCTGCCTTGGTTCGTGTTGATTTGGCTATACGTATTGCTCAGCGTGATGGCCTGGGGACGCTTGATAAAACCTGTGTTAGCTATCGTGCTGCTGGTTGCGGCAGCAACGAGTTACTTTATGAATAGCTATGGCATAGTAATTGATTACAGCATGCTAACGAATGTGATGCAGACGGACAGGTCCGAGGCCACGGACCTGCTGAACTGGGAACTACTGCTGTGGATGCTGGGCTTTGGTGTTATACCGGGGTTGATTATTACCCGAGTCCGTTTGATCCAACGATCGTGGTCCCGCGCACTTGCTCATCGATTGATGGGTGTGGCGGTAGCGCTCACCTGCTTGGCGGTCATCGTATTTACGCTTTATCAATCCTATGCATCGCTGATGCGTAACCATCGCGAACTCCGATTGATGTTGGTTCCGTCGAATGTGGTTTCGGCAATCCATGGGTATACGCGTCGCCA
Source organism: Pseudomonas sp. p50(2008) (assembly GCF_015351605.1). NCBI lineage: Bacteria > Pseudomonadati > Pseudomonadota > Gammaproteobacteria > Pseudomonadales > Pseudomonadaceae > Pseudomonas > Pseudomonas sp. p50(2008). The sequence continues at coordinate 170,211 of NZ_JACMYF010000002.1, forward strand.
GCTAGCAGTTCCCACCGAATTAAAAACCATTGGTGCTGATGCCCGCCGTGAAGAAGCTACTGCTGGTGTACGCAAACCACGGCTAACGGTACTTATGGTGGGTGAAACCGCTAGGTCCGCTAACTTCTCCCTCAATGGCTATACCCGGGATACCAATCCGGAATTGGCCAGGCGTGGCGTCTTAAGTTTTACCAATGTCAGCTCATGTGGAACAGCTACGGCCGTTTCCTTACCCTGCATGTTCCTGGATGTGGGTAAAGAAGGCTACAAAGACGGTATGGCGCTGCGTAGAGAAGGACTATTAGACGTTTTGCAGCGGGCCGGAGTATCGGTCCTTTGGAGAGACAATAACTCGGGTTGCAAAGGCATTTGCGACCGAGTACCAAATGAAAAATTGAACAATCAAAAAACGCTGGGATTATGTAGAGCCGACGAGTGTTACGACGAAGTCTTATTGCAAGATTTACAAGCCTACTTGGATAAACAGCAGCGGGACTCAATCGTGGTGCTACACATGAAAGGCAGTCACGGCCCATCCTACTCGAAACGCTATCCACCAGCGTTCGAACGATTCGGGCCCGTTTGCAATAATAACCAACTCGAACGTTGTACGCGCGAAAGCATTGTCAGTGCCTATGATAACAGTCTCAGTTATACGGACTACGTACTTGGGCAAACGATCGACCTGCTAAAGCGTAACGCTGAACGTTTTGATACGGCGATGCTTTATGTCTCTGATCACGGTGAGTCCCTCGGCGAGAATGGGCTTTACTTGCATGGACTTCCTTATGCCATGGCTCCCAGCGAGCAGACTAGTATCCCCATGGTACTCTGGATCTCCAAAGATATGCAGTCGCGTCAAAACCTAGATCCTCAATGCCTGAAGGAACAACGCGGAGTATCACTGTCCCATGATAACTTATTCCATTCTATATTGGGGTTGATGGGTATTCAAACTACATCATATCGCCCCGAGCTTGATCTGTTCAGTACCTGTCAGTCCAAAGCGTCAACACCGTTAAAGCTCGCGCAGACATTTGAGCGTCAATCAATGAAAACACCGAAATAAGTGGAGCTGCGCGAGAAAGATCTAAAATGACCCTATAGTATGAGCATACTTTGATTAGAAGCCATGCAACTACTAATCGTTGCATGGCGCCACTTCTAACTCTTCCTAAAAATCAGCATCCGGGTGAGCTTTTTTTAAGACTATTTAGTCGGCCACATCAAGCATCAAAAAAGCTGCAAAATTCTGCCGAGCTATTTTCTCAATACATTCACCTTGCACGTATAGATAAAATGTATAACTCAGGTGTTTAATTACAGTTTGGTTCGTTAGTGAATGTGCGTGAAACATCGACCGCCCCCAAGACCCCCAAAGTTTTGCGACCAATCAATACGGGGTAGTTCATGTCGCCTCGATCCCTCAGTGAAAACTCTTCCTTATAAATTTTATCACCTATGCACATCGTCATCATGACTACTGGACGATGTTCAGCGCCACCGGCGCCTCGAACCTTTACATTTCTTTCGACGCGTCGCTCGAAGAGTGCGTTACTCACCTTCTTAGTTTTTGTGTCTTTTACTTTAACGTTGAAACGAACCCATTCCTCTCCATTTTTACGGAATCGTTCTAAGTCTTTCGCATCCATCGAGGATGTAAGAGCACCTGTATCTAACTTTACTTTCACAGCAATATTTTCTGGCAAAAGTATTCCTTCCTCAATCCACCCGTATACCCTTTCTGGATTAGCAGGTGTTGAAAAGCTGGCTGCGCAACAAAAGCCAAAAACAAAGCCAGCCCAGAATAACTTAAAATATTTCTGACCATTTTAATCGACCCTTTTGATCTGTATCGCGACGTATAAACGTTCATCCAGCTTAAATAAATACCACGACTCAGTTAGTGGACCATACCCTCATGATCGTCAGCCAGTTGATCGTGAAAATCAGATCCTTCCATTTGGACGGTAGTATGGCTGATGTGGAACTTATCACTCATAAGGCTGGTTACTTCAGCCAAGATAGCTTGCTCGCTGCGGGAAGCCGAGTCAGCGACAAGATGGACGCTCATAACACTTTTACCACTGGTCAAAGCCCAGATATGCAAATCGTGGATATTCTTGACCCCCTCAATGCCATAAAGCGTTGCCTCTACCTTTTCAATATCGATGCCCTCTGGAACCCCTTGCAGCAATATGTTCATGCTTTCCTTGAGCAATGACCAAGTCCTGGGCAGCACCCAGAACCCGATGCCAGCCGCGACAAGTGAATCAACCCAAGTCCAGCCGGTGAAACGGATCAAAAGAGCTGCGATGATGACGCCAATAGACCCCACCATATCGCTCCAGACCTCTAAATAAGCGCCCTTCACATTGAGGCTTTCCCCACTGGCAGCACTCAGTAGGCGCATTGAAACAAGGTTGACGATGAGCCCGAACACCGCAATGACCAACATGCCAGTCGACTGGATTTCCGCCGGGACTTTAAGTCGCAGATACGCTTCATAAACGATGTATATAGCGACTAAAAACAGCAAGACCGCATTGAAGGTGGCTGCAAGTATTTCAAATCGTGCGTACCCGAAGGTCCGCTTCCTATCCGCAGAGCGCTTGGCTATATGAATAGCGACCAAGGATATCGCCAAAGCCGCAACGTCCGTCAGCATGTGGGCCGCGTCGGATAATAAGGCCAGGCTGCCGGTGACAAAAGCTCCAATGACCTCCGCGACCATAAAGCTTGTCGTCAGGGTGAGTGCGATCCACAGCAACTTTTCGTGACCGGCGCGTACTTGGCCGTGACTGTGTCCTGAACTCATAACCTTTTCCTCAAACGCCGCTTGCTGAAACTCCAACCACCCAGGTAGCACCCTTGCTACGAGTCGATTGCAGGATATAAAGACCAGCTAATACCCAAAACGGTTCCATCTCATGAAACACCCTATTTCAGAATTGGTGCTGGTTCGAGGTATATCCCGATCAAAGCGCGAAATCGCAGCCTTAATCGAACATCTCCTGCAAAAATGATTTTTTGCGGTACGACTGTTGCCCCTGATGCCCACTCTGGTTTTGATGCCCACTCTGGTTTTGATGTCCACCATGACTTTGATGGCCGCTCTGATGACTGCTCTGATGGCCACCTTCTCTCCAACCGCCACCGTGACTTCCTCGCTGATCTCCATGAGCTTGGCTATCTCCATGCTGGCTGTAACCGGGTTGTACTGCTGGAGGAGCATTCTGTACGGGTGGAATTGGGTTCTGTGGAAGAAACCTAACGGCCTCCTGTTGTTGGCTGCGCTCGATGATCTTGTCGAGTTCACCTCGGTCGAGCCAAACGCCACGGCATTGAGGGCAATAATCAATTTCGATGCTTTGGCGCTCAGTCATTACGAGGGCAGTATCTTTGCAGATCGGACATTGCATGATTTGATTTCCTTGTGTGGGCATGTAATTGAAGACGAAGTCGCAGCTTTCGTATCACCGACGCAGTAGCCGCAGTCCGTTGAATACGACCAGCAGGCTCGCTCCCATATCGGCGAAAACAGCCATCCACAACGTAGCGTGGCCGGACAATGCAAGCGCCAAAAATACAACTTTGATACCCAAGGCCAGTCCGATGTTTTGCTTCAAAACAGAGGCACATCGACGACTCAGGCTAATAAAATCAGCAATCTTGCGTGGGTCGTCATCCATGATGGCGACATCAGCCGTTTCAAGGGCTGTGGCAGTCCCTGCGGCCCCCATCGCAAAACCAATGTCGGCTTGCGCCAATGCTGGAGCATCGTTCACACCATCGCCCACCATGCCAACAGTACCAAAGCGGCGTTTGAGTTCCGCGACGGCGACTTGTTTATCCTCCGGCATCAAGTTTCCGCGTGCATCCTGTATACCGAGCTGCGCGGCGATGGACTTGGCCGTTGCAGGATTGTCGCCCGTGAGCATCACCGGTACGACATTCAATGCTTTCAGAGCAGTTACGGCTGCAATGCTTTCAGGTCTTACTGTGTCCGCCACAGCAAAAATCGCCACCGGACCTCTGGCGGCGCAAAGCACGATTACTGTTTTTCCTGCGTTTTCGAGCAACGACAATCGGGCTTCAAGCGCAGGCGAACACAGACCTAACTCCTCAACCAAGCGGTGGTTGCCCAAGTGCCATAATTGACCATCAATAACGCCTTTGACACCACGACCGTTGAGTACACCGAAGTCCTCAACCGAAAAGGGAGCGACGTCTGGTTGCTGTAATTTCCAGCCGTTGACCAACGCCTTTGCCACTGGGTGCGTGCTGTGGTCGTCGAGACTCGCAGCGATCTTCAAAGCCATTTCGATGGGTAGATCACCAAACGGCTCGGTATCAGTCAGTACCGGCTTGCCTTGGGTCAAAGTTCCGGTTTTGTCGAGTGCCACAACTTTAAGAAGTCGCCCGCTTTCGAGGTATGCACCGCCCTTAATCAAAATGCCATGTTTGGCAGCCGCGGCAAGTCCACTGACAACGGTAATTGGCGTTGAAACTACCAAAGCACACGGGCAGGCGATGACTAGGAGGACCAGCGCCTGATAGAGCCAATCGCCCCAGGTACCAGCGAACAGAACGGGGCCTAACGCAGCAACCAACAGGGCAAGAACCACTACAGCCGGGGTGTAATAACGTGCAAACTGATCTACAAACCGTTGAGTAGGGGCTCGTTGAGCTTGCGCGTCTTGTATGGCCGCAGCGATACGAGCAAGAGTGCTTTCTCCTGCTACGGCCGTCACAGTCGCTTCAACCACTCCGTCGGTAACGATACTGCCTGCGTAAAGCGGGTCACCGACCTGCTTATCAACTGGAAGGCTTTCGCCAGTAATTGGGGCCTGATCAAGCGCAGCGCGACCAGACTCGACGCTGGCATCCAACGGTACTCGCGAACCTGTACGAACCCGAATACGACTACCGAGTAACACACTCGCCACGGGCTGATCTTTCCAGGCACCGTCAATCATTACTTCGGCGGTTTCCGGCGCCAACGCAGTTAGCGACTTGATCGCGTTACGCGCTCGCTCCAAAGAAAGTGCTTCGATAGCTTCAGCAATAGCGAAGAGGAAAACCACCATCGCAGCTTCAGGCCACTTACCAATGACGAGAGCACCAACGACAGCCAGCGACATCAGAAAATAAATGTTCAGAGTAAAGTTCTTAATCGCAATCCAACCCTTTTTTAGGGTAGGCAAGCCAGCGCTAAGAATGGAAAGAGCGGCAACAAAGACCCGTATCAAGGGGGACGCGGCTAACTGGTCGTTGCAATTCGAGCGTGGAGCGTTAGGTAAGGATCCGGCCGCAGACGTTTATTATGATGAGGGACGGAAAAATTTGACACTGTCCAATCTGACTGCCGAACTGGTTGGTGTGATCGAGAAAGAACTGCTGGCCAGGGTCGGCTAAGAATGTTTTCTAATGTGGTAGCTCTCTACCGCGCCATTGGAGCGCCCCCCATTGAGGACGGAGTCATCCGCTATGAGGGGATGCCAACGCCCGACATTATCGGTACGTTGCGAATGTGCGATGGCCTGCCCGCAGCCTATGGCAAGTTCGAGCATTGCTCTGAAGAAGCAGACTCTCTCGATATTGAGTTTCGCTTGCCATCGAACGAGTCTGGCCGTTTCTACGCGAACCTAGGCGAGTTTGTCGCTCGCAATGGCTCATTGGGCAAGGGCCAATTTCCGAGCAACGTGTACATTGTTGAGCTCTGTTGGGCAGATAGTGATGACACCGAACCTCCGACGATTAAGGCGCTCAGGCGCGTATGTCGGTTGATCGAGCTGCTTGCACTGCTAGCGATCGGTGTCGACAAAGACAGCAGCCAAGATGGTTTTAATCTTTTCTTTGCCTTGCCTCCTGATGGGGCTAAGCCGCCGAGAACATTTCTGTTGCCTACTCAGGTTGACGCCAAGGTACTTGACTATGAGCTCAATCACCTGAGCTTGTTGGAAGAAATACTCAATCGAAAAAACGAAAATAAGGCACACCTCTCCGAACGAAAATTAATGATTCGGATGGCGGTGGCTAGCGTCATAGAGAAGTTTGAGAGCGAGCCCAATCTGTTCTTGGTGATCGTGCGGGAGTGGCGGGAGGTCCTCGCCACATACCGCGCGAATCTGCAAACCTACGTCTATAGCTTCTCGTTTGAGCGGGCCCGGCGCGAGGTGGCCCAAGCTGAAATCGACTATGGCACCAAGCTTAGCGGGGTGCTGGGCGACATCGCCGGCAAGATGCTCGCCCTGCCGATATCGCTAGCGGGTTTGGTCGTGCTGGAGAAAACAACCTCAAGATTCGAAGGTTTTATCCTTGTCCTTGGGTTGGCAGTGGTTTCTGTGGTTCTGCTTGCAATCCTTCACAACCAAATGCTGCAAACGGAGCGCCTCCTACACAGCTTCAATGTCATTTTCGATGATTTCAAGGACAAGATAAAAACATATCCCCCTAAACTTCAGGGGCTGCTCAGGATCACCATCGATCAAGTCGACAAGCAAGGCCGAACCCTCACCAGGACCTTTCGGTTGCTGAAGGGGTTGTCCCTGCTTCCAATCGTCGGTGCTTTGCTGCTAGCCGCGATAAAATACTGGGACGATTTCTTATGGCTGTTAAAGGCTATCCTAGCGATGGTGTTTTCGGTACTCAACGTAGCCCCTAATATTCTCAGCCCATGAGGCTTTTTTAACACGTTCTTCGTCTCATCTTACTGCGCTCAAACGACTCATCCATCTGGAGCAGTCCAAGCAGCTGTCAATGATATAGAGGAGATGTATCTTTAATAAAAATCTTGGGTGCTTCATGAGGAGCTCGAGTTGGTCCCTAATGCCTTATCTGACGTATTCAGCCTACTCCGCCAATAAGTTAAATTTCTAATAGTCGAGCTCACGTGTACTGTGGAACACCTTACGCATATGTAATATTCGCGGCAGCTTTCTGAAAGGCATCACTGGTTATCCTCTAGTCAGAAGTAAGTGAACACTAGGAGAAAATCATGAAATCACTAAAAGTTTTTTTTGCCGTTTCCATCTTGACGATGTCTTCTTTGGCCATGGCTGAAGGAGGTGGTGACCGTGTTTATGGTCGAATGATGCAAGAGAACCAGAAGGCGATGGAGCAGTACGCCTTAGAAAACGGAAAGACGACACCTGAAGTCGTCCATTATGAATATGGAATGAACCTCGATGTCCAGAAGGTAATCAGTACCACTCAAGCCAATAAAAGCTGTGGCGTAGCCCCTTCGCGCATGACCTATGAAGATTCGGCGGGCAAGCTTAACACCCTGGAATACAAGGTTATGGGTACTAACTGCCCTCACGGAAGCTAGTTAGCGTTGGCCATAACTGCGCCAAGTTGTTCGGTATGTTTTGAGCCTGCTTACTGTTCGCTGACATAGAAGTAATTTTCAGGTCACGCTGGAGTTATCTATTGTATGAAATTATGTCTGCCGGCACGTAGGAGAAATCCTCACGTGCTGGTGGCTTTTTATAACTATAAAAAATTTCATAAAGAAACTCTGCCAAGCTAAAGCCTGGAGTGTTAAATGAACAATAAAAGCATTTATGGTCTTTCTCTCATTGCCCTTAGCATGAGCATGGCGCAAGTTGCAGTGGCTGTTGAGCAAAGACCTGAAGGATTCATTGAGGGGAGCACCTTTAGTATTCTCAATCGGAATCTCTATCTCAATCGTGATTATCGAAAGGGCCAGTCAAGCCCCACGGGAAATGGGTACTCAGCCGAATGGGCTCATGGCATCATTGGCCGGTTCGAATCAGGCTTTACTCAAGGTACCGTAGGCTTCGGCATTGACGCGTTTGCAATGGAAGGCCTCAAGCTCGATTCAGGTGATGGTCGCTCGGGAGCTCGTAGCTCAGTCGATGTCTTGCCGCACAATAGCAAAGGCCAACCTGAAGACTCCTACTCAAAAGTAGGCGGGGCCGCAAAAGTGCGTTTCCTGGATACAGTCGTCAAGGTAGGGGACGTATTTCCATCGACGCCTGTCGTGGCCTATGGCGATTCTCGACTCCTCCCTGAGAGTTTTCGTGGTGCAACGTTTACCAATACCAGCATCAAAGACCTGACCCTTCAGGGTGGTCGACTGCATGCGATGAGCCAACCCAATTCCAGTGGCATGCGTGACGGCTTTTCGACTTTCTACGCTGGTGCGGTAGATGCTCCGTGGATCGCTTATCTAGGGGGCGATTACACAGTCAATGAGCACGTAGGTGTGAGTCTTTACACCAGCCAATTCAAGGATGTGTGGAACCAGTATTACGCAGGCACCACATTGAGCTATCCGCTCTCAGACAGCGTATCGCTAATCGGTGGCTTTAATTACTACCGAGCGGTTGATGAGGGTAAAAAACTTCTGGGAAGCTTCGATAACAACATCTGGAGCGGCAAGACCGGGGTCAAATTCGGAGCGCACACCGTGACCGTTGGGTACCAGCGCAATAATGGTAACGACGACTTTGACTACCTTCGCCAATCCGACTCAATTTTCTTGGATAACTCTATTCAGTACAGCGATTTCAACTCACCGAAAGAGGAATCCTTGCAGCTGCGCTACGATCTAGATATGCAGGCTTTCGGCATCCCCGGTCTCAGCTTCATGACCCGCTACGCTAAGGGTTGGGATGCGGACTATTCCAACGCGAACAGCGTGTACATGCGTCGTGGAGCGGATGGCGCCCCACTGCAGGATCAAAAGCGTTGGGAACGAGACATCGAGGCTAAGTACGTCATCCAGTCAGGTTCTCTGAAGGACATGTCTCTACGTGTTCGCCAGGCAACGACACGAGCCACGGATTTCGAATCTGATTTGGACGAGGTCCGACTGATTGTCGAATACCCGCTGCAACTCCTTTAACGGGCGCTAGCCATCGGCATTAGGCCCCATTACCAGATACACCCCCGTCTCTTTGTTTCTCCTTTGGTTTTGGAGACGGCTTAGGCGCCCGAGTGGCGCCTTTTTTTGTGTATTGATATAACTGTTGGTATGTTCCGGCCATTATTCCAGATCTGATGCTGCCCCTCATGGGCTCTCGCACAATCAATTGCAGAAACAGGTTCTGCACGAGCAGGTGGTGTTGCTAACTGTGGCGTCTGAGGACGGCCGCGCGTGCCAGATGATCGGCGGTTTGAGGTCTAGGCTTAAGGTAAAGGATTTGCCGGGTTAGCCTGCACTTTGGCTTTATCGAGGAGCGTGACGTAGCCGCAGCCTTGAGTCTCTGACACATGAAAGAGCTGGATTTCTGCACGATGCATTCCACCTACTTCTTTAGCCGCGTGACGGTTATCCCGATCAAGCGTATGGGGATGGCTCGTTGGCGAGAAAGCTTGTTCACTTTTTTACTGAAGAACGTCAACAGCAACCTCAAATACTTTAATTTGCCGCTGAACCGACTGATCGAACTGGGTACGCAGGTTGCGATATAGAAACAAACAAGGCCGCAAATGCGGCCTTGTTTTATTCAGGGTGTTACTCGTGTGAGTGTCCGTGCTCAGCGCTCTCGGATGTTGTTCCTTTCTCACCGCCACCGCATGCGGTCATCAGGCCAAGAAAGCAGATCAGGAGCATCGAACGAATCAGCGTTGCTGGGGTTTTCATGGAATGACTTTTCAAAAAATGGATGAGATAAATGGTCTTTATCTAGGCTGAGCGCTGCATTTTCGGCAATAGAACAGCCATCGCGGCTTCGGATTACTGTTTGATGCTCAAGTAATCGCCGGCCGTTCTCAGTGAGATGGTCACGTCGCTGTTGCTGCGATTACGCCAAAACCAACCATGGGTGCCGTCAAAAATAGCGATGAATTCACCTTTATCACTTTTGACCTGCTTGCCCTTGTTGTAGCTGTGGAAGTAACCCTTTTCACCGTTGTAGGGCTCGCCATGGGTGTCGTAGTTCACAGGCCCACCAACCGTTGTCCATTCATAGTTGACGGTTCTGTTTTTCAGCACTTCCAGCTTGATTTCTTTCCCTTCACCAGGCTTCAGCGTGATGGTTAGTTGATCTTTTTTCAGGGCTAGATTGGACTTCGCCACAGGTTGAACCGCAGATTGCACTTCGGGTTTAACTGCTGCAATTTGCGGAGCCGGCTCCGGAGCCGATGCTTGCGGCGGATCTGCGTCCGCTAAAGCCTCTTGGGCAAGGATGATCTTCAATTCGCCCATCTGGGTAAGGCCCAGTGTTCGGCCTACACCTGTCGGATCAATGGCGTATTCCGAGGGCATTACGACTGTTACCAGAAGTCCCGCAGCAACCAATATTGCAAGAACAGTCGAACGTAGCAGTTTGCGAGTGCTGGGCAATTCATTAACAGTGGGAAGCGGAGTATTGAACATGGTCAGAATTCCTTACGCGGAGACAAACAGGCCGGTGATCTGGTAACCCATCAGCAGGAAACCGGCACTCATCATGGCAACGTTGGCGGTATAGGCGTGACGCCAGAAACTGCCGGTGCGCCGCCAATACCCCATCAAAATGAGAATCGCGCTAAGGGCCAGCAATTGGCCGATCTCGACGCCGACGTTGAAGGCGATCAAGTTCGGAATCAGGCCATCAGGCGAGATTTCGTACTCCTGGATCTTAGTGGCCAGCCCGAATCCATGGAGCAGGCCGAAGATCAGCGTGGCCACCTTGGTGTTGGGTTGGAAACCGAACCAGCGCTGGAATGCATCCAGGTTATCAAGCGCCTTGTACACCACCGAGAAGCCGATGATGGCGTCGATGATGTACGAGCTGATGCTGACCTCTGTAAGTACGCCAAGCAGCAGCGTGACCGAGTGCCCTACAGCGAACAGCGTGACGTAGAGCCCCACGTCTTTCAGGCGATAGAGGAAGAAGATCACCCCGAACAGAAACAGCAGGTGGTCGTAGCCCGTCATCATGTGCTTGGCGCCCATGTAGATGAAGGGCAGCAACATGACGCCGGAACTTTCTTGGATGAAGCCCTTGTCACCTTCCGCGACGGCGTGAGCCATCGCCTCGGGCATCCCGACGAAAAGTGTAGCGACAAGTAAAAACAACAGCAGTAGCGGGCGGTGCGATGGCGCAGTGAATGCGACAACGCCGCTCATCGAGTGCGAATGCATAGATCAATCCTACGTTGCAGGGATCAAAGGCCGCAGAGCGGCCATGGTCAGGATGCGAACGGGGGACGGGGTGGACGCTCGATCAAGAAAATCGGCGGACGAGGAACGGAATATCGGCGCGCATCAACTCGTATAGACAGCTTCGGCTGTGCAGCCAAACTTAACGCGGACGTGAGCTGAGGTGTTTCGTGCTGATGGTCAGGGGTCAACGGTGAGTGGTAGTGATCCGAGTAGCTCGCACGCGACATCTCTGCCTGCTGCTCATGGGAGTGATGGGCGTCTTGTGCAATCTCCCAGGCTGGCTGTTTCGATGTCACCGACAACGTATAGGTATGCCCTGCCCAAGCCACAAACATGGCGAGAGCAAGTGCGATTACCACCGTCATTGTCAGTGTTCTGCTGAACATAGTGTTCGGGTTTCAACTCGTTTTGTGGGGCTTTGATGCGTTTGACCGCATCCCCCTAGGGGGGATAGGATGCCAGCGTAATTCATTGAGGCCTGAGGCTCAAGTCATGAGTGAGCAAGAACACGAACACAGCCATGCGCATACCCACCAAAGTCATGAAGCAATCATCAAGCGGCTCAAGCGGGCGGACGGCCATTTACGCGGCATCATCACGATGATCGAAGAGGGTCGTGAGTGCGTGGACATTGCTCAGCAGTTACATGCTGTTGAAAAAGCGGTGTGCCAAGCCAAGCGCACGCTCATTCAGGATCACATCGATCACTGCCTGGAAGACACTGTTTCGGCGTTGGGCAATGGCGAGCGTGCACCGCTAGAAGCTTTCAAACAAATCACCAAGTACCTCTAGGTCTGACATGCCCAACTTCGCTGAACTCTTGCAACAGGGTGGCTCTCACGCCTGGCTATACTTTCCGAGTGCCATTCTGCTCGGAGCCTTGCACGGCCTGGAACCTGGCCACTCAAAAACCATGATGGCGGCCTTTATCGTGGCCATTCGTGGCTCGGTAAAACAGGCTGTATTGTTGGGCCTGGCCGCGACGCTGTCGCATACCGCTGTAGTGTGGTTGGTCGCCATTGGCGGCATGTATCTGGGCAAAGGCTTGGACGCTCAAACCACGGAGCCGTATTTCCAACTCGCGTCTGCTGCCCTGATCATTGTGATTGCGCTGTGGATGCTGTGGCGTACCTGGCGTGGCGAGCAGATGTTCAAGTTCGAGCAAGGTGATGATCACCACCACGACGAGCATGACCATGGTCATCATGATGAGACCCACCGAATTGATACTGGCCATGGCCGTGTTGAGCTGTCGATCTTCGAAGAAGGCGTGCCACCGCACTGGCGCCTGAAGACATTGACCGGACACGCCTGGGCAGCCTCAGATGTTCGCCTGATGACTACTCGTCTGGACGGCAGCACTCAATCGTTCTCTTTCGTCGAGCGCGAAGACTTCCTGGAGTCGGCACTCGATATCCCTGAACCGCATGAATTCAGTGCCCGCTTGAGCTTGGGCCATGCCGGTCATTCCCATGATTATGACCTGGAATACCTAGAGCATGATCACGGGCACGCGCATTCCGAACTGGAAGGCCTGGAGTTGTCGATTGATGGCTATCAGGATGCGCATGAGCGCGCCCATGCCAACGATATCCGCAAGCGCTTTACCAACCGTGAGGTCACCACGGGACAGATCATCATGTTCGGGTTGACGGGGGGGCTCATTCCTTGCCCTGCGGCCATCACCGTTTTGCTGCTCTGCCTTCAGGTCAAAGAAGTCGCCTTGGGTGGCGTGCTCGTCCTGTGCTTCAGCATTGGTCTGGCGCTCACATTGGTAACCGTCGGTGCAGCCGCCGCTATTGGCGCCAAGCAGGCCTCCAATCGCTGGCCTTGGATGGGCACCGTTGCGCGTCGTGCACCGTACCTGTCCAGCGTGTTGATCATCGGTGTTGGTCTGTACGTCGGCTTTCATGGCTGGATCGGCCTGAACGCATGAGGCGATGTCCGAGTGTTTGAACTCACCAGCTACGTTGGTCTGTTCCTGGCGGCATTCGGTGCCGCAACGTTACTGCCCATGCAGTCTGAAGCCGTGTTGGTCGGGATGTTGCTTTCCGACCAATACGTTGCTTCAACGCTTTTGGCGGTCGCAACTTTCGGCAACGTTCTTGGCTCTGTACTTAACTGGGTACTGGGCCGTTCTGTTGAACGATTCCGTCATAAGGGCTGGTTCCCAGTGAGCGAGAGCAAGTTAGAAAAAGCCCAGCAGTCCTATCTGCGCTACGGGCGCTGTTCACTGTTGCTGAGCTGGGTGCCCATCATTGGCGATCCGCTGACGGTAGTCGCCGGAGTCCTGCGCGAACCACTCTGGAGTTTCCTTCTGATCGTCACCCTGGCCAAGGGCGTGCGTTATCTCGTGCTGACCGCCGTCACACTGGGGTGGGCATGACGACGGCTCATACTACCCCGCTCCCCCCACTCAAGAGCCGAAGCAGTAGCCTGGATCTGATCAAGTGGCTGGCGATGCTCACAATGGTCATCGACCACTTACGATTGGTGTGGCCGGAAATGAGCAACCTGTTCATTCCGGGGAGACTTTCCTTTCCGCTGTTCTGTGTCGCCATTGCGGCCAACGTAGCGCGCTCCAAACCGGGCGAATTGCTGACGGTGGCGAATGGTCGATACCTTGCGCTGATGCTGTTGTTTGCCGCCATTTCAGAAGTGCCTTATCGCTACATCAGCACCTCGGGATCATTCAATGTGTTGGTTACCCTGGCATTGGGGCTGGTGATTGCCTGGGGGTGGCAACATCGCACTCTGTTAAGCAGCGCTATGGCGTTGATGGCCGCCGCAGTTGCCTACGGGCTGGATGATCCTCTGATGTACGGCTTCTACGGTGCACTTGTTCCAGCGGCTGGCTTAGTAGCAATAAAGAACCCCGGCGTTCTTTGGTTGCTGCCAGCGGCTCTATGCCTGTTGAGCAATACCCGCAGTAGCATCGTAACCAGGGCGTTGGACTTGGAAATCTATTCAATGCTGGCTTTGAGCACCGCATTCGCGGCCCCGTTGATCGGACTTTGGCTTCTGCGTCAGACCTTCTCCTTCAAGATCTGGCCGGTTGGGCAATGGGGCTACTGGTTCTATCCGGGGCACCTTGCCGCTCTGCAAGCCCTACGGCTCCTAGTCTGAATGTCCGACAACTAGCCTTAGCAAATCTTAGGAACTTACAATCATTTGTTGGGCCATCGGCGATGTTGATCATCGATCACGTATGGATGTTCGTGATCCGCACCTTCCTGGCCGTCGACGTGCGTGTGATCGCCCGGCAGATTCTCATGGGTGTGCTTGATAGAGTCTTGGTCATGAGCTGGACGCCAGATCACGATGCTGACCACCAGCGCACTACCTGCCACGACAGCGAGCCCAACAAACGACGCAGTGAGGCTGATGTTCGCACCCAACCATCCCGCCAATGGGTAGGTAATCAACCAGCAAGCATGGGATAGCGCAAATTGGGCGGCAAACAACGCTGGGCGATCTTCGGCATGTGCCGAGCGACGCAACAGTCGACCGCTCGGGGTTTGAGCCAAGGAGTAGCCCACCCCAAGCACCACCCACAGCGGTAGCAGGAAGTTATAGGTGGTTAGGTTGATGCCAACTGCTAAGCCTGCGAGCAATACTCCTCCACCAAACAACATGGCCGTTCGGTCTTTGATATTTTTCAACAGTCGAGGCAAGACCAGGGCCGCCACCATGGAACCGCCACCAAACGCGGCCAGCGCCAATGCCGTAGAACTCTGCGGCAGAGCGAAGCGCGACTGCACCAGCACCACCGTATTGACGATGACCATAGCACTGGCGGCCGCAACCGTAAGATTGAGAGCCAACAGCCCTCGCAAGCGAGGTGTGGCCAGAAATATGCGCATGCCACGGGTGGTTCGTTCGTAGATGCTGCGTCGTGGTATCTGCTTCGCCTTAGGCAGCAGCACTGTGGCGACTAGGGCCGCTGAGGCAAGGAACCCAATGACCGTGCCGGCGAACAGGCTATGGAAGCTGATCACCGTCAACAGTGCAGCGGCAAGCATCGGGCTCGCGACACTTTCAAGATCATAGGCCAGACGTGATAGCGACAAGGCACGGGTGTAGTCGTCTTCATCCACCAGTATGTCTGGAATGGTCGCCTGGAACGTCGGAGTGAACGCTGCCGAAGCGGACTGAAGGACGAAAATCAGCACGTAGATTTGCCAGACTTCCGTCACAAACGGAAGAGCCAGTGCGACCAGTGCTCGCACCAGATCCAGAGAGACCAGCATTGCCCGACGGGGTAAACGCTCTGCAAAAGCGGCTGCGATTGGCGCAACGCCAATGTAGGCCGTCATTTTGATCGCCAACGCCGTACCGAGCACAGCGCCCGCATTGGCACCTGCAAGGTCGAACGCTAATAGGCCTAATGCAACAGTGGCAAGACCCGTCCCAATGAGCGCAATCACTTGAGCCAAGAAGAGGTGACGGTAGGTACGGTTGGCTAGGATTTTCAGCATGAAATATCTCAAATAGCGAAGTGCGTAACCATGTGGTTACCGAACTTTCCACGAAGAGACGCAATCAGCTGGTTTCGTCTCTGTTGATTGCTGCATCCCCCCAGGGGGGATGTGGTTCGATCCTAAACCATTGACCTAGGCAGCTCAAGAGATAGGCGCTACGCCATCTATCGAATTATTGAAGTGCCGGGCCGCCCATACGGCTTGTATTGGTACTGCGCGGCGAGGCGACGTGCTGAATGTTTCGAATGCAGCATTCAAATGCTGCAACGCTGCTGGTCGGATGGATTCCCTCCCTGGGTTGTATGGCCAATTGGAACGTGTGATTATATTGTTCTAATAGGTAGGGGGGGTATGGTATGAGTCACATGAGATCAAGCAAAGACAATCTTCTTAAGCGCGTAAAGCGAATCGCTGGGCAAGTCCAGGCGATTGAGCGAGCACTCGACTCTGATGATGACTGCTCGAAAACTCTGCTTTTGGTCGCTTCTACCCGTGGCGCTATCAATGGGCTGATGGATGAAATTATCGAAGACCACGCTCGTGAACACGTCGCGAATCCGACACTCAGCAACGACGAAAGAGCGAAAGGTGTCGACGAGCTGCTCGAAGCCATTCGCCGCTATTCCAAATAGGATTTGCCCAGATGAGTAATTCGTACGCCGAGTATTCCCACGACCATATGTTCCTTGGGAAATCACATGAAGAAAACGCCAAGCGAACCTTGTGGGTGGTGGCCCTGACCGTCGTAATGATGGTTGCTGAAATCACCGCAGGTTATCTCACTGGCTCAATGGCGTTGCTTGCTGATGGTTTTCACATGGCAACGCATGCAGGAGCACTGGGCATAGCCGCAGCTGCTTACGCTTACGCGAAAAGACATGCCTCAAGTGCTCGCTACAGTTTTGGAACTGGCAAGGTGGGAGACTTGGGTGGCTTCGCTTCTGCTCTGATTTTGGGACTGGTTTCCTTGGGAATTGCTGGAGAGTCGCTGTTTCGTCTCTTTCAACCGACTCAAGTGCAATTCGGGACAGCGACTCTAATCGCAATTGTCGGACTAGCAGTGAATGTGGTGAGCGCGCTTTTGCTGTCTGGCGGTCATGATCATCACCATGGGCATGACCACGGCCACGATGAGTCTCACCATGCGCATGGTCACGACAATAATTTGCGCTCTGCATACGTTCACGTCATTGCAGATGCACTGACTTCGGTTCTGGCCATCGCAGCCCTTCTTGCTGGTCGATACCTTGGTTGGGTATGGCTCGACCCTGCAATGGGGATTGTGGGTGCCGTTGTGATTGCACGCTGGGCTTGGTCGTTGATGAGGGTGACTTCGGGTGTATTGCTCGACCAGACAGATGATCATGTCGCTGAAGAGATTCGTGAACTGGTTGAGCGACCGGGAGATGCTTCGATCATTGATCTTCATGTCTGGCAGGTGGGGCCGCAAGCCCGCGCCGCGATTGTGAGTGTTCTGGGCAGCCCAGCAGTCAATGCAGAAAACATACGAGAGCGGCTTGCGACGGTTCATGAGATCACTCATCTGACAGTTGAGTTCCGCACGAAGTTGGGTGCTGACTCACCTGATCAGATCGCTGTTCTGGCTTAGCAATGAACCCGCAGCACGCATAAGTTCGACGAGGAATTGAACAATGGCCAAGGACATCGAAAATCCCTGTATTTCTGTTTGCCAGCTGAACAGCGAACTGTGCGTTAGCTGCGGTCGCACCAAGGAAGACATCAGAAAATGGAAACGAATGAAGCGTCCAGAAAAAATGGCCGCTGTACAACGCGCGACCCTGCGTCTGAAGAGCCTTCAAAAAAAGAACTCTTAAGCCACCGTCATTTACGTTTTCTACTGTTTCAGCCGAGACAGATGTCCTGATTCAGGAAGGCAAGCTGAGGGGGGCAACGCCATCTCCGAACTTAACACTATCGCGATCAGCTGCGCAGTGCTTGTCAGCATGCTGAGGATAGGGTCATCTCAAATTGTTATTGAGGACTGCGGTTCGGGGTTGTCTGATTAGGCACAAGCATGCCTTTACGACGGCTGTTGATCGTCTTTAGCCATGGCTTGAGAATGAAATCGAAGGAGCATGTCCCGCTGCATGGTCATGAACGCTGACCATGCTGTGACGGGAGGGATGGGGTGGGATTAGTTTTGAGGGTACTCAGCAATGACCTGATCTGTGCCAGCTTTGGTCAGGCCGATTATCTGGTAGGCCTCATGCACTCCGTCGACTTCCATTCCTGGAGAACCAGGTGGCATGCCGGGAGCAGCGATCCCGAGAAGGTCGTCGCGTTTACTCATCGCAATTATTTGCTCAGCTGGCACGTGGCCTTCAACAAACTTCCCGTTGATCATCGCGGTGTGACAAGACGAGAGTCGTGGAGCGACACCCAGATCTTGTTTGAGAGCACTCATGTTGGTTTCTTCATGATCGATGACGGTGAAGCCATTGGCCTCAAGATGCTGAATCCATTTTTTGCAACATCCGCAGTTTGCATCACGATGCACATCGATGGTGAGGGCCTGCGCCGCTTGAGCCGTTGAGCCAATGAACAGCGCGGCGAATGTTGCGATACGCAGAGATCGACTTGAAAGTCGGAAGCTACCTGTCATGAATATTTCCTTTTCCCTTGGAGACGGCGAGATGTTCTACGAAGCAATAGAACCCCACTCAAGCGTTCATGCCGCTGCAAAGGTTACATTGAAGGATCTACTCTAGAGTCGGGGAGCTAACTCCCCGATCATTAGAATTCGTAGGGCTAGTGATCAAATCGCTTAGAACCACATCCGAATACCAGCTACAAATCGGGCCTCGTTTGTTTTTTCCCCATCATCGCTGGCCAGGTCAGCCGTCTTACCGTATGAGCGATTCCAGCTAACACCAATGTAGGGGGCGAATTGACGAGTAATTTCGTAGCGCAACCGCAGGCCTAGTTCGGTGTTGGCCAATCCAGATCCTATGCCGCGCTGAGGATCATTTTTTCCGTACAAGTTTACTTCGGCGGTCGGCTGCAAGATCAGGCGATTGGTCAACAGGATGTCGTAATCGCCTTCAAATCGAGCAGCGGTTTGACCGTTCTCACCAATATAAGCAGTCGCTTCAGCTTCAAAGTTATAGAGGGCCATGCCCTGAATACCGAGCGCTCCCCAGGTTTGAGGTGACCCGGGTTTGAAATCTTGTCGAATACCGGTGACGACATCCCACCATGGACCGATGGCGTGTCCCCACAGAGCCTGAAGTTCAGCGTTTTCGGTTACGCCATTTGTACGTTCGCCTTCCGAACGCAACCAGAGGCGGTCGACGTCACCGCCGATCCACCCTTTTGCATCCCAAGCCAGCGCACTGCCGTTGTCAGCGTCTTGGTACTCAAATTTATCCAGGAGGATGAACGAGTTAATTTTTTTATCGTGCACACCATGGCCTGGTACGTCTGGAAAAGCGGCGGCCCGGTCAGCGTCGGTAAGTACGGGGATCGGGGTTCGGCTTGTGGTAGTCGCCCCTCCATCCATGCTTTCCATACCGTCCATTTGCCCGTTATCCATGCTCATCTTGCTGTGATCCATCGCCCCCATCTTGCTATGGTCCATGGCTCCCATTGAGCCGTGGTCCATCTTGGAGTGATCCATCGCGGCATCTTTCGCTTTGGCTGGTTTGGATTTTTGTGCAATTGATGGCTTTGCGTCCGCACTTGATGGCATCGCCATCGACGGATCCATCTCTTCAGCGGCTTGAGCCATAAAAAAGAATGCTGGACCGGTGGAGACTGCAAGTGCCATCAGCGTTGGGCGTAAAAACTTACTGGTCATGATCTCAATCTGCCTTTTTGGTTTTTTGGTCATGATCCATCGACTCATGGCTCATCTTGCTATGGTCCATTGACCCGTGATCTAGCTTCGAATCGTTTGCCGCTGCTGGCTTGTCCGTTGCTGTAGCAGGAACAGTGGTTGAATGATCGCTGCCATTTTCCTCTGCCAGCACCGTGGACGAGAGTCCACTCAGCAGGACAGCGGCAAAGAGGCAATCCACGAGGGAATTACGATTTAGGTATGTGCTCACAGATCGTCTCCTTTACTCATCAACCCGTACTTCACGGAACATGCCCATTTCCATATGGAAAAGCAGGTGGCAGTGATATGCCCAGCGGCCTAAGGCATCAGCGGTGACTCGATAGCTGCGTTTGGTACCTGGTGGCATATCAATCGTGTGCTTGCGCACCATGAACTTGCCGTTCTCATCCTCGAGGTCACTCCACATGCCGTGAAGGTGGATGGGGTGGGTCATCATGGTGTCGTTCACCAAGGTGATGCGCAGACGCTCGCCATACTTCAGGCGCAGTGGTTCGGCGTCAGAGAATTTGATGCCGTTGAACGACCACGAAAACTTCTCCATGTGACCGGTCAGGTGAAGCTCGATGGTGCGATTTGGCTCGCGGCCGTCAGGATCTTGGAAAGTGCTTTTCAAGTCGGAGTAAGTGAGCACTCGACGACCATTGTTCCGCAAGCCTATGCCAGGATCGTTCAGCTTTGGCGTTGGACTCATGGCTTGCATGTCAACCAAGGGATTGTTGGTTTCAGAGGCTGGGTGAGTCTGCATTCCTCCACCCATACCTCCCATGCCAGCCATCCCTGACATATCACCACTGCCCATTCCTGCCATCTTGCTGTGGTCCATGCCAGCCATGTTGGACATGTCGCCTTTGTCCATGCCAGCCATCTTGCTGTGATCCATACCAGCCATGTTAGTCATGTCACCGCTGTCCATGCCGGTCATCCCGGTCATGTCACCTTGGTTCATCCCTGCCATCTTGCTGTGGTCCATGCCGGCCATGTCGCCGCCGCCCATTCCACCCGAGCTGCCATGGTCCATACCAGCCATACCGCCCATCCCCATGTCATCCATAGTTACTATAGGACGTGGGTCAATTGCAGGTATCGGTGCCTTTAGGCCGTCACGCACTGCAAGTGTTCCGCTAGCGTAACCTGTGCGATCCATAGACTGAGCGAAGATGGTGTACGCCTCATCAGTAGCAGTCTCCACAATAACGTCATATGTTTCAGCTACCGCAATACGAAACTCGTCGACGCTCACCGGCTTGACATGTTGACCGTCTGCGGCAACCACGGTCATCTTCAACCCAGGAATGCGGACGTCGAAATAGCTCATGGCCGAGCCGTTGATAAAGCGCAGACGGAGTTTCTCGCCCGGTTTGAAAATACCAGTCCAGTTACCGTTGGGTGCCTGGCCATTCATGAGATAGGTATAGGTATCCGCGCTGACATCGCCGAGGTCAGTAGGACTCATGTTCATCTCAGCCCACATCTTTCGATCTGCTACCGTCGAAGACCAACCTTTGCTGCTGACATCGTCTATGAAGTCTCCGACGGTGCGCTTGTGATGGTTGTAATAGCCCGATTGTTTCTTGAGTTTCGCCATAACGTGGCTGGGATCTTCGTCGGTCCAGTCAGTCAACATCACCACGTAGTCGCGATCGTATTGAAACGGTTCAGGTTCTTTCGAATCGATGACGATTGGACCGTAAACGCCTGCCTGCTCCTGCAAACCCGAGTGGCTGTGATACCAGTAGGTTCCGTTCTGATGAAGCTTGAATTTGTATTCGTACATGCCATCGGGTGCGATGCCATGGAAGCTCAAGCCAGGCACACCGTCCATGTTGGCGGGTAAGATGATCCCGTGCCAATGGATTGATGTGTCTTGGTCTAGACGGTTTTTTACACGCAGAGTGACGGTCTCACCCTCACGCCAACGCAGCAACGGTCCGGGCAATGATCCGTTGATGGTCATAGCTGTGCGAGGCGAGCCTGTGATGTTTACAGGGCTTTCACCAATAAACAGATCAAATTCGTTACCGGAGAGTACGCTCGGCATACCAGGACTTGTCACCGCCCATACAGGAGTGCGCCAAAGGCCAAGGCCGCCGAGAATGCCACCAGCGGCCAAGCCTTTCACGAATGTCCGCCTAGAGGTTTTGGAGTGCATGCCGTTATGTCCAATCAGTCAAAAGGGAAGCCGCGCGAAACAACAAATGAATTGTCTGGATGAGACTCACTCACCGTTACAAAAGACGAACTCAAACGGTAAGCGAGCTCAGAAATTGCCACATTTAAACCACCACAGTGATTACATTTCTGTCAGCTTGTGAGCGTAGCTCAAATATTTAGCAATTTTTGTGGTCCATCGCCCTGGCTTTGCTTTCCGCGACAGGAGGCTGGGAATTTTTCGTTTGGGCTACTTGGTACGATTCCATCGAGTTACTCCTGGCCGCTTCCATACGTTCGAAAGTGCGGTCACCTCCGCCTTCAGCCATAGCAAAAGAAGATACGGTCAGAGCAGCGATGACGAACAAGGTTTTGATAGGGTTCATTTGGGTTTCCTCTGATAGATGGTAGCCCCTGAATCCACAACAAAGTTGTTGATGCTCAGGGAAGAGCTTAAGGCTCAATAGGACTATAAGACTGATTCCCTGTCAGGCAGCTTAGGCCAATATTACAGTTGTGTCAGGTTCCGATATTTCTCTTGAGCTGCGATGTACTTAATCCGTATGGTCTATCCATTGTCGGAATTCGCTGAAATCAAGCTCCTAAAATTTAGCCGTTCGGTGTTCTGTGCTTTCGGTCACTTTCACAGGGCTTGACGTTTTTTGAATTTGCACCGGAGTTATAAGCCGACTCAGACGCGCCACATTCAACACATAAGTGTTTGATATAGGTGAAAATGGGAAATAGTAGCGTGACGGAAGGTGGCCGCTTGTGAGCATTAATTTTGAAAAAGCGCTTGGCTCCGCAGAAAGAGCGTTAGTTTATCGCAGCCAAAGAGCTGAGGTACTTAGCAATAATATCGCTAACGCTGATACTCCTAACTTTAAGGCTAGAGATTTGGAGTTTTCTGCTGTGCTCGCCAGCCAGACAAAACGAGGCTTGGATTCTCCGTTCTCTTTGAAAACAACAAACCTAAAACATATTGCCGCAAACGAATTAGCAAGTGATGGTCAAGGTGATGGTTTGCTTTACAGCACGCCTTACCAACCGTCACTTGATCAAAATACTGTGGATGCACAGCTTGAAGTGGCAAAGTTTACTGATAACGAAATTCATTTTGAAAGCGCTTTTAATAGATTAAACGGAGCATTTAAGGGGCTGCTTAAAGCTCTGCGAGGTGATTAGTAAAATTTACCCAACAATGAAATCAGCGCCTTAAGCGCTGATTTGCGATGGGAAACCGAGTGATTCGACAGCTTTACGAACTTGCTCTGGGTTTTCGCTACTTTCAACTTTTACCTTACCTGCCGCGCGATCCACGGAAACTTTAGCCTCGCTGTCCAACGACTGAATCGCTTTAGTGATTTTGCTGACGCAGCTACCGCAACCAATGCCTGATACGTTTAAGACGAACATGGTTATTCCTCTTGTGCTGAGCGGTCTCTTTTCACCGCGATTACAGCATCAACGTTGACACCGCGGTAAGGTCAAGAGTTATGTTTTGTGGGGTGCGAGCAACGGTTGCGCTCAAGCTATATGGGTATTCCTCAGTCTCAAAGCATTGAAAACTACTGACGCAGAACTGACGCTCATGGCTAACGCAGCGATCATTGGCGACAGAAGGTGCCCCGTCAGCGGATAGAGTAGGCCTGCGGCCAAGGGAATACCCATTGAGTTGTAAAGGAAGGCGAAACCCAAGTTTTGCCGCATGTTTTTTACTGTCGCAACCGAAAGTGCCCGTGCCCGTAAAATCCCCATCAGGTCGCCTTTTACCAGCGTGAGCTGAGCGCTATTCATCGCGACATCAGTCCCTGTACCCATGGCAATGCCCACATCTGCACGCGCCAAGGCCGGTGCGTCGTTGATACCGTCGCCGGCCATGGCAACCTTTCGACCGTATCGCTGGAGGTCCGCCACCAGGCGCTCTTTGTCCTGAGGTTTGACTTCTCCATGAACCTCTTCAATACCCATCTCCTTGGCGACAGCACGTGCGGTGGTGAGCCCGTCTCCGGTGGCCATGATGATTTTTACGTTATCAGCTTTAAGCTTGGTGACTGCTTCTTTGGAGGTCGGTTTTATCGGATCTGAGACCGCCAGTAATCCTGCCAGAACCCCGTCAACTGCTAGATAGATTATGCTGATGCCTTCAAGGCGCAACAACTCTGCACGGTACTGTAAGACCTTGGTGCTTACACCGGCAGCGTCCATCAGCGCTGTGTTGCCCAGCTGTACTTTCTTGCCATCAACAAGGCCACTGACTCCAATCCCAGACCCGGACTCAAACGATTCAGGCTTGGTGAGCGCGATATTTTCAGTTCGGGCGTGATCGACGATGGCGTGCGCCAAAGGATGTTCGCTGCCTTGATCAAGGCTAGCGGCCAGTTGAAGAACATCGTGTGGGTTAAAATCTGGTGTGGCCTCCACACTGTGAAATTCCGGCCGTCCCTCTGTCAGGGTCCCCGTTTTATCGACAATCAGCGTGTCGATCTTGCAAAGGTTTTCAATAGCACTGGCGTCCCTGAACAGCACTCCCATACTGGCCGCTTTACCGGTCGAAACCATGATCGACATGGGCGTTGCAAGACCAAGTGCACAGGGGCAAGCGATGATAAGTACGGCGACAGCATTGATCAGGCCGAAGACCCAGCTGGGTTCCGGGCCGAATAGTCCCCAACCTAAGAATGTCAGCAACGCAATCGCGATAACCCCCATCACAAAGTAGCCGGCGATCGAGTCGGCCATTCTTTGCATTGGCGCTTTGGAGCGTTGGGCTAGAGCGACCATTTGCACTATCTGAGACAGCATGGTGTCGGCGCCGACCTTTTGCGCCTCCATCACCAAGCTCCCGTGAGTATTAAGCGTGGCGCCGATCAAACTATCCCCTGGCCTTTTCATTACCGGCACAGGTTCACCAGTGAGCATGGACTCATCCACCGCACTTTCTCCCTCGAGCACAGAGCCATCAACTGGCACCTTTTCACCAGGTCTGACCCGCAAATGGTCGCCCAAGTGAACATGGGTAAGAGGAATGTCTTCCTCCTGACCATCGGCGTTGATCTTGCGTGCAGTTTTGGGAGATAGGCCTAGAAGGGACTTAATGGCGGCGGAGGTTTGTGACCGTGCTTTTAGCTCAAGAATCTGCCCAAGCAAGGTGAGCGAGATGATGACTGCAGCGGCTTCGAAGTAAACGCCGATGCGTCCATCTTGCATGAAGGTGGTGGGAAAACTTTGGGGAAAGAGGGTTGCTGCGACGCTGTAAAGATAAGCTGCGGAAGTACCCAAACCTATCAGAGTCCACATATTTGGACTGCGATTTCTAACAGATGCTATGCCCCTTACAAAAAAGGGCCACCCTGCCCATAAGGTGACCGGTGTCGCAAGAGCAAACTCGATCCAGTTTTGAACCGAGCCATGGAAGAGTTGTAATGAATGGCCCGCCATGGCTAGAACGGTCACTATCACGGTTAAAGGCAGAGACCACCAAAAGCGGCGCGCGAAATCACGGAGCTCGGTTTTGTCATCGTCATCTAGCGCCGGAATGACAGGTTCTAATGTCATGCCACATTTTGGGCAATTGCCGGGCCCTGGCTGTTTTATTTCCGGGTGCATCGGGCAGGTAAATTCAGTGGCTACTTGGACCGCGGGCTCTGTAGCCGCGATGCTGGGTTCAGTGCTGGGATGAATACCACTGTAGTGCTCTGGAGCTGCCCGAAATTTCTCTTGGCATTTTTGGCTGCAAAACTGATAAATCTGTCCCTGATAAGACTCGCCAAATTTACTTGGAGGCGTAATCGTCATGCCGCACACCGGGTCACGTAGATCAGCGTCAGGGGGCGAGGCAGCGTGGGTAGGACCGTGATCGTGGTGGCTCGGTTTATTGGGCATAGCTATTTCTCTTCCTTGTTGGCTTGCGCCTGATTGCCATGGTCATGTACGCCATGTCCATGCCCAAAAAAATGCATCAATGGACAGATCAACAGAATGAGATAGGGCAAATATGGATAAACGTGGCTGAAATGCTCCCGCACCACGTAGAAGGCGCCGATCACAATGAACATAATCAGTACAACGCCTGTTTTGCGCGTCCAAAATGGGGTGGTGATGCTTCCAGCCGGATGCTGATGGTTATTCATGATCTAGACCCCAGTGTGTGAGCGAGTTGCTCTGATGTCTGCCTCAGAGCGTAGCCAACTCTTGAGGAGACGCGGGTTTAGCGGTCAGTTCAGGCTCAGTTCAGGTCAAATTGACCGACCATCCCAGACTGGTAATGACCTGGCACGTTACAGGCAAATTGAAGTCCAGTTGTATTGTTGAAGGTCCAGATCAATTCCTTTGTTGCTCCTGGCTCGATCAGCATGCTGTTCGGGTCGTTGTGTTCCATTCCAACCATCTTCATCCCTCCCATGCTGTGACCCATGCTGCCCGTCATTTTCCCTGACCCGGTGGGTGTAAGCGTTCCATTCTGGAACATGCTCGCCATTTCTTTTTGGTGCGCGGCATGAGCGGCGGCTTGGCCGATATTGAATTCGTGCAGCAGTGCGCCCTTATTACGAAGGACAAAACGAATAGTCTCACCAGGCTTCACATCGATGTTTTTAGGCATGAAGAAAATATCACCCATCTCCACATCTACCGTACGGGTCACCGCAGAGGCGACGCCAGGCTGGCCGATGTCCTCTTTGCCATGACCTACGTCTGCCATGGCCGTCGCACCGAAGAATAAGGTGATCGCCGCAATAACTGGGGTAACGAGCTTAGCTTTCATGATGACCTCAAGAGCAAATGGAAAACACTAGCTATGCTAAAAGGATAGAGCTGCCAGCTAACTGACGTGAACACTACATTTCTGTCAGTTTCCAAGAGTAGTGCGGCGCGCATATGACGCCGTACCAACCGAGCGGATCAAACAGCCCATCGGAGGTACCCGGTTACTGATGGTTCTCAGAAAGCATCAGTTTGTGTTCGCGCTGCATTTGGTTCAAAACGTCATCAACCATAGCGTCGTGCTTTTCCATCCAGGAAAGATGTTCCTGAGGCGACATTGATGCTTTTGGGTGATCCTGATGGAGTTGGTTCATGATCTCGCCCAGCAGTTTCATATGCTCGGCCATGTGTACATGGCGCTCTCCCTCTGGGGCTTTTTCAGCTTGCACCAAGGTCGCTTCTGCTTTGTCGCGTAGGCTTTCCATACGCTCCGCAATCCGATCTGCGCCACCTTCAGCCAAAGCAGACGCTGAGATGAGTATCGAACCCACAAAGATAAGGATTTTTAGATGATTCATGAGGAAGCTCCTTTTTGATCTGTTTTCCGGCTCCCCCAAGGTTTCATGCGGAGGCGTCGGTCGAGTACTAGGGAGTACTCATGCTCGAACCCTAGACAGCACTCGCTGACATCTACCTGAAGCCAATATTACTTTTCTGTCAGTTGCTGGTTGGCAGAAGCATTTCCTTGCAGACTCATCATCACAATCATTCGAGAGCCACCCCCATGAGACTTCTGGTTGCGGAAGACGAACCCAAAATAGGCATTTATTTGCAGCAAGGTCTTGCTGAGGCAGGGTTCAATGTTGATCGCTTTACCAATGGTAAGGAGGCGCTTCAACACGCGTTGAGCGAGGCTTATGACCTGCTGATTCTCGATGTGATGATGCCTGGGCTGGACGGATGGGAAGTACTTCAGAAGGTGCGGGCATCCGGAAAAAATGTCCCCGTGCTTTTTCTCACGGCGCGAGACCGCGTCGAGGATCGCGTCAAAGGACTTGAGCTGGGGGCAGACGATTACCTCATAAAACCCTTCGCTTTTTCTGAATTGCTTGCCCGCGTCAGAACGCTGCTGCGAAGAGGGAGTACAGCCCCCTCCCAAACTCATATGAAATTGGCTGATCTTGAGGTTGACCTGCTCAAGCGCAGGGTTGTCCGTGGAGGCAAACGTATAGATCTCACGGCCAAAGAGTTTGCGTTACTCGAATTGCTGCTCCGTCGTCGAGGTGAGGTGCTGCCTAAGTCGCTTATCGCTTCCCAGGTGTGGGACATGAACTTCGACAGCGATACGAACGTCATCGAGGTCGCCGTAAGGCGGCTCAGAGCAAAGATTGATGATGATTTTGAGGTCAAGCTTATCCACACCTCCCGAGGCATGGGCTACATGCTAGATGCGCCGGATTCTGGGACGGGGCTGGAATGAAGCGAATGTCTCTGACTACCCGCATGAGCCTGATGTTCATGCTAGCTGTAACGGCGGTGCTCACCGTCGCTGGACTCAGTTTTAACAGCCTTAGCCGGCATCATTTCAAAATGCTAGATCAGCAGGCGCTAAACGAGAAGCTACACTCGACCCAAAGAATTTTGACGGGATTGAGTAGCATTGACCAGTTCAGTGATGTTAAGCCTGAGTTGGAGGCGCTGCTGGGTGCTCACCGAGATTTGACAGCCCTGATCTTCGATGGTCACGGCAAGACCCTTTTTGCTGATCCAGGTCCAATCGATATTCCTGAAGACTTTCGCACGACCTCAAACAACAACGTTTGGGAGTGGCGTGATGATGAGCAAACGTTCCGGGGAATAACGGCGCAGGCGATTGTGACGGGACAAGAAAAACCGCTGACCGTTATGTTGATCTTTGACGTTACGCAACATATGGCGTTCTTTGAGACGCTTGAACGCTGGTTTTTGATAGGGTTGTTTATAAGCGCGCTGGTCAGTGCGGCGCTGGGCTGGATGGTCGCGAGCAGTGGACTAAGACCTATTCGCCAGGTTACTCAAGTCGCTGCGTCAATGTCTGCTAAATCGCTCAAAGAACGGATTCCTTTAGCGGCCGTTCCTAAAGAGCTTCAGCAGATGGTGCTTTCTTTTAATGCAATGTTATCTAGACTTGACGATGCATTTGTTCGCTTATCAAACTTCTCTGCGGACATTGCTCACGAACTACGAACACCAGTCAGCAATTTGATGACACACACCGAAGTGGTGCTTTCTCGAAAAAGGAATATTGAGGATTACGAAGACAACTTGTATTCGAATCTTGATGACCTGAAGCGTATGGGGCGGATGATCGATGACATGCTTTTTCTAGCGAAATCAGATAATGGTCTGATTACTCATGAAAACAAACCGATAGACTTGGTAGCGCTAGTAGAGAAATTACTCGAGTACTACCGCTTGTTGGCTGATGAGCAAGGCATCGACCTTAAGGTGACAGGGAGAGGCAGCGTCCGAGGTGACGTTCTTATGCTCGACAGGGCTATCTCTAATCTGCTCTCGAATGCCCTCCGGTACACCCCCGCAGGGAAATGTATCAGTGTCGATATAAGACAGGAAGGGACGTCAATCTCTATCTCCGTGGAAAACCCTGGAGAACCTATCGCTCCTGAGCACCTTGAAAAACTGTTTGATCGATTTTATCGAGTGGACCCCGCTCGTAGAGAAGGAAACCCAAGTAATGCGGGGCTAGGCTTATCAATCACTCGATCAATCATAGAGTCACACGACGGCAAGATATGGTGCACGTCGTCAGCTGGAAAAACAGCTTTTCATATACAACTCCCTTGTGCGAGTGCAGAAAATGCCTAATCAACAACCCCATATACACCCGAGCAGCTATGTGGTCTTGCGAACGGTTTTCACGGTGTGAACGTCGCAAAACGGAAGCCCATTTTAACCATCTTTTCAAGAAATTCAGCGTCCCAAAGCAGGTCCAAGCTGACTGAAATGTAATCGAATAGTTTGCGTTCGTGTGGCATCGTGTACTTGCGCTGTGACGTTGGAATTCTTGTGATTATTCCTGTCCAGGTCGCCCTAGAACACGGAATCTGCTAGGTAGCTCGCCAGTGTTTTTAATAAGCGTAAAAGTAATAACTAGATACTCATCAAAAACCTAGAACCAACAGCTTTTGCTGTGAGGAGTCTTGCATGTCATTCCTTAAAACCACCACCGTAGCTGTAGCACTGACAGCGGGTTTGCTTTTGAGTGCAGTTGCTCAGGCACATCCAAAGCTGCTTTCTTCTACTCCAGCAGAAGGGTCGGATGTTGCTGCTCCTGCGAAAATTGAACTGCAATTTTCTGAGAATCTAACGACTCAGTTTTCCGGTGCTAAGCTGATCATGACCGATATGCCCGGCATGCCTAACTCCCCAATGGGCGTTAAAGCAGCTGTTGCAGGCGGGGGAGATCCTAAGACGATGGTAATTACGCCTGCATCGCCATTGACCACAGGTACTTATAAAGTTGAGTGGCGTGCCGTCTCGTCTGACACTCATCCCATCACCGGCAATTTTTCTTTCAAAGTGAAATGATTCATGAGCGACTCAATAAATATAGCTGTTCGCTTTGCTCTATATTTTGATCTGATGCTGTTATTTGGACTGGCAATATTTGGTCTTTATAGCCTGAGGGGAAAAGAGAGAGTATCGGGAGCGGTTTTAAATTTTGAGTCGCTTCTTTACAGTACATCTGTTTTAGGTGTGGCTCTGTCTCTAGCAGCCATGTTGTTGCTTGCGAAAGCTATGAGTGGTGTGTCGGGCTTCATGGAGCTACATCACCATATTTTTCAAATGGTTCTCATGGGGACGGACGTCGGTTTGACCTGGATGGTCCGGATAGTGGCGTTGCTGACGGCTGTTGTCGGCGTTGCTCTGAGTAAGCGCTTTCCGACACTCAGTCTTTGGATTGTCACTGTATGTGGCGCCATTGCGCTAGCGACGCTGGCATGGACAGGGCATGGTGCGATGGACGAAGGGAGCCGTCGTTACTGGCATTTTACTAGCGACATCTTCCATCTCTTGGCCGCAGGCGGTTGGTTGGGTGCGTTGGCAGCATTTGCACTGCTGCTGCGTTTAAAATCGCTGAAAGGTGATCAGGAAGTACGAGTTCTTGCTCGGGTACTGACAGGGTTTGAATCGGCCGGCGCGGTGATTGTAGTGATCATCAGTATAACGGGCGTGGTGAATTATCTATTTATCGTAGGACCGAGCCTCGATGAGGTGATGCTCAGCACTTATGGCCAGTTGCTATTTTTGAAAGTCCTGCTATTTGCAGGGATGATCGTATTAGCCACGCTTAACCGTTTTCATCTAAGCCCCTTATTGGAGCGATCAGTTCGCAATGGCGAATACGCTGTCGCGGTGAATGCCTTGCGCCGTAGCATGAAACTTGAGTTTTCAATGGCGGTCATCATTATCTGTCTTGTCGCATGGTTAGGTACTTTAAGCCCTGTCATGGAAATGAGCGCAGCATAGACGTTGGTAACAGCCAATACAGGAGTCTTAAGGGTGAATTGTAAGAGCCATTTGCACCGTCTACACTTTAGCCCATGAAACGCTATGTGCGGTTTTGCCTGATTTTCCTAATTAGCTTGGCGCTTCCCCTTAGCGGGATGGCGGGTGTTCAGGCATCGACTGAACCATGCCCGATGAAAACCATGGGTATAGCGATGATGGATGGTATGGGTCAAGACTGCTGCCACGACATGAAAAGTACCGCTGAGCATGGCAAACCTTGTAAGTCGGGCCAGGAATGCAAAACGGGCGGCATGCTGCAAGTCTCGATCATCAAGCCTCCTATTACCTTGTCCAGTCCAATCGTTCTGCCCTTCTCCAGCCATTTCCCACTCGTACAAACCCCTTCTGGGTTATGGCGACCTCCCCGTACTTGATTCCTGTACCACACTGAGCCTCATTCCGCGTTAGCGGGATGGCATATCTGCGCGCATGTCTTATGAAGCGCGCGGTGGATCATCACAGGAATCGTGAACATGAACTCCAACTGCTTTTGCACAGGTTGGTCCCTCGTGGCCGGCCTGGCGGCAAGCGTACTGGCATTGCCGAGCCTTGCTGGTGCATTGACACTCGATGAAGCGCTGCGGCTGGCCGAAAACAATGCACCGTCGTTGACCGCACAAGACGCCAAAATTCAAGCAGCCACCAGTGCGGCCATTCCCGCCGGCGAACTACCCGATCCCAAGCTACTGCTGGGCGTGCAGAACTACCCCATTGGTGGTGCCGACAGATGGAGCATCGACCAGGACTTCATGACCATGCAAGTGGTCGGGATCAGACAGGAGATGCCCAACAGCGATAAGCGCAAAGCACGTATCGAGGTCGCGGATGCGGCTGTTGATCGAGCGTCCGCTGAGCGTCGAGTGGCGCGTCTGAACGTCCGACAGTCCACGGCATTGGCCTGGATCAGTAGCTACTCGGTTGAGCGTAAAGATGCGATGTTCCAGGACTTCTACAAAGAAAACCGTCTTCTGACCGATACCGTCAGATCTCAGATTGCGGGTGGCCGCGCCCAACCCGCCGATGCGGTGACACCTAAACAGGAAGCTGCCCAACTGGCGGAGCAGCAGGATGATTTAGTTCGCCAACGTGCACAGGCCCGGGCGGCCCTCAAGCGCTGGATTGGCCCTGCTGCCAATGACAAACCGGCGGGCAGCTTGCCTGATTGGCCCATTGAAACCTCTGGATACTCCCATAAGCTGCAACATCACCCTGAATTGGCGGCGTATGTGCCGATGACCCGTGAAGCACAAGCCAAGATCCGTGAAGCTGAGGCGGAAAAGCAATCTGACTGGAGCTGGGAATTCGACTATCAGCATCGAGGCAAACAATTCGGTGACATGGTTAGCGTCCAGTTTTCATGGGATCTCCCGCTGTTTCCTGACTCTCGGCAAAACCCCAAAATTGCGGCAAAGCACGCCGAACTCAACCAGCTTGAGGCTGAGCGGGAAGCTCTGTCGCGCGAGCATACCCAGCAACTGGAGGATGAGTTGGCCGACTACGAGCGACTCAATCGTGCAGTCAACCGTAATCAGGAAAGCTTGTTGCCGCTGGCTAAAGAAAAGGTTGAACTCACCATGGCTAGCTACCGTTCCGGCAAAGGTGATTTGAACTCGGTTGTGGCCGCCCGACGCGAACTCATCGAAGCCCGTCTCAAGCAGATTGACGTTGAAGAGCAACGTGCTCTCACCAGCGCTCGCCTGTATTTCTCTTACGGGGAGCCCGCTCAATGAATTTCAAAGTATGGAAAGGGACTTTAGTTGTCGGCATCTCGATCGCCTTGGGTGTTGCCGGAGGTTACTGGTTAGCCCAACCGCGAATGAGCGAAGTAGCTAGTGTCGAGCCGGATCAGGAAGCCAAAGCCTCTGCCGATCGAAAGGTTCTGTATTGGTATGACCCCATGTACCCACAACAGAAATTCGATAAACCGGGTAAGTCACCCTTCATGGACATGCAGATGATCCCCCAATACGCAGATACCAAGGGGGACAGCGGCGGCATTCGAATTGATCCAAGCCTGACTCAGAACCTTGGTGTGCGACTGGCTCGTGTCAGTCGAGGGGTATTTGCCTCGACACTGAACGTGGTAGGTGTTCTGGCCTTCAACGAACGGGACGTTGCAGTCATTCAGGCCCGTACGGCGGGCTTTGTCGAGCGCGTGTACGGCCATGCATCTGGTGATGTGCTGAAAGTGAATGCCGCCTTGGCAGATATCTTGGTGCCGGATTGGGCAGCTGCTCAAGAGGAATTTCTCGCCCTCAAGCGTAGTGGCGATGCTGACTTGCTGACAGCGGCCCGCCAGCGATTGAGGCTCACCGGAATGCCAACTAAGTTAATTGCTCAAGTTGAGCGCAGTGGCAAAGTTCAACCGAACCTGACTCTGACCAGCCCTATTGGTGGTGTGCTTCAAGAGCTGAGTGTGCGTGAAGGTATGACGGTGGCCGCAGGCGAGACGCTGGCGCGTGTTAATGGTTTGAGCAGTGTCTGGCTGGCCGTGGCAGTACCAGAGTCGGAGGCTGGGTCAATCGTCGTAGGGCAAGCAGCCGAAGCGCGTTTGTCCGCGCTCCCTGGAGTTGTGCTCAAGGGCGTCGTCAGTGCGATTCTTCCGGAAACCAGTTCGGACAGTCGCACACTTCGCGTTCGAGTTGAGTTACCCAATCCGGATGGCCGACTCAGGCCAGGTTTGACCGCGCAGGTAAGTCTCAATCGTTCGACGGAGCAAAGTGTTTTGTGGGTGCCGAGCGAGGCCGTCATTCGTACAGGTCGACGTACGTTGGTCATGCTCTCTGAAGACGCTGGTCGATATCGCCCGGTGGAGGTGCAGTTAGGCCAAGATAACGATGGCAAAACGCTGATATTGAACGGCTTGGAAGAGGGGCAAAAAGTGGTGACTTCTGGCCAGTTCCTTCTCGACTCGGAGGCCAGTCTCAAGGGCGTTGTCGCAAGCTCACTGGACGTTTCGCCATCTACTGTAACCGCAGGCGCTTTGCATGAGGCCGATGGTCAGATCGTTGAGATCAACGACAAAGAAGTCACGCTCGCCCACGGTCCCTTCAGAACATTGGGTATGTCAGGCATGACGATGACTTTCCCTCTCGCCGCTCCAGCTCTGATGAAGGATCTTAAAACGGGCGACAAGGTTCGGATCGCTGTCAGCCAGACGGAAGATGGTCTGCGCGTTGAGCGTCTGGAACGCTCTGGGAGCCAGCCATGATCGCGGCCCTTATTCGCTGGTCGGTGGCTAACCGCTTTCTTGTGTTGCTAGCGACGCTGTTTGTCACGGCATGGGGGATCTGGGCGGTTCAAAGTACGCCCATTGACGCATTGCCAGACCTGTCGGATGTTCAGGTAATTATCCGTACACCTTATCCAGGCCAAGCCCCACAGATCGTAGAGAACCAGGTCACCTATCCATTGGCAACCACTATGCTCTCTGTGCCTGGTGCCAAGACTGTGCGCGGTTATTCCTTCTTTGGCGACAGTTTCGTTTACGTACTATTCGAAGACGGAACTGACTTGTACTGGGCCCGCTCGCGCGTATTGGAATATCTGAGCCAGATACAAAGCCGGCTTCCGGCCAGTGCCAAGCCCGCATTAGGACCTGATGCCACTGGGGTTGGCTGGATTTTCCAGTACGCCCTGGTAGACCGAAGCGGCGGGCATGATTTGGCGCAGTTACGTGCCTTGCAGGACTGGTTCCTCAAATTCGAGCTTAAGACCCTACCGAACGTTGCGGAAGTGGCCACGGTGGGTGGCATGGTAAAGCAGTACCAGGTGCAGCTTGATCCGGTGAAGTTGGCCAGCTTGGGTATCACGCAGTCTGAAGTGACCGAGGCGATCGGCAAGGCCAATCAGGAAACTGGTGGGGCGGTGCTGGAGATGGCGGAGACCGAGTTTATTGTGCGGGCTTCCGGCTACTTGAAGACCCTCAATGATTTTCGTGCTATCCCACTCAAACTGGGCACGGGTGGTGTGCCGGTCACTCTGGGCGATGTTGCCACGATTCAGATGGGGCCTGAGATGCGTCGAGGCATCACCGAACTCGATGGCGAAGGTGAGACCGTCGGCGGCGTGGTAATTCTGCGCAGCGGTAAGAATGCTCGAGAAACCATTGCGGCGGTCAAGACCAAACTCGACGAGCTGAAAAGCAGTCTGCCAGCGGGGGTAGAAATCGTCACTACCTACGACCGCAGCAAGTTGATTGATCGTGCCGTGGAAAACCTCAGCCACAAGCTGATCGAAGAGTTCATCGTCGTCGCGTTGGTCTGCGGAATCTTTCTCTGGCACCTGCGTTCATCTCTGGTGGCAATCATCTCCCTGCCGGTTGGGGTGCTGATCGCCTTCATCGTGATGCGCTATCAGGGTATCAACGCCAACATCATGTCCCTTGGCGGGATTGCCATCGCCATCGGCGCCATGGTCGACGCTGCCGTGGTGATGATTGAAAACGCCCACAAGAAGGTCGAGGCTTGGCACGTGGCCAATCCTGGGGAGGAACTGAAAGGTGAACGTCATTGGCACGTGATGACTGAAGCGGCTGCCGAGGTAGGACCTGCATTGTTCTTCTGTCTGCTGATCATCACCCTGTCGTTTATTCCGGTGTTCACGCTGGAGGCTCAGGAAGGACGTCTATTCGGTCCCTTGGCGTTCACCAAAACCTATGCTATGGCCGCAGCGGCTGGACTGTCGGTAACTCTAGTTCCGGTGTTGATGGGGTATTGGATTCGCGGACGAATTCCTAATGAGCAACAGAATCCGCTAAATCGCTGGTTGATCCGGATCTACGAGCCCGCTCTGGACGCCGTATTACGTCGACCTAAAGTAACGCTGCTGGTTGCGTTGCTAGTCTTTGTCAGCGCGTTGTGGCCGATCTCTCGTCTGGGTGGTGAGTTTCTTCCCCCGCTGGACGAAGGGGACCTGCTCTATATGCCATCAGCTCTGCCTGGATTATCGGCGCAGAAGGCCGCGCAACTGCTTCAGCAGACTGACCGTCTGATAAAGACAGTTCCAGAGGTCGAACACGTTTTCGGAAAAGCCGGCCGCGCTGAAACCGCGACTGACCCGGCACCGTTGGAAATGTTCGAGACCACCATTCAATTCAAACCACGCGAACAGTGGCGCCCAGGCATGACCCAGGAAAAGCTCGTTGAGGAGCTAGAACAAGTGGTGCGTGTCCCAGGATTAACCAACATCTGGATACCGCCTATTCGTAACCGTATCGACATGCTGGCCACCGGCATAAAAAGCCCGATTGGCGTGAAGGTTGCCGGTACCAACCTGACGGAGATCGATGCCGTCACCCAAGCCATCGAGCGTGTTGCCAAGGACGTCTCAGGTGTCAGTTCAGCGTTAGCCGAACGACTGACCGGTGGCCGCTATATTGATGTGGATATCGATCGCAAAGCTGCGGCACGCTATGGGTTAAATATTGCCGATGTGCAATCGATCGTGGCCGGCGCAATCGGCGGTGAAAACGTCGGGGAGACGATTGAAGGGTTGGCTCGTTTCCCAATTAACGTACGTTACCCTCGTGAGTGGCGGGATTCGCTCGGCGCTTTGGAGCAGTTGCCGATCTACACCCCGCTAGGCAGCCAGATCACCCTTGGCACCGTGGCGAAGATCAAGGTCAACGACGGGCCGCCAATGCTCAAGAGTGAGAACGCACGGCCTTCAGGCTGGGTGTACATCGATGTGCGTGGCCGGGACATTGCCTCCGTAGTCGCCGATCTACGCCGGGTCGTCAGTGAGCAGGTCAAGTTGCAGCCCGGCATGAGCCTGAGCTACTCAGGTCAGTTCGAGTTTCTCGAAAGGGCCAACGCACGACTCAAACTGGTGGTGCCTGCCACGCTGTTGATCATCTTCGTGTTGCTCTACCTGACATTTGCACGACTTGATGAGGCTTTGCTGATTATGGCCACGCTGCCATTCGCTCTCACGGGCGGGGCATGGTTTCTCTATCTGTTGGGATTCAACCTGTCGGTTGCCACCGGGGTCGGCTTTATCGCCTTGGCCGGTGTTTCTGCCGAATTTGGCGTGATCATGCTGCTCTACCTGAAAAATGCATGGACCGAGCGTCAAGACCTCGGTGACAACACAGAACGCGGGTTGATGGCCGCGATTTGTGAAGGCGCTGTCCAGCGCGTTCGACCTAAGGCTATGACCGTGGCAGTGGTTATCGCTGGTTTGTTACCTATACTTTTGGGAGGCGGTACCGGTAGCGAGGTTATGAGCCGCATTGCCGCCCCGATGATTGGCGGTATGGTTACGGCACCCTTGCTATCACTGTTTGTGATCCCGGCGACCTATCACCTCTTGCGTCGTCGACACTTGTCCGCTGAGCCTGGCAAGCACTGACGCGTAAAAACGCATACGAAAGGGGCTGCGCTTGCAGCCTCGTTTGAGCTGCACAGCTCGTTTTCATCAGTCCTACATACGCTGTTGTCAGTGCCATTACCCACCAGCACTTGCCAGAAAACGAACGCCGCCACTACTGCCTTTCGATGAGCCAAAAAAGCATCCTGCTCAAAGGCGACTCAGCATTCGTCACCCTCAGATCTCTCTTGAAATCGGGACGAATGACCCTAATATGATCTTATCTTGCCATCATCGTTTTCAATCATGGATGTTTTTCGGGGGTCGGTCGAAATGGCAGAACAAGAAGACGCTAAGCCCGCAAGCGGGCGCTTCAACACAAATGATGAGACGAAGCGGATCGTATGGACCCAGACCGCTGGTCATTGTGAACTGTGCGGCACGGATCTGACGTTCGATTATCGTGCCGGCAAGCCAATGAAATGGGGAGAAGTGGCGCATATCCTGCCCGCCAGTCCCAAAGGCCCTCGGGGACGCGCGGATCATGATGCTGAGGCGCACACAAACAATACCGCTAATCTGATGCTCCTGTGCCCAGGTTGTCATGACAAAATTGATCGTGACGCAGATGGGTATCCTGAAAATGATTTGAGTGGTTTACACCAAGCGTACTTGGAACGCATCCGACTCGCCGCAACGACCCCCGATGGTGGCAGAGCCATTCCTCTCATCGTCCAGAGTCAGCATTTTCAGACGATCAACGATATCCCCTTTCGCGATCTGTTGACTGCGATGTCCGCCGAGGGATTAACCGCCTTCGATCAAGGCATCAAAATCGCCTTCGCTGCACCCGGACCACGTGGCAGGGACACTACCTATTGGCAGAACGTCAAAGACAGCGTCCAGTATGAGCTGGAGCAGCAACTCAAGCGTCGCGGCGGCACTTATGGCGATTCGCCCGCGCTAGCAGTAGTCGGCTTGGCCGACATTCCGGCCTTGATGATGTTGGGCCAGAGTATCGGCGACCGTTCCAAACGCCTGATCTTCTCTTTTCACCGCGAGCATCTTTTGCGCTGGCCCGATCAGTCTGCTGAGCCGCCTAGTTTTCTGTTTACGCCTCCACCCAACGGCGATGGCCCACTGGCGTTGGTGCTCTCCATTTCTGCGCAAGTTCCAGTTCGCGACGTGATCGACGCTCTACCCGGTGCACGTATTGCAGAGCTGTCGATCCCAGAACCAAGCTACGCGATGGTACAGAACCGTCGGGTGATTCATGCCTTTCGCGACGCACTTCAAATACGACTGAGCCAGCTTGAGGCTCTGACTCCTGACCCTATCCACGTCTTCGCCGCCATTCCTGCGGCATTGGCCATCGAGTTTGGCGCGTTGCTCACAACACAGCATCAACATACATACCTGATCTTCGATCGGGACAAAGAAAACCAAGATCGGTTTACGCAAACACTGCAATTGGGCTTGGTGGCCCAGGAGGCTAGGTAAATGCTTTTGAGCAACGAACAGACCAAGCGCAGCAGTTGGGAATATTTTCTGCTTCGCGCCGCGCGGGAAATCTCGCTGTCGGAAGCGCAGTACGAAAAAATCAATGACCGCTACTCCCAACTGGAAAAAATCCTCTCGGCTTCCGACAACCCGCTGCTCGCTGAGGCCCATATTTTCGTTCAAGGCTCGATGCGGCTGAAAACGACCATCAAGCCAATCCCCGGCGCGCCTGCGGATCTGGACACCATTGATGCGGACGCGATTATTTGGCTCCCTCACGCTCAGGGCGCTGGTGCAAAGGAAGTACTAGAAGCGATTGAGCAGCGTTTTCGGGAAGGCTCCCGCGTTCAAGAAGAAGTTAAGCAATTACGTCGTGGCATCCGGATCGTTTATGCCGACGAAAATCCAGGTTTCCACATCGATGTCACGCCTGCCCGCGCGATCAACGGAAATGGCGAAGCAAACGGCGAGGGTAAGCTGGAGGTTCCGGATCGGGTCACAGGGTGGAAAGCAAGCAGCCCTATCCCTTACTCGAACTGGTTGCAGGTTGCTTCTGCCCAAGAAATCTCTCTGGAAAGCTTGGTAGTTGCCAAGAGCCAGCGGATGCTTGATGCCGCGACACAAGATCCTTTGCCGCATTATCAGGATTACATCGATCAAGATCCCCTGCGTGCGACCATTAAGCTACTCAAGCGTCATCGCGATGAATGGGCCATCAAGACAAGGAGCGCTGATACTCGCCCAATATCTGCGGTCATCACCACCCTGGCCACGCACGCATACCTTGATGTCGTAAAGGAGTCGCAGTCGAAGCCTCTGGCTCCGCTCGATGCAATTTTGGAAATCGTTCGCAGAATGCCGCAGCACATCGCGCATAGAGGTAGCGACTGCTATGTCTGCAACCCTGCCGATAACGGCGAAAACTTTGCAGAGAAGTGGAATCGGCCGGGTGAGGGGCAAGGCTATCGCCAAGCATTTGCCAAGTGGCATGCGGACGCCAGTGCATCTGTGTCATTGGGTTTGGAAAGTTTTGAATCCAACGATTCCTTTGCCGAGGCAGTGAAAAAGAATTTCGGTATTGCACCGGCATTCATTACGGCAGTGAACAATGAGATCCCTGCGAATTGGACGATGCCCGGCCGACCGGATGGCACCACTCGAAACTCTGCTTCGATGGGTTCGCTCTTCGGAGGGGCCAGCGGTGGCGGAACCTCTCAGTCGAGCGTAAAGCCAGTTGGACGCCTTGGCTGACCCTATTAAGACGCCATTGCAGCGCGGAATCGCCGCACTGCGAGACACCCTAGGTCAGGATGCTGCCGATGCATTGCTCCAGCCCGCACCCATGCGGGCTGACGAAGCGGCGTGCTTTCACTTCCCCTTGCCCATCGATTACACGGGGCAGGAGCGGCGACTGCGTATAGGTTTCCCCTCCAACTTTCCCCGTGGGCTCTTGCGGCTGAACGTCGAACCCTCTCCATGGCTGGTTTGGCCGCATGCCACCAAGTCGGGGCTTTGCCTTCATGGCTTTCAGGAGCGGCCCATTATGGGCTCCCCGGAGGTCGTGGTAGAGGACAGCCTTGCTCGCTTGGCCCAGATCGTTTCGTTGTCCAAGAGGGGATCAAGCCAGGCAACGCGCGATATCGAATTTCAGAATGAGATCACTACCTACTGGTCTTTTCAGCACGGTCAGTCATTCCAGAACCTCTTACTTTTGGATCGACCTCAGGCCGCCTCGCAGTTGTTTGCTCTCAGCGATCCGCGCCGGGCTGTGCCATCTGGTCAGGAAACGGTTTGGCTAGCATCGAACGTAGCTGCACTCAAAGGGCATTACCGACGGGTTGTCGGGCGCTCCGCTGTCATTCGCGCGGCCGAAACTCCCGGTTTTTACGTCAAGCTTCAGACTTATCCGGATATCCGCACCCCGGATCCAGAAGATTTATTGCTGTGGCTCACGCCACACCTTCAACCAGACGATGCCGAGCAATTGCTGGCATGGTTTGAGCTGCATGGAACGTTGGCGAGTCGATGGATTGTCCTGGAGCTTCCTGGGGGGACGGATGCTCCAACTTATTGCCTCAATGTGCGCTCGCTCGGCGTACAGCAAGAGCGGGGGGCAAAGTTTGGCTTGCGCACAGCGCGCCGCCGGCCAGCCATCGCAAATGCACATCCTCCGGCACTTGTCCGCGCAACTGCCCTAGACGTGCTTGATCGTGCGTCCATTCTGTCCCGCGACATAAGCGGCACTGCAAAGCACCTTGAAAATGCTCGGGTCGTTTGTGTTGGCGTTGGCTCGTTAGGCAGTGCGGTGGCAATACAATTGGCACGCTCCGGTGTCGGCCACCTTTCCCTCATCGATCCTGACACTCTGGTGTCAGCCAATCTGGGTAGGCACGTTCTGGGAGCGGATAGCCTAGGGAGGCTGAAGGCCTCAGCGTTGAGGGACAAGATTCTGTTAGATCTTCCGACTACAGAATGCACCGCTTATTCGACTTTCGCCGAAGTAGTTATGAGCAGCAAACCAGAAGTGTTCGATAACGCAGATCTTGTGGTGATTACGACAGCAGACTGGCAGTCGGAGGTCACTGTATGGCGAGCCAAATCCAGCGGCGTTTCTTGGGGACTTTTACAAGCCTGGAGCGAACCGTATACGCAGGTAGGCCACGCGCTATTCGCACCAGCCGGTACCTTTGATGGCCGTCATTTATTCACGGACATCGGCGATTTTCTCCATAAGTTTACAGAGTGGCCGGGAGGAGGTGTGATTCCACTGCCCGCGTGTGGGGAGAGCTTTATTCCAGGCGGGTCGTTGGGTATGACCAATATTGCCTCTATGGTATCGCACACGGCTTTACGCGCATTGACCGGCAACATCGCCACCGCATCTTGGGTCAGCAGTATCTACAGGCCTGAAGATGTGCCGAGCCTAGGAGGCCAATACAATGGGCCCAAACTGCCAGAGGGGGCGCAGCAACTCCTACTCGAGCGCGGATGGCCGGAACATAAGGATGAAACGGTATGACGGATATCGCTTGGCGCTGGAGATGGGCGGAGGTGGATTCCGAGCTATTGGTGTCGCAAGCTGTTGCGGACATCTTGGATAGTCATCGGCAGGGCCTTTTTGGCGTGGAGCGAGGGGGACAGTTATTCGTCAACCCGGTTAATCCGAAAGGGTTGCTGCTGGCCTTGGCCACGTTGCCTCATCGCGCCGATCGGTCAGGCTGGTCTTGGCTAGAGTTGGATGCGGAGCGGTGCCGTCAGGAGATCCAAGCTGCTAACGAACAAGGGTTACGTCTGGTGGGCTATTGGCATACGCATCCCCAATCTGTTCCGGTGATTTCTCCGGCAGACATAGGAAGTTTCTCCAGATTTGCTGCACGGTACATGCAGGATCTGCCGCACCCAATAGCCATTATTGTCGGCAAGTCCGAAAAACCAGAAGGTATCAAGGCGTGGTCGTTCAGGGACGGCAGATATGTTGAGGCAACCTGGGGCAGATGAACTTCTAGTCAGTGCGGTGGAAGGCTGGTCAGCGTTTATCCTTACCCGCTAGCATAAGGGCGAAGAGCTCTGCCTGAAAGCGGGCATCATCCAATGCGTTATGGTTCGGTTCGCTGAGTGGCTTCAGCGCAGCGGTCATTTTGGATGATTTTGTTTCCTGCCAGCTGCAACCTACAGCGCCCATAAAGTAGGCCTTCATGTCGATAGCGGTAAAACCAAAGGGGTTGGTTTCCAGGTATTTGTGGAAGTAGTAATTGACGAATGACCAGTCAAACGGTGCATTGAGCCCTACGAAAATGACCTTCTGCCCCGTTTGGCACGACGATTTCAGCCACTGATCAAATGTCAGCATCGCCTGTTGCGGAGCGAGGCCCTCGCGCTCCAGCTTCTCCAGACTCAGCCCCGATACTGCCAGCGCTTCGGGGTCGTGTTTCGGACTGTCAGGCCGTAGTTCAAGATAGATGGACGTTTCAGGTTGGGCTACAAGACAAGCTCCGATGGAAAGCAGGCTGTATTCGCCGGGTATAGGCCCAGAAGTCTCGACGTCGACGGAAACATAAAGCTCATCAGGGTGCATGTCATATCCTTTTCGTGTAGTTACCTGATCACGCTCAGGCTCTTAACCATGTGAAGGTGGAAAGGCAGATATAGCCATTGCCACATTTTTTGCTGTTTCACTCGCTATCCGGCGTTCGAGCAGCGGCAGTGCCTGTCTACCAGCGGATTGCGCGTTCCTTTGGTCAGCTCTGGGCCCAAGCATAATGATGTGTGTCATTCTCTGATGGCGGATGAGGGCCGGACGATCATGAGTGAAACTGAGCGCTGGATAGTCAAATGCCAGAAAACTGAGGACGATACTGGCGACATCATCATTGATCTGCCTCAAGAGTTGCTTGCCCAAATGAGGTTAGGTGTTGGGGACGACCTGGAGCTAACGGTATTGAATGGCACATTAGTCCTGACGCCCGTGCGCAACGCAACATCAGTGCGGCCCATGTTTGCAGGCGTCCTGCGTCAGGATGCCTATCATGCTTACCGCATGCGGTTGGAGACGCTTCTTCATATCGCTGTCAATGCTTCGGATCTGGACATTCACGACATGATAGTAGCTGGCTTCTCGGTCAGCCTGATCAAAATGCTTTGTGATGATGGAACCCTCAGCGACGAAGAACGCGACAGAATCATTCAACCCAAAACGCTCAAAACAAAACTGTCAGCCAATCAGCTTTTAACGTTGCATGAGAGCGATCGCCTGTTCCGGTTTGCACATATTACCGCCATGGCCGAGGTGATCTTCGGTGACAAAGGGAAGGCCAAACAATGGCTTTCCAAACCCAAAGCCCGTTTTTTGGGAGAAAGCCCATCGGCGATGGTCACTACAACCTTTGGCACACATCTAGTCGAAGAAATGCTGATTCAAGTGTCTGAGGGCATGTCATTTTGATTCAGCCGCAGCCAAACGGCTTCTACCGCTCCTTAAGTAACATGGATTTCATGCGCCTATACCGGCGTCGCCTTGCCGAATCCGGCATGCACGGGCATCCATGAAGCACTAGGTTTCACCCACATCGGCACCTACCGCTAGGTAGGGTTCACGCACGGCAATGGCATAGCTGGGTACTGGCGCAAACCACTTTATCTGGTGACAGCTCGATAGAAATCATCCCGTTCAGTGAGATGAAGGGAGAAGACGGAACAGCCATGAGATCACCCTGCTGCTATCCGTCGGCATCGGAACCTGGTGATCCGCTGGGAGCTAAGCTGAATGATGCTTCTCGTTCGAATCGGTTTTTTTGATCGGCAGGAGTTACAAATGAATTTGGCAGATTATGTTTCAGTGCTTTCTGCAGGCGATAAAATAAACGGATGCCAACTCGCCCCCTCAGATGCAGTGTCCCTCGCC
Source organism: Pseudomonas sp. p50(2008) (assembly GCF_015351605.1). Classification (NCBI taxonomy): domain Bacteria; kingdom Pseudomonadati; phylum Pseudomonadota; class Gammaproteobacteria; order Pseudomonadales; family Pseudomonadaceae; genus Pseudomonas; species Pseudomonas sp. p50(2008). The sequence goes on from NZ_JACMYF010000002.1 coordinate 214,307, forward strand.
AGTCTGCATTTTCCTTCCCGTGCCTATTGTCTTGTTGCTGATTGGGCAATTTTGGATCTCGACATTACAACACGTCAGCGAAAAGCCATTACGGATAGACAGCTAATTCCTGCTCTCGTTTACGCTTTGACCGTTATCCAAGACAGTAAAGGCCGCTTCCCGCCTGGTGATTGGGTCCGAACAACGCTGGGTGTTTCCTTCACTCACGACTGCTTATTTCGAACAAAAAACACAGTTTATGTGCTGATGGGGTCCGGTCGAAGGTTGCGCACGGATTTAAACATCGCACTGAGCCTGTGCTGAAAAAACGCTATTTCCGCACAGGTGAGTGACCGGTCGCGCTCACATAATATTTCGGCCTGAATGAACGCTCTCGATGTAGTGTCAATCTATGTTGTTACCAATCGAGCCCCGTATTTGAAGTGCGACCCATCTGTGTCAATCTATGTTGTTGTTGCCTTTACCCCGAATCATCCTACAGACCCCGATTTACGGGAGGGGCTGTGTCAAACTATGTTGTTGATAACCACGCGCTGAAGATCGCATCCATCGGGCTCTTGTAGGAGTTGCCGAAGGCTGCGATCTTTTGCGTTTGAATCAGAGCAAACCTTCATGGACCGCTTTCAGGAAATGCAGGTCTTCGCCGCCGTCGCCCAAGCGCAAGGCTTCTCGGCAGCAGCGCGGCATTTGGGCATGTCTGCAGCCAGTGTGACTCGCGCGGTCGCCGCACTGGAAAAACGCATCGGTACCCAGTTGCTGACACGCACTACCCGCAGTGTTCACCTCAGCGAAGCGGGCCAGCGTTACCTGGAAGATTGTCGGAGAATTCTCACCGAAGTGCAGGAAGCCGAAGATTCGGCAGCAGGCAGTCATGCCCAACCCCGTGGGCAATTGACGGTTACAGCCCCCGTGCTGTTCGGCGACCTGTTCGTCACGCCAATCATGGTGGCGTACCTGAACCGGTTTCCAGAGGTCAGCGTTAATGCCCTGCTGGTTGATCGAATCGTCAGCATGGTCGAAGAGGGTGTTGATGTCGCGGTGCGCATTGGTGAGCTGGCCGACAGTAACCAGCATGCAATCCGAGTGGGAGAAGTTCGCCGGGTGATTTGCGCCTCACCGGCATTTCTCGAAGCTAACGGCCGGCCACTGCATCCGCAAGACCTCGCCCGGCTACCGGTGATAGCGACATCTGCAACGGGTCAGCAGCGACAGTGGCCATTCCTTGATGGGGGCAATTCGCTCAGCGTTCGGCTGGAACCGCGGTTGATCGTCACGGCCAATCAGGCAGCAATCAGTGCAGCCTGTCTGGGGTTGGGGCTTACCCGGGTGTTGTCTTATCAGGTGGCAAGCCAGGTGGCGGCTGGTGAACTGGAAGTTGTCCTCGCCCAGTACGAGCTACCGCCTTTGCCCATCCATGTGGTCTATCAGGGCGGACGTAAGGCGCCGGCGCGAATTCGCAGTTTCGTCGATTTTGCCGTGAATGAACTGCGCGACCATCCAGCCTTGCAGGACTAAATCATTATTTCACTGGCTGAAATAATGGTTTGCATTGGGTGGTTATTCTGTTGTTTTAGCGACTGAAGGAAGATGGCTGCCATCGGCGCTGAACTATCTACTGGCGCCTCTCCCTCGGAGACGACCATGCAACCGATCAAGCTCTATAACTTCCCACGTTCCGGCCATGCTCATCGTGCCGAATTGATGCTGTCCTTGCTACAGCTGCCCACCGAACTGATCTTCGTTGATCTGGCCAAGGGCGAGCACAAGCAGCCGGGATACCTCGCTCTCAACCCCTTCGGGCAAGTGCCAGTAATGGATGATCAGGGTGTGGTCCTGGCTGATTCCAACGCGATACTGGTGTATCTGGCGACGAAATACGGGGACGGTCGTTGGTTGCCAACCGATCCTGTAAAGGCAGCGAAGGTTCAGCGCTGGCTCTCGGTCGCCGCTGGGCAAATTGCTTTTGGTCCCGCCCGGGCTCGATTGATCACGGTGTTCGGTGCGCCATACAACGCGGAAGAAGCCATCACTCGCGCTCACGACCTGCTCAAGGTTATGGATCACGAACTGGCCGATACGCCCTGGCTTGCCGGGAGCGAACCTACAATCGCCGACGTCGCTGCCTACAGCTACATTGCCCATGCGCCTGAAGGCAATGTGTCCCTCGATGATTACGCCAACGTGCGCGCCTGGCTGGCCCGAGTCGAAGCCTTGCCCGGTTTTGTCGCTATGCCGCGCACCATCGCCGGTTTGCAAACCACTGCCTGATGCAGGGGAGAAGCCCATATGGACCGTTCACCCTGGCACGCTGGCGAAAGACAGTTGCAGGCTCACGTCGGTGTCGCCGAGCGTATGGAGGCGTTCGGGCGTAAGGTCATTCGCCGTGAGATGCCGGACCAGCACCGCATGTTCTATCAGCAACTGCCGTTCATGCTGTACGGCGCAGTCGATGCGCAAGGAAACCCTTGGGCCAGCATCCTTGAAGGGCCACCAGGTTTCGCGCGTTCACCTGCGCCAGGCACGTTGCATTTCGATAGCGTTCCGGCTCTCGATGACCCCGCGCAGTTAAAGCCTGGCGCCGCAATCGGCCTGCTGGGCATTGAACTGCACACCCGACGCCGTAACCGCATTAACGGGCGTATCGATGCCGTGACGGGCGACGGCTTTGATGTCGCGGTCGACCAGTCTTTCGGCAATTGCCCGCAGTACATCCAACTGCGGCAGTTTCGATCGGTGCCGATGGCGGACCCGGCGACGCTCACCGTTGAACATTTGAACGGTCTGGATGAAGCCGCAATGGCAATGATCGCCAACGCCGACACCTTCTTCGTTGCCAGTTACGTCGACGTCGATGGGGAGCGCTCGGTGGATGTTTCCCACCGCGGTGGCCAGGCCGGTTTCGTACAGGTACAGGGCAATCTTCTGACGATTCCGGATTTCGCCGGCAATCTGCACTTCAATACCCTGGGCAACCTGCTCCTCAATCCACGAGCCGGTTTGCTGTTCATCGACTTCAATTCGGGAGATCTGCTGCACCTCAGCGGTCGTACCGAAATCATTCTGGAAGGCCCGCAGGTCGAGGCGTTTCAAGGGGCTGAACGCCTGTGGACATTCGAGGTTGAGCGCGTTGTGCGCAGGCCCGCGGCGCTGGCTTTGCGCTGGCGTTTTGACGGTGTTTCACCCAACAGTTTGATGACCGGCACTTGGGAACAGGCTGCCGCAAGGCTGCAAGCCCAGGCGCTGGGCGATCGTTGGCGGCCAATGCGGGTGGTAAGGATCGAAGCGCAAAGCCACAACATCCGTTCGATCTATCTGGAACCCGCCGACGGTGCCGGGTTACCGGTGTTTCAGGCGGGGCAGCATTTGCCGTTGCGGTTCAATATCGACGGAGAAGTGCACATCCGCACCTACAGTCTTTCGAGCGCGCCGTCAGATGATTTCTTCCGTATCAGTGTGAAACGCGAAGGGCGGGTGTCCTCGCACCTGCATGAACAAGTGAACGTTGGCGATCTGTTGGAGGCTCGCACACCGCAGGGGCATTTCACGGTGGCGCCTCATGAGCGTCGACCGCTGGTGCTATTGGCGGCCGGGGTAGGCATAACGCCGTTGCTGTCGATGTTGCGTGAGGTGGTCTATCAAGGCCTACGCACACGGCACATTCGGCCTACGTGGTTGTTCCAGAGTTCACGCACCTTGGCCGACCTGCCTTTTCGTGCCGAGCTGGATCAGTTGCTCGAAGTCGCCGGCGATGCGGTACGGGTACTGCGTGTGCTCAGCCAACCCGAGGCGGACGTGAAAGAGGGCGAAGATTTTGACCTGACGGGACGAATCGACACCGGCTTGATCAAAACCCTTCTCGAAGTGGAAGACTACGATCAGCTGGATTTTGTCCTCTGCGGTCCGGGCAGTTTTACTCAGGGGTTGTACGACAGCCTGCGCGAGATGGACATTCGCGATGCCCGGATTCATGCCGAAACCTTCGGGCCCTCCACCTTGAGGCGTCAACCAGACCCTGACGCATTGGTCATCGAGCAACCGCCGGCCGCGACCACTTCAGTTCCGGTGGTCTTCGAGCGCTCAGCCAAGGAAGCTCGCTGGCATCCTGACGGTGGCAGTTTGCTGGAGTTGGCGGAAAGTCGCGGGTTGCGCCCGGAATTCAGTTGCCGCGGTGGCTCATGCGGGACCTGCAAGACGCGGTTGATCAGCGGCCAGGTCAATTATCCACAGGTCCCTGCGGAGCTTCCGGATGACGGCGATGTGCTGATTTGTTGCGCCGTTCCTGCGCAAGGTTCGCAACCCTTGGTGCTCGACCTGTAACTCAATCAACGCAAATCTTCAAAATCAGGCGTAGGCCAGCGACTTCTCAGCCAACAACTCCTCATACAACGCCGCCCATTTACGGCCCATTTCGTCGGCCGTAAACAACTGCCGATAGCGGGCTTGCGCCTTCACGCCCATTTGCGCGGCCAGCGTCGGGTTTTCCCACAGCGTACGCATCGCTTCTCTAAAAGCTTGTGGATTACTGGGCGGCACCACGATCCCGGTTTCGTTGTTGATGTTGATGTAACTGGTGCCGGTGCCGATTTCACTGGAGATCATCGGCTTGCCAAACATCGCGCCTTCGAGCAGCGAGATACCAAACGCTTCGGACCGCAGGTGCGACGGGAACACCACCGCGTAACTCAACTCCAGCAACGCCACTTTGTCTTCATCACCCAGGAACCCGAGGAAATGCAGATTCTTCAAACCAAGCGCTTTGGCCTGGGCGTGAAGTTCTTTTTCCAGAGGGCCTGCGCCCACGATCACCACGGGATAATTCACTCCCTGCATGGCGTCGAGCAGGATGTGAAGCCCTTTGTAGTAGCGCATCACGCCCACAAAGAGAAAGAACTTGTCACCCAATTGTTTGCGCCAGCGTTCTGTGCGCGCGACATCGGGCTGTGGATAACCTGCCTTGTCCAGGCCGTAGGTGATGACCCGGGTCTTTTCGCGGTAGTCCTTGAGCACATCACTGGTGTGAAAGTAGTTGGGGGAGGCCGCGACAATTCGATCAGCGCTGTCCAGGAATCGACGCATCAACGGACGATAAAGCGTGAGCAGATGGCGTTGGCGAATGATGTCGGAGTGATAACTCACCACGCAGGGCTTTTTGGTGGCGCTTACAAAATGCACCAGGTCCATAAAGGGCCAAGGGAAGTGATAGTTGATTACGTCGGCTTCTGCCGCCAACTCGCGGAACTGTTTGAACACGCTGTAGGAGAAACCGGTGGAGGCCAGTTGAAAATCCATCTTCGCCTGGTGAACCTGGTGCTCGCGTATCTGTATAACGCCCGGCGCCGGGTTGTTGCTCAACGTCAGTACCGTGCTCTCGACGCCGTGGCGAGCGCCACTTTCACTCATCTGGAAGATGACTTGTTCGATACCGCCCATGGAGTCGGGCAAGTAGGTTTTATAAAAGTGCAGAACACGCATATCAGTCTCCCATAGCCTGGCGGTAAGCGCGGGCCGTGACCTTCGCGCAACGCTCCCAGGAAAAAAGCTTCGCTCTTTGCAAACCCGCCTCGCGACAGGCTTGCCAATGCGCCGGGTCATCGATCAACCGGGTCATGGCATCGCGCAAGGTGTCCGGGTCGTCCGGTTCTATGTAGTTGCCGGCGTCTGCGGCGACTTCCGGCATCGCCGAATGGCGCGTCAGAATCACCGGCGTGCCGCTGGCCATGGCTTCCAGCACCGGCAGGCCGAACCCTTCGTACAGGGAAGGGAAGACCAGTGCCCGGGCGCCGGCCAACAGCTGCGCCAGGTCCTCATCGGGCAAGTAGCCGAGCAAGCACACCTGGCCAGCGGCGAGGGATGCACGCAGCTCGTCATTGAATTGATCGCGCTGCCAGCCGGCCATTCCGGCGATCAGCAACGGGAAACGCTGGCGCACGGTTTCCGGAAGCCGGGCGTGGGCACGCAGGGCCAGCGTCAGGTTTTTGCGAGGTTCCAGCGTACCGACGCACAGAAAGTATTCCCGCGCCTCGACGCCATGGGCCTTGAGTACTTGATTGATGGCCTCGGGCGCTCTTGGCCGAAACCGTGCCGACACGCCCAGCGGTGCGACCACAAAGCGTTCTGCCGGCAGTCCGAAACAGGCTTGCGCCTCGTCGGCGACGTACTGCGAGTCCGTCAGAATCAGCCTGGCCCGCTGTACGCCATCGGTCAGTCGTCGTTCGATTTCTCGAAGACGTGCCGGTGGCTGGGTGTCGGGATAATGCAGGTGCGTCAGGTCATGCAGCGTGATGACCGTCGGACCATTGAACGCCAGCGGCCACAGGCTCGGCTCGTGATAAAGGTCGATGCCCTGCGTTTGATTTTGGTCGAAACGCCTCTGTTCCAGCCACCGTCGCGCCTGGTATGCCCCAGGAATTTGTCGCAGCAGCGGCGTCAGGCGCGAGTAACCCGGCATCGCCGCATCGGGCAACACTGAACTCCAGCCCCAGCCATGAAACAGCGCCAGTTCGACATCCGGCTCATGGGCGAGGGCGCTCACCAGCTCGGCGACGTAATGGCCGATGCCGGTGCGCGGGGCCTGCAGGATGCGGGCGTTAAGGGCAATTCGCATGCTGGCTCTCAAGCACTTTCGCTTCGGTGTGCAGGTTACGTTCGATGCGCTCGACCAGTTGTGCACTCGCTTCACGCCAGCTCAGCCACCGCCAGTTTTCAAGGCTGAGGGCCGCAGGAAACTCGCCGCTGCGCTCCATGCCGGTCACCAGGTCCGCGAGGCTTTGCGGGTCGGCGAGATCGAAGTACGCCATGTAGTCGCCGCCGATCTCGCGAAACACCGGAATGTCGCTGGCCATGGCCGGCAGACCTCGTTGCATCGCCTCCACCAGCGGCAACCCGAAGCCTTCGACGTAGGACGGGAACACCAGCGACGTCGCGTGGGAATAGGCGTGCTCCAGGCTCTTGTCCGACAGCCCGTTGAACATGAACAAGCGGCGGTTCAATTCGGGATGCTGGCGAATGCGATCGACCAGGGCCTCGCACTTCCAGCCAATCTTCCCGACGATGCATAACCGTGCCTTGGACCCTGCGGCCCAGGCATGCTCGAACGCGTCCAGCAGGTAGGCATGATTTTTACGCGGCTCGATGGTGCTGACCATCAGGAACACCGGCTCGCGTGTCTTGAACATGTTCAGCAAGCCTTGATCGACGGCCGAGTGGGCGTCGCTCAGGTCGAGTTCGGAGCCGAGGTGGAAGTAATCAAACCAGCGTTGCTCGACCTGCGCCATGCCGACCCGGCGGACCATTTCCTGGCGCACCTGATCGCGGATGGTGGTGGAGATCGCGACATAGCCATCGGCGGTGCGGGCGATCCAGTCAAACCATTCGTTGAACACTTTCACCAGCCCGGCATCGCAAAACTGCGGGTGGGTCAGTGGAATCAGGTCGTAGATCACCGAAACGATGCCGACCCCGTCGCGCTTGAGCTGCTCGGCCAAGGGAAAGAAGTTGGCGTGCCAGGACGAATCCAGCAGCACCAGCTGATCACCGGCACGGTGCTGCAACGGCACGCAGCGCTCAGGGATTTTTTGGCCTCTGAGCGCCCGGTTGAGAAGACGTATCGGCAGGCTCAAGCACGCAAATGCGGCGAGGCGGCAACCCACATAAAGCACCCGACGGGCAAGACGCGATTCACTGAAGGGGCGACGTCTTTCGAGGGTGCGGTGGCGCAGCCAGAACAGATTGGCCATCTGCTCGAGCTTCACCCGCAGCGCCATCAAGTCCATCTTCGGCGACTTCAACGGCGCCAGGCTTTTTACCTCGAACAGCGAGCCATTGATCATCACGACCGGGATGCACTCGCGCCGGGCGTCTGCCGCTGGCAATTGCCGAATCACATTGCGCACGACCCGCTGAATGCCCGAGTTGGCATCAGGGTGTTCAAAGACGTAGGTGCACTCCACCAACAGTCGGGTCATTGCAGCACCTCTGAATCACTTTCGATGACCTTGTCGCTGGAGCGGGTGACGCTGGTCTGCGCTTCCAGCCACGAGCAGCCGACGAAGTCTTCCTGGCGATTGTTGATCACGTGGAACACCAGCCCGTAGTCGCGCCATTCAAAATTGCGGTCCAGGTGCGAGTCCAGTCGCGACAGGCTCAAGGCCACCGAGTAATTACCCTTGCCCAGGCGCATGTCGAAGGCAAAACGGTAGGTCACACGCTCGCCCGCTTTCAGGTCGGTGAGCGCCTTGTCCACACGATGGGTATTGATGCCGTACATGGGTTGGCCGAGGCGGTCCTTGATCATGAAGCCGAGGATCAGCCGCTCGATGTCCTGGCGGACTTCGACCTGCACCTCCAGCACCATCGCGTGTCCGACTTCCGCCACTTCCACCGAGCGACCCTGCGGGTCGAGCAGGCGCACGCTGAGGATGCCGGCTTCACCCGTGCCCGAAATGGTTTGCACCTGCCCGTTGGCGAGCATCTCCTGACGCACCGTCTGACCCTCGCGCTGGGCCAGCATGGCGTTGTAATAGTCCATCACTTCTTCGGGCTTGCCGCGCATGGCCATGCGGCCGTTTTCCAGGAGGATGGCGGTGTCGCAGATCGACTGGATCGCCGAGCGGTCGTGGGACACGATCAGCAACGTGGTGCCGGCCTTGCGGAAGGTACGGATGCGATCGAAGCTTTTGTGCTGGAAGTAGGCGTCGCCCACGGACAGCGCCTCGTCGACGATCAGGATGTCCGGGCGCCGTGCCGTGGCCACGCTAAAGGCGAGGCGCATCTGCATGCCGCTGGAGTAGGTGCGAACCTGATGATCGATGGCTTCGCCGATTTCGGCAAAGCTTTCGATCTGCGGCATCAGTGCTTCGATTTCTTCTACCTGCATGCCGAGCAACTGGCCGGCCATGAAGGTGTTCTGGCGCCCGGTGAAGTCTGGGTGAAAACCCATGCCCAGCTCCAGCAGCGCCGCGACCCGACCTTGCAACTGGATCTCCCCGCAGGTCGGCTGGGTGGTGCCGGTGATCATCTTCAGCAAGGTACTTTTGCCCGCGCCGTTAACGCCAACGATGCCCACCGCCTCGCCGGGCTGGATCTCGAAATCGACGCCCTGCAGGACCCAGTGCAAGTGATGGCGGGTGCGGGAAAACGGCACCATCCATTCGAACAACCGGCTCCAGCGATTCGGGTATTGCTTGTAGGCCTTGCCCAGGCCACTGACGCGTATATGTCCCATCAGAGCTCATCCACCATTTCACCAACACGCTGGCGGAAAAGCCGCAGCCCCATCACACAGAACAACAGCCCGATGACCAGCAGCGGGATCAGCGAGTTCCAGTTTGGCCATTGGTTGTAGAGGAACAGGTTCTGATAGCTGTTCATCAGGGCCGTCATAGGGTTCAACCCGATCAAGCGCTGGATGCCCGGTGGCAGGATCGACAATGGATAAACAATCGGTGTCAGCCAGAACCAGAACTGCAGGCAGATGCCGAAGAACTGCCCGACATCGCGGAAGAACACGTTGAGCACACCCAGAATCATCCCCAGTCCCGCAGCGAACATCACCTGCAGAATCAGCAGTGGCACCAGCGCCAGCAACGCCATGCCGGGCAGGCGTCCGCTGATCAGCAGAAAGCCGAGAAACAGACCCAGGATGATCGCGAAATTGATCCCGGCATTCATCAACACGATCACCGGCAGGCAGATGCGCGGGAAGCTGATTTTCTTCAGCAGGTTGGCGTTTTCCAGAAACATGCTCTGGCTGCGCGTGGTGATCTCGGCGAACAGGCCCCAGGTCAGCAGGCCGGCGCACAGGTAGACGCTGTAGGCCAACCCGTCATCCACACCCGGCAACCGGGCGCGCATGATGGTGGAAAAGATCACCGTGTAGACCACGATCATCGACAGCGGGTTGAGCACGGTCCACAAGGCGCCGAACAGGGAGTTGCGATACCGCGCCTGAAACTCTCTTTTGACGCTGCCGAGGATAAATCCCCGGTAACTCCACAACGATTGGTAAAGATTACGCAGCATTCATACCGTCCGGCCGTATTGATCTTCGAAGCGGACGATGTCGTCCTCTCCCAGGTATTCGCCGCTTTGCACTTCGATGATCACCAGGTCGATCACGCCAGGGTTTTCCAGGCGATGCTTGTGACCCGCGGCAATAAACGTCGATTCGTTCTTGGCCACCAGGTGGGTGCCGGTGCCGTTGTTGGTGACCTTGGCCATGCCTTCGACCACCACCCAGTGTTCATTGCGGTGATGGTGCATTTGCAATGACAGCTTGGCGCCAGGCTTGACCACGATCCGCTTGATCTTGAAGCGCGGGCCTTCCTCGAGCACGGTGTAAGTGCCCCATGGCCGGCTGACCGTACGGTGCAGCCGATAGGCTTCGTGCTTTTTATCCTTGAGCTGCTTGGCCACCCGGCGCACATCCTGGGCACGGTCGGCGTGGGCGACCAGAACCGCGTCGGCGGTGTCGATGATGATCAGGTTTTCCACACCCACCGCGGCAACCAACCGGTCTTCGCTCTGGACGAAATTGTTGTGGCTGTCGATGAAAATGGCTTCGCCGGCGGCGCGGTTGTTTTGCGCATCTGCCGGTACCAGCGCGGCGACGGCGCCCCAGGAGCCAATGTCGCTCCAGTCGAAACGGGCGGGCACCACGACCACTTTCTCGGAGCGCTCCATCAACGCGTAGTCGATGGAAATGTCCATGATCTCGGCGAACAGCGTAGGTGACAGTTCCTGTTGCAGGCTTGAGCTGGTTTCCACCGGCACGCTGGCGGCCATGCAGGTTTTTGTCTGTTCCAGCAGCGCGGGGGCGTGGATCTCGAGTTCAGCAAGCAGGGTGGCGACCGAGAAGCAGAACATCCCGGAGTTCCACAGGAAGTTGCCGCTTTCCAGATAATGCGTTGCGGTTTGCAGGTCCGGTTTCTCGACGAAGCGCTGCACGGTGGCCGCGCCTTTTTCATCCAGTATCGTGCCGGTCTCGATGTAGCCAAAACCGGTTTCCGGAGCGGTCGGCACCACGCCAAACGTCACCAGATGCCCGGATCTGGCCAGCGCCACGGCATGTTCGACGGCGAGCTTGAAGGCTTCTTCGTCGACGATCAGGTGGTCGGCGGGCATGACCAGCATGATCGCTTCGTCACCGTGCAGCGCCTGCAGGGAGAGGGCGGCCGCGGCGATGGCCGGGGCTGTGTTGCGGCCTGTGGGTTCGAGCAGAAAGTGCCCGCGATGCCGGCCCAGTTGTGCATCCTGATAGTGATCCTTCGTCTGGAAGTAATAGTCGCGGTTGGTCACCGTGACGATATCGCCCCAACCGTCGAGCAGGCTGGCTGCGCGCCGATAGGTCTTGCCCAGCAAGGATTGGCCGTCGGGCAGTGTCATGAAGGGCTTGGGATGGCCCTCACGAGAGACTGGCCACAGCCGGGTACCTGCACCGCCGGAAAGAATCACGGGTATCAGCATGGCCTACTCCTTGGCGACGCGTTTCATGTCCGCATCCATCATCATGCGGATCAAGGTATCCAGGTCGGTTTTTGGTTTCCAGCCCAGCACACGCTGCGCTTTGGCCGGATTACCAAGCAGTACTTCGACTTCGGCCGGGCGGAAGAACGCCGGGTCGATTTTCACGAAGTCACGGTAGTTCAAGTCGACGTGTTCGAAAGCGATCCGACACATTTCACGCACGGTCGTGGTCACGCCTGTGGCGACCACGAAGTCATCGGGCTTGTCCTGCTGCAGCATCAGCCACATGGCTTCGACGTAATCGCCGGCAAAACCCCAGTCGCGCTTGGCGTCGATGTTGCCCAGGCTCAGTTCGTGCTGCTTGCCCTGCTTGATGCGGGCGGCGGCATCGGTGACCTTGCGGGTGACGAACTCGATGCCGCGCAGTGGCGACTCGTGGTTGAACAGGATGCCGCTGCTGGCGTGCAGGTTGAAGCTCTCGCGGTAGTTCACCGTGATCCAGTGGCCGTACAGCTTGGCAACGCCGTAAGGACTGCGAGGGTAGAACGGTGTGTTTTCGTCCTGCCGTTCTGCCTGGATCAGGCCGAACATTTCGCTGGTTGAGGCTTGATAGAAACGTGTGTTCGGGCTGAACTGGCGGATCGCTTCGAGCAGGTGGGTGACACCCAAACCATCGACGATGCCGGTGGTGACGGGTTGATCCCAGGAGGCGGCGACAAAGCTCTGCGCTGCCAGGTTGTACACCTCGTCCGGGGCCGACTTGATAACCGCGCGCTGCACCGAACAGGCATCGGCCATGTCACCGTCCAGGTAAACGATATCGGCCTCGACCCCCATCTCACGCAAACGCCAGCGCGAATCGCTGCTGCGACGCGCTACCAGGCCATGGACTTTATATCCTTTGTCCAGCAGCAGTTTGGCCAGATAAGCGCCATCCTGGCCGGTGATCCCTGTGATCAGTGCACTTTTTGTCATTCTTGTCTTACCCGTTTCTCCCAGTCGGACAGGATCGCCCGCAGGGTTTGTTGTGTTGTGATTTCAGGTGTCCAGCCTGTGGTCTGGACGAGCCTGGCAGGGCTGCCGCACACCCGACGCTGATCCGCGCGGCGTAGTCGTGCAGGGTCTTGAATCAGTTGAATGTCGACCTGGGCAAGGTCGCCCAATTGTTCGATCAAGCTGCGGATGCTTTGCTCACGGCCCGAGCAAATGTTGTAGACCTGCCCCGGAGTGCCTTTTTCCAGCAGCGCCAGGTAGGCCGACACCACATCGCCCACGTCGAGAAAATCGCGGGTGACGTCGATGTCACCGACTTCCAGTTGCGGGGCTTGCAGGCCTTGCTTGATCCGGCTGATCTGGCGCGCGGCGCTGGCAATGACGAAGCTGTCTTTCTGGCCTGTCCCGATGTGGTTGAACGGGCGGGCGACCAGTACCGGCCAGCCTTCACTCAAGCCCCATTGCAGGCTCAGGAATTCCGCCGACAGTTTGCTCACGGCATAAGGGTTGCGCGGGCAGGGCGGTTGCAGTTCGGTGATGGGCAGTTGGTTTTCGCTGACCTGGCCATAGACATCACCGGAGCTGACGTACAGAAACGTGCCGGTGAAGCCTCGGGCCTTGAGGGCCTGGAGCAGGTTGAGCGTGCCCAGCAGGTTGATGTTCAGCGTGCGTGCAGGATCACGAAACGCTTCGGGAACGAAGGTCTGTCCAGCGAGGTGAATAACCGCATCGGGCATTTGCGGCCACAAGCCTTCGAGGCTTGTCGGCTCGCTGAGATCGTATCGGCAAGGGACAGACAGAAGCTCCCAATCCGAGGTATTCGCCAGCAGACGCGATTGGATGTGTTGTCCTACGAATCCAGTCAGACCCGTAACGAACAGACGCTTTTTCAAACAGCAGCCCCTTGGTCATACATTTCGGCCATTCCCCATTGGCTATACGGAGATGTCTGAAGGACCGTGTGGCTTCCTTGGTCCAAAGACAGGCGAAATGATTTGTTGTAGTTGTTTGGTAGCCAATCTGTGCCAATTGCGCGGCAATTTCAACAAGTCCATCCGTGACCGGTCAGTTCTCGTTAGCGTAGCCCTATTTATTCTCGCCGGGCGGTTCACGAATCCTCAACGGATGTGTTTAGAATGCCCCTCGCCATGATTATCCAGAGCTCGGTAACGCCACTCTGAAATGGCGAAAAACTGACCACTAAAACAAGAACGAAGGCGGGCATGAAGACGATGGGCGAGGACAGCAACGCTGGCCCGATCCGTGGCTTCACCGTCATAGCGTGAGGTTGCCGGGATGGCGATTTCACCGTGGGATGCCATGAATTTCATTCTTTACTCCGACGTCAACGATAGCTCCATCAGCCAGAGTCTCGGCCGGCCGGAATACAGTTACTACTTTGTGCTCAAGGCCTATCGACCGCTGTTCGAAAGCCTGGGGCAGGTTCATGTCGTCTCGTCGCCCGCGGACGTCGATCCGCTGTTCCGGCAGCTGCAACAGGCCGGTCAGGACAGCCTGTTCATTTCGTTCTCTCCCCCGCACAAGACCCCCACCAATCTGCAATGCCCGATGGTGTGCGTGGTCGCCTGGGAGTTCGACAGCATACCCGCCGAGTACTGGGACAACGATCCACGCCACGACTGGAGCCAGACGTTGGCGCGGCTGGGCCGGGTAATCACCTTGTCCACCCACACCGCCGAAGCCATCCGCCGAACATTGGGTGAAGACTTTCCGGTGCTGGTCTTGCCCACGCCATTGTGGGAACGCTTTGCCGATATCCGTCAGCAGTATCCGGGTACGCCGATCAATCCTGGCACCACGTTGCAAATCAAGGGCTGTATCCTCGATAGCCATTCAATGGGCTTGTCCGCCGATGGCCTGATTGCACCGGTTGTCGACGTACCGCTACCGGAAATCGTAGAACCAGAAGTTGAGCCTCCGGCACCGCCCCCTCTCACCGTTCGGCGGCGTCTGTTCATCACCCGGCACTACATGCGTGAAGCCTACCGGGCGCTGTCGGCCGAGAGTGAGCACTCGGTGCCGTACCTGCTCAAACACAACCTGCTGATGTGGTACCGCGAAGCTGTACGTGATCTGGTCCCGGACGCTGTGCGTCCATTGCTGGCCAGGCTCCGGAGGTCGCCACCACCGCAGGCACTTGATCCGGAACCGGTGGAAGCACCGATCATCGAAGTGCTCGAAACGCCGGAACAGACGTTGCCCCCTGCCAGTGAAACGGTCGAGATCGAAGTCAGTGGCGTCGTCTATGTCAGCGTGTTCAACCCGGATGATGGTCGCAAGAACTGGCACCACCTGATCACTGCATTTTGCTGGGCGTTGCGTGATGCGCAAGACGCCACGCTTGTGTTGAAGATGACCCACAACGATCTGTCGACCTATTACGTCGAACTCATGACTTTGCTTTCGCGGCTGTCCCCATTTGCCTGTCGTGTGGTGGTCATGCACGGGTATCTGCAGGACGAGGAATTTGCCCGGCTCTATGGCGCGGCGAGTTTCTACGTCAACGCTTCACGCTGCGAAGGCCTGTGCCTGCCATTGATGGAATTCATGTCCTGCGCCCGACCAGTAATCGCGCCGGACCACACGGCAATGCGCGATTACATCGACGACCGCGTGGCCTTCGTCGTCAAATCCAGCCAGGAACCCACGATCTGGCCGGAAGATGCACGCATCCTCTATCGCACCTTGCGCCATCGCCCGGACTGGGGCTCATTGAAAGCCGCTTACGAGGACAGCTACGCCATGGCCAAACATCGGCCAGAGGCTTGGCACGCCATGGCTGAAGCCGCCAATGAGCGCATGCGCGAGTACTGTAGTTTCGCTCCCGTGCAGCAGCGTCTGGCGCAATTTTTCGGCAAGTCGCCTGTAAGCGAAATCACCCCAGCGGTTGTCGAAGCGGGAACTGCATCATGCTGATCATCATTCATTCGGAAACCAACAAGAGCAATATCCAGCAGAACCTGGGACGGCCCGAGTACAGCTATTACTTCGTCCTCAAGGAGTTTCGGCCGGTGCTGGAGCGACTGGGGCAAGTGATCGAAGTCAGCAACCCGGACGAGCTGGTTGACCGGTTGTATTTCGATTGCCAAAGCAGGGGCGAGGACTGCGTGTTCTTGTCTTTCTCACCGCCGCACCTCACGCCGACTCACTACGCGTGCCCGACGATTCCCGTGTTCGCCTGGGAGTTCAGCACCATTCCCACCGAGAGCTGGCAAGGAGAACCCAGGCATGACTGGCGAGTGGTGTTGGCGTCCAGCGGCACGGCCATCACCCATTCAAGTTACACCGTGAACGCTGTCCGGAATGCGATGGGATCTGACTACCCGATCAGCGCCATTCCGGCGCCAGTCTGGGATCGCTTCGCTGCGCTGGGCGAGCAACTGGAAAAGCGCCCGGTCGCGCAGGACATCCGTCTTAATCTGCGAGGGTTGCTGATCGACAGCCGCACCGCAGACGTTCGGCCTTACGGGCCTGAACGCTTGCGTGAGGGTACCCCCATCGTTTTTGACGGGCCGCCGCTTGATCATGAGCTGCTGCTTGAGGGAGTGATCTACACCTCGGTGTTCAATCCGTATGACGGGCGCAAGAACTGGAAGGACATGATCAGCGCGTTCTGCACCACGTTCCGCGACGTGCCGGATGCAACCCTGGTTCTCAAGCTCACTCACCATGACATCGCCGACGCGCTGAACGACATGCTGCACCACGTCTATAAAAATCAGTCCTATCAGTGCCGCATCGTGCTGATCCATGGCTATCTGGCGGATGTCGATTACGAACGCCTGGTCGAGGCCACCAGCTATGTCGTCAATTGTTCCTACGGTGAAGGGCAATGCCTGCCGCTGATGGAATTCATGTCCTGCGGCAAACCGGCGATCGCTCCCCTGAACACCGCCATGGCCGACTACGTCGACAGCGAGAATGCGTTCATTGTCGACTCCACCGACGAGCTGACCGCCTGGCCCCACGATCCCCGAGTGGCTTATCGCACCTTGCGGTACGTCACTGACTGGGACTCGCTGTGCTCGGCCTATCGCGCCAGCTACGACGTCGCCAAACACGACGTCGAACGCTATGAAAGGATGTCGGCCCACGCGGTCCACAGGCTGAAGGGCTTTTGCAGTCAGGCCAGCGCCGAACTGCGTCTGAAGGCGTTTCTTGAACAGTTGCTGGAGCATCGCAAATCGCCTACCTCGCACGTGTCCGGCGCATGATTCGGCGTCTGCTGGCAAAGTGGCGACCCGCGCCGCCGGCGCCGTTGCCCGTGGCAATTCCCGACAGTCCTGTGTCGCCTCGTGATGTCGGCTTGTACGATGCGATGCTCGATGGCTGGTTTCTCGGTGACAACGGCGAACTGCTCAAGGGCTTTGCCATTACCGCTGATGACACCTTGCTCGATGTTGGTTGCGGCGAAGGCGTGGCGACGTTGTTTGCAGTGCGCCAGGGCGCGTCGGTGATTTTCACCGACAGTGAACACGACAAGGTTCATGACCTCGCCCGGCAAGTGGAAGCGCAATCGGACAAACCGAATCTGGGCCTCGTCAGTAACAGTTTGCCGTTGCCGCTGGCCGACGGTTGCGCGAGCAAAGTGGTGTGCATGGAAGTGCTTGAGCACATCGATCAGCCAGAACCTTTCATGGCGGAACTGGTGCGGATGGGCCGGCCCGGTGCGCTTTACTTGCTGAGCGTTCCGGCGCCGGTGGGTGAGCATCTGCAAAAGGGCATCGCTCCGGCCAGCTACTATCGGTCCCCCAACCATGTGCAGATTTTTACCCCCGAGCGGTTCGCTGCCCTGGTCGAAGAGGCCGGCCTGGTGATCGAGCATCGTCAAGCCACCGGGTTTTTCTGGGTCATGGGCATGATCTTTTTCTGGGCCAGTGAACGGGCCGCCGGACGTGATGTGGGGGGTGCCGTGCGTGACCGGATTCAGGCGCCGTATCCACCGCTGATGGAGAGCTGGGCGAAGACCTGGCAAGACCTCTTGGTTCAACCCAACGGGCTGGCCATCAAGCAGATGCTCGATGAGTTCATGCCCAAGAGTCAGGTGATCATCGCTCGCAAGCCACTGGCGACCGAGACTGCGTCCAGGAGGACGTCATGAGCAACGAAAAACGCATCATGGACATTGAGCTGCTGCGCGGTATTGCGGTGCTGGGCGTGTTGTTTCATCACTTGCAGGACAGTCTGTTTGCCGCCAGCGTACCGTTGCTGCAAGCCATCACCCTGTACGCCCAGCCTTGGTGGGGCGTCGATTTGTTTTTCGCTATTTCGGGCTTCGTCATCGCGCGCAGTCTGATACCGGCATTACAGGGTTGCAGCACCCGTCAGGAGTACTGGCAGCAGACGCGTAATTTCTGGTTGCGACGGGCGTTTCGCTTGTTGCCGTCGGCGTGGCTGTGGCTGGCGCTGATGTTGCTGGCGTGTATTTTTCTCAACCGCTCCGGTGCGTTCGGCACGCTGCACGCGAATCTGCAGGCGACGTTGGCGGGGGTGGCGCAGTACGCCAATTTCCGCTTCGCCGACAGCTTCTACCACTACGAGTACGGCACCAGTTTCGTGTACTGGAGCCTGTCCCTGGAAGAGCAGTTCTACTTGCTGTTCCCGTTGTTGATTCTGGTGTGTCGCAAGCATCTGGTCTGGGCGTTGCTCGCCTTGGTCGCCGTGCAGTTGTTCACCTTGCGCACGCCGATATTGATGGTGGTCCGAACCGACGCTTTAGCCCTTGGCGTGCTGTTGGCGATGTGGAGTTCGCAGCCGTCATACCTGCGCTGGGAACCGGCATTTCTGCGTCGTCCGTGGGCCGGGTTATCGACGTTGATAGGGGTGTCGTTGGCGCTCAGTTTCATGGCCACCGACCGCTTCACTTTCACCAGTTACCGCATCGGTGTGATTGCGCTGCTGTGTGCGCTGCTGGTGTGGATCGCTTCCTACAATCGCGATTACCTGATGCCTCGCGGGCTGTTCAAGAACCTGATGACGTGGGTCGGTAGCCGCTCTTACGGGATCTACCTGATCCACATTCCGGCTTACCTGCTGGTACGTGAAGTGATTTTCCGTTTGCAGGCCGCGAACCTGCCGAGCCTGGCGGGCCATCCTGTTTTGACATTGCTGATTGCGTTCGGCCTGATCGCGCTGTTGAGCGAACTCAACTATCGCTTCGTCGAAATGCCCATGCGTAACAGAGGCGCCTCGCTGGTGCAGCGCTTGAGCCTGTCCCGAACCGCCGTCCCTTCCTCTGGAGCTACCTCATGCTGAGCCTTTTAAAGAAACTCACGGCGGGTACGCCCGCTCCCGTGCCACCGGTTGTGGCACCCGTCGTGCCCGCACCGGAGAATGTTGATCCATACATGCTCGGCTTGCATGACGCGATGCTCAGTGGCTGGTTCAATCAGGAAACCGGCGAACTGTTCACCGGTTTTCCGGTGACGCCCGAGGACACTTTGCTGGACGTTGGCTGCGGTGACGGCGGCAACGTGCACTTCTGCGCAATGCGCGGGGCGAAGATCATCATCGCCGACATCGACGCGTCCAAGGTCGAAGCAACGCGTCAGCGACTGAGTGATACACCGGCTCGGGGTGTTGAGTGCCACGTCACCGACTGCAACCCGCTGCCTATCGCCGACGAGACCGCCACGCGCGTCGTGTCGACTGAGGTCATCGAGCACGTTGACGACCCAGCGCAGTTTCTCGCTGAACTGGTGCGTGTTGGTAAACCCGGTGCGCTGTATCTGCTCAGCTGTCCGCACCCGAGTTCCGAAGACCTGCAGAAAGACATTGCGGCTCCTGAGTATTTCCAGAAGCCCAACCACATTCGCATCATCAGCGAAGAGCAGTTCAAAGCCATGGTGAGCGACGCTGGACTGGAGGTGATCAGTCACAGCCAATACGGGTTTTACTGGTCGATGTGGATGCTGTTGTTCTGGGAAGCCAAGGTTGATTTCAGCAACGCTGACCATCCGTTGCTCAATCACTGGGCCGATACCTGGCAGGCCATTCTCGCTTCGCCAAGGGGCGCGCAGATCAAACAGGCACTGGATGCCGTGGTCGCGAAAAGCCAGGTGATCATTGCGCGCAAGCCCTTGGGAGAAAACCTGTAGCCGCCTGCTCGTTATGAATAACTTGTAGCAGCTGCCGAAGGCTGCGTTCGAGTGCGCAGCCGTCGTCAATTTCAAGTATCGCGAGATCCCTTTAAACTGAGCATCAAGATTCGCGACTGCTGCGCAGTCGAACGCAGCCTTCGGCAGCTGCTACAGAATCACTTTTGCTCAAGGTGTTTTATGTTTTCCCGCGTGCGCCCATGGGCAATTTTCTTTTCGGTGCTGTTGCTCAATGGCTGCGAACAACCCGACGCACCGCCGCTCGATCAGCAACTCTATGTCTGGCAGCGCCAGTGGACACCGGCGCACGAAATCGCGTTGCGCGGCAGCCGCGCGGAATTTTCCACCCTACGCGTATTGGCATTGCAGGCATTCCCTCAAGCAGGCTGGAGCAGGGCGCGTATCGATCCTGCTTTGCTCAAGCGGGACGCGCGACCGCTGATTGCGGTTATTCGCCTCGATGGTCAACTCAAGTCCCTCGAACCGACCGAAATCACCGCGCAGATTCTGCAGTTGCTCAACGATTGGCAAGGGCAGGGGTTGACTGTCACTGGCGTGGAAATCGACCACGACGCGGGGAATGCTCGTCTGCCGGACTATCAGAAATTTCTCACTGATTTGCGCAGTGCCTTGCCGCCCTCCTTGCCGCTTAGCATTACCGCGCTGCCAGCCTGGCTCGACAGCCCTGAGCTGTCGGCGCTCTTGGCGACCGTCGACAGCAGCGTGTTGCAAGTGCACGCGGTGAGTGATCCACGACGTGGATTGTTCCACGTGGAACAGACCAAAAAATGGGTCGAGAAATGGAACCGTGTGACGTCGAAGCCGTTTTATCTTGCGCTTCCCGCCTATGGCGTTGCCTTGCTACCACAGACCATGGGCGCACCTGTTGTGGAAAGTGAAGTGACCCTCGAGCAGGTCGGGGAGCGCCGAGAGTTGATGGCTGATCCTAGACAGCTCAGCGAGCTCGCTCGTGATCTTCGTGACGATCCGCCCGCGCATCTGGCGGGCCTGATCTGGTTCCGATTGCCGCTGGCAAACGACCGCCGGGCCTGGAGCCTGACGACCTTGGGTGCTGTGGCTCGGGGTGAGGCGTTAGAGCATCGGCTGACGATCGAACTCTCAGCGCAAGAAGGTCTCAATGACATCAGCGTGATCAACCAGGGCAATCTCGACGGAGCCTGGCCCTCGCGTGTAACGCTTGCCGTGAAAAACTGTGAAGGTGCCGATGCGCTGGCAGGTTATGCGTTGCAACAGACTCCGGATGTGCTGACCTTCACGCGCCTGAGTGAGGGTCGCATACTCGCCGGCGAACAACGCGCTATCGGTTGGGCTCGTTGCGCACGAATCGATCAAGGAGCTTCAAATGTTCACCCGTAACTGGCCCCGTCATCTCCTGTGCTTGAGCCTTGGCTTACCGCTGGGTTCAGCACTGGCCTGCGGGCCGGACTTTCCGATGCGCCTGCTCGACAATCGTGCCCAGACCTTGGCGGAGCTGCCAGAAGGTAATTTCCGCTTCGAGATCAGCCGCCTCGGGCATGCCATTGCCGGGCTCAAAAATGTCACCGCTGCCACCCGCACACCTGATGTCGGCTACGGCGATGGGGCGGACTATGTGGAGCAACGGAGCCAAGCCGAGCTGGCGGGTTTGACCGAAGACCAGCAGGCAATGGTGAAACAGCTTCGCGGGCTGACGGATGCACATCAGGTCGAAATGCAGGGTGCGAACTTACCGGCGGAACTCAGGTTGTATCTGGCAGGCGCTGCAGCGTTCAACGCCGGGAATTTCCCGCTCGCGACCGAATATTTCCATAAAGTGCTGGCGCTTCCAGCGGATCAGCGAGCGTTGCGAAGCACATGGGCCGCGTACTCCCTGGGCCGCGCGCTGTTCGCGATGGGCGCCGATACGGACGCGGCCTCAGAGCTTCTGTCTCAGGCTCGTGAGGCGTTTCAGCAAACCCGACAGTTAAGCATCGACGGCTTCAGTGATCCTCTGGAACTGGGTGTCGCCAGTCTCGGCGAAGAAGCTCGTGTGGCGCGAACGGCGGGCGACTGGAACAGCGCCATCGAGCTCTATGCCACACAGAATCTCCATGGATCGCCGGTGGGCTACAGCTCATTGAAACAGCTGACCGCCGAACTGGCCGCGATGTCTGAAGAACCGTTAACGCAGTTGCTCACGGGGAGACCGGTGCAGCAACTGGTGACTGCGTCCTTGATCAGCCGTCTGGGTTGGTCATTTGGTGATCAGCCACCCAATGAACTGAAACTGATCAAACTGCTGCAAAACAGCACGCGAGGTAGCCTCGAGAACGCTGATCGGCTGGCGGCGGTCAATTATCAGCAAGGTGATTACGCCAGCGCCAAAGCGTTCCTCGAGCACGCAGGGGACGGAGGATTAGCATGGTGGCTACGGGCGAAACTGGCGCTGCGCGATGGGGATAAAGTCGCTGCCGCCGCAGCGTATGCAAAGGCGGCTCAGGCATTCCCGCAAACTGAATCCTGGGGGGATCGACGCACGCCGGAATTCGACTATGAAACATTGCAGCCGAAATGTCGGGTCGAGGGTGAAAGCGCGATTCTGGCCTTGCAGCGCGGTGATTACCTGCAGGCGTTCGATCAGCTGTATCACAGCGGGGATATTTACTGGCTCGATGCAGCCACCGTGGCTGAGCGCGTGTTGACCGTCGATGAACTCAAGCAGTACGTGGATACGAAAGTCCCGGTACCGAAAGCCTTCAGTCAGCAGGATCTTATTGACTATGCAATGACCGCTTCCGGTCAGGAGGACAGCGATGTCGCGCCTCTGTCGGTTTCTGCAAAGTTGCGTAACCTGCTGGGGCGCCGCTTGTTGCGGGAAGGGCGCTATGACGAAGCGCCCGTGTATTTTGACAGTATCGGGTTGTACGCCACGGCCAAGTGGTATGCAGAGGTGCGCAACGACGCCGAATCGAAGTGGTGGCCAACCAAGCGTGCCTTTGCTTATTTTCATGCCGCCCAACTCGCTCGTTACAACGGCATGGAGTTATTGGGCTACGAAATGTCCCCGGATTACGCGACCTTCGGCGGCAATTACAGCCTTGAAAATAACGAGCTGAACGTTGGCCCTCTGGTGGCTCAAGAGGAAGTGAACCGTCAGCAAGCCAGCGTCGCACAACCTGATAAGCGCTATCACTACCGCTACGTGGCCAATGCGCTGGCCAGTCGCGCCGCCGACAATCTGCCTCATACCAGCCAAGCCTTCGCAGCGGTACTGTGTGCGGCAACAGGATGGAATTCCGATCCGGAAGAAAAAACAGCCTTCTATCAACGTTACGTTAAAGAAGGACCCTATGTGCAATGGGCGGTGTTCTTCGGTGAAAGTTGCCCTTATCCAGATTTCGAAAAGGCCGACAGACGTTACGTGACTCAGGCGATAGACCCGATCCGCGCCACGCTTCGGCCTTATAAAAAGTGGCTGGAGATGGGTGGGGTCGTGGCGTTTACCGCGCTGGCCCTGGTGCTGATCAATCGCCGCAAACGCAAGGCGCGAGCTTGATCACGCTTGCTGAACAAAGGTGAGTCGCACCGCGAAGCCGATCAGCAAACTGCCGAACACCCATTGCTGCAAGCGTTGAGCCGAAGGACTGCGTTGCAACCATCGGCCCATCGCAGCGCCGACCAGCGCGTATGCGCTGTCGAACAACAAGCCGACACTGACCAGCATCACGCCGAGTACCGCGAACTGCGCAAGCACCGACCCGGCGTGAGGGTCGATGAATTGCGGCAACAGTACCGAGCAAAACAACAGTGCCTTGGGGTTCAGCAGGTTAGTGAGCAACCCTCGCTGAATCGCCTCACGCCACCGCGTCTTTGCGGGTGCCGTAACGCTGCTGTCGAGGTTTGGCAGCAGGGTGGTTCGCAAGCATTGGATACCAATCCACAAGAGATACGCAGCGCCCGCCAGCCGCACCACGTCAAACGTCCAGGGCGCTGCTTTGAACAGCACCGCCAGCCCCAACGCCGCCAGCGCCACATGGCAACCTCGGGCGATGCCCAAGCCTATAGCGGTCGCCAGTGCAGCAGATCTGCCCTGTCGCGCACCGGTTTGCAAAAGCAGAATCATGTCCGGCCCCGGTAGCAAATACACAACCGCCAACGCCATGAAAAACAGCCAGAGTCCATCCATGTCGCACCCGTTCGTCGTCGATTTGGTAGTGACAGTCTAGGATGCAAGGGTGGGGCAGGTGGTTGCGATGATTGCTTCTAATGGAGTCAGTATTGGCATAATCTGCCACGTATTTCCGCTCAAGCCATCGGGATCTGCCAAAAATGAAACTGGATGCCTACGACCGTAAGATTCTCGCAGCGCTGCAACGAGAAGGCCGACTGAGTAACGTGCAACTGGCTGACGAAATCGGGTTGTCCGCATCGCCGTGTTTACGGCGCGTGCGGATGCTTGAAGAGGCGGGGGTGATTCGCGGTTACCAGGCCAATCTGGACCGTGACGAAGTCGGACTGGGCTTGACGGTGTTCGTTGGGGTCAAGGTTGAGCGTCACAATGATGAACAGGCCGAAGCGTTTCGAGTGGCTGTAACGGCGCTGCCCGAGGTGATCTCGGCGTTTCTTGTGTCGGGGGAATCGGATTTTCTGCTGCAAGTCGTGGTGCCGGATCTGCGCGGTTATGACCGGTTCCTGACGGGGAGCTTATTGAAATTGCCCGGTGTGAGTGACATTCGCAGCAACTTTGCGATTCACACCGTCAAGGCACCGGGCGGGTTGCCATTGGAGCATCTGCCGCTGTAGACCGAGTTGCTGACATCGCGAGCAAGCAACTCTCAAATTGTCACAGCTCCATTGTAGGAGTGAGCCTGCTCGCGATGGCGACCGGACAGGCAAAACACATCTTTCGGTAAACCATCACATCTGCGTCGCCATCCCCTCCACATTCATCGCCGCCTGCCGCAACGCCTCAGAGCGCGTTGGGTGTGGATGACAGGTCAGGGCGATGTCCTCCGCCGATGCGCTGAACTCCATTGCCACGCAGTACTCGCCAATCATTTCACTGACACTCGGGCCGACCAGGTGCACGCCGAGAATTTCGTCGGTTCGCTCGTCAGCCAAGACTTTGGCGAAGCCTTCGGTTTCATGGTTGATCTTCGCTCGGCTGTTGGCGGTGAAAGGAAATTTGCCGACCTTGTAAGCACGGCCTTCAGCCTTCAATTGCTCTTCGGTTTTACCGACGCTCGCCAGCTCAGGCCGGGTGTAGATCACGTTAGGAATCAGGTTGTAATTGACTTCGCCAGCCTTGCCGACGATTTGCTCGACGCAGGCCATGGCTTCGTCTTCAGCCTTGTGCGCAAGCATCGGCCCGGAGGTCACGTCACCGATCACCCAAACCCCAGCGGCTTCCGTGCGGTGGCCCTTGTTCTCGAGCATGCCGCGTTTATCGGTGGCCAGGCCGACATTCTCCAGACCCAGGCCTTCAGTGAAGGGTCTGCGCCCAATGGACACCAACACATAGTCGGCTTCCAGCAACTCGGCAGTGCCACCTGCCGAGGGTTCAACGCTGAGTTGCACGCCGTTCGCCGAGGTGGTCGCGCTGACGACTTTCGAACTCAACTTGAAGCTGATGCCTTGTTTGCTCAACGAGCGTTGCAATGTTTTTCCTGCCTCGGCATCCACACCGGGACAGATGCGGTCGAGGAATTCGATGACCGTCACCTGCGCACCCAGGCGACGCCAGACCGAACCCAGCTCAAGGCCAATCACGCCGGCGCCGATCACCACCAGGTGCTTCGGCACTTCGGCCAGTGACAGCGCACCTGTGGAATCAAGGATGCGTTGGTTGTCGATGGTGACGCCCGGCAGGGGGGTGGGCTCGGACCCGGTGGCAATGATGATGTCCTTGGCACTCAGTTCGGTTTTACCGCCGGCGCTGTCTGTCACCGTGACCTTACCCGGTCCGTCGATATGCCCCCAGCCTTTGATCCAGTCGACTTTGTTCTTGCGAAAGAGAAACTCGATGCCCTTGGTCAGGCCGGTCACGCTTTCATCCTTCTGCTTCATCATCTGGGCAAGGTTGAGGACGGGTTTGACCTCGATACCCAGGTTGGCGAATTCCGATCCCATGGCCGCTTCGTAGAGTTCAGAGGCATGCAGTAGCGCCTTGGAGGGCATGCAGCCGACATTCAGGCAGGTACCGCCGAGTGTGGCGCGACCTTCAACACAGGCGGCTTTCAGGCCCAACTGGCCGGCGCGGATTGCTGCGTTATAGCCACCGGGGCCACCGCCGAGAATCACGACGTCATAAGTGCTCATGTTGTACTCCTGGCTAGAAAGGGATCGGGAAGGGTTAAAAGTAGTTGGTCGATAAAATTACGAACGTAATATGTGCGATGCCGCACGTTTCGGTCAAGGCTTCAGCCAAGCGACAGCTTGCGCCGCTTTTGATAGAGCAATTAAGTACAAATATTTCACTACTTTCGTTATATCGTAACGAATTGAGCAGCGTGCGAAACAATCTGAGGTGGTATGCAAGTCGATCTCGATTCAGAAGAGGTGGTAGTCGCGGGACTGCCGCGCTTTCAACAGGCAGTCTTCCAGGGGCGACGATTGCGTCAGCTGCTGATCGGTTTGGGCGCTATCGTGGCTGGCGGGTTGCTACTGGCCTTCTTCGTCAGGCTGTTTTCAGCGCAATCACCTTGGCCTGCCTTGCTGGTCAATCAGAGTGCCGGGTTGCTGGTGCTGATTGCCGGCCTGCAATCGGCCCGGTTCGTGACGCAATGGCGCGCGAGGGCGTTGAACCCGCCAGCAGGGGTGCCCGCCATCGTTACGGATGACGAGCCTGTGCCGTTGGGCTGGTATGAGCGCTTGTTGGACCGCATCAATGAACGATGGCTGCGCACACTGGTGCAGATCGGCCCACCGACACTGTGGCTCGGTGGGTGGGCTCTTCTGGTGCTGTTCAGCGTAAGCCAGGTCTGGAACCTGGCATTGCCGCCCATCGCCTTAGGCTTGGCGGCCCATGTTGGCGCGGCGCTGTCGTTGTTGCTGGCATTCGGGTTGTTGGTGTTCGAACGCCAACTCGCCCAGGAAAACACCGCACAGTGGCCTGAAGCCGGGGCGCTGGCGCAACTGACACGCGTCTCCATCATCTGTCTGGTGTTAAGCGCTCTGTGCCTGTTGTTTGCGGGTGAAACAGCAGTGTGGCCCGTGCGACTGGCGGTGTTGATCGGTTTGCTGCCAGGACTTGTTGCGATCGAGTTGCTGCTACGCGCGGTGCTTTCGCTGTTCAGTCCCCGCCGCGAGCAACTGGAACCAACGCTGCTGGCGCGAAGCTTTGTCGCCGAAATGCTGCGCTGGCCACCGCAACCGTTGCTGGCGCTGCAGCATGAATTGCATAACCGTTTTGGTATCGACTTGCGGCAAATCTGGGCCTTCACGTTCATGCGCCGGGCGTTTGTGCCGGTGGTGGTTTTCGTGTCGATTGTTGGCTGGGCACTGACGGGCATCCATGAAATACCGCTGCAAGGGCGCGGAATCTACGAACGTTTCGGCAAGCCGGTGGAGGTCTTTGGCCCTGGTTTACATGCCGGATTACCGTGGCCGTTGGGCCGGGTATTGGGCGTTGAAAATGGCGTGGTTCACGAGTTGGCCACCAGTGTCGGCGAGAACCCGTTACCGGTTCTGGCCGACCCTGCGGAAGGCCCGGCCCCAACGACTGCCAATCGCTTGTGGGACGCCAGTCATGTGAACGATAAATCCCAAGTCATCGCCAGTAGCCGCGCGGACAAACAAAGCTTCCAGATCGTCAACATGGACGTGCGCTTTGTCTATCGCATCGGCCTGACTGATCAGGCGGCGCTGGCGGCGACTTATAACAGCGCTGACATACCCACATTGATTCGCAGCACGGCCAGCCGGATTCTGGTTCACGATTTTGCGTCGCGCACCCTGGATGGGTTACTCGGTGATGACAGGGTAGGGCTGGGCGAAGAGATCGGTCGGTCCGTGCAGGCAGACCTGAAGAAACTGGACAGTGGCGTCGAAATTCTCGCGACCGTGGTCGAGGCGATTCACCCGCCGGCGGGTGCAGCCAATGCTTATCACGGCGTGCAAGCTGCGCAGATCGGCGCGCAAGCATTGATCTCCCGAGAGCGCGGTGCGGCGGCGCAGGCTACCAATGAAGCGCAGTTACAGGCCAGCATGGCGCGCGATCAGGCAACCGCCAGCGCCCGGGAAATCAACGCGACTGCTCAGGCTGCCGATCTGAAATTTTCCGCAGAACAAAAAGCCTTCGCCAGTGCCGGTCAGGCCTTCGTGCTGGAGCAGTATTTAAGTCAGCTCTCACAAGGTCTCGCCAACGCCAGATTGTTGATCCTCGATCATCGTCTGGGCGGCACTGGTAACGCACCCACCATCGACCTCCGTACCTTCACCTTGCCAGCTGACCCTGTGCCAGCACGCTCTACCGCTCAGCCAGGAGTTGCCCATTGAGCCAGTCGCATACTCACGATCACGATGACCACAGCGGCCATGAACACGGTCATGGCGGGCATCACCATGGACATCACCATCACCACCACGGTGCTCCCGAGGAAGCGGGTCCTTTCCCGTGGCGACGCATGGGCTGGGCGGCATTGCTGGTAGCGTTTGCCATCGCAGCGGCAAGTCTGGTGCAAGTGCGTTCCGGGGAAGCCACGGTGATCACGCGCTTCGGCAACCCGTCGCGAGTGCTCCTTGAACCGGGTCTTGGCTGGCGGTGGCCGGCACCGTTCGAAGCGGCGATTCCTGTCGATCTTCGACTGCGCACTACGTCGAGCGGGTTGCAGGATGTCGGCACCCGGGACGGTCTGCGGATCATCGTCCAGGCCTATGTCGCGTGGCAGGTGCAAGGTGATCCGGACAACGTCCAGCGCTTCATGCGCGCGGTGCAAAACCAGCCGGATGAAGCGGCCCGGCAGATTCGTACGTTTGTCGGCTCGGCGCTGGAAACCACAGCCAGCAGTTTCGACCTGGCTAATCTGGTGAACACCGACGCCAATCAGGTCCGTATCGCTGACTTCGAAACGCAACTGCGCAAACAAATTGATCAGCAGTTGCTGGCGACCTACGGGGTGCGTGTGCTGCAGGTGGGGATTGAACGCCTGACATTGCCCTCGGTGACGTTGACCGCGACGGTCGATCGAATGCGCGCCGAGCGAGAAACCATCGCCACCGAACGTACCGCGATCGGCAAGCGCGAAGCCGCACAAATACGCTCAGCCGCAGAACGTGATGCACGCATCGTCCAAGCGGATGCGACGGTTAAAGCCGCTGACATCGAAGCCCAGTCCCGGGTTGAAGCCGCGCAGATTTATGGTCGCGCTTACGCGGGTTCGCCGCAGCTCTACAATTTGCTCCGCTCTCTGGACACCTTGGGCACGATCGTCACGCCAGGAACCGAGTTGATTTTGCGAACGGATGCAGCGCCATTTCGCGTGTTGGTGGACGGTCCACCGACGCTCGAAAACAAGACTGGGTTGCAGCCATGAACAGGGTTCCACGTGGAACAAATGAATTGAACAGCCCCTGGATTCAAGCGGGGCGATTGGCATTTCTGGGGTTGTACGCGGTGACGGTGTTAGCCGCGCTGGCGTGGGCATTCTCCAATGTGCGGCAGATCGATCCGCAGAACCGCGCGGTGGTTCTGCACTTTGGTGCGCTGGATCGAATTCAAAATGCGGGGTTGTTGCTCGCGTGGCCGCGACCGTTTGAACAAGTGATCCTGCTGCCAGCGGCGGACCGTGTTATCGAGCGTCGTGTAGAAAATCTCTTGCGCAGCGATGTCGCCCTGCAGGCTGATCGAGTGGCAAGTTTTGCGACGCCGATCAGCGATGCGCTAGCGGGCTCCGGTTACCTGCTGACCGGGGATGCGGGCGTGGTGCAACTGGATGTCCGGGTGTTCTACAAAGTCACCGACCCGTATGCCTTCGTCCTGCAAGGCGATCATGTACTGCCGGCACTCGATCGGTTGGTGACACGCAGCGCCGTCGCCCTCACGGCAGCTCGCGATCTGGACACCATTCTGGTCGCCCGTCCCGAATTGATCGGCGCCGACAATCAGGCGGCCGAACGACGCGAACGGTTGCGGGGTGATCTGGTGCAAGGCATTAATCAGCGCTTGGCCGAACTGACAGCGACGGGGCAGGGCGTGGGTATTGAGGTGGCGCGCGTCGACGTTCAATCGAGCCTGCCGGGGCCAGCGGTCAACGCGTTCAACGCCGTTTTGACCGCGAGTCAGCAAGCCGACAAAGCGGTCGCCAACGCGCGCACCGAGGCCGAGAAACTCAACCAGACCGCCAATCAGCAAGCCGACCGTTCACTGCAAGTGGCTCATGCCCAGGCGAGCGAACGATTGGCCAAAGCCTCGGCAGACACAGCGACCGTTTTGAGCCTGGCGAAGGCGCAGGAGGAGGGAACCGACCCGCAAATGCTGCTGCGCATTTACCGTGAACGAATGCCAACAATTCTCGGCCAGGCTGGATCTGTTACCACGGTCAACCCGAAAGACGATTCACGATTGATCATTCAGGGAGCTGCACAATGACTGCGCACACCGCCGGGGCACCGAGCATGTTGTCCTCGGCTGAACAACGCAGTGCCGCACGCCAACTGACCCTGGCGATGCTCGCTCTGGGTCTGCTGACGCTCGGCCTGGTCTGGCGCTGGTTGTCGCCCGAGCAGAAAGGCGTCAGTCAGTTACTGCTGGGATTTGCTTCCGTGCTGGTGGCCATCCCGGTGATGCGTTCGGCCTGGTACAGCCTGCGTTACCCCAGCTTGCACGGCATCACCGATCAACTGATTGCATTGGCGATGCTGGGCGCCTGGGCCACTGGCGATCTCCTGACCGCCGCCTTGCTGCCGATCATCATGATCTTCGGTCACGTACTGGAAGAGCGCAGTGTCATCGGTTCGCAGGAAGCCATTCATGCGCTGGGCCAACTGACGCGTAGTCATGCGCGCAAGGTCCAGGCGGATGGCAGCATCGTCGAAGTCGATAACGGCACGCTCAAAGCTGGCGACATTGTGGAGGTGCGAGCCGGTGATCGAGTGCCGGCCGATGGTCGTGTGCTGTCCGGTCAGGCGAGCCTCGACACGGCGTCAATTACAGGTGAGTCGGTACCGATGGAGGCCGGTGTCGGCATGCCGGTCTTTGGCGGTGCGATCAACCTCGATGGTCTGTTGCGCATCGAAGTGACCCGCACCGGCAATGAATCGACGTTGGGTAAAGTCATCGCGCTGATGCAAAGCGCCGAGCGTTCCAAGCCGCCGATTACCCGTTTGCTGGAACGCTACGCGGGCAGCTACATGGTGCTGGTGTTGTTACTGGCTGCCGTCACCTGGTTCATCACCAATGACGCGCAGGCGATGCTCGCGGTATTGGTGGCGGCTTGTCCTTGCGCCCTGGTGCTGTCAGCGCCGGCTACGGCAATCGCAGGCGTGGCGGTTGCGGCTCGACACGGCATCCTGATTCGCAGCTCTGCGTTTCTGGAAGAGCTGGCTGATCTGACATCGCTGGTGGTCGACAAGACCGGGACGCTGACCTTCGGCACCTTGCGCCTGCAATCCATCGACAGCCCGCTGGCGGATTGTAGCCAGGTGCTGAATCTGGCTGCCAGCCTTGGGGCCGCCAGCAGTCATCCGGTCAGCCGTGCGCTCGCTGGCCTGGTCGACCAGGAGCATTTCCTGCTGCTCTCGGACATTCGTGAACGGCAGGGGCTTGGAGTGGTGGCAATGACCGAGGCGGGGGAAGCCGCGCTGGGTCGGCCAGAGTTGTTCGCTCAACTGGGTATTACCACCAGTGCCGTTCCTGAACACGACGGACCGATTGCCGGCCTGGCGCTCGATGGCGAATTCCTCGCGTGGTTGTTGCTGGCGGATACCGTCAAACCCGAGGCGCGTTTTGCCTTGAGCGAGTTGCGGGAATTGGGTTTGGGTCGCCAGCTACTGCTGACGGGTGATCGCCAGAGTGTCGCGCACACCCTGGCTGAAGAGGTGGGCATCAAAGATGTCGAAGCGCAGGCGCTGCCTGAGGACAAGCTGAATCGTGTGCTGCAGGAAATCGGCAGCGGCTTCCGGCCGATGGTGGTCGGTGACGGGATCAACGATTCACTGGCGCTGAAGGCTGGCGTAGTCGGCGTGGCCATGGGCGCGGGTGGCGCTGACATTGCACTGGCATCAGCCGATATCGTGCTGATCGGCAGTGACCTGCGCAGGCTCGGAACCTGTGTGCGATTAAGCCGCCAATGTCGCCACACATTGCAGGTAAACGTGATCATTGGCCTGGGCTGGACCCTCGCGATTGTAGCCTTCGCGGCGTTTGGCTGGCTCGGCGCCGCAGGGGCGATGATTGCCGCTTTGCTGCATAACTTCAGCACGTTGCTGGTGCTGGGGAATGCCGGGCGTTTGTTGCGCTTCCAGGAGCCTCTGCTGAAAATGAAAGAGGACATGAGTGCTCAATGAACATTTTCAGAACTGCACGCCAACTTTGCAGTCATCTGCGTGAGGGCGAAGGACTTTGTGGGTTCGCAGCGCTGGTTTTATTGCCGCGGTGAATCATAGAAAACGGCTATTAATTCGATAGCCAGCTATTTTTCAAGGATGGTCTACCCTCTCAATCAGACGTCTGAAACAAGGGGGATTCTCCATGCTCGCGCACATTCCACCGGCCTTACAGAATCTGCAGTTACCGATACGCCTGCGACTCTGGGACGGCCATGAATACAATCTGGGGCCGACGCCGAGCGTCACCATTGTGGTCAAGGACCCGCAAATGGTTACCCAGCTCACCCATCCCACCCTTGACGCGCTAGGAGCGGCGTTTGTCGAAGGGAAGCTCGAACTGGAAGGGTCCATCAGCGATGTGATTCGCATCGTCGACGAGTGGAGTCAGGCGTTGGTGGGCGAGGACGATGACAATCAGCCTGTTCGCACGGTTCACGACAAGGAAACCGATGCCAAGGCAATCTCCTACCACTACGACCTTTCCAACGCGTTCTATCAGCTTTGGCTCGACAGCGACATGGCGTATTCCTGTGCGTATTTCGAGACCGGTAGCGAATCCCTCGAGCAAGCCCAGCAAGCAAAATTCCGCCATCTGTGCCGTAAGTTGCGCCTGCAACCCGGCGACTATCTGCTGGACGTTGGCTGTGGTTGGGGTGGCCTGGCGCGTTATGCCGCGCGGGAGTTTGGCGCCAGGGTGTTCGGCATCACACTGAGCAAAGAGCAACTGGCCCTCGCCCGGGAGCGTGTGACTGCCGAAGGGCTGGATGACCTGGTGGAACTGCAACTGCTCGACTATCGCGACCTGCCTCAGGACGGTCGGTTCGACAAGGTGGTCAGTGTTGGCATGTTCGAACACGTCGGTCACGCTAACCTTGCCGAGTACTGCAGAACTCTGTTCGGCGCGGTGAAAGAGGGCGGTCTGGTGATGAACCACGGCATCACCGCCAAGCACACCGATGGCCGTCCGGTGGGGCGTGGCGCCGGTGAATTCATCGAGAAGTATGTGTTCCCTAACGGCGAGCTTCCGCATCTGTCGATGATTTCTGCCGAGATCAGTGAAGCGGGTCTGGAAATTGTCGACGTCGAAAGTTTGCGCCTGCATTACGCACGAACGCTCGATCATTGGAGCGAGCGCCTGGAGGACAATCTGGAAGCGGCTGCCAAGCAGGTGCCGGAGCAGGCGTTGCGGATCTGGCGGTTATACCTGGCTGGCTGCGCTTACGCGTTCGCCAGGGGCTGGATCAATCTCCACCAGATCCTGGCCGTCAAAGCTCACCCCGATGGCAGCCATGAATTGCCATGGACCCGCGACGACATCTACACGCCTTAAAGGATCGGTGAAATGAGCCGGGCGATCCGCATGCCGACCTGTTGCAGGCGGTGGGTCTCCCGGCTTTCTTCTTTGGCGATCTCGTGAGCCTGCGCGAAGTCGTCGGTGAGCATCTGTTCCACTTCGCCGGCGAACACACTGTCGACGGTTAGCAGCATCACTTCGAAGTTAAGCCGGAACGAACGGTTGTCCATGTTGGCGCTGCCGATAGCGCTGATTTCACTGTCGATCAGCACCACCTTCTGATGCAGGAAACCAGGCTGGTAGCGAAACACTCGTACGCCGGCTCGTACCGCTTCGAAGGCGTAAAGGCTGGAGGCAGCGTAGACGATTCGGTGATCGGGCCGTGAAGGCAGCAGTAGGCGCACGTCCACACCACGCAACACGGCCAATCGCAGAGCGGCAAATACGGCTTCGTCGGGGATGAAATAGGGGCTGGTGATCCACACCCGTTCCGTCGCCGCGTGAATGGCCTCCACGAAGAACAACGAACAGGTCTCGTAGGCGTCTGCAGGGCCGCTGGCGAGCAATTGGCAGAGTACGCCGTCATCTGGATAGACATCCGGCAAAATCAGGGGTGGTAGCGAGCGGGCGGCCCAGAACCAGTCCTCCGCGAAGGATTCCTGCATACAGGCCACCACGGGGCCGCGCACCTGGACGTGAGTGTCACGCCACGGTGCGAGCGGGGGTTTTTCCCCCATGTACTCATCACCGACGTTGTGCCCGCCGACGAAGCCGAGCACGCCGTCCACCACGACGATCTTGCGGTGGTTACGAAAGTTGACCTGGAAGCGATTGAGCCAGCCGCTTCGGGTGGCGAACGCTTTGACCTCGACACCTGCATCTCGCAACGATTGCACATAGCTGTGGGGCAGCGAGTGGCTGCCGATTCGGTCGTACAACAAATAAATCGCCACCCCTTCAGCGGCTTTCTTCAGCAGAAGGTTTTGCAGGCGCTGGCCGAGACGGTCGTCGTGGATGATGAAGAACTGGATCAGAACAGCTTCTTTGGCGTGGCTGATAGCGCCGAAGATTGCTTCGAACGTAGCCTGACCGTTGATCAGCAAGCTCACTTCATTGTTGGCCAGGCACGGCATGCGCCCCAGCTTGGGCATTGCTCGTAACGACGCATAGGCGTTCGAGGCGCGTGCGGTGAGCGCTTCTTCTACCCAAGGGCGCCAGTTCAGCTCGGAGATCGCTTTGCGCATCTCTTCGTTAGCTTGGCGACGCGCCTTGATGTAGCCGTCGAAGGTGCTGCGACCAAAAACCAGGTAGGGAATTAGCGTCAAGTAGGGAATGAACACCAGCGAGAGGGCCCAGGCGATGGATCCCTGTGCGGTGCGTACGGTCAGCACGGCGTGGACGGCGGCGATCGAGCCAAGCGTGTGAAGCAGTGCAATCATGTAGCCGAAAATGTGTGGTCCAAAATAATCCATGGGGCAGCCTTGCTCCTGAAGATTCAGTGCTTAACAGACCATGTTCCGTGCAGAATGTCGCTAATTAAATGGCCCATGAACCGATGCCTGTGGCTGACGTCTAACGGCCACTACTGATCAGGAGTTACTCGATGAACGTTCGTCTTCTGGGTTTGGCCATGGCGTTGGGTTTGGCACTTCCTCTGGCCGCTCAGGCACAGATGCTTCAGCCCGGTTTGTGGGAATTGACCACCAGCAACATGAAGGTCGATGACCAGAACCTGCCGGATCTGCAGTTGATCCTTGGTCAGTTGCAAGGTCAGATGACCCCTGAACAGCGCGCTCAGCTGGAAAAGCAGGGGATCACCATGGGTGGCAAAGGTATACGCGCGTGCCTCACACCGGAGCAGGTGAAGACGGACAACATTCCGCTCACTGACCCACAATCGGGCTGCAAACAGGAAATCACTGATCGCAGTGGCAACCAGTGGAAATTCCGCTTCAGCTGTCCGAAAGCACAAGGCGCCGGCGTTGCCACCTTCCTCAGTGATCGCGAGTTCACCACCAAGGTGAACGGCACGTTCAACGCCACGGGTATCCAGCAGAAGGGCAGTCTGGAGAGCCGAGCTGTGTGGTTGGGTCAGGACTGCGGGACGGTGAAACCGCGAGCCTGATCCACAGGTTATGGGAACGGGAAGGCCGCGCTCCGTTATCGGATTATGTGGCCTCCCAATTCCATCGGCTTTCTGCAACGGCATCGTGGGCGTGCAGACTTTCTGCGTGAATGATCCGCAGGTGGAAAGCATTGATAGTTGGAACGCATTTAAGAGCGGCGTGCAGGCGTCGAGCCGCATCTTCGCAGAACATCAGATTCTGGCCGTTGGCCAAGGCGAAGGCTTGCTCGTCGGCGCGTTTAACCGCGGTTTGAACCGCAGTGCCGAGCGCCATTTCTGCATCATTGATGATCGCGATCAGCGGAAGCGCATTGCAGTCATCGTTCAAACGCAACCGCAAATGTGCGGTGCTGCGTTGGCTGTGGGGCGTCGCAACGATGCCGTTTGTAGAGCCAAGCCAATTCAATACGTCATCGAGATTGAGTGACTTCTCCCCGAAGTCATTGGCAAATTGTTGCTGGATTAATTGCCGAGCCAGCGCTGCCGAGCAGGGGCATGTTGAGGAGTAAGACACGTCTATTGATAGTTCCACGTGGAACAATCCATTTTTCAGACTTGCCCGAATGCTAACCGGATAGGCTTTCCATCCGCTCAGTGGGCTGATCAGTGCCGGTCTTTTTAGCAGCAAGTCCGTGTGAATATTGAGATAGGCGTTGTTGGAAAGCTCCTCATGCGTGTCGATGAAACGCTCTAATATTCTGTGCAATAACGCAGGTGTCAGCTGATCGTTCTCAAGCATTTCCAGCGCCAGATACAACCGTGACATGTGGATGCCTCGCGCCTCTTCATTGTCGAGACTCACGCCTGCGTCAACTTTTGCAGCGAGTTGCTGCCCGTTAATCAAGACTGGAAGTGCAATGCCGCACATGCCGACCCAATCGAGTGGCAGAGATTGGCGAGAGGGCTGGATGGCGATATCCGGCAAAGTCAGCGCATTCATAAGCAGGTCCGTCGTGGAAGCGAGTTTGACATGTTATGTTATTACATTAAACTCGCCTACGCCTTTTTCCTGAACTGGCTCCACTGACCCGCGTACCACTATGAGGAATGCCTGATGCCCCATCGTCTCCCCGTCACCGTCTTGTCGGGTTTTCTCGGCGCCGGTAAAAGCACGCTCCTCAACTACGTATTGCGTAACCGCGAGAACCTGCGCGTCGCCGTGATCGTGAACGACATGAGCGAGATCAATATTGATGGCAGCGAAGTACAGCGCGACGTCAGCCTAAATCGCGCCGAAGAAAAACTCGTGGAAATGAGCAACGGCTGCATCTGCTGCACCCTTCGCGAAGACTTGCTGGAGGAGGTAAGCAAACTCGCCAAGGAGGGTCGGTTTGATTATCTGTTGATTGAATCCACGGGGATCTCAGAGCCCTTGCCGGTGGCAGAAACCTTCACCTTTCGCGGCGAAGACGGGCAGAGCCTGGCTGACATTGCGCGGCTCGATACCATGGTCACCGTCGTTGACGGCGTGAACTTCCTGATCGACTACCAGGCCGCTGACAGCCTTGCGTCCCGTGGTGAAACCCTGGGCGAGGCAGACGAGCGATCCATCACGGATCTGTTGATCGAACAGATCGAGTTCGCCGACGTCATTCTCATCAGCAAGATCGACCTTATCAGCAGCAGCGCGCGCGAGGAGTTGATCGCGATTCTTGAACGGCTTAATGCACAGGCACAGATCATCCCGATGGTAATGGGTGAAATCCCTCTGAAAAGGATCCTCAATACGGGGCGCTTCGATTTCGAGAAGGCCTCCCAGGCACCCGGCTGGTTGCAGGAGCTGCGTGGCGCGCACGTGCCGGAAACGCTGGAGTACGGCATTGCTTCCACTGCTTATCGGGCGAGAAAGCCCTTTCATCCGCAGCGGTTTTTCGACTTCATCAACGGATCGTGGGAGAACGGCAAGCTGCTGCGCTCCAAAGGGTTCTTCTGGCTGGCGAGCAAGCACATGGACGCCGGTAGCTGGTCTCAAGCGGGTGGTTTGATGCGCTATGGTTACGCCGGGCGCTGGTGGCGTTTTGTACCGAAAAACCAGTGGCCACAGGACGCAGAAACTACTGCCGATATTATGAAGAACTGGACGGCCGCCACAGGTGATTGCCGTCAGGAACTGGTGTTCATTGGCCAGAACATCGACTTCGATCAACTGAACGAACAACTCGACCAGTGCCTGCTGACTGACGACGAAATGAAACTGGGCGAAGAGGGATGGCGACTGCTGACGGACCCGTTTGGCCCGTGGTACGAGGAGGTCGCCTGAGGGGTCATGGCTTGAGCCAGTTTCCCTGGCTTTGGGCTTCGCAAAACGGCTTCAAATAGGCCGCATCGGTGGCTATACCGTAATAGTGAATATCCTGCCGGTAAGGCATATTGGCGACTTGGGCATTGCTGCAGACGCCAAACGCCCCGGTGGGACATTCATCCACGTACTGCACGTCGACTGTTTGCCCAGGTAGATTCGGCTGGCAGAACCCGTTGGCGAAGAGCTTCTCCGGGATGTTGCGGTTCTGCTGACAAACTTTTACGTCGAGTCGTACACCTGTGCTATGTACCACACATGCCTGGGCCAGCGCCTCGCCTGAAGTAAGCGCTAGCAGTAACGACCATCCCATCAACCGCATTTTCTACCTCCTCAGAACCCTTCAACCATGCTGCAGAACATTCCTACCCATGTCATTGCTGGCCCATTGGGCGCCGGCAAGACCAGCGCCATCAGGCACCTGCTGACTCAACGGCCTGCCGGTGAGCGCTGGGCGGTGCTGATCAACGAGTTCGGCCAGATCGGCCTCGACGCTGCGTTGTTGACCCAGGACGCCGATGGTATCGCACTGGGTGAAGTGGCCGGGGGGTGTTTGTGTTGCGTAAACGGTGCGCCTTTTCAGGTCGGGCTGGGACGTTTGTTACGCAAGGCGCGGCCTAATCGGCTGTTCATCGAGCCGTCGGGGTTGGGGCATCCGGCACAACTACTCCGGCAGTTGAATGAGGCGCCGTGGCTGGGAGTGTTAGCGGTTCAGCCGTGTTTGCTGGTACTGGATGCTCAGGCACTCGCCGCCGGTAAATCGCTCCCTCAATCGCAACAAGAGGCCCTGAGCAGCGCTGGTCTGTTGTTGTTGAACAAGTCTGAGGCGCTGGGTGAGGATGATCGAGCGCGCATCATCGAGCGGCTGCCAGCCATGCCGCTGTACTGGACGCAGCAAGGTGTACTGCCCTTGAATGCTTTACCGGGTCTTGATGCGAAGGCTGAAGCAGGTGTGGATTACTTTATTGCACCCAAAGGATTGGCGCAGATGCCGGCGATCTGGACTGATCCTGCGATACCGATCTGTTTGAGTCAGCAACAGGCGGGCGGCTGGAGCATCGGCTGGCGTTGGCATCCAGGTCAGATATTTGATGCCGCGCGAGTGGATCGATGGCTTGAAAGCCTCGACTGGCAGCGTGCCAAGATGGTGATCCACAGTGTTAAGGGATGGGTATCGGGCAACGCGCTGGATAACTCAATGCTGGACTGGCAACCCAGCGAATGGCGACAGGATTCGCGGATAGAGCTGATTTTCAGTGAGGCGCAGGACCTGGATTCGTTGCAGAAAGGTATGGCTGGGTGTCGAGTGATTTAAAGATCAAAAGATCGTCCGAACGGCCCGGGCCTGTGTTCGGACGATCTTTTTACTTAAGGACGCCACTTGGTGTGCTCTTGCCGCCACTGGCTTAGCTCGATCACCTCGGCCCGTGGTTTCACCACATCGACCACCGCCGCGGTATCGTCGAAGGGCATCGGGTAGGGTGCCAGCTCTATTTGCGCGCTGTGGGCGCCGAACTGGGTAATGGTGCCGTTGTGGCGGGCTTCACCCGTCACGGTGAACTCGAAGTTATAGACCCTGGCCAAACGCCGTTTGCCGTTTGCGTCTTTGATAAATCCGATTTTTTTCAATGCGACGTTGCCGTCCAGCAGCTCGATGCCAAGCTTGCCGCAATGCTGCTTGACCCGCTCCAGCGCGCGCTCGCGCAGGCCATGGTTGTGCCAAAGCCACGCGCCAGCAGTGGCCAGCAGCATCAACACTAAGATATTTCCGAGGGTAAGCATCAACAGGGTGCTCCAACAAGATAGTGCCAGCTTAACTGCGTCGCCGGTCTGTCGTACAGGCTGCGTTTAGTCGCATACTGCGCGGCTCTAATTTCAATCGTTGTACGGAAGACTCACCGCATGAAACGTACGCCCCATCTACTTGCCATCCAGTCCCACGTGGTGTTCGGCCACGCCGGTAACAGCGCCGCGGTATTCCCGATGCAGCGGATCGGGGTGAATGTATGGCCGCTCAATACCGTGCAGTTCTCCAACCACACCCAATACGGCCAGTGGGCCGGTGAGGTGTTGGCGCCGCACCAGATTCCCGAGCTGGTCGAAGGGATCGCGGCAATCGGTGAGCTGGGTAACTGCGATGCTGTGCTCTCCGGCTACCTTGGCAGTGCGGCTCAGGGGCGCGCGATCCTGACCGGTGTGGCGCGAATCAAGTCGATGAATCCCAAGGCGTTGTATTTATGCGACCCGGTAATGGGGCACCCGGAGAAGGGGTGCAGCGTGCCGGCGGAGGTCAGCGATTTCCTGCTGCAAGAGGCGGCGGCCGTCGCGGACTTCATGTGTCCAAACCAGCTTGAGCTGGACAGCTTCTCGGGGCGCAAGCCGCAGTCGCTGTTCGACTGCCTCGCCATGGCGCGAACGCTATTGGCGCGTGGTCCGAAAGCGGTGTTGGTCAAGCACCTGGACTACCCTGGAAAACCGGCAGATGTCTTCGAAATGTTGCTGGTAACGGCGGAGAACAGCTGGCATTTGCGTCGACCATTGTTGGCGTTCCCGCGTCAGCCGGTGGGCGTTGGTGACCTGACTTCAGGGTTGTTCCTGGCGCGCGTGCTGTTGGGCGACAGCCTGGTGGCTGCATTTGAATTCACTGCGTCGGCGGTGCATGAAGTGTTGCTGGAGACCCAGGCGTGCGCAAGCTACGAGCTGGAACTGGTGCGGGCCCAGGACCGGATCGCTCATCCGCGGGTGCGGTTCGAGGCGACGGCGATAAGTCTGTAATGACTAAAATCGTCCGAACGCGGCCCGCGTTCGGACGATCTTTACTTCAAACGTCGCCTTTTATTTCCTGATAACGCTTTTCCAGTTCCTGACGGATCTGCCGACGCTGCTGTGCCTGCATAAAACGACGCTTGTCCTCACTGTTCTGCGGTTGCAGTGGCGGGACGGCGGCCGGTTTGCGCTGGTCATCCACGGCGACCATGGTGAAAAAACAGCTGTTGGTGTGACGTACCGATCGCTCACGAATGTTCTCGGTCACGACCTTGATACCCACCTCCATCGAGGTGTTGCCGGTGTAGTTGACCGACGCCAGGAAGGTCACCAGTTCGCCGACATGGATCGGCTCGCGAAAAATAACCTGATCCACCGAGAGCGTCACCACGTAGCGACCGGCATAACGGCTGGCGCAGGCGTAGGCGACTTCGTCCAGGT
Organism: Pseudomonas sp. p50(2008); assembly: GCF_015351605.1. Lineage (NCBI taxonomy): Bacteria > Pseudomonadati > Pseudomonadota > Gammaproteobacteria > Pseudomonadales > Pseudomonadaceae > Pseudomonas > Pseudomonas sp. p50(2008). The sequence continues at coordinate 255,331 of NZ_JACMYF010000002.1, forward strand.
ATTTGAGCAGTGTGCCGCCGTGAACATTGCCAGAGAAGTTGGCCATGTCGGGGGTCATCAATACCGTCATCGACAGTTGGGCGTTTCCGGGTTCCATAGCGTTCTCACGGTTCAAGGCAGTGATGAAGGAGTGCACCTCTACGGGTGCCTGGTCAGCTTTTTCAAACCGACTGTTATCGGGACGCCGGGCGCATGGCTGCCGTCACGCGCGATCTATCTGTTTCCATATATTGCACCGCCTTTCTGGCGGAAGTCGCGGTGTTAACCTCCGAAAGTCTGTCTCAAGGAGCCCACGCCATGCATGCGATCAGTTTTATTCAGGATCTGGCAGTCATCATGCTGGTCGCCGGTGTGGTCACCGTGTTGTTTCATCGGCTTAAACAGCCGGTAGTCCTGGGGTATATCGTCGCCGGTTTCATCATCGGACCGCATACACCGCCGTTCGGCCTCATCCACGATGAGGAAACCATCAAGACACTCGCTGAACTCGGGGTGATATTCCTGATGTTTTGCCTGGGCCTGGAATTCAGCCTGCGCAAGCTGTTCAAGGTCGGCGCCACCGCGTTTATCGCCGCATTCCTGGAAATCGTGCTGATGATCTGGATCGGCTACGAAATCGGCCGATGGTTCGACTGGAACACCATGGATTCCCTGTTCCTCGGCGCGATCCTGGCCATTTCCTCGACCACGATCATCGTCAAGGCGCTCAACGATCTGAAGATGAAGAATGAGCGCTTTGCGCAACTGATCTTCGGTGTACTGATCGTGGAGGACATCCTTGGTATTGGCATTATCGCTTTGCTGTCGAGTATCGCAGTCAGCGGTACGGTGAGTTCCGGCGAAGTCTTTTCCACGGTCGGCAAACTGTCGCTGTTCATGATTGTCGCGCTGGTGATCGGTATTCTGCTGGTCCCGCGTCTGTTGGCTTATGTGGCCAAATTCGAAAGCAACGAGATGCTGCTGATCACCGTGTTGGGGCTGTGTTTCGGCTTCTGTCTGTTAGTGGTCAAGCTCGAATACAGCATGGTGCTCGGCGCGTTCCTGATCGGCGCGATCATGGCTGAATCCCGGCAATTGCTGAAGATCGAGCGCTTGATCGAACCGGTGCGCGATTTATTCAGTGCCATCTTCTTTGTGGCCATCGGGCTGATGCTCGATCCGCTGATCCTGCTGCAATACGCTTGGCCAATCGCGGTGATCACCGTGGCCGTGGTGTTGGGAAAAATGCTCTCTTGTGGTCTCGGCGCGTTTATCGCCGGCAATGACGGGCGCACGTCACTGCGCGTCGGGATGGGGCTTTCACAGATTGGGGAGTTCTCTTTCATCATCGCGGCACTGGGCATGACGCTGCAGGTCACCAGTAACTTCCTGTATCCCGTGGCCGTTGCAGTCTCGGTGATCACCACCTTGCTGACGCCCTATTTGATCCGCGCGGCCGATCCGCTGTCGATCAAGCTGGCCGCTGTAATGCCGCAGCGGCTCGGCCGGGTGTTGGGAATGTACGGCGAATGGCTGCGCAGCATTCAGCCACAGGGCGAGGGTGCCCTGCTGGCGTCGATGATTAGGCGGATTTTGTTGCAGGTGGGGGTCAATCTGGCGCTGGTGATCGCGATTTTCTTCTCGGGCGCTTTTTTTGCCGAGCGTATGTCTGCGTATCTACAGGACTGGATCAGTGATCCGAGCTGGCAGAAAGCACTGATCTGGGGCGGGGCGTTGATACTGTCGCTGCCGTTCCTGATCGCGGCCTATCGCAAGCTCAAGGCGCTATCGATGCTGTTGGCAGAGATGGGCGTGAAGCCGGAGATGGCGGGTCGTCATACACAGCGAGTGCGTCGGGTGATCTCCGAAGTGATACCGATCCTTTCGCTGTTGGTGATTTTCCTGCTGCTGGCAGCCTTGTCGGCCAGTATTCTGCCGACCAACAAGTTGCTGATGCTGGTTGCGGCGGTGGCGGCGGCCGTAGCGGCGCTGCTCTGGCGCTGGTTCATCCGCGTACACACGCGGATGCAGGTGGCCTTGCTGGAAACCCTGGACAACCACAAGGATGCGTCCGGCCACTGATTTTGCAGCAGCTGGCGCAGCCTGCATCCGGCTGCTACAAAAATCACTTGGGGTGTTTCAGCTTTCCAGCCAGACGTCCCGCGCCCAGTGCCAGACCGATTCCCAGGTTTCTTCGGCAATCAGCTCTTCTTCAGCCTGCCACAGCACCACGGTGCCATCCTCTTCAACGAGGTAGTAGTCGTCACCGTCCTGACAGATCGGGATCATGCTGCGATCGACACCGGCATCCCAGGCATTAGCGGCAACGTCTGGCAAGTAGGTGTGGGATTGCGGATCGGTGACCGTCACGGGTTCCAGGCTGCCGTAGACCACGTCACTGACGGTCAGCAAAAATTCTCTGAAGACAAATGGAATGTCGATGAACAGTTGTTCTTCGATTTCCACCAACTGGTCTTCGTCAGGCAGCTCCAAGGGGACCGGTACCGGTTCGTTGGCTTCACGCAGTTGTTCGATGATTTCTTCCACGTCCGGGATCCTCTTGCTTGATGGCGCGGTTTAGTTGGGGCGGTTTATACAGTAGCTTGGTATAGATGCAACCGCGAAATAGAAAACCCCGGACGAGTCCGGGGTTTTCATTACAACATGCTTAACGCAGAAGGGATCAGCCGTTCTGGCGGATACCGGCCACCAGCCAAGGCTGGTTTTCGCCCTGCGGACGTTCCATGTTCCAGCTCTCGCTGAACACTTCGCCCTGGTCGAAGCGCGAAGTTTTCGACACGCCGCTGAAGGTCAGGGTCGCGATGGTCTTGTCCGCACGATCATCCACGCCGTCCAGTTGCACATTGAGGTTGTCAATGTAGGTGGACTGGAAAGCGTCGCCCAGATCGGCACGTTCGCGCTTCAGGAACTCCAGCAATTGCGGGGTCACGAACTCGGCAATCTTGTCCATTTCGTTCGCGTCCCAGTGCTGCTGCAAGGACTGGAAGTGGTTGCGGGCCGCTTCGATGAAGCTCTGTTCATTGAACCAGGCTGGTGCATTGATCACCGGACGAGCGGCTACAGGAGCTGCCGAACCGCCAAAGATCGAACCGCCAGCAGGCTTTTGTTCGAACACTTCACGCTGCATCGGTGCGTGACCAGCCGGAGCCATGTGCTCTTGCTGCCTGCGACGACGAGCGGCGATGAAACGGAAGATCAGGAACGCAATGACAGCCATGATCAGGATGTCGAAGATCTGCATGCCCTGGAAGCCACCGCCCATGAACATGGAAGCCAGCAGGCCACCGGCAGCGATACCGGCCAGAGGGCCGAGCCAGCGCGAAGCGCCACCGGCTTTTGCAGCAGCGCCAGCGGCACCGGCTGCGCCTGCAGTGGCCGCAGCGCCGCCTGCAGCAGAAGAAGGAGCCATTTGGCTGGTCTGGTGAGTCGGCGCAGCGCCGGAGCTCTTGCCGCCACCAAAGCGCTTGGCGTTGGCGTCCAGGCTCATCGTCAGGCCGATGCACAACGCCATGGCGATGCTAAGAAAACGTTTCATAAAGGGAATTCCCATTTGTGGAAGGCACGCGCGCCATGTTGCACAGCTGAAGTGTTACTGGCTAGCGGCAGAGTGTTTCGGGCTTTTGCCTGACAGGTTGGGTTCAGCTTCAGTCAGCGCAATAAGGCCTGTTAACTTTGGTCTGTAGGAGGAGTGGATAAGTTCGGTAGGAATTGGCCTTTGTAGGAGCAAAGCTTGCTCGCGATGGCAACAGCACGGTCTATCAAGAGACCGCGTTATCGTTCTTCGCGAGCAAGCATTGCTCCCATATGGAATCACGTTCGGGTTAGATCGCTTCCAGCTTCGCATAACCCAGCATCAGCCATTTACTGCCTTCGCTGAAATTCACCTGGACGCGAGCCTGAGCGCCGGCACCTTCGAAGTTCAGGATCACACCCTCCCCAAATACCGAATGCCGCACTGCCTGGCCAAGACTGAATCCGGTATCCGGAATCTCGCTACCGCCAAACAGGCTGCTGGAGCTCTGCTGCTGGCCTCCACCGAAAGGACGGCTGACGCTATTGGACAACCGCACTTCCTGAATCAGGCCTTTGGGCACTTCGCGCACGAAACGCGACACCTTGTTGTAGGTCTCGCTGCCATACAGGCGCCGCGTTTCGGCATAGGTCATCACCAGATTCTGCATCGCCCGGGTAATACCGACATAGGCCAGACGACGCTCTTCCTCAAGACGACCGGGTTCTTCCAGGCTCATCTTGTGCGGGAACAGACCCTCCTCCATGCCCACCAGGAACACATAAGGAAACTCCAGGCCTTTGGCGCTGTGCAGCGTCATCAACTGAATGCTGTCTTCATGCTCGTCGGCCTGAGTATCACCTGCCTCCAGCGATGCGTGGCCGAGGAACGCCGCCAGTGGCGACAGGTCCTCGTCTTCTTCAGCGTTCTCGAAGTTGCGAGCGGCGCTGACCAGTTCCTCAAGGTTTTCTACCCGGGCCTGGCCTTTCTCACCTTTTTCGGCTTCGTGATAAGCGATCAGCCCGGATTGCTCGATGACAGTCTGAGTCATCAAGTGCAGAGGCATTTCCATGCACTTGGCGGCGAGATTCTCGATCAGTTCGATAAACGCCCCCAAGGCACCCGCAGCCCGACCGGTCAGGCCTTTGTTGGCCACCAGCAGGCGCATGGCTTCCCACATCGACACATCGCTGTGGCGCGCATGGTCACGAATCGCTTCGACGGTTTTTTCGCCGATGCCACGGGCCGGAACGTTGATCACCCGCTCCAGGGCAGCATCGTTGCCCCGACCTTCCAGCAAACGCAGGTAAGCCATGGCGTTTTTGATTTCCGCCCGCTCGAAGAAGCGCTGCCCGCCGTAAATCCGATAAGGAATGCGCTCGCGCAGCAAGGCTTCTTCCAAAACGCGCGACTGGGCGTTGGAGCGGTACAGAATCGCGATATCACTGCGAGCCAAGCCCGTTTTCAGCGCGCTTTCGATTGTTTCGACAACGTAGCGAGCTTCATCGTGTTCGTTGAACGCGGCGTAAAGGTTGATCGCTTCGCCTTCGCCGCCATCGGTCCACAATTCTTTGCCCATGCGCCCGGTGTTGTTGGCAATCAGGGCATTGGCTGCCTTGAGGATGCCGGCGGTGGAGCGGTAGTTCTGCTCCAGACGAATGGTTTGCGCATCCGGGAAATCATCGGAGTATTGATAGATATTTTCGATTTTCGCCCCGCGCCAGCCATAGATCGACTGATCGTCGTCACCAACCACCATCAGGCTGTCGCCGCCTTTGGCCAGTAGGCGCAACCAGGCGTATTGCACGGCGTTGGTGTCCTGGAATTCGTCCACCAGAATGTGCCGGAAGCGCTTCTGATAATGCGCGAGCAGCCCTGGGTGATCGCGCCACAGGTCGAGGGCGCGCAGCAGCAATTCGGAGAAGTCGATGACGCCTGCGCGCAAGCACGCGGCCTCATAGGCTTCATAAATGCTGCGCATGGTCGCCAGGAACAGATCGCCGCTGGCTTGAATGTGTTGTGGACGCAGCCCTTCGTCTTTCTGGCCGTTGATGAACCACTGGGCCTGGCGAGCGGGCCAGCGTTGTTCATCCAGGCCGAGCTCGCGGATCACCCGCTTGACCAGCCGTTGCTGGTCGTCGCTGTCGAGAATCTGGAAGGTCTGGCTCAGGCCGGCTTCCTGCCAGTGCGCCCGCAGCAAGCGGTGCGCCAGCCCGTGGAAAGTGCCCACCCACATGCCGGCCGGGTTGAGCCCCATCAGTTGCTCGATGCGATGGCGCATCTCGGCAGCGGCCTTGTTAGTGAAGGTCACCGACAGGATCGAGTGAGGCGAGGCGTTTTCGACCTGGATCAACCAGGCGATACGGTGCACCAGCACTCGGGTTTTACCGGAACCAGCACCGGCCAGGACCAACTGACGACCCACGGAGGCAGCTACGGCCTGGCGTTGGGCATCGTTGAGGGAGTTCAGCAGAAGGGAGAGATCATCGCGCATCGGGGCATTCTAGGGTGCGCCGTCACACCGGGCAAACCGAGCTTTGCATTTACCGATGAAAGAGGCACGAATGACGACCGGTCGGTCACTGGCTGCAAGCGCTGGCGGGGCTCGCTCGGGGACTTTCCAGAGACGAATCGGGGGATGGATTTCGGATTTTTCATGATCCGAAGCAGTTTGGTCCGGGCACTCGCTTGTGTATGCTCCCTCGACGTTTCGGGCCCATGCTCATCATTATAAGAACAAGAACATTGCCTATGACCCTCAGCTCCGACCTGTCGGGCCCCACCGTGGAGCCCCGGGTTATCCGTAAACAGTACGCCATGGAAATGGCGGTGGAGCGCACGCGCCTGCTTTATCAGGGGTCCCTGCTGCCCACGCTGTTCATGCTGATCAATGGCCTGGTCTGTGCCGGCCTGCTCTGGAGTCCTCAACGATATTTTCTGGTCAGTGTCTGGCTGGTCTGGTTGCTGTCGCTGGTGGCGTTGCGGGTGATTCAGGTCGCGGCCTTCGATTCGGCGATTCCCAATCGTCAGGCTCATCCCGTCTGGCGGCGCATGTTTCTCCTTGGCTCGAGCCTCACCGGTCTCACCCTGGCGGGCGCTGGCATTGCCCTCGTACCGGCGGACAACTTCATACAGCAGGCCTGGGTATTCGGCCTGATCGGCGCTGCCGCGTTGTCCGCCAGCGTGGCTTATGCGGTGAGCCTGCCGGCGTTTCTCTCCTTTACCTTGCCCTGTCTGTTGCCGGCCATCGCCTATCTGTTCTGGGGGGGCGACGAGCAAGAGCAGGGTTGGGGCTGGTTCGGGCTGATTTTACTTGGCGCCCTGAGCGTGGTCGCCTGGCAGGTCAACCGGCTGATCGATCGCGGCTTGTTGCGACGTTTCCAGAACCAGGCACTGATCGAACATCTGCAGCAGGCGCAAAGCATCGGCGATCGGCTGAATCAAACGCTGGCCAAGGAGATTGAGCAAAGGCGCCGTGCAGAAGATGAGCTGCGGGAAATCCAGATCGAACTGGAAAGCCGCGTGGCGCAACGCAGCCTTGAACTGGACGCCGCCAATCAGGCCCTCAGCAAAAGCGAAGCGCGTCTTGCGTTGGCCCTGAAGGCCAGTGAGCTGGGGCTGTGGGATTGGAACTTGCAAACCGATGAGGTCCATCACACCCAACTCGAGGAGCTGTTCGGGATTGCTCCGGAGTATGTGACGGCATTGCTCAGTCACCTGAACCCGCGCTTGCATCCCGAAGACTTGCCATCGTTGAAACGAGCGCTGGTGGAGCATTTGAAGGGCCGCAGCGAGGATTATCAGATCGAGTATCGCGTGCGTCACGGCGATGGGCATTGGGTCTGGATCGAGGATCGCGGGCGAGCCGTTGAACGCAGCGAAAGTGGCCGGGTGTTGCGCATGGTCGGCACGCGCCGCGACATCAGTGTCAGCAAAGGTCAGGAAGCACAGCGACAACTGGCGGCGACGGTGTTTGAAGCGGCCAGTGAAGGCATTGTGATCTTCGACCCTGATTACACCCTGATCGCGGTCAATCAGGCGTTCAGCCGCGTAACCGGTTATGACATCAACGACATGCTTGGACGCAATGTCGTCGAGTTGCCGTGCAGTCGGGATGCCCGTCGTCATTACGCGGCCATTCGTCAGGGACTGGAGCAGCATGGCAGTTGGCAGGGTGAGCTGGTTGAAACCCGCAAGAATGGCGAGCTGTATCCGCAATGGCTGCAATTGAATGCGGTGCGCGATGATCGGGGACATGTCAGCCATATCGTCGGCTTCTTCGCTGATCTCTCGGCGCGTCGAGAATCCGAAGAACGCATGCGTTACCTGACCCATTACGATGAGCTCACAGGGCTGGCCAACCGGTCGCTGTTCCGCGAACGTCTGCGTGAGGCTCATCAGCGCGTGCGTCAGGGCGGGCGCAGTCTGGCGTTGCTGCACATCAATCTGGACCGCTTCAAGTTGCTCAACGACAGCCTTGGCCATGAAGTGGCCGATCAGTTGCTGCAGAAAATGGCCCGCCGGCTAATCAATGCGTTACCCGAGGCGGACACCATCGCGCGCTTGTCGGGCGACGAGTTTGCCGTGCTATTCGACGCTTATGGCAATTTGTCGAGCCTGGCACGTGTGGCGACGCGGTTGTCGACCAAGTTGAGATTGCCGATAACGGTTGAGGGTCATGAACTGGTGGTCAGCGCGTCCATGGGCATCAGCATGTTTCCGGACAATGCCCGGGAAATTTCTGCGCTTGTGAGTCAGTCAAACATTGCCATGCAGCACGCAAAACATTTGGGCGGGAACAATTTCCAGTTCTACACCGAAAGTCTCCAGGCCAGCACACTGGAGCGTTTGCAGCTCGAAAACCAACTGCGCAAAGCGGTTGAAGAAAAGCAGCTCAAAGTGTTTTACCAACCCAAACTTTGCCTGGCTTCCGGTCGACTGAATGCCGCCGAAGCCTTGGTGCGCTGGGATCACCCGAGCATGGGGCGCGTGCCACCTGCAGAGTTCATCGGGCTTGCCGAAGAAACCGGATTGATTGGCGCGATCGGTGAGTTCGTGTTGCGTCAGGCGTGTTGGCAAGCTTGTGAGTGGCAACGTCAGGGGCTTGAACCGATTCGGGTGTCGGTCAACCTTTCGGTGCATCAACTGCGCCAAGGAAAGCTCGTCAGTCTTGTTCGCCAGGTGCTGGAAGAAACAGGCCTGGAACCGCATTGCCTGGAACTGGAGCTGACGGAAAGCCAATTGCTCGACAGCGTCGAGCACATCATTTCTACCTTTCAGCAGCTGCGCGACCTCGGGGTAAAACTGGCTATCGATGATTTCGGTACGGGATATTCATCCCTGAGCTACCTGAAACGCATTCCTGTCGATTACGTAAAAATCGATCAGGCGTTTATCCGCGGCCTGAGTGAGGGTAGTGCGGATGCAGAAATCACCCGAGCGATCATTGCCATGGCCCATGGTTTGTCGTTGAAGGTAGTGGCTGAGGGGGTCGAGCGGCAGGAGCAGCTGGATTTTCTCAAGGTGCAGCGTTGCGATGAGGTGCAGGGGTATCTGATCAGCAAACCGATAGAGGCAGAAGGGTTGGCGGTGTTGTTGCGCAATCAGGATCTGGCAATGCTGAAATAACTTCCCGTCAGAGGCGTTAGCCCTCTGACAGGAAGCGTTGATGCATGAAAACGTATTAAGGGTTTATCAATTCGATATTGACATGCTGCAGTAGTTTGCCTTCAAAGAAAATGCTCACGCCGGTGACATTGGAGTTACCGAGCGTTTTATATTCAACATACTTGTCGGTTAATGCTTGTAGCGACATGCCATCAGCTTTTTCCAATACCAGCTCGAGGCGCAGGTTAAAGGATTTGTCTTGCAGTGGCATGAACACCAGTTTCGGCGTAATGCCGCTGTTGGCAACGGTTACAGTGCCAAAGGTGCGAAAAGACTGAGTGCCTGGCCTGCGGTCAATTTGTGCGGTCCAGCCGGTTGTTTTAATGGTCATGTTATATAACTCCTGTCATTTAGTTAATGTGCGTCCTGCCAGATAAATATATCGACTTAAACTCAGTAGTTACAGCGGTCAGTTGACTTCATTTGTAAGTTTGTAAAATTAATAAGTCCGTGATTGGGTGGTTTAATTAAAAAGACTAGAGCCCCTCAGCACGTAACTGAGTTGCTGAAGTAATTCTTTCAATCGACATTCCGTTGAGGCGACCGGCCGCCGGAATGAGCGCTACATGGAGTGAGCTCGCCTGAAATCGAGGGATCAGGTTACGCATTGGGCAGGCAAAAAGCCGATTCATGTAGTATAACTACAAGCGCGCTACATCCCCGGCCCCTGCCAATAACAAAGAGTCCAGCCCTTTGAATCTGCTGCAACACATCGCCCAGTCTCGCCACCTCTTACGCAAGTCGGAGCTCAAGGTCGCCGACCACGTGCTGCTTGACCCTGCGGCAGTGATGCACAGTTCCATGGCCGACCTGGCCCACAGCGTGGGTATCAGTGAGCCGACCATCGTGCGGTTCTGCCGCGCCATCGGTTGCTCCGGATTTCAGGATTTGAAGCTCAAGCTTGCGCAAAGCCTCGCGGCTGGCGCGAGTTTTGGCCAGTTCGCGATTCATGAAGATGATTCAGTCGCCGACTACAGCCTGAAAATTTTCGACACCACCCTGCATACGCTGATGGAAGTTCGCGAGCGCCTGGACCCGGTGGAGTTGCAGCGCGCCGTGACGCTCATGTCCCAGGCGCAGCGCGTCGAGTTCTACGGGTTTGGTGCTTCCGGCGCGGTGGCGGCGGATGCCCAGCATAAGTTCTTCCGCTTGCTGCTGACGGCCGCGGCCTATTCCGACCCACATATGCAGGCGATGTCGGCGGTGACGTTGAAGCCGACGGACGTGGCGATTTGCATATCCCAGTCCGGCCGCTCGAAAGACCTGTTGATCACCGCGAACCTGGTGCGCGAAAGCGGTGCCTCGTTGATCACCTTGTGTCCGAGCCAGACACCGTTGGCTGAATTGTCGACCGTTAATCTGGCGATCGATGTGCATGAAGACACCGAGATTTATACACCGCTGACGTCGCGCATCGCCCACCTTGTGGTGATCGACGTGTTGGCGATGGGCGTGGCAATGGCTAGAGGGCCTAGCCTGGTGAACCACCTCAAGAGCGTCAAACGCAGCCTGCGCAGCTTGCGGTTGTCGCCCAAGTCGGTCAAAGCCCTGGACGATTGATTCGAGGCAATTTGTTTATTGTGGCGAGGGGATTTAGCGAAACGTCGCACCGCCCCGTTGGGCTGCGTAGCGGCCCTCGAATCTGTCACAACAACGCCGAATTGGATAATTTTGCGGCTGCTTCGCAGCCGGACGGGGCGGTGCGACGTTTCGCTAAATCCCCTCGCCACAACGTTCATCTCCCTGTAACTCTCCCGCCGCCAAACCGTCATCCCCCGCGCCTATCTTGAAGCTCCCGTAATCGCCTTGGGAGACTCGAAATGGCCCAGCCCTACGAAGAACGCAACAGCGCCGTCAAAACCCGCCGTCAGCAAGAAGATCAGCGCCGCATGGTGTTCCGCCGCGCTATCGAAGATCGCTGCGAACGTCGCCAGCTTCTGGCTGAGATCGGTGATATTCCTGACGATCTGGAACTCAACTACTGGCAGGCATCACCGGCAGCTTCGCGGCGAAACGCTCAACCAGCGCGCTAATCTGCACTCGCTCGCTGCGAACAAACGCAAGGAACGCGTGCGCCACCGGTGACAGCCGTTTCGCCTTGGCTTGCACCAGGCACCAGCTGCGGTACAGCGGCAGCTCCTCGACGGGCAGCTCGATCAATCCACCCGTCGCCAACTCAAGGTTCAGGGCGTGGCGCGTCAACAACGCTACGCCCAGACCCGCCAGCACACATTCGCGCTGAGCTTCGGCTGACGAGACTTCCTGCGTCTGGTTGAAGTGCACGCGTTTCTCTTTGAAATACTCTTCACACGCCATCCGCGTACCTGAACCGGGTTCGCGCAGCAGGAGTGTGTATGGCTCCAGATCTTGCAAGCGCAGCGGGCCCATGTGACACAGCGGGTGATCCGGCGGCGCCACGGCCACGATCGGGTTGTTCAGAAACGGCAGGAATTCCAGGCCCATGTCCTGCGGCACCATCGACATGATCACCAGATCGTCACGGTTGTCGGAGAGGCGCCGGATGACTTGCCCGCGATTGACCACCGTCAGTTGCAGATTCACTTCCGGGTGCTGACGCTTGAACGCGGCAAACAGGTGCGGCACGAAATACTTGGCGCTGGATTCAACGGCCAGCTTCAGCTGACCTTGCAGCGATCCCTGCATGTCCGAGAGCTGCATGTCGAGGTTTTCCAGTCGCCCAAAAATGTCCCGACTGGCACGCTGGAGTGCTTCGGCGGCCTCCGTCATGTAGAGTTTTTTACCGACATAATCGAATAAGGGCTGCCCGATCAGCTCTTCAAGCTGCCGGATCTGTAGGCTGACGGCCGGTTGTGTGAGAGACATTTCCTCCGCCGCGCGGCTGTACGACCTCAAATCACAGACCTCGTTGAAGATCTGCAATTGACGCAATGTCATACGCATCAATGACTTACGCATTATCTGAACGCTCCCGCCGCAGGCTGATGCGACGACTATAAGTCTTTACTTATGGCTAACCCAATTATTATTCATTTTTGTTAATCCCTTGTGAGCGCTAGTGTGGGGTCGCGACCAAATTGAAACATTTGGTCACGCGTCGACCTGGTCTAGCAGGTCGTGGGTACCACCGGCTCAAGGGAACCTCCAAGTGATAAAAAAGATCCTGATCGCCAACCGTGGTGAGATTGCCGTACGAATCGTGCGTGCCTGCGCCGAAATGGGCATTCGCTCGGTTGCGATCTATTCCGACGCCGACCGCCATGCGTTGCATGTTAAGCGTGCGGATGAGGCCCACAGCATTGGTGCCGAGCCACTGGCCGGTTACTTGAATGCGCGCAAGCTGGTGAATCTGGCCGTGGAAACCGGCTGCGATGCACTGCATCCCGGCTATGGCTTCCTCTCGGAAAACGCCGAGCTGGCCGATATCTGCGCAGAGCGCGGCATCAAGTTCATCGGTCCATCGGCTGAAGTGATTCGTCGCATGGGCGACAAGACTGAAGCCCGTCGCAGCATGATCAAGGCTGGCGTACCCGTCACCCCGGGTACCGAAGGCAACGTTGCCGACATTGCCGAAGCCTTGATCGAAGGTGACCGTATCGGTTATCCGGTGATGCTTAAGGCGACGTCCGGTGGTGGTGGTCGTGGTATTCGTCGCTGCGACAGCCGTGAAGAACTCGAACAGGCTTTCCCGCGCGTGATTTCCGAAGCCACCAAGGCGTTCGGTTCGGCGGAAGTGTTCCTGGAAAAATGCATCGTCAATCCAAAGCACATCGAAGCGCAGATTCTTGGCGACAGCTTTGGCAACGTGGTTCACCTGTTCGAGCGTGACTGCTCGATCCAGCGCCGTAACCAGAAGCTGATCGAAATCGCCCCAAGCCCGCAACTGACCCCGGAACAACGCGCCTACATTGGCGACCTGTCGGTGCGTGCAGCCAAGGCCGTGGGTTACGAGAACGCCGGCACCGTGGAGTTCCTGCTCGCCGAGGGCGAGGTCTACTTCATGGAGATGAACACCCGGGTGCAGGTGGAACACACCATCACCGAGGAAATCACCGGCATCGACATCGTGCGTGAGCAGATCCGCATCGCGTCCGGGCTGCCGCTTTCGGTGAAACAGGAAGACATCCAGCACCGCGGTTTCGCGCTGCAATTCCGGATCAACGCCGAAGACCCGAAAAACAATTTCCTGCCGAGCTTCGGCAAGATCACCCGCTACTACGCTCCCGGCGGTCCGGGCGTGCGCACCGATACGGCGATCTACACGGGCTACACCATTCCGCCGTTCTACGATTCCATGTGCCTGAAACTGGTGGTCTGGGCGCTGACGTGGGAAGAGGCGATGGACCGTGGCTTGCGCGCCCTCGACGACATGCGTCTGCAAGGGGTCAAGACCACCGCCGCGTACTACCAGGAAATCCTGCGTAACCCGGAATTCCGTAGCGGCCAGTTCAATACCAGCTTCGTTGAAAGCCACCCTGAACTGACCAACTACTCGATCAAGCGCAAACCCGAAGAGCTGGCCCTGGCCATCGCTGCTGCAATCGCCGCCCACGCAGGCCTGTGAGGAATAAAACAATGTCCAAGAAGATTCATGTAACCGACACCATCCTGCGCGACGCCCACCAATCGCTGCTCGCCACCCGCATGCGCACCGAAGACATGCTGCCGATCTGCGACAAGCTCGACAAAGTCGGCTACTGGTCGCTGGAATGCTGGGGCGGCGCAACGTTCGACGCCTGCGTGCGCTTCCTTAAAGAAGATCCGTGGGAGCGCCTGCGCCAACTGCGCGCGGCACTGCCTAACACTCGCCTGCAAATGCTGCTGCGTGGCCAGAACCTGCTGGGCTACCGTCACTACAGCGACGATGTGGTCAAAGCCTTCGTTGCCAAGGCCGCGGTCAATGGCATCGACGTGTTCCGCATCTTCGACGCCATGAACGACGTGCGTAACCTGCGCACGGCCATCGAGGCCGTAAAAGCCGCCGGCAAACACGCCCAGGGCACCATCGCTTACACCACCAGCCCGGTGCACACCATCGATGCTTTCGTGGCGCAAGCCAAGCAGATGGAAGCCATGGGCTGCGACTCGGTGGCGATCAAGGACATGGCCGGTCTGCTGACTCCGTACGCTACGGGCGAGCTGGTCCGGGCGTTGAAATCCGAGCAGTCGCTGCCAGTCTTCATCCACTCGCACGATACCGCTGGCCTGGCCACCATGTGCCAACTCAAGGCTATCGAAAACGGCGCCGATCACATCGACACCGCGATCTCCAGCTTCGCATCCGGCACCAGCCACCCAGGCACCGAATCGATGGTCGCGGCCCTTAAAGGCACCGAATTCGATACCGGCCTGAACCTGGAACTGCTGCAAGAGATCGGTCTGTACTTCTACGCGGTGCGCAAGAAGTACCACCAGTTCGAAAGCGAGTTCACCGCAGTCGACACCCGCGTTCAAGTCAACCAGGTACCGGGCGGGATGATTTCCAACCTGGCCAACCAGTTGAAAGAGCAGGGCGCTCTGAACCGCATGAGCGAAGTGCTGGCCGAAATCCCGCGTGTTCGTGAAGACCTCGGCTTCCCGCCGCTGGTGACCCCGACCTCGCAGATCGTCGGTACCCAGGCGTTCTTCAACGTGTTGGCCGGTGAGCGCTACAAGACCATCACCAACGAAGTGAAGCTCTACCTGCAAGGCGGCTACGGCAAAGCGCCGGGCACCGTGAACGAGAAACTGCGTCGCCAGGCCATCGGCAGCGAAGAAGTGATCGACGTTCGTCCTGCGGATTTGCTGAAGCCGGAAATGACCAAGCTGCGTGCCGAAATCGGCGCCGTGGCCAAGTCTGAAGAAGACGTGCTGACCTACGCCATGTTCCCGGACATTGGTCGCAAGTTCCTCGAAGAACGCGCTGCCGGCACCCTGACGCCAGAAGTGCTGCTGCCGATTCCCGAAGCGGGCGGCGTGACCTCGGCCGGTGGTGAAGGTGTACCGACCGAATTCGTCATCGACGTTCACGGTGAAACCTACCGCGTCGACATCACCGGTGTCGGCGTCAAGGCTGAAGGCAAGCGTCACTTCTACCTGTCCATCGACGGCATGCCGGAAGAAGTGGTGTTCGAGCCGCTCAACGAGTTCGTCAGCGGCGGCAGCAGCAAGCGCAAGCAAGCCACTGCACCGGGCCACGTCAGCACCACCATGCCGGGCAACATTGTCGACGTGCTGGTCAAGGAAGGCGACACCGTGAAAGCCGGCCAGGCTGTGCTGATCACCGAAGCGATGAAGATGGAGACCGAAGTTCAGGCCGCCATCGCCGGCAAAGTCACCGCCATCCACGTGGCCAAGGGCGACCGGGTGAATCCGGGTGAAATACTGATCGAGATCGAAGGCTGATTTAACAGCCTCGACCTAACGCTTTAAACCTCGGGGGGGCATGTGCTCCCCTTTTTTTTGCCTGTGATGTCGGTCAGAACGCCATCTGCCACTGCCCGATCAACCCATGATTCCTGCTGTTGCTGCCAATCTCCCCGCTGTAACCAACCCCTACAGAATGACGCGCTGAAATGCCCAGATCCAGACCGGCCTCCAGCACCAGGCTGTCACGATCCAGCGAACTGCCGTCGACGCTGAAGCCTGTACCGCCGACCACAAATGCCTGTCGGGTCGAGTTGCTGACATCACCATAGGTGTGCTTCCAGCCAGCGGTCATGCGCGGCGTGAGGCTCATGCCGTTTTCCAGGGTATTGAGGTGGGCCAGGCGCACACCGAAGGTGCTGCTGAAATTGTCCTGGGTTTGTTGATCGACTTGAAGCGCCGCCGAGCCACCTTTTTCGGTGTAGCTGTCGCGGTGATAACGCTGATACCCCAGGCTGGCGAACGGCTCTGCACTGAGACGGCCGCTGCCCATCGCGTAACCCAGCTCGGCAAAGGCTTGCTGGCTGTCGGCGTCGTAATCGCCTTTTGGCCGATCGCTGAAGCCGCTGAAAGCGACAGTGCGTTTGCTTTCACCCTGATGGCCGCTGTACGCCGCGCCAAGTCGCAAGGAGAGCGGGCCGTTCTGATGCAAGGCGTACACCCCGGCGTGCCAGCTTTCGACGTTGCCATCGAAACCCGTGGCATCCAGGTCTGTCTTGGAGTAGCCACCCAGTACACCAAGTCGCCATTGCGGAGTGAGTGCCCAGTCGGCGCCCAGCACGCTGCCTTTGGTGCGTTGTTCCAGGCCGCTGCTGCCGTGTTCGCCATCGAGCTTGCCGTAGCCACCGATGGCCTGCAGCCAGAGACGGCCGCGAGCGTTCGGATCATTGAGGTTACGGGCTTCGGCAGGAACGCCCGTGGCCGCGAGCACTGGTGCGTTGCGTTGTTCCAGACCCGCCATCAAAGCCGAGCCGCCGCCCATTTGTTGCATCGCACTGAGCATGCTGGCGCCGATCTGGCTGCTGGCACCCAGCGTCGCGCTGGTCAGGTCGGCGTTGCTGGTGCCCGCCAATTGTTCGATCGCGTTGCCGGCCGTGGTGCTGGTGGTGTTAAGCAAGGCGTTGTAGAGCGTGTTGTTTTTTCCGATCGAAGCCAGGCTGTTGACCGCGCGGTTGCCGTTGGCAGTGACGGCGAATTCGTTGAAGGCCACATCGTTGCGCGTGTAAGTCAGATCGACCTGGGTCGGAGTGTAGGCAAGCGTCGGCGTCAGAAACGCGTAGTCACTGGTGACCTTGGCGAAGGTGCCGTTGATGTTGGAGGCCTGCACTACCGTGTATTGGCTTTGCCACGGGTAGGTGCCGCTGCTCGGATTAATCGCCAAGGTTGCGCCATTCAAGTTTGCGGTGCCGCCGACCTGCACCGGTGCGCTGCTGCCATCGGAATTCACGCCATAGGCCAGGGTAGCGCCGCTGCTCATCGTCAGGTCATGGGTGATGGTCGCGGTGCCGAACTGGGTGTTGGTCAGCAGGGTTCCGTCGACCCGCAAACTGCCCACCGACCCACCGCCGGCATATACGCCGCCCGAGTCCACGGACAGGTTGCCGGCGATGCCACCCTGATTGATCAAGGTGGCACCGCTACGGACCGCGCCGCCGTCGCTGAAATCGCCGTTGCCGGTCAGGGTCCAGGCACCTTGCTTGACCTCCAGCCACTCAAAGTGGCGACTGTCGCCGAAGCTTCCACCCGCCACGTCGTCCATCACCACACGGTCGTAACCGGTACCGCCATCCACGACGCCAATGAAGCGACTGCCGTTGTTCAACGTCAGGCTGTCGTTGCCACCGCCCAGGTCCAGCGCCGGGCCGTTGCTGGCGCTGATCGTGCCGCCGTTGATCACGTTGTCATCGAATTCGCCGACGAACTTCACACCAAATCCATCGAGGCCCTGGATCGTGCCGAAGTTTTCCAGTGTCGTCGCCGCCTGACCCGAACCGCCGCTGCCGTCGTCCACCAATATCGCGCTGTTGGCGCCGCTGATCAGCGCATCTTTAGCGTTCAATACATAGCCACCGCCTAAGGCAATGCCCTCGCTGCCATTGGCGATACCCCCTTTGTCCACACCCCCTGCGCCGACGCCCTGAATGGTGCCGTAGTTCTCGATGTGGGCGATGTTGTCGATGTCCACGCCGTCACCGTCACCGTTGGGTTGCAGGCCCGAGTAAGCGCCGGTGATCGTGCCGTGGTTGATCACCGTGCCGTCGCCGTCAGAACCGAAACCCGAACCGTTGCGGCCGGTGATATCCCCATAGTTGACCAGCGTCGCGCCAAGGTCAGTCGTGATGCCGTGACGGCCACCTGAAAGGCTGCCGTAGTTGGTCACGCTCACACCGGTGGCCGTGTCGATGTCAATGCCGTCGAATTTCTCGTCAGCATTGTGCGAATCACCGGTGGAAATCTCGCCGTAGTTAGTGATCGTCGCATTGGTACCGGTCTTCATGCCGTCGCTGGCATCGCCACGAATCAGCCCGCCTGCGCGGTTGATGATGGTTGTCTGGACACCCGCACTGCGCAAGGCATCGAGGTCCAGACCCTGGCCGGTCTTGGAGCGAATGGTGCCGCTGTTGTCGATCAGCACAGTGCCGCTGGCGAAGTTGCTGTCGATGCGCAATGCGTCATTGAAACCGAGCATTTGCCCGCCGCTGCGGTTGTAGATGCTGTAGTTGCGCGCCTTGGTCAGATCGCCGCTGCTGTCGATCGCCCGTCCACCGGTGGAAATAATCTGCCCTGAGTTGTCGATCACCACACCGACGCCATTGGTACTGTCCTTCAGGCTCACCGTCTTGCCGCTGTTGGTGATGCTGCCGGGGGCCGAAAGGGTCAGGGTATCGCTGCCACCCAGGGTTTGAGCGGTGGTGGTCGCGGTGTCGATCTGCACGTTCTTGGCGTGTACGGCGCTGGTGCTGATCAACACAGCGATCATCAGGGCCAGGCGCTGGGGCGAGGAGGGCATGCTGGACGGCCTTTTGTTATAAGCGATGCGGTCGTTTATAGCGGGGAGTTTTTACAGAATGATGTCTGAGAGTAGAAGTGCACGACTCTGCATTTTGAATGCATTCATAAAGCGGGCGGATTAGACGTGACTTCAGTTGAGATCGAAGATCAAGAGATCGCAGCCTTCGGCAGCCCCTACATTGGGATGATGTATCGCGGGCTGCGATCTTCAGATTTTTAAGGCATTAGCCCCGGCACTCGGCCAGCGTTTTCAATTGCCCCGAAGCCGTCTGGTTTTCATCCGAAAGCCAGCGCTCGAACCCTGCCCCGATTGCCGGCCATTCCGAATCCAGAATCGAGTACCAGGCCGTGTCCCGGTTCTGCCCTTTGACCACCATGTGCTGACGGAACACGCCTTCAAAGCTGAACCCCAGACGTTCGGCGGCGTATTTGGAGCGAGCGTTGCCGTTGTTGCACTTCCACTCCAGGCGCCGATAACCCAGGGCAAAGGACTCTTTCGCCAGCAGGTAAACGGCCTCGGTACTTTTCGGTGAACGCTGCATCGGCGCACCGAAGGTCACGTGGCCGATCTCGATGCGGCCCTGTGCGGGAACGATCGACATCAGGCTCAGAATGCCCTGCACCTCACCGCTTGCACGGTCGATCACACAGAAAAAATACGGGTCGCTATTGGCTGCGTGATTGTTCAACCAATCGTTGAACACGTTGCGCTCCGGGAAAGGGCCATAGGGCAGATAATCCCAGAGCTTGGGATCGGCGCCAGGGCCTTGCAAGGCGTTGAACAAATCGTCGCCATGACGCGCCGGGTCGAGTTTTTCCAGGCGGATAAAACGCCCTTCGAGCAGTGTGGCGGTGGGGGCTGGAGCGCCTTTCCAGTCTGCGAGTGAAGTCGACATGCTGTTCTCCTTGAACCTTAGATTGCTTTGCGAAACTGGATGAAACCAGGGCGTTCGGCGATGCGCTCATAGAGCTGGATCGCGGTGGCGTTGGTCTCGTGGGTCAGCCAATGGACTTTGCAGCAGCCGTCCTGTTTGGCGGTGGCGTAGACGAATTCAATCAGTTGCCGACCAACGCCGGTGCCGCGGGTTTCGGGCACTACCAGCAGGTCCTGCAAGTAACAGGAGTTTTCGATGCTCCAGTTAGAGCGATGGTAAATGAAGTTCACCATGCCGATGGCCTTGCCATCGGCCCACGCCAGCGCCGAGTGGGTCGGCTCGCTTGGGTCGAGCATGCGTTGCCAGGTGCTCTGTGTAACCGCTTCCGGCAGCTCGGTGTTGTAAAAGCGCAGGTAGGCTTGCCACAACGGCAGCCAGGCGGCGTGATCGTCGGCGGTGACCTGGCGGATGTCGATCTGACTCATGGGGTTTCCTTAACGCATTAATTGAGCGAGGGTCTGGTCATTGACGTCAGGGCTGACGGCCAGGCCTTCGCGCACGCCCGCGATATCGGCGGGGCTGCGGTTCTGGCTGAGTTTGCGTTTGCCTTCGAGACGGTCGATGGGAATGGCGAAACCGACGATTGCCTTGAGCATGCCGTCGATGTAATCGGCGGGGGCATCGGCGACTGACCACGGCTTGGAGCGGCCAGCTTCATGACGGTCGGTGAGGGTGCTGACGATGTCTAGCAGCCGCCCGCCATCGCTGAAGGTCTCGGCTCGCCCGTAGGCGTGAACCGCAACGTAGTTCCAGGTTGGCACAACTTTGCCGTGTTCGGCCTTGCTCGCGTAGAAGCCAGGGCTGACGTAGGCGTCGGGGCCGGAAAAAATCAGCAGGGCTTCGGCGCCGTCGCGCAGGTCTTTCCACTGTGGATTGGCTTTGGCCAAATGTCCGTACAACGTGCCATTCGAGCCTTGATCGCAATGCAGCAGAACCGGTACATGACTGGCTTGCAGGCCACTTTCACTGTGGGTCACCAAAATGGCGAGACGGCTGGCGAGCATCAGTTCATGCAGTTGGGACAACTCGTCGATGGTAAAAGCGCGTGGCGTATACATGGAAATTTCCCTTGGCGAATGCCTGCATCCTAGGCAGGCTATTGGTCTGTTGTAAGAGCCATTACCGACCAATTTCATAGGTCCATTCCCATGACAGACGTGCCGCTTTCCCTGTCCTTCAATCCTGCGGGTATCGAACTCGATCGCCGACAAGGGTTAAGCCGTCAGCTCTATCAAGCCTTGCGAGTTCGGGTGCTGGATGGCCGGTTGGCCAGCGGTACGCGTTTACCGGCCAGCCGTGACCTGGCTGCGGCACTCTCGATATCGCGCAACAGCGTGGTGCGGGCCTACGATCAGCTGTATGCCGAGGGCTTTATCGAAGGACGTGTGGGTGACGGGACTTATGTCGCTCAGCTACCCCAATCGAGCCTCCCGGCAAAAAAACTATCCACAAAACTATCCACAGGGTTTTCAACAGGGTTACCCACAGCCTTATCCACAAATTGGCTGGATTTACCTGTGATTCCATCCAGTAAAGTTATCCACAGAGGGGCTTTGGAACGGGTTGAAAAGAACCATTTAGCCAAGCCTCCCAGTGGTCCACCGAGGGCTTTCAGGGTCGGTGTTCCGGCGTTCGATCTGTTTCCCTTCGAGGTCTGGGCCAAGCTCAACGCGGCTTTCTGGCGAAAACCGGATTTTCAGCAGTTGTGTTATGGCGATCCAGCTGGCGACCAACGATTACGCGGATTGATCGCCGCGTATTTGCGCAGCTCGCGGGGCATGCAGTGCTCAGCTGAGCAAATAGTGATCACCAGTGGCGCACAGCAGGCGATTAGCCTTTGTGCACAGCTGCTGGTGGAGCCGGGCGACGGGGTGGCGATCGAGAATCCGGGCTATCGCGCTGCGGGTCATGCGTTCGCGGTGGCCGGGGCGAAGCTGCACGGGGTGTCCGTGGATAACGAGGGTATTGATTGCGCAGAGTTGAACGGTTTGAGTGATTGCCGATTGGCGTATGTCACCCCGTCTCATCAATATCCGACTGGTGTGATCATGAGCCTTGCTCGGCGCCTGGAGTTACTGGCGTGGGCGGAGCGTACGGACGGCTGGATCATCGAGGATGACTATGACGGCGAGTACCGCTACAGCGGCGCACCGCTAGCGCCGTTGGCGGCGCTCGATCGTCAGGGGCGGGTGCTGTATGTCGGGACCTTTGGCAAAGTGGCGTTTCCGGCGCTGAGGCTGGGTTACCTGGTGTTGCCGATCGGGTTGGTAGAAGCGTTCTCCCAGCGTCGAGCTGTGGATGTGCGTCATTCCGAAGTCAGCACTCAAGCGGTGATGGCCGAGTTCATGGCGGCGGGACATTTCCAGCGGCACATCCGCCGTATGCGCCGTGCCGCATTGAGCCGGCGCAACACATTGCTGACGGGCTGGCCAACGGGCATTGCAGGTGTGGGCAGCCTCCCGAGCGTAGCCGCAGGACTGCATTTGACGGTGGTGGTCGATACTCTGGCCCGTGAACAGGAGCTGATCGACAAAGCCGCCAGCGTCGACATCGAGATCAATGCCCTTAGCAGTTACTGGTTGCCTGATTCGAAAAAACCTTTGGACCAGCGTGCCGGGCTGGTCCTGGGTTTTGCCGCAGTGTGTGAGAGCGACATCATCGAAGCGCTTGGACGTCTGGAAAAGCGCTGGCGACAATGAGCCGCTGAATTGGCGGCATCCTTATTAGCTTTCCAGCGCTATCGACAGCGTCTCTTTGTGCGTGTCGACAGTGCTCAGTTGCTGTTTCAGCGCGGCTTCGAGTCGTATGTGTGGCCCGCTTCAGACTTCGACCTTGGGCTCCAGGTCAAAAAACAGTTTGCGCAGATCTGGCTCATCGATCTTGCGAAATACCCCATCAATGGGCTCGACAGTGGTCAGTATTTTTTTTTGCTCTTCGGTCAGCGTTTTCAAGTAGGTTTCCGAGATTTTCAGGTGGGCGGTGGTTGGAGCGTCCACAGGGCTTTGCAGGGATGGGTAGTGGAAGTGCGCCAGCCACAGTTCCCGATCATTATTTTTGCTGTCGAGAATGCGGTACTCCTGAAAGTAGTCACCCAGTTGCTTCGTTTGGGTTCGGCCTTTGTCCCGCTGTAATTTGACCATTGCGTTCTCATGCATCCATCTGAATATGCTCTGGGTAGGCTTACGCAACTTGTAGAGGTTGGCGCGGACGCTTTTGCCGGACTCGCGCATGTTTATCGCTGCCGCACGTAATTGTGGCGACAGACTGGACACCGGAAACTCCTTCGTACGGGCCAGAACCTGGTCAACGCTGTTTGCGCCTTGTTCAAGTTTGTTGGCTTGTTGATCGAAGATGTCCTGCATGTCCGCAGGGACTCGCGCAGGTCGACTGGCATCTTTTGTCATGCGTACGATGAAGGAAGGTGCGTCGTCAGACAGGGTGAGTGCCTCGGAAACAATTTCCCTATCGCTCTGTACGGTGGTCTGCCGAGAATGGGGATCCAGTGTAATGGAGCCAATAGGCGCGTCCTCAGTCGTTGGGATTTCAGTGCTGGTCTGTTGGCGCGGTCGGGTCTTTTTGACCTTAGCCTTCGGGTGAGGCGCTCTCGAAGGTCCGGCAGACGATTTCGGTATGGAGGGTTGTATTTTTGCCAGCAGGGACGAGCGTAGTTCCTGCGCATTTTTGGCGAAGTCGTCGATGAGAACGAGCAAATGATCGATCCTGACTTGGTTGAAATGGCCTGGATAGGTGTCGGGTAGTTCCCGAAAGCGTTGATCGACATCGGCAAAGGTTTCGATCAGCTGACTCAGTTCTTCAATCTGTTTTTGTGGAGTGATGTCGTCAGGTGTTTTCTTCAGAAACTTTGCGATCCGGTGAGCGGCTTTTGCGCTCCTTACAATCAGATTGCCAACGTCATCACGCGCTTGCGTCATCGTCGCGCTGGCCTGCTCTTCAAGGCACAATTCCTGAGAGATGCCGATCTCGTTAGCCCTGATCTCCCATTCGGTGAAAGAAGGCGCCAGTTTGTTCAGTTGAGTCGCACGTTCAATGCCGGGCATTCCAAGCGCCTCCAAGGTGCCGCGCTCCTCGCGTGATAGCACCAGCTTTTCGGCCATTGCCTGGCTCAAGTCTGTCACTTGCTGCACCTGGTCAAGATGGATGTTGCGTGTCGGTACTTCTATCACCGCGTCAGATCGCCAATCACGGGTGAGCCGGGCATATTCATTTTTTTTCATCAGGAACCAGAACGACAGGTACTTCTCCAGCTCAGTGTGCATACGCAACGATTCCGAAACGTAGCTCGGACCGCCACCCAGCGCATGCCATTCCCTCGACTGCTCCAGGGCCCGTTGATACGCACTGATCATGGCTTCAAGTTTTTCCACGTAAACCGCTTCCAGCCGGCCACGATCCGCGACAGTGGCTGCGATAAATGCTTCCTGAGCTTTGGCAACGTCGTTTTGTTTCTGTTCTTCGCTGCCTTCTACGTCCGGATCCTCCGGCTTGGCCTTCTTGCGCTGAAACCGCGCTCTTTCTTCTTTCAGTTCGATTCTGCGACGGGCATTCGCCTCCTTCAGCGTTCTAAGTGCATTCTTCGGTCCGCCACCTTTCAATCGCAACCGCAGGTCAATAACCCACCGACCCTCAGGGTCGCTGACCAACAACGGACCATGTTTCGTCGGTGTTTCGGGATCGACAATCTGTACCTGGTCATCCTCGCTGACGCTGACGTTGAACCAGCGCTTGCCGACTTTTGCGTAGTTTTTACCCTCTAGCTCATGCACATAGCTGGGCTTGTCGGTGTCCTCACTTGCCACTTCGGTATTCAGGTCTGGTTCCTTGACTTCGAGGGCGTCCAGATAGGTGACAAGTTCCGATGGGGAAAGGCGGGGGACTGATCCTGCAGCATCCACCAACGCCACATGTGCCTTGGGGATCTCGCCTGAGAGCGAAACCGGGTCCAACGTGATGGCGGTGGTCTCAGGAGCAGGCAACACGCTCAGTTCAAGCGGCTTGTGGGCATTGGCGGGCTTGCTGGAAAGCGCTTTGCGTCGCATCACGGCGTGATGGGCAAGAAGAATACCCAGGGATAGCAGGATGTCTGCCTCGGACTTCCATTCGTTAAAGTTGTCGCCTTTTTCATGGGCATCCAAGGCCTGCTGAATTTGCTCGATAACCTGCCAGGCCCACACAGCAGTGCCGAGGGCGCCACAAAGCAAGTTGCTCGCAACGCCGAACAGGGCCCAACTGCTGTCTTTCAACAGGGTCCAGCGACGCTCGGCATTCGATTGCGACTGACGGTCTGCCAGAGTGATTAGTGCCTGCGCATTGTTTCTGAACAGTGCGGTGTGGATGTCCCCGGTCATTGCTTGAGTGTCCAGGACGACCCGCCCGAACTGGTCGGCCCTCATGAGTGGATTGACCAGCTGTTCAGCCACCAGCCATGGAGACGGCAGTCCAACTGGAAAAACGTACTGGGAATATTCGAAGCTCAGCGTCTTGTTCGCCAGCCACGCCAGTATCGAGTCGCGTAGCTCACCAGGTTGGTGCAGGGCATAAAGTAAATTCTGCCGCGAAGGAAACTGCATCAACGGCACATCCTGCAGGGGGCGGTAGAGCAGGCAGGGACCGTTGGCAGCGTTTCGAGGGTTGATAATGTACATGTTGGTCACGGTGTCGCTGGCGCTGATCAAACGGTGTTTCGGCATCAGGGTAAGGGGGGAGACTGCGATGGGGTTGGCATTGCCAGGGGCAGACTCCATCCATGTGCAGATGGTTTTATAGCCTTGCTCGTCGATTCCGCCAGTTTGTTGGATTTTTTCTTCCAGCGCCTTGAGCGGCAACAACCAGCGTAATTGATCGCGATAAAAATTCGCCTGGCGTTGGGAGGTGGTGGCGTCGTCGATCAGCACTTTCTTGAGGTAGGAGGGGTAGGCACTGCCGACGTCAATGTTGGCCGCCACCTGGGTCAGAAATGCCGGTGTGAGCCAATCCGGAACCTGCACACCGTTTTTGAATGAAAGGGTTGCCATGTAGGGCGCTTCGTTTTCAAGCGCGAACTCGGCCAGTGTTTCAGTGTGTTGATCGTGCGGATTGGGCAGCGTGAAATTATCAACGGTAAAGCTGTTGACGTAGTGGATGCGTAAATCATCCCACGGCAACGACGCGGCACCCGCTGCATCTTCATCGGCAATGATCGCGTCGCACATCGCTTTATGAGCGTATTGGTTGATGGGCGGTATTTCGGTTCTGGCGGTTTTGTACTTGGGTTTTCGATACAGTTTTCCCAAGGCGGTGACATACCGTCGGTAATCGTCGATGTCGTTGGCCGGGGCATCGCGCAGCCAGTCCGGTATTGCGGCATCGAGTTGTTGGTATCGAGATTGTTCACGGGCATCCAGTCCTTTTTCGGGACCGGGCACTTCTGCGTAGGCCTCGGCATTTTTCAGTGCGTCAATGCTGTCTATCTGCGAAGACACAAGGGCCCAGGCCATATGGTCGAGTACGTTGCCGTCGGGCTCGAACAATCGCCATTCCAGAGAGCTTCCTTTCGGTACCGGATCGAGCCGCTCAGGAAGAGAGCTTCCGAGTGCGTCCATAGAACTGAAGGATTCATAGCCACGGTCGATCGTGTACAGGGTGATGAGCTGGCGTTTCAGGTACGTTGCCTTGATCACAAGTGCCCCGCCGACCACGAGGTGCCTGGATGTGCCATTTTCGACGATGTCGATATCGATCAGGCAGGCCTGAATAGTCGAAAAGCCGGCCTTTACGTTTTTGCGCGTGACTCTGTCCGGGTCGACAAAAATCTCCCGTGCCATGGCGCATTCGTCTGCATCCCAGCCCTTCGTCTGGTTCACATCCAGTACTTTTCGCAGAGATTCGGAAAGCTTCTGCCAGCGTGGCATTTCGTGCACTTTCTCATTCCAGAAGTCCAGCTGACGCTCCTGGAACTCGATGAACAACAGGGCGACTGCCTCGTTGAGTATCTGGGCGATTTCCTCGATGTCTACCGAGAGTTGGACCGGGTTATCAACCTGCGGCTCGACGGTTAGAAAGTGCTCTCCTTCGAGGTAGTCGGCGGTTGTTCCACCGAGCGCGTGCCGAACAAGCGCGAGGTTCAGCGTTTCATAAGTGATCGGCCCGCGTTCTATTTCATCGTTGATCACTTGCCACTGCGGGCTGCCGACTTGCGCTGTGTTGGGGTCTATATCCAGGTCGGAGTATTTTTCTTTGAGCATTTGACGCAGCAAGGTCGAAGCGACTTCATGGAGCGTGGGGCCATGGCTGATCTGGTTGATCAGATTGCTTTTTTCCACCAGGGGGTCGGCGCTGCGGCTATCGATGGTTTTGTTCGTCATTGTTGTTTCCTTCGGTGCTGGTATCAGGAAGAACGTGTCAATCCTGGCGAGGGCATCGAAGGTAAGAGGGTGTGAATCCGGGAGGTGGTAAGTAATTATCGCCCTCGAAAAAAACCCGCGGATACGCGCGGGTTTTCAGGCGGCAGCGGCAATGGCTGCCTCGGTGATGTTTCTCGCGGTTGTCAGGTCCCGGATTTGATCTTTGTCCAGGCACGAGTCCGCGCACGTTCTGCATCGCGCGGTAACGGTTGAAGGGTATAAAGCGTTTCCATGGCGGCGTCGGTCGGGTACAGGTTCGGGTTGTTCCGGATGGCGGGGTCCACCAGTTGCGTAGCGTCCTTGTTAGGGTTCGGGTAGCCAACGAAGTCGCTGACCGGCGCGATCACTTGCGGTTGCAGCAAGTAGTTGATGAAGGTGTAGGCATCCTCAGTGTTCTTCGCGCCTTTGGGAATGGCGAGCATGTCGAACCAGATCGGCGCGCCTTCTTTGGGCAGGCGCATGTCGACGGTCACACCGTTTTTGGCTTCCTTGGCGCGGTTGGCGGCCTGGGAGAAGCTGCCGGAGTAACCGACAGCGACGCAGATGTCTCCATTAGCGATGTCGGCCATGTATTTGGAGGAGTGGAAGTAAGTGATGTACGGACGGATTTTCATCAGCAACGCTTCAGCCTTGGCGTAATCCGCCGGCTTCTTGCTGTTGGGGTCCAGACCGAGATGCTGCAGGGCCAGCGGCAGGATCTCCGACGGCGAATCGAGCAGGGCGACGCCGCACTGCTTGAGCTTGCTGATGTTTTCTTCCTTGAAGATCAGGTCCCAGCTGTCGACCGGTGCGTTATCACCCAGCGCGGCTTTGATCTTGTCCGGGTTGAAGCCGATCAGGATGGTGCCGTACATGTACGGCACGGCGAACTTGTTGCCCGGGTCGTTGGCTTCGATCAGCTTCATCAGCTTGGGATCGAGGTGATTCCAGTTCGGCAGTTTGCTTCGGTCCAGCGGCTGGAACACCCCCGCTTCAATCTGCTTGGCCAGGAACACGTTGGAAGGCACCACGACGTCATAGCCGGAGTTGCCCGTCAGCAACTTGGCTTCCAGGGCTTCGTTGGTATCGAAGATGTCGTAGACCAGCTTGGTTTGCGTGTTCTGTGCCTTGAAGTCTTCCAGTGCCTTGGGGGTGATGTAGTCGAACCAGTTGTAGACGCGCAACGTTCGCTCTTCAGCGTGAACGGCACCGCTGAGCACCGAGGCGCACAGCATCGGGGCCATAAGGCGCTTGAGTCTGTTCATTGTTTTTATTCCTTATTGAGCGCTTTCAAAACCTTCGAGTACGTTCACGGCATTGATGCCGATTTCTTCGACGGCGTAACCACCTTCCATCACGAACAGTGTCGGCTTGCCCAGTTTGGCGATGCGCTCGCCCATGGCCAGATAGTCCGGGCTGTCGAGTTTGAACTGCGAAATGGGATCGTCCTTGAACGTGTCGACGCCCAGGGACACGACGACGATGTCCGCACCGTAGGTTTCGATCTCTTTGCACGCCTGCTCAAGCGCGGCACTCCAGCTGTCCCAACCACTGCCCGCCGGCAAAGGGTAATTGAAGTTGAAGCCTTCACCCGCGCCTTCGCCGAGTTCGTCCTCATAGCCGAGGAAGAACGGAAATTCGGCTTCCGGATGGCCGTGGATCGAGGTGAACAGCACGTCGCTGCGCTCGTAGAAAATCGATTGTGTGCCGTTGCCGTGGTGGTAGTCGACGTCGAGGATCGCGACTTTTTTGTGGCCCTGATCGAGAAACGCCTGGGCGGCGATGGCAGCGTTATTGAGGTAGCAATAACCGCCCATCAAGTCGCTGGCAGCATGGTGTCCCGGCGGGCGGCACAGGGCGAATGCACTGCGGGCGCCGCGCTGGATTTCTGCCTGTGCGGTCAATGCAACCTGGGCCGCGCTGTACGCTGCTTGCCAGGTGCCGGCGGTAATGGGGGCACCGCCGTCGAAGCTGTAATAACCCAGTTGGCCGTGCAGGCTGGTGGGTTTGATCGCACGCAAGGTCCGCGCTGGCCAGGTGTAGGGCAGCAGGTCGCCGTCGGTGTTGAATTCAGTCCAGCGTGCCCACGCGCCTTTGAAGAAGTCGAGGTAGTCGCGGCTGTGGATGCGCGCGATGGGGTCGAGGCCGAAATCTTTCGGCGCTTCTACGGGACCCAGTTGCTGGTGTTGCACCCGTTGCAAGACATGGTCGGCACGGGAGGGCATCTCGAAGCAGGGTTTGAGCTGCCCGTCGATCAGTTCACAACGGCCGTGGTGCAGATGGTGGTCATCCGAGTAGATCGTCAGCATTTCTTGTTCTCCGCAGGCTGATTCGGTTGAACACAGTTTTGCGGCGCAAGGCGTTTCGGAGAACGGCAGGAAAGGCCAAAAGGGGATTTATGTGGCCAAAATAGTTGACCGAAATTCGCCCCTATTTGAAGCGGCACCGCTTCAATCCAGAGCGCTCTGTCGCAGGTAAATTCGCCGCGATAACGTCACACAAAAGCTTTGCTCCTACAGGTTTTATGGCGTTTTCAAGGTCGGAACTGACTGGGCGCCACGCCGCTCCAGCGCACAAACGCATGGCGAAAGCTCGCGGTCTCGCTGAATCCAAGCGCTTCGGCGATCCGGTAGATCGGCAGCTGATCTTCACAGAGCATCAACTTGGCCTGCTCAAAGCGTAATTCATCGAGCAATTCCTGATAGCTGCACCCCAGATCCTTCAGATGCCGGCGCAAGGTGCGAGCTGAACAATTCATCTGTTGCGCCAGACCCTCAAGCCCCGGCGCTGCATTCAACTGCGCGCGCAGTAACTGCCGAATACGCCCCAGCCATGCCTGGCGCCCGGTGAACTCGGTGTTTTGTTTGCGGCAGCGTTCGGCCATGGCCTGGTGAGTAATAACGTCTGCGAGCGGTAAGGGTTCATCGAGCCAGCGCTTGTCGAACGCGAAGGCGTTGTCCCGGGCCTCGAAGTGCAGCGGGCAGTTGAAGTGCTCGGCGTAGGTCGCTTGATAGTCCGGTGCGGCGTGCTCGAAGCGAGTTGCCAGCAGAGGCAGCGAATGCCCGAGCAGGTCGTCGCAGATGACTTTCAGCGACACCAGGCAAAACTCGGCGTTGAACACGGCCAGCGCCGGATTCTCTCGGTAATCGGCGGCCACGAACCAGATACGCTCGCCGTCTTCTTCCAGGCTCAGTTCGAAAAGTGTTCCCAACAGCGCCGGATAACGCATGGCCAGACGTAACGCGTCACCGAAGGTGGCACTGGTGAGCAGTGCATAACCGAGCATGCCGTAGGAAGAAACGTGCATCCGACGCCCCAGTTCCAGGCCGATATCGCGCTTGAGCGCCACAGCGTTGGCGCACACTTGCATCTCTTGGTTGGTGGTGATGCGCGTGTCTGCCCGGTTCAGGTCCGCTGCACTGATACCGCTGCCCGCGAGCAGCGCTTCGCTGGACAGGCCTTGGCCCTTGAAGGCGTTGAGCACCAGAGAAACAGCATTGAGGGTGGTGAGGTGGGAGTGGAGCATGGCGACTTCCAGCCTGGAGGTGACTGGAACACAGCAAGTTGTGTGCCCACGACAAAACCTTGTAGGAGCGTGTAGCTGTCGAGTGAAACGAGGCTGCGATCTTTTGACCTTAAAAATAGATCAAGAGATCGCAGCCTCGTTTCACTCGACAGCTACACAGTGCCTACAAAGGCCTTGCGGTATCAGCTCAGTTCACCGCAGAGGTCGAGTTCGACCAGACGCCGTACTTCAGCGGTGTCCAGGCCCGCGCCGAGCAAGCCATGTATCTTGCCGAACGCCGCTTCGCGGGTCATGCCGCCACCTGACAATACGCCGACGCCACGCAACCGGCTGCCAGCCTCGTAGACATCCAGCTCGACGCCGCCCTCGTGACATTGCGTAATCGCCACAACGACAACATCGCTGTCCTGTGCCCGTTGCAGGCTCGCCAGAAATCCAGGGTTGTCGCTCGGCCCGGTACCGCTGCCATAGCACTCCAGCACCAGGCCCTGGATACCGCTGTTCAGCAAGCCGTCCAGCTGCTCGGCGCCAATCCCGGGAAATAGCGGCAGCACGGCAACGTTGGCCAGTTGTTTAGGCTGGTTGTAGTTGAGCTGCGGCAGCAGGGTGGTCGCTTTTGTTCCGCCACCCTGACGCGCCAGCAACTTGAACGGATGGCGCCCAAAACTGCGTACTTTCGCGCAACGGGTCGGGTCCAGCAGTTCGCCGTGGAAGTACAGGTGTACGCCCGGTGCCAAACCTTTCCCAAGGGCCACCAGCGCGCCGCTGAGGTTTTCCCAGGCATCGCTGTCCGTCACGCCAGCGGGCAGCATGGAGCCAGTGAAAACGACGCGAGCGTGCAGGCCGAGCAATTGAAAACTCATGGCCGCGGCGCTGTAGGCGAGGGTGTCCGTGCCGTGAAGGATCAGCACGCTGTCGCAGCCTTGCACGTCAACAGCGTCGACGACCGCTTCGCGCAATTGCTGCCAGTAAGCCGGTGACATGTTCGCGCTGTCGATCAGCGGTGACATCTCGCGAAAGCGCCACTGCGGCACCACTAATTCAGGCTGGCTGTGCAGGTACTCGCGCATCCGTGCTTCGAAACCGGACGCCGGTGCCAGACCGTGTGCACTCGCTTGCATGCCGATGGTGCCACCGGTGTAGAGCACCATGACGTGCTGGGCGGCGGGGTAGGTCGAGGAATTCATGTTGGTTCTCCGAGAACAATGACTTCCCTGTAGGAGTGAGCCAGTGGAGAGGGGATGAATCCCCTCGCCACACAACCTCACTCCCACACGGTTTTGAGAACTTTAACCGATCAGCGTTGCGCCGCGGGTACGCCTTGCGGCTCAGCTTCTGCCTTCACAGCGGCTGCTGGCGGATTCGCTGGCCAGGCTTTCAGGTCCAGGTCCAGGTCCGGGAACTTGCTCGAATCAAACACCGGCGTCTTGATGCCGGCAGCGCGCTGGTCATCGTAATCACGCAGGATGCGCATACCGACCTTGAACAGCAGGAACAGCGCGATCAGGTTGACGAAGGCGAGCATGGTCATGGTGATGTCGGCGAACGCGAACACGGTGCCGAGGTTCTCGATAGCGCCCCAGAAAATCAGCACCAGTACCAATGCGCGGTAGCCGATCAGCGCCTTGCGGTTTTCGCCGATCAAAAAGCGCAGGTTGCTCTCGCCCAGGTAGTAGTTGTAGAGGATCGAGGTGAACACGAACAACGCCAAGGCGACCGAGATGAACATGCGGCCCCAGTCACCGACCACGGCGGCCAGGGAGTTCTGGGTCAGGGCAATGCCGTCGCCTTCGAAGCCAGGGGTATAGAAGCCCGAGAGCAGGATCAGCAACGCGGTGCAGGTGCAGATCACGAAGGTATCGAGGAACACGCTGAACGCCTGAACCACGCCTTGCGCCACCGGGTGCTCGACGGACGCCACGGCGGCCACGTTAGGCGCACTGCCCAGACCGGCCTCGTTGGCGAACACGCCGCGCTTCACGCCCATCACAATCGCGCTGCCGATCAGGCCGCCGAAGGCTTGATCGAGACCGAAAGCGCTTTTGACGATGGTCATCAACATGCCTGGCACCTGATCGAATTGCAGCACGATCACGTAAATGGTCACGCCGATGTACACCAGGGTTTTCACCGGTACCAACAGGTCCGCGACCTTGGCGATGCGCTTGATGCCTCCGATGAACACCAGGCCCAACAGCACGGCCAGACCGATGCCGGTGTAAGTGGTGTCGAGGCCGAAGGCGTTGTTCAGCGAGTGCGTGACGGCGTGGGATTGCAGGCCGTTGAACGCGAAGCCGAAGGTGATCAGCAGCAGGAACGCCATGATCATGCCCAGCCAGCGTTTTTGCAGGCCGTGCTGGATGTAGTAAGACGGGCCGCCACGGTAGGTGCCGTCGGCGTCGCAGCGCTTGTAGAGCTGGCCGAGGGAGCATTCGAAGAAGCTGCTGGACATGCCGACCAGCGCGGTCACCCACATCCAGAACACCGCGCCCGGGCCGCCCAGGGTAACGGCGATGCCGACACCGGCGATGTTGCCTGCACCGACGCGACCCGCCAGGCTGAGCATCAGGGCCTGAAAGGAGCTGAGTTGGCCGGCGCTGCTTTTGAGGCTGTCGCGGAACACCGCGAACATGTGGAAAAAGTGACGCAATTGTACGAAACGCGAGCGGATCGTGAAGTAGCTACCGAGCCCGACAATGAGCACGATCAGTACTTTCCCTGAGAGGAAGTCGTTAATGACTTCGAGCATGGAGTATTCCTCGCTGTTTTTTATGTGGAGCAACATGCTGGGCGGAGCGGAAACATCGCGTTACACCGGATTGCGCGCGGCAAAACAGGCGAGGCGAAGGTTTCGTCCCGGTTCCAAATTGCGGGTTTGTTATTAGTTCGGGGTTCGCATGGGTGATGGCCTCGTTACCGACGACCGCTCACGCGAAGAGGGGCGGCACTATACCGATGAGTGCGGCGCCCGTCTGCACGGTTGTGGTGCAAGCGATAAAACGGGGTATTGCTTCTACAGAATTCGATAAAAAAAAGGGCCTGGGGAATAAATCCCCAAGCCCTCAAAAGGTGAGAGGTGTCTAGTCCCTCGACCTGGTGAGCAGTAACTAAAGCGTTTGGTCAGGCCTTCAAAGGCACCAGACGCGGAGCAATCATGTTTTCCGGACGCAGGATGTCGGCGAGCATTTCGTCGTCGAGCAAGCCTTCTTCGCGCACCAGTTCCAGCACGCCGCGGCCGCTTTCGAGAGCGATGCGCGCGATACGGGTGGCGTTTTCATAGCCGATGTACGGGTTCAGCGCAGTCACCAGGCCGATCGAGTGCTCGACCAGTTCACGGCAGCGCGCTTCGTTGGCGGTGATGCCGACGATGCAGTGCTCGCGCAGCATGTCCATGGCGCGTTGCAGCAGGCGGATCGAGTCGAAGATCTTGAACGCGATCAGCGGCTCCATCACGTTCAGTTGCAACTGGCCGCCTTCGGCTGCGATGGTCAGCGCCAAATCGTTACCGATGATCTGGAACGCTACCTGGTTCACGGCTTCCGGAATAACCGGGTTGACCTTGCCTGGCATGATCGAGCTGCCTGGCTGACGCGCTGGCAGGTTGATTTCGTTGATGCCGGTGCGTGGACCGCTGGACAGCAGGCGCAGGTCATTGCAGATCTTCGACAGTTTGACCGCAGTACGCTTGAGCATGCCGGAGAACAGTACGAAGGCGCCCATGTCCGACGTGGCTTCGATCAGGTCGGCCGCTGGAACCAGCGGTTGACCGCTGATCAGTGCCAGGCGCTGAACGGCCAGGTGCTGGTAACGCGGGTCGGCGTTGATGCCCGTACCGATGGCAGTGCCGCCCAGGTTCACTTCGGTCAGAAGCTCTGGTGCCAGTGTTTTCAGACGTGCGAGGTCTTCACCCAGGGTGGTGGCGAACGCGCGGAATTCCTGGCCCAGGGTCATCGGCACAGCGTCTTGCAGTTGGGTACGGCCCATCTTCAATACGTGGCTGAATTCTTCACCTTTGGCAGCGAACGCCTGGATCAGGCTGTCGAGGCTGGCGAGCAGGGCGTCGTGGCCCAACAGCAGACCCAGACGGATCGCGGTCGGATAGGCGTCGTTGGTCGACTGCGCCATGTTCACGTCGTTGTTCGGGTGCAGGTACTGGTATTCGCCCTTCTGGTGACCCATGGCCTCCAGCGCGATGTTGGCGATGACTTCGTTGGCATTCATGTTGGTCGAAGTGCCAGCGCCGCCTTGAATCATGTCCACCACGAACTCTTCGTGGAAATCGCCGCGGATCAGTCGTGCACAGGCTTCGCTGATGGCTGCGTGCTTGGCGTCGCTCAGGTGACCCAGCTCACGGTTAGCGTCAGCGGCGGCCTGTTTGACCATTGCCAGACCGACAACCAGTTTCGGGTAGTGCGAAATCGGAACGCCGGAGAGACGGAAGTTATTCACCGCTCGCAGGGTCTGGATGCCGTAATACGCTTGAGCCGGTACTTCGAGTACGCCAAGCAGGTCTTTTTCTGTGCGGAAAGATGCAGCGGAGGACATGATAGAAATCATCTCGATATGGACCCGGTCTGTGCCGGAACACCGCAAATGCTAGGCTTGTAGAGAATTTTCGGCCAATGCCTTTAAACACTGCCCTATGCAAATTCGGCATAATGCCCGTGTGACGCCGTGATTGCGGCGAACGTGTGACCTAATTTGGTGCGTGTCCGGGAGGGCGTGATGAATCTGGAAAGTAAATGGCTTGAGGACTTCAGCGCCCTGGCCGCGACGCGCAGCTTCTCCCAGGCTGCGGAGCGACGCTTTGTGACGCAGCCGGCGTTCAGTCGCCGCATTCGCAGCCTCGAGACGGCGCTCGGTCTGCAACTGGTCAACCGTTCGCGCACCCCTATCGAACTGACCGCAGCGGGGCAGCTGTTTCTGGTGACGGCGCGGACCGTGGTCGAACAACTCGGTGAAGTGTTGCGTCACCTGCATCATCTGGAGGGTGGGCAGGGCGAAGTGATGCAAGTGGCAGCTGCTCACTCGCTGGCGCTGGGCTTCTTTCCGCGCTGGATTGCTCAGTTGCGAAACGAAGGCCTGAACATTGCCACACGGCTGGTAGCAACCAACGTTGGCGACGCGGTGCACGCGCTGCGCGAAGGCGGCTGCGACTTGATGTTGGCGTTTTACGATCCGGATGCTGCGCTGCAAATGGATCCTGAGATTTTCCCGTCGCTGCACCTTGGGCATACCGAAATGCTGCCGGTATGCGCGGCGGATGCCGACGGTAAGCCGCTGTTCGATCTCGAAGGCGAGGCGAGTGTGCCGTTGCTGGCTTACAGCGCCGGTGCGTTTTTGGGTCGTTCGGTGAACATGCTGCTGCGCCAGCGCGCGCTGCGTTTCACCACTATTTATGAAACGGCCATGGCGGACAGTCTGAAAAGCATGGCGCTGGAAGGTTTGGGCATTGCATGGGTTCCGCAACTCAGCGTGCGCGCCGAACTGGCGCGCGGTGAGCTGGTGGTCTGCGGCGGTGCGCAATGGCATGTGCCGCTGGAAATTCGTTTGTACCGCTGTGCACTGGTGCGCAAGGCGAATGTGCGGTTGCTGTGGCGCAAGCTTGAAGGGGGCGCGGCGCAGGGCACATAACTGCGTTGTGTTCACCGGGCGCCAGGATCGCAGCCTTCGGCAGCTCCTGCGCCCATCTCTGCAGGAGCTGCCGAAGGCTGCGATCTTTTGATCTTTTTGGCTGACCTTAAAGTCAGTAAAACTGGCACTTTGCGCCGTATGACAGATGGTCGTAACAGGGGCTGTTTATCTGCTCCATTGAGGTATACTGCGCGGCCTTCGGCCGGCTTGACTGGCCATTTTTCGTACAATTGAGCCACGCATATTATGCGTGGCTTGTTGTTTTTGACGCGCCTGCGGGCGCCCAGAGAGAAGAGGCACGACGATGAGTGCACTGGTTGGCGTGATCATGGGCTCCAAGTCCGATTGGTCCACCCTTAGCCACACCGCCGATATGCTGGAAAAGCTCGGCATTCCTTACGAGGTGAAAGTGGTCTCTGCCCACCGCACCCCGGATCTGCTGTTCCAGTATGCCGAAGAGGCCGAGGCGCGTGGCATCGAGGTGATTATCGCCGGTGCCGGCGGCGCGGCCCACTTGCCGGGCATGTGTGCGGCCAAAACCCACCTGCCGGTGCTCGGCGTGCCGGTGCAGTCATCGATGCTGTCGGGCGTCGATTCCCTGCTCTCTATTGTGCAGATGCCCGCGGGCATTCCGGTTGCCACCCTGGCCATCGGCAAGGCTGGCGCGATCAACGCCGCATTGCTGTCGGCGAGTATCCTGGGCGCCAAGCATCCGCAATTCCATGCGGTGTTGAAAACATTCCGTGCTGAGCAGACAGACAGCGTCCTGGAAAATCCAGACCCACGCATCGCCTGAGGTTGTTGACGATGAAAATCGGTGTAATCGGTGGCGGCCAGTTGGGTCGCATGTTGGCGCTGGCGGGCACTCCGCTGGGCATGAACTTCGCTTTCCTTGATCCGGCGCCGGATGCTTGTGCCGCCGCGTTGGGCGAACACCTGCGGGCCGATTACGGCGATCAGGACCACCTGCGTCAGCTGGCCGATGAAGTCGATCTGGTGACTTTCGAGTTCGAAAGCGTACCGGCCGAAACCGTGGCATTCCTGTCGCAATTCGTTCCGGTTTACCCGAGCGCCGAAGCCCTGCGTATTGCCCGCGATCGCTGGTTCGAGAAGAGCATGTTCAAGGACCTGGGGATACCGACCCCGGCGTTCGCTGACATTCAGTCGCAAGCCGATCTGGACGCCGCCGTGGCTTCGATCGGTCTGCCGGCCGTGTTGAAAACCCGTACCTTGGGTTACGACGGCAAGGGTCAGAAAGTCCTGCGCACACCTGAAGATGTGGTCGGTACGTTTGCCGAGCTGGGCAGCGTTGCCTGTCTGCTGGAAGGCTTTGTACCGTTCACTGGTGAAGTCTCTCTGATCGCCGTGCGTGCTCGCGATGGTGAAACGAAGTTCTATCCACTGGTTCACAACACCCACGACAGCGGCATCCTGAAGCTGTCCGTGGCCAGCACCGACCACCCGTTGCAAGCCTTGGCTGAAGACTACTCCAGCCGCGTGCTCAAGCAGCTGGACTACGTTGGCGTGATGGCATTCGAATTCTTTGAAGTCGACGGTGGCCTCAAGGCCAACGAAATCGCCCCGCGGGTCCACAACTCCGGACACTGGACCACCGAAGGCGCCGAGTGCAGCCAGTTTGAAAACCACTTGCGGGCCGTTGCCGGTCTGCCGCTGGGTTCGACGGCCAAGGTCGGCGAGAGCGCAATGCTCAACTTCATCGGCGTCGTTCCACCGGTAGAGAAAGTGATCGCGATTGCCGATTGCCATCTGCACCACTATGGCAAGGCGTTCAAGCTGGGTCGCAAGGTCGGTCACGCCAACCTGCGCTGCGCCGACAAAGCCACGCTGGAGCAGCAGATCATCAAGGTCCAGGCGCTCATTGCTGAATAGTTTCATCTGACGGCGGCGGAACCATTCAAGGACCGCCGTTCTCTCATGGCAGTATGCAAAAGTCTGACTAGGCTTTAGTCACTTACTCGGAGGGAAATGTCATGGGAATTATTGGAACCATCTTTATCGGCTTGATCGTCGGCCTGCTGGCCCGGTTTCTGAAACCAGGTGACGACAGCATGGGCTGGATTATGACCATCCTGCTCGGTATTGGCGGTTCGTTGGCGGCCACTTATGGCGGCCAGGCTTTGGGTATCTACCACGCTGGCGAAGGCGCAGGCTTCATTGGTGCGCTCGTGGGCGCCGTGGTGTTGCTGGTGATCTACGGCCTGATCAAAAAGAACTGATCCAGGCGACAAAGCCCTCTCGGCTGCGCAAGCCGGGAGGGCTAGAATGCTCGGCGATTCATTTATCCCCTCCTTTACCGAGCACGTTCATGCGCCGTCTTCTGTTGACCTTTCTTTTGCTGGGCACGGGCCTTGCCCACGGCAGCGAACTGCCGGAAACCGACTGGCTCGAACTGATGCCCAAGTCAGACCAGAAAGCCCTCGAGTCCATGCCCGATATCGATCACAACTCCCCCGAAGGCGATGGCACCTTTACCCAAAAGGGTGGCATGAAGCAGAGCAAAGGGTTGCCGGCGGTGATGTATTCCACCAAAACCGTGCCGTCGATGAACGACAAGAACATCCGTATTGGCGGTTACCCGGTACCTTTGGAAAGCGACGCGAAGGGGCGCAGCACGTTGTTCTTCCTCGTGCCATACCCTGGCGCCTGCATTCACGTGCCGCCACCACCGCCTAATCAGTTGGTGCTGGTGAGGTATCCGAAGGGCTTGAAGCTGGACGATATCTACACGCCGCTGTGGGTGACCGGAACGTTGAAGGTGGAGAAGGTCAACAACGACCTGGCCGACGCGGCGTATGCGCTGGATGCGGCGAAGGTGCGCGTGGTGCAGGAATCGGATTTGTAGGTGATCAAATGTAGGAGTAAGCCTGCTCGCGATAGCGGTTTAACAGTCAACATTGATGTTGGATGTTATGGCCTCATCGCGAGCAGGCTCACTCCTGCAGTGTTTTTGGCGTTACAGCGGTTTACTGGCGATGCTGACACCAAGTGTATGGCTGGCCCCTGGCGCCAAAGCCACCACATCACCCATCACATTCGCTGTCTCGATGCACAGCATGCGCTGCCAGCCATCGTCAGCCATGTCGCTGAACGCCGCAGCGCGCTCGATCCAAGGATTCCAGATCACGGCAGTGCGTGAGCCGACGCTGGTCAATTCAATGCGCCGTTCCCAAGCGGGGTCGACGATGCTCAGCTGCGCCGGGGTGTCGAGGTAGATACGATCGGTCTCGCCGCTGAAGCGCAGGTCACCGGATTGGGTCACGGTTTTCCAGTCGTCCAGGGTCTCGATATAGCTCAACCCATCCAACCCTTCGACGTGCACATGGCGTACGTCGCTCACCGCGAAATAGCTATGCAGCGCCTGGCTGATGGTGACCGTTTCGGTTCCCTGGTTCTGGCTGGTCAGGTTGATGTGCAGCTGATCATCCAGACGAATGCTCAGTTTCAGATCCACCTGATGTGGCCAGCCTGGCAATCCGCCTTCGGGGTAGGGCAGGAGGAATTCGACCTTCAGGCTTTCGCCCTCGGTTTCGATGCCGGCCAACTCCCAGTCCATTGCCCGCACCAGCCCGTGAGCCGTGGGTTCTTCGTTGCTGACGCGCATCGCCTGAACGCTCTGAGGATTGCGCGCAAAATTGCCAAACCACGGCCAGCACACGGGAACACCGGCGCGGATGCTCTTGCCGGTCTTGAACACCGCCTCGTCGTTGAGCCAGATCACCGGCGGTTGGCCGGCCACCTGATAACTGAGGATGTGCGCACCTTGCTGGGCGACCAGCAATTCCGCCTGACCGTGGCGGATGCGCCAGCAGTTCAGTTCATCCAGTTTCATGGCTTCTACGTTGGGCGTGCTCATGGGGCAACTCTCGATCAGGAACAATGACTGCAATGGACCGCGAAACAGCCTCCGGGTTTAACGGGGCTGTTGGTCAGCGGGCTCTTGGCGGAACCGAACGCGTGCGTCCGCTGCCATCGATCGCGACAAACACAAACACCGCTTCGGTCACTTTACGCCACTCGCTGGACAGCGGGTCGTCGCTCCAGACTTCGACCATCATCTGAATCGAGCTGCGGCCGATTTCCAGGGCCTGGGTATAGAAGGAGAGCTGAGCGCCCACGGCCACCGGCACCAGAAACGCCATGCGGTCGATTGCAACAGTCGCCACGCGGCCACCGGCAACCTTGCTGGCCATTGCGGTGCCAGCCAAATCCATCTGCGCCACCAGCCAGCCGCCGAAAATATCGCCAAAGCCGTTGGTTTCGCGTGGGAGTGCGGTGATTTGCAAGGCCAGGTCGCCTTGCGGGATTGGATCTTCTTGTTCGAGCTCTATCATGCCGGGGGTGCCTCTGACCCGTGACTCTTCATTGGTACTTCAGGTGAATAGCCGTCTCAGAAAAAACGATTCAGCCCCGAACATACTACGTTCGTCACGTTTTTCGTAAGGCGCCTAAAGGGAAACTCTGCGAAATCGCCTATGAACCCCGGCAGGCGTTTTCGCACAGCAACCCTTTCCAGCCATTGCAAGATTGCGAGTATATCGGTCGGTAGACTCCGAGACGACCGTCCGGTTCTCATTTTGACCGTCAAATATGCACATCTATGTGCTTTTTCGAACAATTTGTTATCGTGCCGAACCTGCCCAAGCCCTCGCCAGCGTTGTTGGGGTTGCAGATCCGACTATAAGAGAAGCCCTTGCCATGACCACAGCGCCTTCGAATATCGCGCAGCCCACACAATCCGCACGTCCGCTGACCCGCAACGACTACAAGACGTTATCGCTGTCCGCTCTGGGCGGTGCGCTGGAGTTCTACGACTTCATCATTTTCGTGTTCTTCGCCACGGTGGTGGGCAAGCTGTTTTTCCCCCCGGACATGCCCGAGTGGCTGCGCCTGATGCAAACCTTTGGCATCTTTGCCGCGGGCTACCTGGCGCGTCCGTTGGGCGGCATTGTGATGGCGCACTTCGGCGACCTGCTGGGTCGCAAGAAGATGTTCACCCTCAGTATCTTCATGATGGCCGTACCGACCCTGATCATGGGCTTGTTGCCGACTTACGCACAGATCGGCATGTGGGCGCCGATCCTGTTGCTGCTGATGCGGGTTATTCAAGGCGCTGCGATTGGCGGTGAAGTGCCGGGCGCATGGGTCTTCGTTTCCGAACACGTACCGCAACGACATATCGGCTATGCCTGCGGCACGCTGACCAGTGGGCTGACGGCGGGTATCCTGCTGGGCTCGTTGGTCGCCACGGCCATCAACAGCATCTATACCCCGGTGGAAGTCGCCGACTACGCCTGGCGGATCCCGTTCCTGCTGGGCGGTGTGTTCGGCCTTTTCTCGGTTTACCTGCGCCGTTGGTTGCACGAGACCCCGGTGTTCGCCGAGCTGCAATTGCGCAAAGCCCTGGCCGAAGAGGTGCCGCTCAAGGCTGTATTGCGTGACCATCGCGGGGCGATCCTGATCTCCATGCTGCTGACCTGGTTGCTGTCTGCCGGCATCATCGTGGTCATCCTGATGACCCCGACCGTGCTGCAGACCGTCTACCACTTCGCACCAACCACCGCGTTGCAGGCCAACAGTGTGGCGATCGTGTTCCTGAGCCTGGGTTGTGTCGCTTCAGGTGCGCTGGCTGACCGCTTTGGCGCGGGACGGGTGTTTGTGTTTGGCAGCGCTGCGCTACTGATCAGCTCGTGGACTTTCTATCACAGCCTGTTCAATCACCCGGACTGGCTGTTCCCGATGTATGCCTTGACCGGTCTGCTGGTGGGCACCATCGGCGCAGTGCCTTACGTGATGGTCAAAGCCTTTCCGGCGGTGGTGCGCTTCAGCGGACTGTCGTTCTCCTACAACCTGGCCTACGCCATTTTCGGTGGTTTGACGCCGATGGTGGTGACGTTGCTGCTCAAGGAAAGCCCGATGGGGCCCGCCTATTACGTCGCGATTATTTGTGGCGTCGGGATTTTGGTCGGTGGGTATCTTTGGAAGAAGGGGCGCTGAGCCCCGAAACTGTCTGTAGCTGTACCGGCCCTATCGCCAGCAGGCAGGCTCCCACTTTGAAATGCATTCCAATGTGGGAGCCTGCATGCTGGCGATCAAGGCGCATGAATTCCGATAAAACCTCGAATGATGGCCTTTCATCCAATTGTCATATTTCAGCCATAGAGTGTTCATACGACCTGCCGATACTTGGCCCCGACTTAACACACCCTATCTGCTAGGAGTAAGGCATGAAACTGAAGCGTTTGATGGCGGCAATGACTTTTGTCGCTGCTGGCGTTGCGACTGCCAACGCGGTTGCCGCTGTTGACCCTGCTATCCCGAG
The DNA here is from genome assembly GCF_015351605.1 of Pseudomonas sp. p50(2008). Classification (NCBI taxonomy): domain Bacteria; kingdom Pseudomonadati; phylum Pseudomonadota; class Gammaproteobacteria; order Pseudomonadales; family Pseudomonadaceae; genus Pseudomonas; species Pseudomonas sp. p50(2008). The sequence continues at coordinate 297,719 of NZ_JACMYF010000002.1, forward strand.
CTACACCAAGACCACTGGTGTGTCGGGCAACCTGTCCAGCGTCGGCTCCGATACCCTGGCCAACCTCATGACCCTCTGGGCTGAGAACTACAAAAAAGAATACCCGAACGTAAACATCCAGATTCAGGCCGCTGGCTCGTCTACCGCGCCACCTGCGCTGACCGAAGGCACCGCTAACCTGGGCCCGATGAGCCGCAAGATGAAGGACAACGAGCTGCAGGCCTTCGAAACCAAATACGGCTACAAGCCAACTGCCATTCCAGTCGCTGTGGACGCCTTGGCGGTGTTCGTGCACAAGGACAACCCGATCCAGCACATGACCATGGAGCAGGTCGACGCGATTTTCTCCTCGACTCGTCTGTGCGGCGCTAAAGCCGACGTGAAAACCTGGGGCGATCTGGGTGTGACGGGCGACCTGGCCAACAAGCCGGTTCAACTGTTCGGTCGTAACTCGGTATCGGGCACGTACGGCTACTTCAAGGAAGAAGCCCTGTGCAAAGGCGACTTCAAGCCAAACGTTAACGAACAGCCTGGCTCGGCTTCGGTCGTGCAGTCGATCAGCTCCTCGCTGAACGGCATCGGTTACTCGGGCATCGGCTACAAAACCGCTAGCGTGAAGACTGTTGCACTGGCCAAGAAAGGCAGCACTGACTTCATCGAAGACACCGAAGAAAACGCCCTGAACGGCAAGTACCCGCTGTCCCGCTTCCTCTACGTTTACGTCAACAAAGCCCCGAACAAGCCTCTGGCTCCGCTGGAAGCCGAGTTCGTGAAGCTGGTTCTGTCGAAACAGGGCCAGGAAGTGGTAGTGAAAGACGGTTACATCCCACTGCCAGCCAAAGTAGCTGCTAAAGCTCTGGCTGACCTAGGTCTGCAAGAAGGCGGCGCTGAAGTCGCAAAAAAGTAAAACCCTAGGCCCGGGACGTGCCCCGGGTCTGTGTGGTCGCTTGGCTTGTGTGGTGAGGGGATTTATCGGAATGCCGCACCACCCCGTTCGGCTGCGAAGCAGTCGCAAGACCGGTGAATACGATGTATCTGAAAGATCGTGATCATCAGTTATGGGGCTGCTTCGCAGCCCGACGGGAATAAATCCCCTCGCCACAGAATTAAGCGGCCACCCCCAATTTTTCGATCCTCTACCAGCTCCCTGCTGGTGGCGGATTTGTCGCGTCACTGCACTGTCATCTTTCTGTCATACAGGATCGCTAGGGTGTGCGAATGAATGATCTGGCCAATTCCACAATGACTACAAATCCCCCCAAGCGAATTGATTTCAATACGCCTGAGCTGCAGCGCAAGCGCCGTATTCGCGCGCTTAAAGACCGTTTGACGCGTTGGTACGTCCTCGTTGGCGGCCTCGCCGTTCTCGGCGCGATCACGCTGATTTTCTTCTTTCTCGCCTACGTTGTTGCCCCGCTGTTCCAGGGAGCCGACCTGGACGTCAAGGACTCGATCACGCCCGCCTGGATGCAAGATGCCGGCAAGCCGTTGATGATCTCCCTGGAAGAACAGAATCAGGTCGCCATGCGGGTTTCCGACAAGGGGCAGGCGCTGTTCTTTGATATCGACAGTGGCGCAGAGCTCAAGCGCGTCGATTTGCCGGTTCCAGCGGGCAGCCAGGTCACCTCCATTGGCGAAGATCAGCCGGGTTCCCCCCTGGTCGCGGTAGGCTTTTCCAATGGCCAGGCCCTGGTATTCCGCCACACGTATAAAGTGTCGTACCCGGACGGCAAGAAGACTATCTCGCCAGCCATCGAATACCCGTATGGCGAAACGCCGATCGCACTCAACGAAGCGGGCGGGGCGCTGGAGCACGTCAGCCTCAACGCTACGGACTCGACCCTGATGCTGGTCGGCTCCACCGGTTCTCAGCTCAACGTTCTGTCGCTGACCAGCGAAGAAAACATGATGACCGGCGAAGTCACCAACGAGCAGAAGCGTATCGACCTGCCGCAGATGACCGAGACGGTAAAAAACATCTTCGTCGACCCGCGCCAACAGTGGCTGTACGTGATCAACGGTCGCGCTCAGGCCGACGTGTTCAGCCTGCGCGACAAGAGCCTCAATGGTCGCTACAAACTGCTTGAAGATGGTGAAGCGCAAATCACTGCCAGTACGCAACTGGTTGGCGGTATCTCGCTGATCCTCGGCGACTCCAAGGGTGGTCTGGCCCAGTGGTTCATGGCCCGCGATCCGGATGGCGAGCAGCGTCTGAAGCAGATTCGTACCTTCCAGATGGGCACCACGCCGATCGTTGAAATCACTGCCGAAGAGCGTCGCAAAGGTTTTATTGCGCTTGATGCTTCCGGCAAGCTTGGCGTCTTCCACAGCACCGCCCACCGCACCTTGCTGGTGGATCAGGTGGTCGAAGGCCAAGGCATTTTCGGTCTGTCACCACGGGCCAACCGCGTCATCGTGGAAGCCGGCGGCAAGCTGCAACCTCTGTTGCTCGACAACCCGCACCCGGAAGTGTCGTGGAGCGCGTTGTGGAGCAAAGTCTGGTACGAGAACTACGACGAGCCTAAATACGTCTGGCAATCGACCGCAGCCAACACCGATTTCGAGCCCAAGCTGAGCCTGTCCCCGCTGACGTTCGGCACCTTGAAAGCTGCGTTCTACGCCATGCTGCTGGCTGCGCCGCTGGCTGTTGCGGCGGCCATCTACACCGCCTATTTCATGGCCCCGAGCCTGCGCCGCAAGGTCAAGCCGGTGATCGAACTGATGGAAGCGATGCCGACGGTGATCCTCGGTTTCTTCGCGGGCCTGTTCCTCGCGCCGTATGTGGAAGGACACCTGCCCGGCATTTTCAGCCTGCTGATGCTGTTGCCGATCGGCATTCTGGTGGCCGGTTTCGCCTTCAGCCGCTTGCCTGAATCCGTGCGCCTGAAAGTGCCGGATGGCTGGGAAAGCGCGATCCTGATCCCGGTGATCCTGTTGCTGGGCTGGTTGTCGTTGTACATGAGCCCGTACATGGAAAACTGGTTCTTCGGCGGCGACATGCGCATGTGGATCTCTCACGACCTGGGCATCACCTACGACCAGCGCAACGCACTGGTAGTTGGCCTGGCGATGGGTTTCGCGGTGATCCCGAACATTTACTCCATTGCCGAAGACGCCGTGTTCAGCGTGCCACGCGGTTTGACCCTGGGTTCCCTGGCCCTCGGCGCCACGCCTTGGCAGACCATGACTCGCGTGGTGATCCTCACCGCCAGCCCGGGCATTTTCTCGGCACTGATGATCGGCATGGGGCGTGCGGTCGGTGAAACGATGATCGTGCTGATGGCCACTGGTAACACCCCGGTCATGGAAATGAACCTGTTCGAAGGTCTGCGCACCCTGGCCGCCAACGTTGCGGTGGAAATGCCCGAATCGGAAGTCGGCGGCAGCCACTACCGCGTGCTGTTCCTCTCGGCCTTGGTGCTGCTGTTGTTCACCTTCGTCATGAACACCCTCGCGGAACTGATTCGTCAGCGTCTGCGCAAGAAATACTCGTCGCTTTAAGAAAGGTAGAAGTCTGTGAAACAGAACTCCCTGAACGGATGGTTCAAGAGCGGCGCCCCAGGCGTCTGGATCAGCGGTGGCGCGGTGTCCATCGCCGTCATCATGACCATTGGCTTGCTGGCAGTGATTGCCGTGCGTGGTCTGGGCCATTTCTGGCCGGCGGACCTGATCCACGCCAGCTACGACGTGCCGGGCCAGGCTAATCACCTGGTCATTGGTGAAGTGGTACAGAAAGAAGAAGTGCCTCGCGAGCGCCTCAAAAGCGCTGGCCTGCCGGTGCCCGATCAGGGCCCGGAGTTCATGACCCGTGAGCTGATCAAGGTCGGCAACCGTGACCTGAACGGCAGCGACTTCACCTGGATTGTGGGTGAGTGGCTGACCAACCAGAAGACTCCACCGGAGTTGATGGCGATCGAGCGTCGCGAGTGGGGCAACTTCTACGGCTATCTGGTCAACGTTAAACAGGATGGCAAGGTCATCGCCGAAGGCGAAGCGGCGTGGCCTGAATTGCAGGCGCGCGTGGAGCGCGTCAACAAGCTGGCTGCCGAGCTCAAGACCCTGGAAAAATCCGACATTGGTGCAATCAACGCCGGGTTGGAACGCATCCGTCTGCATGGTCGCAAACTTGAACTGGCAGGCACCCTCGATGCCACAGCGCAAGCTGACATGGATGGCGAGCGCGCAGAACTGAACGCCCGTTATCAGGACATTGAAGCGCGTCTGGCTGATCTGCATGCCCAATTCAATCGCGACAGCCTGACGGCCCGCGACGCCAACGGTAAAGAGATCGAAATAGGCATCGGCAAAGTGGTGCATGCCTACCAGCCGAACGCCATGGGGACCTTAACCAAGATCGGTTTCTACTTCAGCAAGGTCTGGGAGTTCCTGAGCGACGACCCGCGTGAAGCGAACACCGAAGGCGGGATCTTCCCGGCCATTTTCGGCACCGTGATGATGACTCTGATCATGGCGATGATCGTGACGCCATTCGGTGTGCTGGCGGCGGTTTACCTGCGTGAGTACGCGAAGCAGAACGCCTTGACCCGGATTATCCGCATCGCGGTGAACAACCTGGCCGGTGTGCCTGCGATTGTTTACGGCGTGTTCGGTCTGGGTTTCTTCGTCTATGTACTGGGCGGTTCGGTTGACCGGTTGTTCTTCCCCGAAGCGTTGCCTGCGCCGACCTTTGGTACGCCGGGCCTGCTCTGGGCTTCGTTGACCCTGGCGCTGCTCGCGGTGCCGGTGGTGATCGTGGCCACTGAAGAAGGTCTGGCGCGCATTCCGCGGACCGTGCGCGAAGGCTCGCTGGCCCTCGGTGCGACCAAGGCCGAAACCTTGTGGAAGATCGTGCTGCCGATGGCCAGCCCGGCGATGATGACCGGCATGATCCTGGCCGTGGCTCGCGCCGCCGGTGAAGTGGCGCCGCTGATGCTGGTCGGTGTGGTGAAACTGGCACCGTCGCTGCCACTGGACGGCAACTACCCGTACCTTCACCTTGACCAGAAGATCATGCATCTGGGCTTCCATATTTATGACGTCGGCTTCCAGAGCCCGAACGTTGAAGCGGCGCGACCGCTGGTGTACGCCACGGCGCTGCTGTTGGTACTGGTGATCGCCACATTGAACCTGTCGGCCGTTTACATCCGTAACCACCTGCGCGAGAAGTACAAAGCGCTCGACAGCTAATACAAGTCCTGTGGGAGCGGGCTTGCCAGCGATGGCATCACCGCGGTGTTGATGGCGTACCGAGTCGCCTGCATCGCTGGCAAGCCAGCTCCCACAGTGATCGCGACAGGCAAAGAATTTGAGTAACCCGCTGGCTCCGTCGGCGGATCAACGAACCGAATTTGTTAGCACAGGGAGCCTCCCATGCAGCACGAAACACATACCCACGGCATCAACATGTCTGCCCTGGGCCGCGACAAGCAGAGCCTCAGCCTCGAGCAGGAAACTGTGGCCATCGAAGTCCCGGGCCTGAGCCTTTTTTACGGCGACAAACAAGCGCTGTTCGACGTCAGCATGAACATTCCGAAGCAGCGCGTGACCGCTTTCATCGGCCCGTCCGGCTGCGGCAAGTCCACGCTGCTGCGCACGTTCAACCGCATGAACGACCTGGTCGATGGCTGCCGAGTGGAAGGCGCGATCAACCTCTATGGCAACAACATCTACCGCAAGGGCGAAGACGTGGCCGAGCTGCGTCGTCGTGTCGGGATGGTGTTCCAGAAGCCTAACCCTTTCCCGAAAACCATCTACGAAAACGTGGTTTACGGCCTGCGCATCCAGGGCATCAACAAAAAACGTGTACTCGACGAAGCCGTTGAGTGGGCCTTGAAAGGCGCGGCGCTGTGGGACGAGGTCAAAGACCGCCTGCACGAGTCGGCACTCGGCCTGTCCGGTGGCCAGCAGCAACGTCTGGTGATCGCCCGTACCATCGCCGTAGAGCCGGAAGTGTTGCTGCTCGATGAACCGTGCTCGGCACTCGACCCGATCTCCACACTGAAAGTCGAAGAGCTGATCTACGAACTGAAATCGAAATTCACCATCGTCATCGTGACCCACAACATGCAGCAAGCCGCGCGGGTTTCCGATTACACGGCGTTCATGTACATGGGCAAACTGGTGGAATTCGGCGACACCGATACGTTGTTCACCAATCCGGCGAAGAAGCAGACCGAAGATTACATCACCGGTCGTTACGGCTAGCAGATGGTGGTTTGCTCACTTAACTGACGCTGCGGTCCTCCGCAACTTACCGGACGCTCCAAGGACGCCAACATGATTAGTAAAGAAGGCCTTACCCATCACATTTCCGCCCAGTTCAACGCCGAACTCGAGGAAGTGCGCAGCCACCTTCTGGCCATGGGCGGGCTGGTGGAAAAGCAGGTCAACGACGCGGTCACCGCGCTGATCGAGGCCGACTCCGGCCTGGCCCAGCAGGTTCGCGAGATCGACGACCAGATCAACCAGATGGAACGCAATATCGACGAAGAATGCCTGCGCATTCTGGCCCGTCGTCAGCCGGCGGCCTCCGACTTGCGGTTGATCATCAGCATCTCCAAATCGGTGATCGACCTGGAGCGCATCGGCGACGAGGCGACCAAAATCGCCCGTCGCGCGATTCAGCTGTGCGAAGAAGGCGAAGCGCCACGCGGATACGTCGAAGTTCGTCATATCGGCGACCAGGTGCGCAACATGGTTCGCGATGCCCTGGACGCTTTTGCCCGTTTCGACGCCGATCTGGCGTTGTCGGTGGCCCAGTACGACAAGATCATCGACCGCGAATACAAGACCGCGCTGCGTGAACTGGCGACCTACATGATGGAAGACCCGCGCTCTATCTCGCGCGTCTTGAGCATTATCTGGGTACTGCGTTCGCTGGAGCGGATTGGCGATCACGCGCGCAACATTTCCGAGCTGGTGATTTACCTGGTTCGCGGGACCGACGTGCGGCACCTGGGCCTGAAGCGCATGAAGGAAGAAGTTGAAGGCACAAGTGCTGAAACCGCTAATGTTCCGGGCAAAGTTGACGATAAGTAAGTTTGCCCAAGAGAAACGCCCGGCCTTTTGGTCGGGCGTTTTTGTTTGTGGCCCATGCATTCGACAACAGCACCCGTGAACGAAAAGTCCCGGCGTGACTGAGGGTTTTGGCAATATGCCATCAGCAATGCGCTACGCTTGCCGGGGTTTTGAAGGGGTGATGGATGAGTAAGGTCAGTGTGTTGGTCGTGGACGATGCGTCATTCATTCGTGACCTGGTGAGAAAGTGCCTGCGTAACTATTTTCCGGGCATTCGGATCGAAGATGCGATCAACGGCAAGAAAGCGCAGACCTTGCTGACAAAAGAAGTGTTTGACCTGGTGCTGTGCGACTGGGAAATGCCGGAAATGTCAGGTCTGGAGCTGCTGACCTGGTGCCGCGAGCAGGACAATCTCAAGACCATGCCTTTTGTGATGGTGACCAGTCGCGGCGACAAAGAGAACGTCATCCAGGCGATCCAGGCCGGTGTTTCCGGCTACGTCAGCAAGCCTTTCAACAACGAGCAGTTGCTCACCAAGGTCAAGCAGGCGTTGAACAAGGTCGGCAAGCTCGACGCGCTGATGAACAGCGCTCCGGTGAAAGTGAACTCCGCCTTCGGTAACGACTCCCTGAACGCCTTGACCGGCGGCCAGGCCACCGTGGTCACTACCTCGCCTGCGCCGGCACCGTCACGTGGTCTGCTGAACACTCCGCCAGTCAAGGTCAGCGCCGGGGCAGCCATCACGTCCGGTCGAGGCCAAGGCCAGTTGCGTCTGTCGAGTGGTACTCAGCAATGCGTGATCAAGGCCTTGAGCCTCAAGGAAGCGCTACTGGTAGTGAAGCGTACCGATGCGTTGCCGCAAGTGCTCGACAGCGCCGTGCTCGACCTGGAGCAGGGTGACAATGCCGAAGTCGCCCGCCTGAACGGCTACCTGCACGCCATCGTCGCCTACGAGCCCAAGCCTGATAGCGAATGGTTGCAGCTGACCTTCCGCTTTGTGGATCAGGACGCGCAGAAGCTCGACTACATTTCCCGATTGATTGCTCGGGGTACGGTGCAGAAGCATTTCATTCCAGGTGCGTAAGTCGCTCGTCGCCTCATGAGCTATTGCGCGAGCAGGCTCGCTCCCATACTCGGTCCTTGTCACACCAACGATCAGTTGTAGGAGTGAGCCTGCTCGCGATGAGGCCATCAAAACAGCCGCACATCCCCTGAACGGCCGAACTTGAAACATCTGCCACCTCCACGGGTCCATTGCAGCTGCTAGGCTCCTCCCCAGGCCTTCCTCGATAGAACCCTTGCTTATGCTCGCGCGCCTGATTTTTCTCTGTGGTCTTTTCATGGCCTCCACCTCGGCTGTGGCCATGACGATCTACAAATCCAAAGACGCGAACGGCGTGGTCTCCTACAGCGACCGCCCCACGAAGGGCTCACAAGTGTTCGTTTTTCGCGATCGCATGGTCGAGAACCTTGGGGGACAGGTGTACCTGGACATCAAGAAGCAGAAGGGCGCCGACAGCGTCTTCGTGCGCAATGACCTCTATGCCCCGGTGGAGATCGAGCTGAGTTTCGCTGGCCTGAAAAACGTCAGCGGCGCACCAAGCCGACCGATTCGCCGGGTGATGCCGGCACGCAGCAACATTCGCCTGGCGCTGCTGACGGCCACTCGGGCAGGAAGGCCTCTGGTGTATACCCCGAAATTCGAATACTCCCTGGGCGACCCCTCAGGCGCTGCCATGGCCTACCGATACCCGTTGCCGTGGCGTGGTGGCCCGTTTCGCCTGAGTCAGGGTGCCAATGGCCAATACAGCCATTTCGGCCCGAAGAACCGCTACGCCATCGACATCGCCATGCCTGAGGGCACACCGATCATTGCGGCCAGGGGCGGGGTGGTGGTGAAAACCGAGAACAGGCAGACCGGTCGTGGCACCGATCCGTCAGGTAATTTTGTGCGCGTGCTGCACGATGACGGGACGATGGGCGTGTACCTGCACCTTATGCAGGGTTCGGTGAGCGTTCGGGAGGGCCAGCGTGTGGCAGTGGGCAGCGCGCTGGCGTTGTCAGGCAATACCGGCAACAGCAGTGGGCCGCACCTGCATTTCGTGGTGCAGCGCAATACCGGACTGGGGCTGGTGTCGATTCCGTACCAGTTCAGTCAGCCGGTAGGGGGGTTGCCCAACTTTGCGTTGGGCAAACAATGAAAGTGGCAGAAGTCTATTGCGGTAAGGGGATTCATCTGTGATGAGATGATTCCTCTGTAGTAAGGGGATTCCTCTGTGGTGAGGGGATTTATCTGTGGCGAGGGGATTTATCCCCGTTGGACGGCGCAGCCGTCCCAGTGCGTCTAAATACGAAGGGGCCGCTTCGCGACCCAACGGGGATAAATCCCCTCACCACAAAAGCCCAGCAGGCCCAGCAGGCCCAGCAGGCCCAGCAGGACTAGCAGGACTAGCAGGACTAGCAGGACTAGCAAGCCCAGCAAGCCCAGCAAGCCCGCATCAATCCAGCATCAACACCTTGGCCAGAACAATCTTCGGCCCTTTCATCTTCTTGATGATGATCCGCAGTCCTTCGACTTCCAGCACTTCTTCCTCTTCCGGCACCCGCTTCAGGCTGTCGTAGACCAGCCCGGCGAGGGTCTCGGCCTCAACGTGGTCCAGATCGATACCCAGCAGCCGTTCGACCTTGAACAGAGGCGTGTCACCACGCACCAGCAGCTTGCCCGGTTGATACGCGAGAATCCCGCGCTCAGCCTTGCGGTGTTCGTCCTGGATATCACCGACCAGCACTTCCAGCACGTCTTCCATGGTCAGGTAACCGATGATATTGCCGTCGGCTTCTTCAACCAGTGCAAAGTGCGAACCGCCTTTGCGGAACTGCTCCAACAGTTGCGAGAGCGGCATATGACGGGAAACGCGTTCCAGCGGACGGGTCAGTTCGGCCAGGTTGAACGATTCGGGAATATGGTCCAGCGCCGCGAGTTCCAGCAGCAGGTCCTTGATGTGCAGCAGGCCGACAAACTCCTGGCGATCGCTGTCGTACACCGGATAACGGCTGAACTTGTGGCGACGGAACATCGCCAGGATTTCTTTCAGTGGCGCGTTGAACTCCAGCGTCACCAGGTCTTCCCGGGAGTTGGCCCAATCGACCACTTCCAGCTCGCCCATTTCCACGGCCGAGGCCAATACACGCATGCCTTGGTCACTAGGGTCCTGACCACGGCTTGAGTGCAGGATCAACTTCAGTTCTTCACGGCTGTAATGGTGCTCGTGATGCGGGCCGGGTTCACCCTGGCCAGCGATCCGCAGGATCGTATTGGCACTGGCATTGAGCAGGTAGATGGCCGGGTACATGGCCCAGTAGAACAGGTACAGCGGCACGGCGGTCCACAGCGACAGCAGCTCGGGTTTGCGGATGGCCCAGGATTTCGGAGCCAGCTCGCCAACCACGATGTGCAGGTACGAAATGACGAAGAAGGCAGCGAAGAACGACACGCCCTTGATCACTTCGGCCGACTGCACGCCGACGGCTTCCAGCATCGGTTCGAGGATGTGCGCGAACGCCGGCTCACCGACCCAGCCAAGGCCGAGGGAGGCGAGGGTGATACCCAGCTGGCACGCCGAAAGGTACGCATCGAGCTGACTGTGAACGGTGCGCAGGATGTGCCCGCGCCAGCCGTTCTTCTCGGCGATGGCTTCAACCCGGGTCGAGCGCAATTTGACCATGGCGAATTCCGCCGCAACGAAAAAGCCGTTGAGCAAAACCAGGATCAGAGCAAAAAGAATCATGCCGAAATCGGCGAAGAGTGTCGCGAGGGTCAAGCCAGGGGATGGGTCCATGATGGAGTTTTGCGGGTTCCGTGTATTCGAAAGAAAGGAAAAATGTGTACCTGAAACGCAGGCACAAGTCAGCCAATGTAGCGGCTGACTGGTTAATTGCATAGTGGCGCGTGCTGGCCGGTATCAGTCAGTGGTGCTGATGGCCAGGTTTTTGGTGACTTGGGCGGGCGCAAAATGGCAGGTGAACGTGCTGCCGTGGCCCGGTACGCTGCTGATTTCCATCCGAGCGCGGTGGCGCAATAGCACGTGTTTGACGATGGCCAGCCCGAGGCCGGTGCCGCCGGTGTTGGAGTTGCGGCTGGAGTCGACCCGGTAGAAGCGTTCGGTCAGGCGCGGCAGGTGCTTGCTGTCGATGCCCATGCCGGAGTCCTGCACGCTCAGGTGCGCCCCTTGTTCATCACCCCACCAGCGGATGCGGATTTTGCCCTCGGCCGGGGTGTATTTCACCGCGTTGAACACCAGGTTGGAAAATGCACTGCGCAATTCGGCTTCGCTGCCCTTGAGCTGGATCGTCGGATCGGCTTCGAGGGTGATGTGATGATTTTTCTGATCGGACAGTTGCTGCGCGTCGCTCTTGATCGACTGCAGCAAGCCATCGATGGCCACGGGCTGGTTGTCCGAGGGGTAATCGGTGGCCTCCAGTTTGGCCAGCAGCAGCAAGTCATTGAGCAACGTCTGCATGCGTCCGCCTTGTTGCTGCATCTGCTGCAAGGCGCGGGTCCAGCGCGGGTTCACTTCCTCGACGTTATCGAGCAGGGTTTCCAGGTAGCCGCAAATCACCGTCAGCGGTGTGCGCAACTCGTGGGAAACGTTGGCGATAAAGTCTTTGCGCATCTGTTCCAGCTGATGGATGCGCGTCACGTCGCGTACCAGCATCAAATGCTCGTTGTTGCCGTAGCGAGTGATGTACAGCTGAATGCGCAGGCGGTCATTGATCGGCGAAGGGATCTCCAGCGGCTCGGCGTAGCTGTCCTGCTCGAAGTATTCCTTGAAGCGTGGATGGCGCACCAGGTTGGTCACGGGCTGACCGCTGTCCTGGGGTGTCTTGAGACCTAGCAGGGTTTCCGCCGCGCGGTTCCACCATTCGAGGTTGCCGTCGGTGTCGAGCATGATCACGGCATCTTTAAGGGCAGCGGTAGACTCCTGAACCCGGTCGATTACTGCCTGCAGACGTCCACGAACACGTTGGTCGCGGCGTTGCAGGTGGTAGATGCTGTCGAAGACTTCACCCCACAAACCATAGCCGTCCGGCGGTGCCTCATCGGGTTTGTGCAGGCGCAACCACTCGTGCAGACGCAGCAATTGCTTGAGCGTCCAGGCCAGGTAAAGGCCCAGGCCTGCGGCGAGACTCCAGCCGTAATAGCCGGTAATCAGGCCAATCACCAGGCAGGCGGTGACCAGTAGCAGCATGTGGCGAATCAGGGTGCCATGCCAGTTTTGGTTCACTTGAAGCGCGTCCTTGTCAGCTTGTCGGGCGGGAAAAGTCCGGGTCAGGCCTTGGTAGAGAACCGGTAGCCGGTGCCGCGCACGGTTTGTACCAGATTTTCGTAAGCATCACCCAAGGCTTTGCGCAGACGACGGATGTGCACATCGACCGTGCGCTCTTCGACATACACATTGCCGCCCCACACCTGATCCAGTAGTTGGCCACGGGTGTAGGCGCGCTCCTGGTGGGTCATGAAAAATTGCAGCAAGCGGTATTCGGTCGGGCCCATTTCGGCAGGTTTGCCGTCGATGGTGACACGGTGGCTGATCGGATCCAGCAGCAGCCCGCCGACTTCGATCGGTGATTCGCCGTCCGTCGGCCCTGCACGCCGCAGCACGGCCTTGAGGCGCGCCACCAGCTCGCGGGGAGAGAAGGGTTTGGTGATGTAGTCATCAGCGCCGACTTCAAGACCCTGGATCTTGTTGTCTTCCTCGCCCTTGGCCGTGAGCATGATGATCGGGATGTCCCCGGTCAGCTCATCGCGCTTGAGGCGGCGGGCCAGTTCGATGCCGGACGTACCGGGCAACATCCAGTCGAGCAGGATCAGGTCCGGTTTGCGGTCGACGATAATGGCATGAGCCTGCTGGGAGTTCTCAGCCTCCAGGCAGTCATAGCCGGCCATTTCCAACGCAACGGCGATCATTTCGCGAATGGGCGCTTCGTCGTCGACGATCAGAATGCTCCTGCCAACCATGCCTTTAATCCTCTTGTCATTTAACTGTCTTGCGCCGCATTAGATAACGGAATTATTGCAGTCGTGTGACAGTATTTTAGTCGCCCTGCGATTGTCATGAACCTGAACTAAGCTCTAAGTCCGAACCCTGACAACCACAAAAGAAGGTTTCCATGACTCAGTACACGCTATCCCTTAAAGCCCTGATGCTGGCAGCCGCCCTGGCTTTGCCATCAATGGCCTTCGCGGCTGAGCCTGCGATGATGAAAGGCGACATGATGGTCGACCATAAAGGTATGACCTTGTACACCTTCGACAAGGACACGGGCGGCAAGTCTGTGTGCACCGGTCAGTGCGCGGAAAACTGGCCACCGTTAAAGGCGCAAGCGGATGCCAAGGCTGAAGGTGACTGGACCATCGTCAAGCGTGACGACGGCACGATGCAGTGGGCCTACAAGGGCAAACCGCTGTACTACTTCATGAAGGACAAGGCGCCGGGTGACAAGACGGGCGACAAAATGAAGGACGTCTGGCATGTCATCACCAACAGCGGACCGAAAATGTAAACCAGCAACACGGTAATCCTGTAGCAGCTGGCGAAGCCTGCGTTCGGCTGCTACATGAAGCGATTCAACGCAACGCGTAATCCAGCACAATCCCCACGAAAATTGCCAATCCTGCCCAGTGATTGTGCAAAAACGCCTTGAAGCAACGTATCCGGTCCTTGCCACGGGTGTACCAGAACTCCCACGCAAAACAACATGCCGCCGCCAGCAACCCGAGGTGAAACCAGCCTCCGAGTTCGAATGTCGACCCGGCCAGCAACAGGCAACCCAGCGCCAGCCCCTGCAGCGTCAGAATGATCACCCGATCCGCTTCACCAAACAGAATCGCTGTCGATTTCACGCCGATTTTCAGGTCGTCATCCCGATCAGTCATTGCGTAATAGGTGTCGTAACCCACCGTCCACAGCAGGTTGGCGATCCACAGCAACCACGCTGCCGCCGGCAGTTCCCCGGTTTCGGCGGTGAACGCCATCGGCATCCCCCAGGAAAACGCCGCACCCAGCACCACTTGCGGGTAATAGGTGTAGCGCTTCATGAACGGATAACTGAGGGCCAGCGCCAGGCCACCGAACGACAGCCAGACCGTCGCCGCGTTGGTGCACAACACCAGCAAGAAGCTCACGCCCATCAGCAACGCAAAAAACACCAAGGCTTCTTTCGAGCTGATCTTGCCGCTGACCAAGGGCCGCTGTTCCGTGCGTTTCACATGACCGTCGACCTTGCGATCTGCCCAGTCATTGATCACGCAGCCACCGGCACGAGTCAGCACGACGCCCAGAACAAAGATCACAATGTTGGCCAGCGAAGGCGAACCCTTGCCAGCGATCCACAGCGCCCACAGCGTCGGCCAGAGCAGCAGATAAATGCCGATCGGTTTGTCCATGCGGGTCAGCTGAATGAAATCCCACGCCCGCGGGTTTACGCGATTCAGGGACTTGAGCAGGCTCTGATACATCAGCAATTCTCCGGATGGGCGCGGGCGGCCGTCCATAAAGTCGGCAGGAAGATCTCGGCCACCAGCACGCTCAGGGCGCCACGGTCGAAGCGCGAGCGACGGCCCCACAGTTCCGGCGCCCGACACGCCGCCGGCAACCAATGCTCTGGATAGTGACAAACCTCAATGGCGCGGCGCTGGAAGGCGTGATCGCAAAACAGCAACTCCCCCAAAGAGCGGCTGCCCAGTTCGTCCATGTGCAACCCGTCGCCCTGCAACGCACTGCGCGCCGCAACGCTACGGGCAAATACCCAGGCCTCGCCGTGCCCGCGCAAGTACACCTCGCGCACCCAGCCTTCGCTGCCTTCAGCGAGGTTCAGCGCGACACATTCGTCGTCACGCAGCGGTTGCCAGCCTTCGAACAAAGGCGAGACGCTGAACCCGTCATTCGACAGACGGATCAACCGTCGTGTCAGCGAACCTTCATCGAACAACCAGTCGAGGGTAGACGTGTCGGGGAGGGGCGTCAGTTGGCTTTGAGAGCGCCAGAACGGGGCCGGGCAGGGGGATTTTGAGTGCGGCACAGTGAGTCATTATTGGCAGCAAATGAGGCGGCGAGCTTACCATGTCAGTCGGCGATTTTGATTGGTCCGGCATGGCGTTGCGTCGAACAGGCTTGCATCTGCCGGGCTCGATCAGTACAAAACGCCCTGAGCCGGACGGCAGCGCTTCAATCATTGACCGTTCGCGCCGGCAAAAGCCTGAATCCTGAGGAAGTATCTGAATGAAAAAGTGGCAATGTGTGGTCTGCGGCCTGATTTATAACGAAGCCGACGGCTGGCCGGACGACGGCATTGCGCCGGGCACCCTGTGGCAGGACGTGCCGGAAGACTGGCTGTGCCCGGACTGCGGCGTCGGCAAGATGGATTTCGAAATGATTGAAATCAACTAAGCAAACAGAGGAGTAAGGAATGAACGCACCTGTCGTGATCGTTGGCACTGGCCTGGCTGGTTACAACCTGGCTCGAGAGTTTCGCAAACTCGATGGCGAAACCCCGCTGCTGCTGATTACCGCAGATGATGGCCGCTCCTACTCCAAACCGATGCTGTCCACCGGCTTCGGCAAGAATAAAGACGCTGACGGCCTGAGCATGGCCGAGCCCGGTGCCATGGCCGAGCAATTGAAGGCTGAAGTGCGCACCCACACGCGGATCAGCGGCATTGATCCGGGCCACAAGCGTTTGTGGATCGGCGAAGAATCGGTGATCTATCGCGACCTGGTCCTGGCCTGGGGGGCTGAAACCGTGCGCGTGCCCATCGAAGGCGATGCGGCTGACAGCGTGTTTCCGATCAACGATCTGGAAGACTACGCGCGCTTTCGCGCAGCAGCGGCCGGCAAACGCCGCGTGTTGTTGCTCGGCGCCGGGCTGATCGGCTGCGAATTTGCCAACGACCTGATGCTCGGCGGCTACGAGGTGCAACTGGTTGCACCCTGCGAACAAGTCATGCCGACCCTGTTGCACCCGGCAGCCGCCGCAGCGGTACAGGCCGGGCTGGAAAGCCTCGGTGCACGCTTCCACCTCGGGCCGGTGCTCAATCGCCTGAAACGCGTGGCTGACGGGCTGGAAGCGCATCTGTCCGACGGTCAGGTCATCGCGTGTGACGTCGTGGTATCGGCCATCGGCTTGCGCCCGCGCATCGACCTGGCCGCCGCTGCCGGTGTGCAGGTCAACCGTGGCGTCGTGGTCGACCGTCACCTGAAAACCTCCCACGCTAACATCTACGCGCTGGGTGATTGCGCCGAGGTCGACGGGCTGAATCTGCTGTACGTCATGCCACTCATGAGCTGTGCCCGAGCACTGGCCCAAACCCTCGCCGGCAACCCTACCGTGGTGAACTACGGCGCGATGCCAATTACCGTTAAAACGCCGGTCTGCCCCTTGGTCGTTTCACCTCCGCCACGCGGTCTGGAAGGCGTCTGGACCGTGGAAGGGCAGGGCGCGGACATCAAGGCATTGTGCCGCGATGCCGACGGCAAACTACTCGGTTACGCCCTGACCGGCGCAGCGGTGATGGACAAACTGGCACTGAACAAAGAGCTTCCTGCGCTGCTGGCGTAAATACTGGTCGTTCTGTCGGAATCACCCCGCTTTTGCCCCCACAAACGTCGCGCCGACACTGGCGCGGCTCCCCGCTGCGTGCCATTCTCACTCCCGTCTGCCGCAGAGTAGAGCACCTGCGGCGCTTTGGGCGCTGTTCCAACGAGAACAGCACGGACATAACAACAAAAAACCGTCAAAGGGGCTTCACTAATGCGTAAACCAGAACTCGCCGCTGCAATCGCGGAAAAAGCAGATCTCACCAAAGAACAGGCCAACCGCGTCCTCAACGCCGTTCTCGAAGAAATCACCGGCGCTCTGCACCGCAAGGACAGCGTCACGCTGGTGGGCTTCGGTACCTTCCTGCAACGCCACCGCGGTGCCCGCACCGGCAAAAACCCGCAAACCGGTGAGCCCGTCAAAATCAAGGCCAGCAACACGGTTGCATTCAAGCCAGGCAAATCGTTGAAAGACAGCGTTAATCCGTAATCAGTATTCCCTGCCCGCATTGCGGGAGAGCGGAATGAAAAATGGGCACGCCAACTAGGTTGGGTGCCCATTTTTTGTGGGCGGCGGTTTAAATGACTCGACTTTGTTGCTGGGCGAAAAACTTAGCCATATCCGGTTCGTTCAGATGATCCAGCGCTCGTTCCACCAATAAATGCACGCCGTCGGCCAGGCGGCTGAGCGCTAGGGCTACGGAACGGCGTGAACCATCCACATCGTCTGCGAGGTCGTTGGCGATGGCGCTGATGGACAGCAAGTCTTCCGAAGCGTTGGCGAGGAGGGCTTCCGTGTTGATGCCGGGGCAGACAGCGAAGAGTTGGCCGTTGCGCTTTGGTGGTTTTGGTTCGGTTGATGGCGAGCGATGGTCGAGGGTTTGCTCGGCGGCTTCGTTGAGGGCGTTTGAGTCGTGATTTTCGTGGGGGGAGGTCGGGTCGGTGTCTGGCGGGTTGGGTGTGACCTTGAACATTTTACTAACTCCTGAATGGAGCCGTTCACTCGTCGCTGCTAAACGAAGGGTGGCGGCTGTGCGCGGGTTAGCAGACCGGGGAGTTAGCAAACCGGCGCGCCCGAGGGCGCCCCACGCACAGCCACCATCAAGTGCAGGGATATGAATACCTGACTGAATGACGCTGTGCACCTCACTAACACCGCGGGCTGCTAAACCCGATCACTGATGGGCAGTGACAGGAATCAAGTTACCGAGCGGTCTCAAGGCGCACAAGCCGGCGGATTCTGGCGTAGCCGTAGGTAACGGCGCAAGGTGTTGTAGCTTGCCGGAAGTAACTCTGAGGGGTTTTAAACAAGCGCTGTTTAGTGGAGTTTAACTGCCGAAAATGCTGGGACTTCTTACCAGCTGCCATAAGGGATTCCGAATTTGTCGACGTAGGATTTGGATTCTTCCGACAGAAAGTAATATTCACCGTCTGACAAACCCCTATAGGGGCCTTCGGGATTGATCGTGCCTTGTACGCGGGTGACCTCGGTCGACTTTAGGCAAGGCCCTCCTAACCACACTTTGGCAATCCCTCCCGGCGCCAAACCCACTACCAGCAGTTTTCGGTAATCTGTGATCACCTTGCCGTCGAACGCACAAAATACATCCTCGCTTTTGCGCATGAGCTGTCGAGTTGACTCAGGAATCTCGATGTACGCTTCGTAGGTTTGTGGTTCGACTATTGACTGCCAGCGCACGTAGACCAAACGCGGTAGATCAGCGCCTGTGACGCGTCGGCCCTTTCCTCCTGGGCTTTCTCTCCACCCTTCTGGCTTGCCTCTGAACTCAGCCGGTATGCCTTTACTGAGGGCCCGGGGATAACCCATGGCTGGTATTCCGCTGCCCGCGCCGCGGTACAGGCGCTCATTGATGTCAACGACGTCCGCCGTTTCGATCCAGACCTCCATGTAGTCGGGGGCAAAAAAATTAAGACTCCACGCGTCATACGGCAATGACCGGTGATGATCCAGAGTGCAGCCGCTCAGGAGCATTGCAATCACCGGTGCAACGCCTATGTTGACCACAAATGAATGCTTAAGCATGTTGGCGCCTCTTACCAGCTGCCATAGGGGATACCGAATTTGTCGACGTAGGCTTTGGATTCTTCCGACAGAAAGTAATATTCACCGTCTGACAAACCCCTATATGGGCCTTCGGGATTGATCGTGCCTTGTACGCGAGTGACCTCGGTCGACTTTAGGCAAGGCCCTCCTAACCACACTTTGGCAATCCCTCCCGGCGCCAAACCCACTACCAGCAGTTTTCGGTAATCTGTGATCACCTTGCCGTCGAACGCACAAAATACATCCTCGCTTTTGCGCATGAGCTGTCGAGTTGACTCAGGAATCTCGATGTATGCTTCGTAGGTTTGCGGTTCGACTATTGACTGCCAGCGTACGTAGATCAAACGCGGCAGATCAGCGCCTGTGACGCGTCGGCCACTCCCTCCCGGATGCTCGGCCCATCCTTTAGGATTACCGTTGAATTTTGCAGGTATGCCTTTGCTGAACGCGCGTGGATACCCTAGTGAGGGTAAACCGCTGCCCGCGCCGCGGTACAGGCGCTCATTGATGTCAACGACGTCCGCCGTTTCGATCCAGACCTCCATGTAGTCGGGGGCAAAAAAATTAAGACTCCACGCGTCATACGGCAATGACCGAGGATGATCATTGGTGCAGCCGCTTAGTAAGAGTGCAATCGCCAGCGCAACGCCCATGTTGATCACGAATGAATGCTTAAGCATTGGGATGCACCAAGCGCACATGGTTTTCGGCGGGTCGATTGATAAACACGATGTCCAGACGGCTTTCGTTGTAGTCATGGACAGCATTCCAGTGAGCGGACTGGTGGATGTATCGTCTAAGCAGCAATTCATCTTCGTCCAGGCTTAAGCCTAAATGGCGAGTTTCGCCCAGTGCATAAGCCATCAGTTTTTGGGCGATGGGTTGCAGCTCAGCTGGTAAAGAAAGCTTTGGATCTTTGTCTTTGATAGCGTGAAATGGAACGTCGTTTCTCGCCGCCATCTCCCGCATGATGCGTAGGTAAACCAAAGCCAACTCGTTGCTCACCATCCGCTCGCTGCGGACCGCCGCATAGACATTTTTCCATTCACTTCTGTCGCCTTTGGCGGTGGTACCACGTTCCACCGACCAGGTTTTTACCTCCAACTGCAGCCCATACAGAACGAGTTGGCGCTGAAGACGACCCAGCTCTGCCCGAGTGCTGAGATAGGCGTTTGTGGAGGTGGACGGCACGGCAAGATCTATGTGGGTGCTACTGCACGGTTTACTCACTAGAACCCGTTCGATGGCGTTTGGCAGGTAGCCACCGCCCAGATCGGAGTGGACGCCCGGTAGTACGATGTCGGCGGCGCCAGCACTGTTGAGCGGAAAGTTGTGGCGGCGCTCGTCGCGAGCCACGAGGTGCACGATTTTTTTCGCGATATCGGGGGGCAGGTGCAGGTCAACGACGGGGTTGCTGGCGTTGTGGGATTTTTCGTCGCGGGCAGCGAAGCTTGCTATGGCGGCAACGGTGTCGAAGAGGCCGATAAAGTTGATGGCGACATCGGTGTTGGTGCGCCAGGAAAAATCCTCAACAAAACCGGGAGCATCTGCCAGGGCTGAAGCCAAAATACTCTGGTTGCCCTTCAGGACTTCATTGGCGAAATGCCGCGCGGCGGCGGCGCCCCGGCTGAAACCAAAAATATCGAACTCGACTCTTTCGATTTGCCGCTCCGGGTTGCTCATTTGAAATTCCCGAAGCTTTTCCATTATGAGTGAAGGACTCTGCTCAACTCTCGCCAGCACACCATGTGCGCCCCTGCCGGTCGCTTTCGCAATAGACGAATCCTCTTCTCCGCTGATGGTGCCGATGCCGTCCAGATAGACTCGGAGGGATGCTTTCTTCTCATCAACGCCAATCTGCTTATTACTGTCATCGCTATACAGCTCATACAGCTTCGCCACATTACTCGAGTCATTCCCATAACTGCTATCTGGCACGCCGCCCTTACCGTCATACCCATGCTTCTCACAAAACAGACGAATGTATTCAGCCGCCTCCTCCAGATTCACATCACTCGCATAACACCCCGCAGCCTTCTCACTGTTGGATCGGTTATTCCCGGTGCCATCAAAGAACACGCCAATGCGCAACGTAATCCCTGCTTCCTCTTCGACTTCCTCCTCTTCTTCTTCCAGCCCTTCCTCCAATTCATCCACGGGCGGCTCCACCTGCGGCGCTACGAGGGCCAGCAAGCCCGCCACCGCTCCCGGCATCAACGCCCGTGCGGCCAACCCTGCCACTGGCGAACCACCGACCTCGATCTCGCTGCTGCTGAACACCCCGTCGGCATTGATCACGATGTGCTGACCGCCTGCCTTCAAGGTCATGCTGGCGCCGGCGTCCAGCACCAGATGGGCCCCGGCCTTGATATGAACATGCTCGCCAGCCTCGACCACCAGGGCTTCGCCGATCTGCGTGTGGCGGCTCCCTGCAATCTGCAGGTAGTCGCTGGCCTGAAGCTTGACCTTGCGATCCGCCGTGACGGTGCGGTGTTCTTCGCCCTCGAACAGCGCAATGCTGTCGCCCTTGATGACTTCCCGACGATCCTTGCCCACGTCCAGCCAGCTGTTGTTGAGCACTAACTGTTCGATGTCACGCTGGGCACGAAGGTAGATTTTTTCCTGCCCGGCACGGTCTTCGATCATCAGTTCGTTGTAACCGCGACTGCGGGGTGAGCTGTGGCTGCGCAGCACGGTTCTGGTTTTGTTTTCGGGCAGGGAGTAGGGGACAGACTGGACCTTGTTCGGCACGCAACCGGTGATCAACGGGTTGTCGGGATTGCCCTCCAGGAACGTGACCACCACTTCCATGCCGATGCGCGGGACGGTCATCGAACCAAAGCCTTCACCCGCCCAGCTGGACGAAACCCTCACCCAGCAGCTGCTCATTTCGTTGTCGTGTTCGGCCCGGTCCCAGTGGAATTCGACTTTCACGCGCCCGTATTCATCGCAATAAATTTCTTCGCCCGCAGGGCCGGTGACCCGGGCGGTCTGGCAGACCAGTAGCGGTCTTGGTGCAGGCATCGGTGGACGATAAAACACGTCCCACGGAATCGCAGTGAAGGTGTTGCGGTAGCCCTGGCTAAAGCCGTCCTCAGGTTTGGCGTCGCTGGGCGTTGCTTCTTCCAATGATTGAGGCAGTTTTCCGGCATGCGTCACGCTGAGCAGCAGCCAGGAATCGTTGTACGTCTCACGCGGGTGGTCGGTCAGGCCGAAGAGGTGACCGCAGCGCAGCGTCGGCTCGTCGCTTTCGCCCTCGGCCAATTGGTAATCGGCACGATGCCGTTCCAAGCCTTGCCGGACGAGCTGTTTGCCGCGTTCTTCACTCTCTTGAAACAGCGGATAGCGATAGTCTTCAAGCGTTGGGTTGAACCTGGCGTTGATGCGGCTTTCCAGCAACCGGCTCGGGCGTTTCAGGTCATACCCTCGGCGCGTAACCTGGCTGGTACGGGTGCTGAAACGCATGGAGAACTGACTGACGACCGAATGCTCCGCCACCATGCCCGCGCCTTGCCGATAAGGAGTTTTGCCTAGTGTGGGGAAGAAGGACTGGTGCTCGGTAAATATCAGCCGGTGACCGTCTTGAGTGTGTTGGTGATGCCACGCGATACCCTCCTCGGCGCACAGTCGCTGAACGAACTCAAAGTCACTTTCCCCGTATTGGGTGCAGTATTCGCGCTCGGGACTCTCGCAGGGGTGGAAGGTAAACGCGTCAGCCTGGATGCCATGGCCCTTGAGCACTTGGGCGATGATTTGCGGCACCGTCTGGCGTTGAAAAATCCGTTGATCGTGGCGGAACTGCAAGTAGTGCAGCGCCGGCACCAAGGTCAGGTGATAACGCGTCAGGCGATTACCGATCTCGCCCGCGAACGCATTTTCGATTCGACCATGAATGCCCTCGCCATAGAGGCCGAACTGCAAATAGGCAGGTTGGTTGAGCAGACACTCCAGATCGACATCCGGATACTCGCTGACCAGTTCAACATTAATTGCATACAAGGCGCTGATGGCTTCAATGCCTTCAAACGCCAGCACTTTAAAATCGTTGCGCACTGTGGATATTACCAGCGTGAACGGGTGAGCATTAGCCGGGGCAAACATACGCTTATCCTTTTGCTGTTTATGAATCCGATCTTGAGCAGGCAATTAAAACAAGCCTGAGCAGCAAGCCATTTCGGATTTGTATCTGCGTCAAATGCTGAAACACGCTAACAAGGCGTGGTAATGATTGATGTAGGAAATGTCTATTGCCCGCGTCGGAAACCTCCCTTATTACAGGATGTTGCATCGATTCCGAGAAAGGCTTTTTAAACGCGTACCTTGTTTCCAGATGTTATTACTGCGTTAGCGACTTATGTGTTTTTAGTACATCGATCTGCCGATCGATGCAGTTGTATGTTGGTAACTATTCCTACAAGAAGAAATATCAAGTTACCGATGCATCGACTTATTTTTTTAACTACGAGAATTTTCGGAAGCGTCCTACATTTTTCATTTTGTATTCTTGTCATGCTCTGCGCCGACTTAAATGACATTGGACAGGCGTCATTCAAGCGCTCGTCTGAAATGACTATAGTTCTAAAAATAGGCCATGGATGTCTTACTCAAGCAAACTTTCAACTTATTACCTTGAGCTCGCAAAAGCCTCTGTTTCCAAAGAGCATTTCGCGGGCGAGGACGTTCGTTTTTCGAATGAATATGAGGCGTTGGAAAGTGAGCTGGGCAAAGCCCAATCCATGCACGACAGCGGTCAGATCGACTGGCTGAAAATCCGTGAAAACAGCGAAAACCTGCTGCGTACCCAGTCCAAGGACTTGCGGGTCGGTGCCTGGCTGACGTGGGCGCTGTATCAGCGCGAGTCGTACCAAGGTTTGCTGGCCGGGCTTGGTTTGCTGCACCACCTGTGCGAACACCACTGGCCAGACATATACCCGGGCAAGGCGCGCACCCGTTCCGCTGCCATCAGCTGGTTGATACCCCGTCTCGACCAAGTGTTGAACGAACACATTCCGCTCAAAGAGCAACTTCCACTGTTCCGCCGACTGGTCGAGCATTTGGAAGGTCTCGATACGGCGTGCACCCAGCATTTGGGGAATGAAGCCCCCTTGCTCCTGCCAATCGCCCGACGTTTGAAAAATTTGGTGCAGCGCGCTGCGGACAATCAACCGGAGCCCGGTGTCATCGGTACCGCGGTAGCCCAGGTCAAACAAGTCGCGGCGCAGTTGCTTGTCACCAGCGAGCCCATCGACAACGAAAAGGACGCTCAAAAGGCGCTGCGTGCCCAGCAGGAAAATGCCCGTCCGTTATGCGCCTGGTGGCTCAAGCAAAAGGCCACGGATCTGCGGGCCTTGCGACTCAATCGCATGTTGCTGTGGTTGTCCGTCGACGCGTTGCCGGATCGCAATGGCGAGCAAATCACTGCGCTTCGCGGGCTCCCGGCAGATCGATTCAAAACTTATCAGGAGCGTTACGATCAGGCGCGGTATGCCGATCTTCTGGTGGACCTCGAGGCCAGCCTGTCAAAGGCGCCGTTCTGGTTCGACGGTCACCGAATGGCGTGGGAATGTTTGCAGAGGCTGAACGCCGAGTCGGCGATGCGCGAGGTGGAGGTTCAGTTTGCGCAATTGATCGAGCGCCTGCCTGGATTGATCGAGTTGCGCTTCCAGGATGGCGCACCGTTTGCCGATCCCGCCACTCGCGAGTGGATTGCCGGCCATGTCATACCGCATCTGCAACCCGCCAGTGCTCCTCTCCCCATCGAGTCAACTGAAGACCTGCCCGCGTGGGAGTCGGCCCTCGAAGAAGCGCTGCCGATCTTGCGAAAGGATGGACTCAAGGCCGCCGTGCAAAAACTCAAGCAGGGGCTTCAAAGCGCTCAGGGCGGTCGCTCGCGGTTTTTCTGGCAGTTAACGCTCGCCCGGCTCTGCGTCTCGGCCAAGAAATACGAACTGGCCAAGACCCAACTCGAAACGCTCGACCAGACATTGCAGGACTCGGGCATCGGTGGCTGGGAGCCCGATCTCGTCCTGGAAGTGCTGCATTTGCTGCATAGCTGCTGCGAGTCGTTGCCGCAGAACCATGAGGTGCGTGAACGCAAGGAAGAGATTTATCGCAGGTTGTGCCACCTCGACCTTGAAGTGGTACTCGATTAGGCCCCTGGGCCAACACCATAAGGAAAATAGCCATGGCCAAAGAAGGCTCTGTCGCCCCTAAAGAACGCATCAACGTCACCTTCAAACCTGCCATAGGCGGCGCTCAGGAAGAGATTGAACTGCCGCTGAAATTGCTGGTGATCGGCGACTACACCCATCGCAAGGATGAACGCAAAGTCGAAGATCGCAAGCCTATCAGCATCGACAGGACGACGTTCGACGAAGTGTTGGCCAAGCAGGAGCTACAGCTGACGTTGGGCGTTCCGAATCGCCTGCAGGATGAAAACGCCACCGAAGAGCTGGCAGTGAAGATTCACGTCAAATCCATGAAGGACTTCAATCCGGCCAGCCTTGTCGAGCAAGTGCCAGAGCTGAAAAAACTGATGGAGCTGCGCAATGCGCTGGTCGCCCTGAAAGGTCCGCTGGGTAATGCGCCAGCCTTTCGCAAAGCCATCGAAGACGTGCTGGCCGATGACGAATCCAGAAGCCGGGTATTGGGTGAATTAGGTCTCAACACCCACGTCTCGAACGCCTGAGTCTCCATCAGCCAAGGAAGCCAACACTATGAGCACGAGTGCAACGCAGCAGAACATCAACGAGAGCAGCGAATACAGCATTCTCGATAGCATCATTGCCCAGACCCGGCTGACGCCGGACGACGACGCGTACAACATCGCCAAACGTGGTGTATCGGCATTCATTGAAGAGTTGCTCAAGCCGCAAAACAACGGCGAGCCAGTGAAGAAAGCCATGGTCGACCGCATGATCGCCGAGATCGATGCCAAGCTCAGTCTTCAAATGGATGAAATCCTGCATCACTCGGGTTTCCAGTCCATGGAGTCGTCGTGGCGGGGCCTTAAGTTGTTGGTTGATCGCACCAACTTCCGCGAAAACATCAAAATTGAAATTCTCAACGTCTCGAAAGAAGACTTGCTGGACGATTTTGAAGACTCGCCAGAAGTGATGCAGGCTGGCCTGTACAAGCACATCTATACGGCCGAGTACGGTCAATTTGGCGGAAACCCGGTGGGCGCAATCATCGCCAACTACTTCATGTCCCCAAGCTCGCCCGACGTGAAGCTTATGCAGTACGTGTCCAGCGTTGCCTGCATGTCACATGCACCGTTTATTGCCGCTGCCGGCCCGAATTTCTTCGGTCTGGAAAGCTTCACCGGCCTCCCGGACATGAAGGACCTGAAGGATCACTTCGACGGTCCGCAATTCGCTAAATGGCAGAGCTTTCGTCAATCAGAAGATGCCCGCTACGTCGCCCTGACCGTGCCGCGCTTTCTGCTGCGCAGCCCGTATGACCCGGAAGAAAATCCGATCAAGTCGTTCGTGTACAAAGAAACAGTCGCCAACAATCACGAGCACTACCTGTGGGGCAACACCGCATACGCATTTGGCACCCGGTTGACCGACAGCTTCGCCAGATTTCGTTGGTGCCCGAACATCATCGGTCCGCAGAGTGGCGGTGCGGTAGAAGACCTGCCGTTACATCACTTCGAAAGCATGGGTGAAATCGAAACCAAGATTCCGACCGAGGTTCTGGTGTCCGACCGTCGCGAATACGAGTTGGCGGACGAAGGCTTCATCTCCCTGACGATGCGCAAAGGCAGCGACAACGCTGCATTCTTCTCTGCCAATTCGGTACAAAAACCGAAGCTGTTTGGCATCAGTGCCGAGGGCCGGACGGCGGAGCTGAACTACAAGCTCGGTACGCAACTGCCGTACATGATGATCGTCAACCGACTGGCTCACTACCTGAAAGTGCTGCAGCGCGAACAACTCGGTTCCTGGAAAGAACGTACCGACCTCGAGCTGGAACTCAACAAGTGGATTCGCCAGTACGTGGCCGACCAGGAAAATCCCAGCGCTGAAGTGCGTGGGCGTCGACCACTGCGCGCGGCCCAGGTCCTCGTCAGTGATGTCGAGGGCGAGCCGGGCTGGTATCGCGTCAGCCTGAATGTGCGCCCGCACTTCAAGTACATGGGGGCTGATTTCACCCTTTCGCTGGTTGGCAAGCTGGATAAAGGTTGAGCGAAAAACACCCATGACCGGATATGGCAGCCTGTTCGAACGCCTGAACGGCGACGCGCAAAAACGTGTCGGCTCACGCCACGAGAGGTGCGTCGTGGCGTCGGTGGCTGCTCATCTGGCCAAGATGCTCAGCACCCGATTGGGCAGTGTGCAGACACTGTCCGATTACGGTTTGCCTGATTTGAATGACATGCGCTTGAGCCTGCACGACTCCCTGAGTCAGGCGCGCCGGGCCATCGAACATTTCATCGAAGCCTATGAACCGCGTCTGCGCGATGTTCGTGTGATCTCTCTGCCACGTGATGACGATCAGCTGCGACTGACGTTCCGTATCGAAGCCCTGCTGGAAGTCGAAGGTTTGAAGCAGCAGGTCGCTTTCGCCGCGAAGCTCGATGGTTGCGGTCAGGTCAAGGTCAGCTAACGACTCACAGGTATCCATCATGTCCTTTAACCACTACTACCAAAGTGAGCTCACTGCACTTCGCCAGTCAGGGCGTCGATTCGCTGAGCGTAGCCCTGCACTGGCGCCGTTTTTAGGGCAGGCCGGACGAGATCCGGATGTGGAGCGTCTGCTCGAAGGATTTGCATTTCTGACCGGTCGCCTGAGGCAGAAACTCGATGACGAATTGCCGGAGCTCAGCCATTCATTGATGCACCTGCTGTGGCCCAACTATATGCGCCCATTGCCCGCGTTTAGCATGTTGCAATTCGACCCGTTGCAACGCTCTGGACCCGCCGTCATGGTCGAGCGCGACACGCCGGTGGAGAGCGTGCCAGTCGACGATGTGATTTGTCACTTCCGCACCTGTTATCCCACTGAGGTGCTGCCACTGGAGCTGGTGGCGCTGAACTACTCGGTCAAGGGCGGCGGCGCGCTGCTGAGCTTGCGGTTGGAGATGAGCGCTGAGGGTCACCTTGGCGAGTTGGACCTGAGTCGACTGCGTCTGCATTTCGCCGGTGAGCGCTACATTACCCAGCTGCTTTACCTTGGCGTATTGCGCAATCTTCAAGGTATCGAGCTGATCCCCCTGGATGGCGCAGGTATGCAAGTCCATGGTGACGGCGACACGCCCTTGGCGTTCACGATCCCGGGCGACCGTGTGCAACCGGTGGGTTTTGCTGAAGAGGAAGCGCTGATTCCGTATCCGCTGAATACCTTTCGCGGCTATCGCTACCTCCAGGAATATTTCGCCTTTCAGGATAAATTCCTGTTCGTTGACGTCAATGGTCTCGATCTCCTGAATACCTTGCCTGAGGACGTGCTCAAGCGGATGCGCGGCCTGGAATTGCGTTTCGACATTCGCAAAAGTGGTATCCAGCGACTGCGCCCGACGCTGGAGAATGTGAAGCTCTACTGCACGCCGATCGTGAACCTGTTCAATCACGATGCACTGCCCATTCGCCTCGATGGCAAACAGGATGAATACCTGTTGCTGCCGGCCGAGTACAACCAGGAAAACTGCGGTGTGTTCTCGGTGGAAACCGTGAAGGGCTGGAAGGCGGGGAATGCTGGATTTCAAGACTATGTCCCCTTCGAGTCTTTCGAGCACGACTCAAGTTTCGATGTGCCCACTAGCCGTCCGTACTACAGCGTTCGCCAACGATCATCCTCGCTGCATGATGGGCTCGACACCCATCTCAGTTTTGGCATACGCCACACAGACGCGACCGAAACCCTGTCGATCGAGCTGGTATGCACCAACCAGAATCTACCGCGCAAGCTCAAGCTTGGTGATATCTGCAAGCATGGTGTGAAGACGCCGGAGTTCCTGAGCTTCCGCAATATCACGTCGGCCACGTCGAGTTTCGCTCCACCGTTGAACAGTGACTTCCTCTGGAAACTGGTCAGCAACATGTCGCTCAACTACCTCTCGCTGGCTGACGTCAGTGCGCTGAAGGTGATTCTCGAAACCTACGACTTGCCGCGTCATTACGATCAGCAGGCAGAGAAAGTCAGCAAACGATTGTTGGGTGGACTCAAGTCGATCAGGCACGAACACGTCGATCGATTGCATCGGGGTTTACCGATTCGTGGGTTGCGCACCGAGCTGACCATCGACCCGCAAGGGTACATCGGCGAGGGCGACCTGTTCGTTTTCGGGTCCGTGCTCAACGAGTTTTTCGCGCTTTACGCCAGCCTCAATTCGTACCACGAACTGCGGGTACTCAGCACACAAGGAGACGTGCACCAATGGACACCCCGCATGGGCCTGCAGCCCCTGCTTTGAGCGGGCTGACCCAGGTAATACGTGAGTACTCGCTGTTTCAGGCGGTGCTGCTGGTGGTTGAGCGGCTGCGCGATGCACACCCGCATTTAAACGAAGATGATCTGTATGACCAGCTGGAATTTCAGGCTAATCCCGGCTTCGGATTCCCAGGCAGCGACGTTGATCGTGTGGAGTTTTTTGAAGAACACGGACTGCTGCGTGCGCGTCTGCGTTTCAATCTTGTCAGCCTGGTCGGATCGGGTTCACCACTGCCGGCGTTCTACGGGGAGCAGGCGTTAGGTGATAGCGAAGAAGGGAATACCACCCGCGACTTTCTCGACCTGTTCCATCATCGCCTGCAACGGTTGATGCTGCCGATCTGGCGCAAGTACCGCTACTGCGCACGCTTTCAGAGCGGCGCTCTCGACCCTTTTTCCGCGCAGTTGTTTGCGCTGATCGGGCTCGGTAGTGAAGAGCTGCGCCGGGCTCGGGAACTGAACTGGAAGCGCCTGTTGCCGTACCTCGGGCTGCTCAGCTTGCGAGCGCATTCGGCGGCTTTGATCGAGGCAGTGCTGCGTTACTACTTCAAGCATGCCGAGTTGAACCTCGAGCAGTGCATCGAGCGTCGCGTCGAGATCCTCGACGAACAGCGCAATTGTCTGGGTTGCAGTAACAGCGTGCTCGGAGAAGACCTGGTGCTGGGCGAGCACGTCCGCGATCGCAGCGGCAAATTTCGTATTCACGTTCGCGAGCTCGATTGGCAGCGCTTTCACGAATTCCTTCCGATCGGTGTTGGCTACCAGCCGCTCTGCGCGCTGGTGCGTTTCACCCTGCGCGACCCCCTCGATTACGACATTCGCCTGGTCCTGTGCCAGGACGAAATCCGCGAGCTGCGCATCGGTGAACCGAACGTCTGCCGTCTGGGTTGGACCAGTTGGCTGGGCCGCGAAAAGGCGGACGGCGTGGTGACGCTGGACAGCAAAATTCATTAAGGATGTGAGACACATGATCAATGTAGACCTGCAACGCCTGATTCAGGCACTGGACGCCGAAACGCGTCGCGACCTGGAAAGCGCTGCCGAACGATGTGTCGCCCGTGGTGGCAGCAAAATACTCGTCGAAGACCTGCTGCTTGGCTTGCTGGAACGCCCAAAAGGCCTGCTGGTGAGGGCGCTGCGCGATGCCGACATCGATGCCGGGGAAATGAGTAGCGCGCTGCAATCACGCGTTGAGCACAACGCTTCACGCAACCCGGTGTTCGCCCCGGAACTGGTGCAATGGCTGCAGGACGCCTTGCTGGTTGCCAACCTTGAACTGGGTCAAATCCAGGTCGACCAAGGTGCGTTGATTCTCGCGCTGCTGCGCAACCCGATGCGTTATGCCGGTAGCCGCTATCAGGCGCTATTGACCCGGCTGAACATCGAACGGCTGAAAGCATTCGTCCTGTCTTGCACAGAGCAAGTGGTCCCCGGAAAACCCGCGGTATCGGGTGAGTCTCTGCTTCAGCGATTCACCCACAACCTGACCCAACAGGCTCGCGACGGCCTGATCGACCCGGTGTTGTGTCGCGATGGCGAGATCCGTCAGATGGTCGACATCCTGGCTCGTCGCCGTAAAAACAACCCGATCGTGGTGGGTGAGGCCGGTGTCGGTAAGACGGCCATTGTCGAAGGGCTGGCCTCGCGCATCGCGGCGGGTGAAGTGCCGGACGTCCTCAAAGGTGTCGAGCTCTTGTCTCTGGACATGGGCCTCTTGCAGGCTGGGGCCAGCGTCAAAGGCGAATTCGAACGCCGCCTCAAAGGGGTGATCGATGAGGTCAAGGCTTCACCGAAACCCATTGTTCTGTTCATTGATGAAGCCCATGCCCTGATCGGCGCGGGCGGTAATGCCGGCGGTTCCGATGCGGCCAACCTGCTCAAGCCAGCCCTGGCGCGCGGCGAGTTGCGCACCATCGCCGCCACGACCTGGGCGGAGTACAAAAAGTACTTCGAAAAAGATCCGGCGCTCGCCAGACGATTCCAACCGGTTCAATTGCATGAACCCACCGTCAGCGACGCAGTGACGATTCTGCGTGGGCTGGCGCCACTCTACGAAAAAAGTCACGGCATCTACCTTCGCGATGACGCGGTCGTTGCCGCCGCGCAGTTGTCCGCTCGTTACCTCACGGGCCGCCAGCTACCGGACAAGGCCGTCGATGTTCTGGACACCGCTTGCGCCCGTGTGCGCATCAGCCTTGCCGCTGCTCCGCCGAGCCTTGAGCGCCTGCGTGGCGAGCTGGCGGAAGGTCGTTGCCAGCGCCTGGCCCTGCGGCGCGATGCCGACGCAGGATTGCCGATTGACCACCCGGCGCTGGCCGCACTGGAGAGTCGTTTAGCCGTCGTTCAAAGCGACGTCATGCATATCGAGGCCCTTTGGATTGAGCAGAAAGAGCAGGCAAAACGTCTGCTGGATCTGCGTCAACAACTTGCTAAAGCGCGGCAAAGCTCCCTCGAAGAGTTAACCCTGGAGCAGGCTCAACGTGTCGAAGGACTGAAAGCCGAACTGCACGAAACTCACTGCGCCCTGACCGCTGCACAAGTCGACGAGCGTCTGGTGAGTTTTGAAGTGTGCCCACGCCTGGTGGCCGAAGTGATCAGCGCCTGGACTGGCGTCCCGCTGGCGCAACTGGCCCGTGAGCACAACGCCAGGGTCGCCAGTTTCGCCACCGACCTGGGCACTCGTATCCGTGGTCAGGAACAAGCGGTTCATGCGTTGGATCGCTCGATGCGCGCGGCGGCTGCGGGCCTCAACAATCCCGACGCGCCAGTGGGTGTGTTCCTGCTGGTCGGCCCTAGCGGTGTCGGCAAAACCGAAACCGCACTGGCACTCGCTGACTTGCTGTACGGCGGTGATAGATTCGTCACGACGATCAACATGTCCGAGTTCCAGGAAAAACATACCGTTTCGCGCCTCATCGGTGCACCGCCGGGCTACGTCGGTTACGGGGAAGGCGGCATGCTCACCGAAGCCGTACGCCAGAAACCGTATTCGGTACTGCTGCTCGACGAAGTCGAAAAAGCCGACCCGGATGTACTGAACCTGTTCTACCAAATCTTCGACAAAGGTGTGGCTAACGATGGGGAAGGGCGCGAGATCAATTTTCGCAATACCTTGATCTTGATGACCTCGAACCTTGGCAGCGAACGCATCAGCGAGCTCTGCAAAAACGGTGCGCGGCCCACTGCACGACTGCTCGAAGAAACCATTCGGCCAGTCCTCGGCAAACACTTTAAACCGGCGTTGTTGGCGCGTATGCGCGTGGTGCCTTATTACCCGGTTGCCGGCCCGGTCCTGCGTGAGCTGATTGAAATCAAGCTGGGTCGATTGGGCGAACGACTGAGCAGTCGTCAACTGGAATTCACGTACTCGTGCAGTCTTGTCGATCACCTGGCCGAACGCTGCCTGCAAAGCGATAGCGGCGCCCGTCTGATCGACCACTTGCCGCACTGCACGTACTGCCGCTGGTGGCTGATCGCTTGCTTGCAGCAATGGCGGTCGGAGACAGTCTCAGCCGTGTTCACGTAACGCTCGACGACACCTCCTCCGTTACCTGCGAGTTCGTCTGATGAGCGTCATGTTCACGCAATTGCCACAGCCCCTGGCGTATGCCGAGGCTTTGTTGGCCCAGTTCTCCAGCCTCTCCCGGTCGGCAGACAGCGCCGCGCTGCCAGGTGACCTCGTGCGCGGGTTAGGCACGCTTACCGGTTGCGAACTGGCGCAGTTGTACCTGCTGGATACATCCAGTGCCTGCCTTGGAATGGCGACTGAGTGCCTGAACGGCATTCTGCACCCCAGAGAAGTGACAAGCCTGTCGACCGATTACAGCGCTGAGCCATTGCTGCAATTCGCCCTGGATCAGAATCGCGTGGTCTGCCTCACCGAGTTGAGTTGCACCTTACACAAAAGCGAATTCCTGCCGCCGCAGAGCGTGCCTTGGCAGACGTTGCTGTGCGTGCCTTTGATCAATCAGCAACAGAGCGTCGAAGGCTTGCTGGTGTGTGCCAGTACCCGACACATCGAGCTGCAAGGCTTCGCCGAGTCACTGGCCCAGCTGGGTTCGTTCGCGCTCGGTCAACTGCACCTGCTCCAACGTTTGCGAGGGCCTGCGGTTGAGGCACCACCCATGTCGATCAGCATGCCGAGCGCCAGGGATTTCGGATTGATCGGTAGAAGCACGACCATGCGTCAGACGTGTTCGCTGATCAGTAAAGTCTTGCACAGCCCGTACACCGTGCTGTTGCGCGGGGAGACGGGCACCGGCAAGGAAGTAATAGCCCGGGCCATTCACGATGGCGGAGCGCGGCGTGCGAAGTCTTTCATCGTGCAGAACTGTGCAGCGTTTCCCGAAAGTCTTTTGGAAAGTGAGCTGTTCGGCTATCGCAAAGGTGCGTTCACGGGCGCTGACCGCGATCGTCCCGGGTTATTCGATGCGGCGAATGGTGGAACCTTGTTGCTGGACGAAATTGGCGACATGCCGTTGTCCCTGCAAGCCAAGTTGTTACGCGTACTTCAGGAGGGTGAAATTCGCCCGCTGGGTTGCAACGATACCCACAAGGTCGATGTGCGCATCATTGCCGCGACTCACCGCGACCTGGCGGTCTTGGTCCGCGAAGGAAAATTTCGTGAGGACTTGTACTACCGCCTCGCGCAATTCCCGATCGAATTGCCGGCCCTCCGATACCGCGCTGGCGACGTCCCGGAACTGGCTCGGCACTTTGCCGCAAAGGCCTGTGCGTTCCTGCAACGCGATAGCCTGCGCTGGTCAGAGGCGGCACTGTCTCACCTGTCAGGGTATGCCTTTCCGGGCAACGTTCGCGAACTCAAAAGCCTGGTTGAGCGGGCGGTTCTGCTCTGTGAGGGCGGTGAGTTGCTACCTGAACATTTCTCCCTGCGTACGGATGTCATTGCGCATGCCGGCAGTGCTCACCTGCGTGAACGAATGGCGCAAGTCGAACGCAACCTGCTGCTCGAGTGCCTGCGCAGGAACGCCGGTAACCAGACCGCTTCTGCCCGAGAGCTCGGACTGCCACGCCGAACGCTGTTGTACCGACTTGATCGACTGAACATCAGCGCGAGCGACGTCAATGGATGAGGCCGTTTTTCGCCGTTCATGGAGGCATGCCCTTCGCCTCGAATCCACTTTCACCCCCCTTGGAGCCCCTCTGATGCCTGTCCGTCACCGGCATGCTGTTCTGCTGACCCTCGTTGTTCTGTGTGGCCTCGGCGGCTGTAGCGGCAATTACAAATTCAACGATGACACCTATCGCCCTCTGGGTGATCCGCAGGCAGTCAATCGCGGCAAGTGATCACAAGGAGCAAGACGATGGAACTGGTTCTCGAAATCCAGAACGCCAAGGAATTCGTGCCCACGGAGCTTTGGCACAAGACCTTCAAGCAGGCGGGTGGCACGATCGGGCGAGCGGAGAACTGCGACTGGGTTCTTCCGGATCGCAAGCGCCACCTGTCCAAAAGCCATGCGCTGGTGACCTGCCACGACGGTGCGTTTTTTATCACCGACACCAGCCGCAATGGCATCCGGACGATTGAAAACGGTCCGAACCTGCCTAAAGGCGAAGCGGTGCGGATTGAACACGACAGCGTCTACTTTCTGGGCAGTTACGAAATTCAAGCGCGACTGGCCGGTGTGCCCACGACCTATGGCGTCGCCAGTCAGGCTGTCGCGGACAGCGTGATTCCGGACGATGCTTTTCTTGAGCTGGATCCTTTGAAGGCTTTTGATCAGCAAGCGCTCGCTTACACCGACATCGATGAACTGATCACGCCGCGCATGCCGATTGTGGATGTCCACCCACGCGCCGACTACGCCCGTATCGACATGGAAAACCTGCAGGTGCCGCAGTTGGTAGAGGCACCGCCGGAACCGTTGCCAGCTCCGGCGCAGAGCGCTGTTGATCGCCAAAGCCAGGACTTCTGGAAGCGCTTCGGTATCGCTTTGGGCATAGACCTGAAGGATCTGGACCACGCTGAGCGCGAAAACCTGGCACTGGACGCTGCTCGTTTGCTCAATCAAAGCGTCGATGGCTTGCAGCAAAGCTTGCGCACCCACAGCGAATTGAAAAATGAGCTGCGCCTGGCCCAGACCACCGTTCAGGGCATCTACAACAATCCGCTGAAACTCAGCGTCGATGCCGGGGAAGCACTGGGCATTCTGTTGCGGACCAACAAGCCTGGCCAGTACCCGGCCGAACAGGTTCTCTCCCGGGCATTTCGTGATTTGCAGACGCATCAGGTGGCGCTGTTGGCCGCCAGTCGTGCTGCGATTCGAGGGGCGCTCGAGCACTTCTCGCCCTCGCAACTGACCCTGCGGTTTGAGCGTGACCAACAGCCACTGTTCACCACTGCGGGCAGCCGTTGGAAGGCTTATGGCCGTTATCACCAGGCCCTGCGTCAGGACGATGAGTGGAGCGAGCGGTTGCTCGCTCGTGACTTTGCTCAAGCCTACGAAGAACAGGTTCGGCTGATCTCGACTCTTCACGTAGACCAACGGGGATGACGCCCATGCCTCGCGGCTCTTCCGTTTACTTCAAGACACTGGCGGCGCTGGTGGTTTTGATCCTGCTGTCGGGTTGTACGTCATTGTCGCCGTACTCTCGCCTGACCAAGCTCGACCTGAAACTCACCGCCAACGATCAACTGAACCCGGATCTCAATGGCCGTCCGTCACCGATCGTCATTCGACTGTACGAGCTCAAACATCCCGTGGCTTTCGAGAACGCCGATTTCTTCAGTCTGTACGAGCGCAGCAAAGAAATCCTGGCCCCTGATCTGGTGGTCATTGAGGAGCTTGAATTGCGACCGGGGGAACGCATCGAACTCAAGCTCGCGCTGCAAGCCGATAGCCGCTACGTCGCTGTACTCGCGGCCTACCGTGATCTGGCGCAAACCCAATGGCGATACACCGTGCCAATCACCCCATTGAGCCTCACCGTGACTGATTTGATCCTCGATCAAACCGGTATTCGCAACACTTTAGAAACGCTCGTCAGGACGGATGACTGATCATGAATTCGCATAAAGTCATTTGGCAGGAAGGCATGCTGCTGCGCCCGCAACACTTCCAGCACAGCGACCGCTACTACGATCACCAGATGAAAACCCGTACCCAGTTACTGGGTGGTTATACCTGGGGTTTCCTGACCCTGGACATCGATGCCCAGTTCCTCAAAATGGGCAAGCTGGTGATCAGCCATGCCAGCGGAGTTTTGCCCGACGGCAGTCTGTTCGAGTTGGGCAGCACGTCGGAGCCGTTGGCACTCGTCCTGCCTCCCAATACCGCAAACACGCCGGCTTACCTGGCGCTGGCACTCGTCACCGGCAATCACATCGAGGCTCGTCGACCCGAGCAATCGGACGTCCTGGCACGCTACACCGTGTATGACGCAGCAGTGGCAGACTCCAATGCCGGCGAGGGTTCCTCCAGCCAGGTCAGCTGTGCACGCCCGGACTTTCGACTGTTGCTCGGCGAGCAGCAGAGCGATCAGGCGTACGTGAAGCTGAAAGTTTGCGAAGTGCTCGACACCACGCCCGACGGCATTATCAGCCTCGACCCGGACTTCGTTCCCACCTTCATTCAGGCGCATTCCTCCAGTTACCTGCTGTCGTGCCTCAAAGAAGTGATCAGCATGCTCGGTCACCGGGGCGACGCCCTGGCAGAGCGGATCCGCTCGAATGGCAAGGTCGCGGGCGCGGAAGTTGGCGACTTCATGATGCTGCAACTGATCAACCGCACCGAGCTCCTGCTGCGTCACTACCTCGGTCTGGAACAGGTTCACCCCGAGGCTTTGTATCGAGCGCTGCTGATGTTGCTCGGTGATCTGGCGGCGTTTTCAAGCGATAGCAAACGTCCACGTCTGGACAGCCGTTATCAGCACAGCGATCAAGGCGCGAGTTTTCGAAAATTGATGGAAGAGATTCGTCAGGTGTTGTCGATGGTGCTCGAGCAGCATGCGATCGAACTGGAGCTGCAAGCGCGGCAGTACGGCATCATCGTTTCGCCTTTAAACGACCATACACTACTGGGCTCCGCATCGTTTGTACTGGCCGCCAGTGCTCACTGCGACCCGGAGGATTTGCGCCACCGTTTGCCGGCGCACCTCAAGGTCGGTCCGGTAGAAAGCATCCGCCAACTGGTCAACCTGCACTTGCCAGGTATCAAGGTCAGGCCGCTGCCGGTAGCCCCTCGGCAAATCGCCTTTCATGCCAGCAAAACCTATTTCATTCTTGATTTCAGTGCCGAAGACCAGGCGCAACTCGAGCGCTCTGGCGGCTTCGCGTTCCATGTGTCGGGAGAATTTGCCGAGCTCGAATTGAAATTCTGGGCCATCAGGAACTGACCGACATGAGTAAGGATACGGAACTCCACCATGACGATAGAACCGTCCTGGTAGACCACGACGGGCGCCACCCAGCGTCGAGCCCGCTGACGAATTCGACTACGCCTCCACGCATCGAACAGCTGCAGGATCGGATGATTTATGCGGCTGCCAAACGTCCGGTTGAAACGTACAACATTGGCTTCAACTCGCTTGTGACAGCGGCGTCCCGACTGCTGTCGCAAGTGGCCCGGCTGAAAAGCGGTGAGGTCTGCGAAGATTTGCAAAGCCTTGGCGTGCGCCTGTGTGATGAGCTGGATAGCTTCGTCAAAGTAGCGCTGCACGACGGTATCGAGAATGGCCAGGTTTCCTCTGCCCGTTATGTGCTGTGCACCGTGATTGACGAAGCCGTGGTGACGACGCCTTGGGGCAAGGAAAGCCAGTGGTCGCAAACGAGCCTGCTGAGCCGCTTTCACAAAGAAACGTCGGGCGGTGAAAAGTTCTTCCTGCTGCTTGAGCGGCTGTCGAAAGACCCGGCCAAGAACCTGCCGATGCTCGAGTTGATGTACCTGTGTCTGTCTCTCGGATTCGAGGGTAAATACCGGGTTCAGCCCCGTGGAACCCTGGAACTTCAGCAGGTCAGCGACGCGCTTTACCGGCAGATTAGACATCTGCGCGGTGATGTTTCGCTCCAGTTATCCCCGAAATGGGAAGGCCTCAAGGAAGAGCGCCGCAGCCTGGTGCGCATCGTTCCCTGGTGGTGGGTGGCGCTGTTTACGACGGTGTGTCTGGTCGTGATGTATTCAAGCTTCGACCGGGTGCTGGGTGAGCAACGAGACAGCGTTTTGCAACCTTTTCTGCCGCTTGATCCAGCACCGGTTTCGCCGTTGGCGCAGCGGTCAAACAGGGACGCGTGATGAAAAAACTTTTCAAAAAAACTGGTGTATTTTTGCTTCAGACCTGGGTCTGGAGCTTGCTGCTGGTCCTCTCGATAGCACTGTTGGTGTGGGGCCTGGGCCCGTTGCTGGCAGTGGATGACTATAAATTCTGGGAAAGTGCCACATCACGGCTGCTGACAATCAGTGTACTGAGCCTGCTCTGGGGACTGAGCATGGTGTACGTCAACTGGCGAGTAGGCATACGCAAGAAAACCATTGAAGACAGTGAAGATGGCTGGAGACGCAAAGGCCAGGAAGAGCAAAGCCACACCGAGCGAAAAGAACTGAGGCGACGTTTCAAAGCCGCTTTAGCAACCTTGAAGACTTCAAGCCTCTATCGGGGGCGCAGCGAGCGCTGGCGCGACGATCTGCCCTGGTACGTTTTGCTTGGCCCGCAGAGCAGCGGCAAGACCAGCCTGCTGGTGTCCTCAGGACTCGAGTTTCCGATCAACACGCTTGACCGCAAATCCACCCAGGAGGTGCTGCGCACGGAACACTGTGACTGGTATTTCGCCGAGCACGGCGTCCTGATCGACACGGCCGGACGCTACCTGAGTCAGCAGGATGGTATGGCTGGCGACACCTGGAAAACGCTGCTCGACCTGCTGCGTCAGCGGCGTCGCAACCGTCCGCTCAATGGCGTGCTGGTGACCTTGCCAGTACCGCTGCTGTTCGGCGCGGACCGGGGCATGCTGGAAGGCGTGGCCGATCAGGTGCGTGCCCGCTTGCAGGAAATTCAGCAGCGGCTGCACGTCAATGTGCCGGCCTACCTGGTGATCACCAAGGCGGATGAACTGCCGGGGTTCGACGAATTCTTCGATCAACTGACCCGTGAAGACAGTGATCAGGTGCTGGGCGCGACGCTGGGTAAAGACCTGCGCGACACGGACGCGAGCAGGGTGCGCAGCGAATTCGAAACGCTGCTGCGTCGCCTGAACAGTCAGGTGATCCTGCGCATGCATCAGGAGCGTGACGCTCTGCATCGCGGCCGCATTCTCGACTTTCCGCACCAACTGGGGCTGATCGGCGATGGCCTTTGCCTGTTCGTTGAAAAGGCGTTCACCGGTAATCGCTATCAACGTGTGAGCCAGCTGCGAGGCTTCTACCTGACCAGCGCGCCTCACCTGAGCAACACGCTCCGGGATATGAGCAAGGTGGCCTCGCAAAACCGTCGCATCATTGGTGCACGTTTTATTCACCAGATGATCAGCCGTGTGATTTTCCCCGAGGCTGATCTTGCCGGTCTGGACGCGCGCGAGCGCAGACGCATTCATTGGGGCCAGCGGGCTTTGTACCTCGGTGCACTGACTGCATTGGGCGTGTTCGGCCTGTTGTGGGCAGCCAGTTACTCGGCTAACCACGAGCGTTTGGAACAGCTGCGTTCATTCGCACAGACCTGGACGCAGCAGCGATCTGAAGTCACTGCAGGTGCTGATTCGATGGCGGCACTCAAGCGACTCGACACGGCTTATGCGGCCACTCGAGTCTTCCCTGAAAGAGAGGGTGTCTCGTACCACGAGCGTGCAGGTCTGTATCAGGGTGCCGAAGTCAGCCCGACCATTGTGGCGGCCTACGAGCGTGAGCTTCAAACGCACTTGCTGCCAAGCATAGCGACCCTGCTGGAGGGCCAGATCCGCGTCAACATGAAGGATCGCGAACGTTTGCTTAACAGCCTGCGTGCGTACCTGATGCTGAGCATGGAAGATCGTCGAGAGGCCGAGTGGCTAAAGGATTGGGTGGCTGCTGACTGGTCCCAGCGTTACGCCGGCAACACCGTGGCGCAGAACGCTCTGGCCGACCACTTTGAGCGGTTATTGAAAAAGCCGTTTGCTTACCCGCTTAACGATCAACTGGTGGCGCAGGCACGTCAGGTACTTCGCAGCGAATCGCTGGCCAACGTTGTGTACCGCACGCTCCGCGAGCAGGCCCGCCATCTGCCGGATTACCGTTTCAGTCAACATTTGGGACCGCAGGGCGCGTTGTTTGTCGGTACCGATTACGTGATTCCGGGGTTCTATACAAAGAAGGCATACCACCAATACTTTTCGGTCCAGGGCGCGTCGCTAGTCACTGACATCCTGCGTGACAACTGGGTGCTGGGAGAGGGTGCAGGCATCAGCGGCATGGACTTGCGTCGCCTCATGGTCGAGCTGGAACAGCTGTATTTTCGCGACTACACCCATCTATGGGGCGAAGCGCTCGGGAAAGTTGCGTTACAACCCATCACTCACGCCGGCGACGGCGCCGAACAATTGGCCGGCCTGACCTCGGCCAGTTCGCCCTTGCTGCAACTGCTGGTGGAGGTGCGTGAGAACACACGTTTTGCGGTCATGCCGGAGATCCTTGATGGCGCGGCAGATGAGCTGGCTGAGAAGGGCGGCAAATTGGGCAAGCTTGCCACGGCAGTGGCGGGCAAGGCCTCCAGCGTGGCGGCGAGTGTGGATAAGAATCTGCCAAGCACCGCACGCCAATCCCTGCAACGTCGCTTCGAACCATTGCACCGTCTGCTGGATGAAAACGACGGTCCGACCGCAGATTTGACCCCCGTGCTGCAGGCGGTCAATGACGTTCAACAGCAACTGTCCAGCCTGGCCCGCTCCAGCACCCCGGATCAAGCAGCGTTTGTCATGGCCAAGACGCGCATGGGCGGTCAGCGTGATGCCTTGAGCCACCTGCGCACGACAGCAGGCCGCTTGCCGCGCCCGATCAGCGCGTGGTTCAACGTGCTGGCCGAAGACAGTTGGCAGCTTGTGCTCAACGATGCGTATCAGTACCTGAACCAGCGATACCAGGGCGAGCTGTACAGCTTCTACGGCAAAGGGATCAACAAGCGTTATCCGTTTAGCGCCCACAGCACCAGTGACGTTGCACTCAACGACTTCCGTGAGTTCTTCATGGCACAGGGGGTTGTCGATCGTTTTTTTGAAAGCTACATGAGGCCTTTCGTCAGCGGCGGTCCAGGCAACTATCGCCTGCGTAGTATTGACGGGCGCAGCCTGCCGATGTCCAGGGTCTACCTCGACCAGATGGCTACCGCTCACGTGATCCGCCAGAGCTTTTTCGCCGAGCATCCGAGCGAGCCTAAAGTGCGGTTCAGGCTGGAGCCATACACCCTGGACCCGTCCGTCAGCCGTTCCGAATTCAAGTTCGGCAACGAGACCATGGAGTACCGTCACGGTCCTATCACGCCAGCCTCCTTCACCTGGCCGACCGATGCCGAGGGTGGGCGCACCAGCCTCGTCCTAGACAAAATGGTCGGTCGACCGATCGGTATCGAAAAAAACACCGGCCCGTGGTCGCTGTTTCGTTTATTCGATCTGATGCAGACCGAGTACCTCGACGGTCGTGACGTGATGGTGCTGAAAGCGGACCTGGGCGGTCTTCGCACCAACTACCTCCTGATGAGCCAGCGCATGCCGAACCCGTTCGACATGGGCGTTTTGCGAACCTTCCGCCTGCCGGTGCAGCTCTGATGCAGAGGGTCAGTCCGTGGCGCAGCGCAGCGCGCACCGATAAAGGAAAGATCCGCAGGCGCAACGAAGATGCATTCCTTGACTGCCCACAACAAGGGCTATGGGTGGTCGCGGACGGCATGGGCGGTCATCAGGGAGGCGATATTGCCAGTCAGTTGATCGTCGCCAGCCTGGCGGAATTACCGGCTCAGGTAGGCTTCGATGATCGGGTTAATGGCGTACGTACTTGCCTGCACTGGCTCAATCGACGATTGGGTCAGGAGTTGACCCTCACCGCCGGGTGCCGCGACAGCGTCATGGGTAGCACGGTCGTGGCGCTGTTGATCGAAGGTAATCGCGCCGCCTGTCTCTGGGCGGGCGACAGCCGCTGCTACTTGTGGAGGGGGCAGCGGTTGTTCCAGCTGACCACGGACCATTCACTGCAACAGCAATTGATCGATGAGCAGCGCATGAGCGTCGAACAGGCCAGGGCGCAACCCGGTGCTCATGCACTGACCCGCGCCATCGGTGCGAGCGAACACCTGACCTTGGCCATGCTCGAATTCGAGGTCTATTCGGGCGATGCGTTTTTGTTATGCAGCGATGGTCTTTATCAGGAGGTGAGCGCTGATGGCTTGGGCAGTGCCCTGAGCCATGTCTCGCCACAGGGCGCGCTGCAGCAGCTGTTCAACGCTGCGCTGGACAGTCCGGCTCGGGACAATCTGACAGCCGTAGTGATTCGACAATGAGTGCGTTTTCACCAGCGTCCACGTCTACTCAAGCCGGCATGGGTGAGTTACCCGAAATCCTGGCTGGTCGCTACCGCGTCGAGCGCCTGCTTGGCGCTGGCGGCATGGGCGCGGTCTACCGGGCGCGGGATCTGCTGCGAGAGCAGTTCGATGATCCCGACCCGTGTATCGCGGTGAAAATGCTCAGCGAAGTCTTGTGCGAATCGCCCGACGCCAGCAGCTTGCTCTACAGCGAATTCGCCCTGACCCGGCGACTGCGCCACGACAACGTCGTGCGTTTGCACACCTTTGACGTGGACACGAACTGCCAGAGGGCCTTCATCACCATGGAGCTCATGCGCGGAACGACGTTAGACAAACTGCTCTGCGAGCGGCCGTCGGGACTGCCGTGGAACGAAGTGCGCGAAATCGCGCTGCCACTCCTCGACGCGCTGGCTTACGCTCATTCCCGTGGTGTGCTGCACGGCGATCTGAAACCGAGCAATGTGATGCTCAGCGATGACGGCGTGCGCTTGTTCGATTTTGGCTTGGGGCAAGCCGAGGAAGGCGTGCTGCCGGGCCTGCCGCACCTGAGCCGCAACCGCTTCAACGCCTGGACGCCAGCCTATGCCGCGCCGGAGCTGTTGGAGGGTGGGTCGATGACCTCCAGCGCTGATGTTTTCGCGGTGGCGTGCGTGATCTATGAGTTGGCGGGGGGGAAACATCCATTTCGGCGGTTACCGTTGGATGAGGCGCGGGATGAGCGACCGCCTGTGAAACTGCGAGCGCCCAGGAACTTGCCGAGGCGCTGCTGGCCGGTACTGCGCAGGGCGCTGGCGTATGAGTTGCCGCAGCGGACTGTCACGGCTGCCGAATTGCGGGAGGTGCTGGGTGGCCGGTCGTTTTTTGAGTTGCGGCGTTGGTTCAGGGCACCCCGGCGTTAAAGGTCTGAAAAACTGTAGGGTTGAAGCTCGGTGATTTGCGACAGAATTGTCAGGTGTTCTACGGCTTTTACTTTTTCCAGATGATCGAGGGTATCCGGGCCGCCGAGCATGAGCGCCGGAACAAAACCGTACATCTCGTCGTGGCGCAGGGTGCCGAGCTTTTTCTTTGCAGGTTTGAACAAGTCGCCGTAGTTGTTTGTATCTACGTCCCGTGACAACAGAAAATTTCGTAGTCCCTTATCCATTTGCTCACCAGTAAAGATTGAGGTGTGCGTCGTGTAGCGGGAAAGGATGCTAGTGAGTTTGAGAGATGCCCCCGTTTGCTCACCCCAAAGGTACAAATCACCGAAAGCGCTGCGAGCAATTAAGTGATAGTTGTCAAAATCTGCAAATTTTGTCCCTTCGAGCCAGGATGCCACAACTCCTTCATATTCCTGAGGGTTCACTATCCAGAAAATTCCGTCACCGTAACCACACCAGCCATGTTCGACCCAGTATTCCAATAGCTGGTTTGGCAGCTTGCCTCTGTAACGTTCGATACTTGATATCGGTACTTCCTGTCGATCAATAGGATCGCCGAACTTTTCTATAAACCTTGCAAATACTTTGTCCATGCGATGCCTTCCAGTTAATTAGCACTTGTGCAGTTTTACATTGAGAAATGTTGACTCGCGCATTGCGAGGGGTACGGTTTCTGCAGCTGCCTTCAGATTTGCGATCTTCGGCTTCCACTGAGGGCCGATACTGGAGTTCACCTGTCGATCGCCAAAGTCCGCAATGATGTCCTTTCCGCCAGCGCTCAGATCTGGATTATGCAGCCCAGCAAGGCTTGCCATCGTTCGTTTGGCTTTCCTGATAGCTGCTTCCTCAGCATCAAGTTCGTCCATAGTTTGCGAAAACTCATCTAAGAATCGCTCTTTTAGCTTGTTTTGTAAGTCTTTTCGAGCCTGACTGGCGGCTTGTTGGCTTCGTTTCACCGGATTGGCAATATTCTCCAGATACTCATCAACCGTCAGCCGATTCAGCCCATCCTCCTGCCCCTTCAGCTGCCGCTCGAACTCTCCGATTTTAGACGCTGGCATCTTGTCTGCTTTGAAACATTCGACTTTATGAAGCGCCATGGCGTTCGGTTTGTCACGGGTTGAGTGCTTGTCTTTGTCAGGGGGACGATTTGCCGGTGGCGCAGGCTCCTGCGTGCCGACTGTGCCTTTGCGCGGTCCGGCGGTTTGCAAGTCGGGTCGTTTTTTAAGTGCGTCTTCGTGCTTGAGCATCCACTGGGCTAACTGCGCACCCTTGGGGCTCG
Organism: Pseudomonas sp. p50(2008); assembly: GCF_015351605.1. NCBI lineage: Bacteria > Pseudomonadati > Pseudomonadota > Gammaproteobacteria > Pseudomonadales > Pseudomonadaceae > Pseudomonas > Pseudomonas sp. p50(2008). The sequence continues at coordinate 342,534 of NZ_JACMYF010000002.1, forward strand.
CTCGCATTTCCTGGGCGAGGACATTTGCGTTTCCTCTACCACGGGTAAGGTAAGCAACGATAGCGCCCAGCAGCAGGGCGACAACCTCCACATGCCCCTGCGCGATGTGATGGGCGGCCCTGTTCTGAGCAAAAGGATCGTCTTGGCTGAACGGGTTTAACCCTTCCTCGCCGCGCGGGCCTTCCCACGCGATGTTGATGCCGGTCAGGTAATACTCGCCAATGCGCGGCAAACCCTCGACGAAAAACTCGGCAATGGACGTCAGGCCGAGTATCCCCAGTATCCAGGTGCTGACTTGCAAGCCCATTGTGGCGCCAGCGGCACCCATGGGGAGGGCGCCGATTCCGCCGAAAAGCGCGCCTGTACCCGCGCCGATGGCGCCACCGACCAGTACGCTGCCGGCAACGATCATTGCCATCTGCGTGACGACTTCAATCAATTCGTTGAGGACGCTGGCGATATCGAGATCAGAGAAACGCTGCCTCAATAAGCGCCCGGTTTCCCACTCGGCCTGAATGAATGCAGACCTGACACTGTTGATACGACGGATGTTGAGAGAGAGGGAAGGTGCCCGCTCATTGAACTGCGTGCGATAGGTGGCGCCGCCCTGATAACCCATCTGCTCAGCAATACGGCTTTCTATCTCGTGCCACGTGGGCACGATTCGCCCTAAAAACATTTGAGTGTCTCCCTGACAATTTCGCCCGTTAGTGCACCAAAAACACCGGTGTCCATTGCCGGAAGACGCTAACAAGCTATTGAAAGGGGAGATGTAGGAAGGATCGCTGACTGAGGTGGGACGCTTCCGATATTTCAGAATGTTGCATCCGCGACATCCATCAGGCGCTGTCTGTGGGAGCAAAGCTTTGCTCCCACAGTTGGATATCTCCCTTATGCCTTGACTGGAGACACCGCTGAATTCGGTAAGTCGATGTGATCCAGTGTGCGTTCCACGAGTAGATATACCCCGTCGGCCATTCTGCTGATGGCCAAGGCCACAGAGCGGCTTCGTCCTTCCACATCGTCGGCCAGGTTGGCGGCGATGGCGCTTATGGACAGCAGGTCTTCGGAGGCGTTGGCGAGGAGGGCTTCGATGTTGATGTCGGGGGAGACGGTGAAAAGCTGGTCATTTCGGGTTTTGGGCTTGAATGACTTACGGTCGGGAGAATGCGGGTGTGATTTTTTCAAAGTGGTAAACCTCGTGGATTGACAAGTTTTCTCCCGATTTACGGACTTGCACATCCGGTCTTCGATTTCGCGATGACGGCCAAAGGTTAACGGCGAAGTAGAGGTGCGGACAGTTCATGGACACCGCCGCGTGTTGCGGGAAATGTCCGAGAGAGTGGAAGGGATCAGGTCAAAAGATCGCACCCTGCGACAGTTCCTACAGAAGGATCTGACGTTCTCGTCTCGCCAATGACTTGGTAGTCATCAGCGTCAAAAACAACGCCATCTTCCTCTAACGCTACGCGATGGTGGCGTTCCTGGATGAAGCCGCTACACTGCGCCGGCCGTTCATTTTTCTCTTGAGGCTGTGCGCATGAAATTTCGTTTTCTTCTGTGGATGCTGGGTTTGTTGATGGGTAAAGCCAGTCGGACTAATCCTGCGTTTCAGCAGCAGTTGGGTGACAAGGAGTTGGTGTTTCAGCTACAGACTCTGGATGGGAAAGTGGCGCGGCATTTCCGTGTGAAAGATCAACGCATCACTAGCAAGTCCGGCATGTATGCCGAGCCGGCGTTTGCGATTGCCTTTAAAGATGCCGCGTATGGCTTCGCCACAATGCAGGCGAAGAACAAGCAGTTGGCATTCATGACGGGGATTCAGGACAAGTCGATTCAGATCAAGGGCAACCCGGCGCTGGTGATCTGGTTCCAGGGGTTGACCAAGTATTTGAAGCCGAGGAAGGCCAAGCCTAAGGCTTGAAATCGGTTCTTAAATAGAAGCGCTATTGTGGCGAGGGAGCTTGCTCCCGCTGGGATGCGCAGCGTCCCCAAAGACCTTGATTATATCTCACGCACCTTGTTGGCTGATTTGCGGCTGCTGCGCAGCCGAGCGGGAGCGAGCTCCCTCGCCACAGGGTTTCGTATGTTTTTTAGTTGGCCTTATTGGAATGCTCTCAGTGCGAACTGAATTGCGAAGCGGAATCGCGGAGCAGCATTTCGGCTTCGAGCACTTTGCTGACCTCGTCATTGACTTAGTCGCGGCTCAGGCCAGGACGTTTTGACATCGCCGAACAGGTCAAAGTCATGTGCTGCGTTTCTGCGCACGCCTCTCCTGAAGGTAGCGTCCTTGGAGCACTAGAATCTCCGACTTGCTCAGAACGCCTTTTTTCTTGAGATTGACGAGCAACTGTTCGATGCCATCCAGCTCGACGACATCGCCAGCCAAACGGGTAATGCCTAAGGACATACGACTCATGCGGTCACGTTTAGCCGTGACATTGTGGTCTTTCGCAAGTTTGCGGACTTGGCTTGCAACACTGACTTCAGCTGTTTCGATCATCGGAACGTCCTTACTTGCCTTTGCCGTCAAATCATAACTGGGCCATGGTTCATGTTGTCGCGAGCTCGTAGCCGATGATCAGGGATAGAGCCTGCTTCTCGCACCGGTGTGTGCCGTTAGTGCGAACTGAATTGCGAAGCCAGTTCGCGCAGCAGCACTTCGGCTTCGAGGACTTTGCTGGCGACGTCGTTGGCTTTGTCGCGGCTCAGGCCGAGGCGTTCAAGCAGAGCGTCAGGGATGTCTTCGATCGGACCGGAGCCGATACCGCGGCTGCGCAGCAGGCGTACGGCCAGACACACAAGGTTCGGGTACTCGGCGTAATCGCCGTCGTAGGTCGGGTCGTGCTGGAAGCGCAGGGCAGTGGCCAGTTCATCGGGCATGTCCCAATAGCGCATCAGCCATGAGCCGATTTGCTCGCGGCTGATGCCCAGCAGGTGTTGCTCGACATAGCTGTGGCACAGGTGCGGGTTGACCTCCAGGTGGCGGCAGATCAGCGAAAAGTGCGGCGGGAATACGTGGGCCAGCAGCAGATAGCCAAAGTTGTGCAGCAGGCCGGCAAGGTAGGTCAGGCCAGCTTCGGGGCGCTGTGCGCGGGGCATGGCGCGGGTCAGGCCTTCGATGACGGCGGCGGTGTAGATCGACTGCTGCCAGTAAGGCGTCGTGTGTTGAGGGCGATCCTTGGGCAGGCTCAGGGTTTTGCCGAGGGCCAGGCCCAGGGCCAGGTTAATAACCAGGTCGAAACCCAGGACCCGGACGATGGCGTCTTCCACTGAACGAATCTTGCCCGGCGAGGCGTAATACGGCGAGGCCGCCCAGCTGACGACCTGTGCGGCCAGGGCGGGGTCGGTTTCGACGACGCCGGTGATGTCATCGATGGTGGCGTTGGGATCGACCCGCAGCTTGATGATTTTCTGCGCGGTGGCGGCCAGTGGTGGAATTTCGATGGTCGCTTCCAGACGTTGCTGAATGCGTCGCGCGGTGAAGGCCTGGACCGCCTGGGTGATTTCCTCGCGGTCATCGTCGGGGCGGTCGAGGTTCGGGCGAATGCTGGTCAGCGCTTCACCAAAGTTGGCGGCGCTGGCTTTGGTCAGCAGGTTCTTGAAGTCTTCGCGGGTAACTTCCAGCAACACCCCAAGCGTGTCTGAGTTGATCAGCAGCTTGGGCTCACGCAGCAGGCTCTCTTCGTAAAGGCAGGGTGCGGTGGTGAGCGATGGCAAACCCGGCAGCATGCTCAGATTGTGTTTGCCGAGCAGGCGCTCAAGGCGTTCCGTCGACACGGCCGTGAGGCGTCGACCGGTCAGTTCGGCGAGGCGATTGAGGTCCAGCAATTGGCTCTGCGGGAACAACACCATGAGTGAGCCGACGGCATCGTCCACCAGGACGGCCTGCACTTTGCGCGCAGCGTTTAAACCGTGGTGGTCGACGACTTCATCAAAGGCAATGCCCACCTTTTCCAGCAGCAGCCGAACGGCAGACGGAGCAGGCGTGGTTTCGGGAGCGAGGGCAGCGTCAGTCATGGGTTGGATCCGTTCTCGAACAGTTGCAGGAGTATAACCATCATGTTTAACACGGTGGTCCGGAAACTGCGACGGTGCTCACACTTGGCCGTATTGCTGCCCATGGCGAAGCCAGCGGTCGAGCAGCGGGCTGACATGATCCGGCCAGCGCTCGAGCAAGGCCTGGGCGGCGTCGCGCACGGCGGGCAACAAGTCGGCATCGCGCATCAGGTCGGCGACCTTGAATTGCAGCAGGCCGGTCTGACGGGTGCCGAGCATTTCGCCGGGGCCGCGCAGTTCAAGATCCTTTTCGGCGATGACAAAACCGTCGTTGGTTTCACGCATGATGCCCAGGCGCTGACGTCCAATCTGTGACAGTGGCGGATGGTAGAGCAGCACGCAATGACTGGCGGCACTGCCTCGGCCGACACGACCGCGCAATTGATGGAGTTGCGCGAGCCCAAGGCGTTCGGGGTTTTCGATGATCATCAGGCTGGCGTTCGGTACGTCGACGCCCACTTCGATCACGGTGGTGGCGACCAGCAATTGCAGGTTGCCGGCTTTGAATTCGGCCATTACCGCCGCTTTCTCGACAGGCTTCATGCGGCCATGAATCAGCCCGACTTTCAGTTCACCAAGGGCGGCAGTGAGGTCTTCATAAGTGGTCTCGGCAGCCTGGCAGGTGAGCTCCTCAGACTCTTCGATCAGCGTACAAACCCAGTAGGCCTGACGACCTTCAGCGCAGGCTCCGCGCACGCGTTCGATGACCTCGACGCGCCGGGTGTCGGTGATCAACACAGTGTTTACCGGTGTACGACCAGGCGGCAGTTCGTCGAGGATCGAGGTGTCGAGGTCGGCGTAGGCGCTCATGGCCAGCGTCCGGGGGATGGGGGTCGCGGTCATGATCAGTTGATGCGGACACATCCGCCCACCGACGCCTTTCTGCCTTAATGCCAGGCGCTGCTGCACACCAAAACGGTGTTGTTCGTCGATGATCACCAGCGCCAGATTCTTGAACTTCACTTCGTCCTGAAACAGCGCGTGCGTACCCACCACCATCGGTGTACCCCCGGCGATTTGCTCCAGGGCTGCCACGCGGTTCTTGCCCTTGAGTTTGCCCGCCAGCCAGGCGACTTCGATGCCCAAGGGTTCGAGCCAGCGCTTGAAGGTGATGAAATGTTGCTCGGCGAGGATCTCGGTGGGCGCCATCAACGCAACTTGATAGCCGGCCTCCAGCGCCTGTAACGCAGCCAGGGCTGCGACCACGGTTTTGCCCGCACCGACATCGCCCTGAATCAGCCGCAGCATGGGCTCGCGCTGACTGAGGTCGTAGGCGATTTCGTTGCCCACGCGTTGCTGGGCGCCAGTCGGTGCGAAGCCGAGATTGGCCAGGTATTTGGCTGGCAGTTTTGTCGCCTTGGGCATCGCCGGCGCGCGCAAGGAGCGCATGCTCTCGCGTAAACGCTGCTGGGACAGTTGATGCGTCAACAGCTCTTCGAAGGCCAGCCGGTGTTGCGCCCAGTGATGCCCGAGGGCGAGCTCGTCAACATCGGCATCGGCTGGCGGGTGATGCAGGTAACGGATCGCATCAGCCAGCGGCGCGAGTTGATAGTCGCGGGCCAGTTCGGTCGGCAACCAGTCGGGCAGGCTGGTGGGGCCGAGCAACGTCAGGGTCTGCATGCACAACTGACGCAAGCGCTGTTGGGTCAGGCCTTCGGTAAGCGGGTATACCGGGGTCAGGGTCTCATCCACCGGCGGCGGTTCGTCGCCTGTAATGGCGCGATATTCCGGGTGATAAATCTCAAGACCCGACGCGCCGGGCCGCGCTTCGCCGTAGCAGCGAATCCGCGTGCCGCGCTTAAGGCCTTCTTTCTGGGCGTTGCTGAAATGGTAGAAGCGCAGGCTGAGCCCGCCGGTTCCGTCCTGCAGGCGCACGACAAGGCTGCGGCGACGGCCCATGACCACGTCGGCGCCACTGACGGTGCCTTCGATCACGGCATCCTGGCCCGGTCGCAAATGACCGATCGGGACCACGCGTGTGCGGTCCTGATAACGCAACGGCAGGTGGAACAGCACGTCCTGGAGATTCTCCAGGCCGACCTTGGCCAGCTTCTCGGCCATGGCTTCGCCGACACCCTTGAGTGCCGTCACCGACACTTGCGACAACTCGGTCATGGCCGCAACTTAACCGGCAACCACCGGCGCTGGCGGCTTGGCCACCGAGCACAGGCGAATCGAGTCGGCGAGGATTTCAATGGCCTTGGGACGCGGAAAGCTGGCGCGCCAGGCGATGGCCACGGTGCGGAAGGGGACGGGCGGCGTCAGTGGACGCACTTCGAGCACGCCGGGGGCGTAGTGGTGACTGTCCACCGCCGAGAGCGGCAGGATCGAAATTCCGAGGCCGGAGGCGACCATGTGGCGAATGGTTTCCAGCGAACTGGATTCCACCGTGGTGTGCTTGGCGCCGTCCTTGCCGTTGGCCAGGGTCGGGCAGGCTTCCAGCACCTGATCGCGGAAGCAGTGACCTTCGCCGAGCAGCAGCAGGCTCTTGTCGTTGAGCAGGCTGGCGTCGATGGACTCTTTCTGTGTCCACGAATGTTGGGCCGGCATCAGGACGTAGAACGGCTCGTCATAGAGCTGCAACGTCAGCACGTCGGCTTCGTTGAACGGCAAAGCGATGATGATCGCGTCGAGCTCGCCGTTGCGTAGCTTGTCGCGCAGGATGTGGGTGAAGTTTTCTTCGATGTACAACGGCATCTGCGGGGCAACCCGGTGCAGTTGCGGGATCAGGTGCGGGAACAAGTAAGGGCCGACGGTGTAGATCGCGCCGACTTTCAGCGGGGCGGTCAGCTGGTTCTTGCCGGCCTGGGCCAGTTCACGGATGCCTTGGGCTTGCTCCAGGACTTTTTGTGCCTGGGCAACAATGCCTTCGCCGACCGGCGTCAGGCGCACGGCGCTCTTGCTGCGCTCGAAAATCAGCACACCGAGTTCGTCTTCAAGCTTTTTCACGCCCACCGACAGGGTCGGTTGACTGACGTGGCAACGCTCGGCCGCATGGCCGAAATGCTGCTCTTGGGCGAGGGTAACGATGTAGCGTAATTCTGTGAGAGTCATAGCGAGCGTCCATGAAGTTGCGAGCCAAGCATAACGGCTGCAATCGATAGACGCACGTTATCAGACTGAGTGTGCTGAGTGACACAGGGCAATGCAGTTTGCGGGTGGCGGATACGCAAAAGGCACCTTTCGGTGCCTTTATGGCTGGTGCATGACCTGTGGGAGCCGAGCGTGCTCGCGATAGTGGTATCACCGTCAACAAAGATGTTGAAATTGATGGCCTCATCGCGAGCAAGATCGGCTCCTGCAAGGGCAGTGTTTAACGCCGGCGTTTCTCCAGCGAGTAAACAAACGGTGCAACGATTTCGATGGAGCCGTTGTTCAGCATATCGGCCGGTGGCTTGGGCAGCGGCTGGGCGCGGCGGATCATTTCCATGGTCGCTCGGTCCAGATCGGCATTGCCGGAACCACCCACGAGTTCGAACGACAGCACGTTGCCTTCAGCATCGACCACGAAGCGCAGACGGTTCATGCCTTCCTTGCCCCGTGCCTGCGCACTGGCCGGGTACTTTTTGTACTTGGCCAAGTGAGCGAGCAGGGTGCCCTGCCAGCTGGCTTTCGCCGCCTGTTGCGCGGGCGATGGGCCGGGTGCCGGCTGAGCGGATTTATCCGTCGGTGCCTGGGTCGGTTGCGCGTCGCTTGGCTTCTCTTCCGACGGCTTCTCTTTCGGCGGCTCCGGTTTTTTCTCCACAGGCTTGGGCGGTTGAGGCTTTGGCTTGGGTTTGACCGGTTTCGGTACGGAGATCGTCGGTTTCGGCGCTTCAGCGAGTTTCGGCAACGGCAGTTCTTCCACCGGGGCCGGTGGCTGTGGCGGCGTTATCACCTTCGGCGGTGCCGGTGGTGGCGGGGCTGGAACGGGCGCCAACTCGACCATCATTGCCTGCGGTGGCAACTCGATCGGTGGGCGCGCGGTCCAGTTCAGCGCCAGCGCAATGGCCAGCGCATGGACGCCCAGCACCACGGCCAGGCTCCCGCTGTAACGCGTCAGCTTATGGCGCGTTGTGATCATTTTTTGGCTGCCGTCTCGAGTCCGACCAGGCCAACCTTCAGGTAACCGGCAGCACGCAGAGCATCCATCACGCTCATCAGGTCGCCGTAGTCCACGCCTTTATCGGCCTGGAAGAAGATCGTCGTGTCTTTCTTGCCTTGGGTCTTGGCGTCCAGCGTGGCGCCGAGTGATTCGGCTTTCACTTCGTCGTCACCAAGGAACAGACGCTGATCGGCTTTCACGCTGAGGAACACCGGCTTCTCTGGCCGCGGCGCCGGTTTGGCGCTCGAGGCCGGCAGGTCAACCTTGATGTCCACGGTTGCCAACGGAGCGGCCACCATGAAGATGATCAGCAGTACCAACATCACGTCGATGAACGGCGTGACGTTGATTTCGTGGTTCTCGGCGAGATCGTCGTCTGCGCCTTCTTTCAAATGCAAGCCCATGGCTGATTACCCTACTTTGACCACGTGGGGTTGCGCGGAGCGCTCGGTGGTCGGCAGGTGATCGAGGTCACGGCTAACCAGCAGCAGGACTTCGGCCGAGGCATCGGATACTTGCGCCTTGTAACCGGCGATGGAGCGGGCAAAGACGTTGTAGATCACAACGGCCGGAATCGCCGCCACCAGGCCCAGGGCAGTTGCCAGCAGCGCTTCGGCGATGCCGGGTGCCACGACTGCCAGGTTGGTGGTCTGGGTTTTAGCGATGCCGATAAAGCTGTTCATGATGCCCCACACGGTACCGAACAGGCCCACGAACGGCGCGGTGGAACCGATCGTTGCGAGAACGCCGGTGCCGCTGCTCATGTTGCGACCGCAGGCTGCAACCAGGCGCTCAAGGCGGAAGGCGACGCGTTCCTTGATGCCTTCTTTTTCGCGGCTGTTGACCGAAAGGCGCATTTCTTCCAGGGCGTCGTGCACCAGCACGTTGGCGAGTGTGCCTGGCTTGGTTGCCGTTGCGCTGGCTTCTTTAAGGGTTCTGGCTTTTTTCAGGTGGACGATTTCAGTGCGCAGACGACGCTTGGCGCCCATCAGCTCAAAGCCCTTGGCGATCCAGATCGTCCAGGTGATGATCGACGCGATGGCCAAACCGATCATCACGATTTTTACGATGATGTCGGCGTTCTGGTACATGCCCCAAGGCGACAGGTCATGGGCCATGCCCAGGGTGTTGTCGGCTTCGAGTGCTTCCGGCACGTCTTCGGCGTTGGTGTCGACTGCCTGGGCCGGGTCCGTTGCAACCGGCGTCACTGCAGGCGCCGCATTATCAGCTGGTGCTGGTGCTGGTGCTGGTGCTGGAGCTTCAGCAGCGGCCGGTGTGGCAGGTGCCTGTGCGTCGGCGAATGCGGAGGTCGGCGTCAGCATCAAGCTGAGCAGCAAGGCAGCCACAGCGCTCCAGGCGCGAGGTCGTTTGGTTGGCGAAGCGGGGGATTGATTGCGTGTCATGCTGGCCGGACCTGAGAGAAAAAGAAGGTAAATGTTCTTCCAGGCCTCGCAAGGCCGAGAACAAAAGTGGCGGGCATTATTGCAAGTAATTCTTGTTAACAAAAGTAATAGAGTATCTTTTTTTCCTTCATTGCTAGCCGCTCGTCCTTTGTCGACGCTAGTCTGTGCCTTTGCGAGAGGAGTTTTCTGATGTCCGCACCTTCTGTTTTGATTGCCGGTTGCGGCGATGTCGGCAGCCGTTTGGCCAAGCAACTATTGGCAAAAGGATGGCAGGTTCATGGCCTGCGTCGGGACGTTTCACGTTTGCCTGACGGTGTGATCGGTGTTGCCGGCGACTTGTTCAATGAAGACTGCCCTGAGACATGGCCGGTGGGTGCGGTGGATTACCTGGTGTATTGCGCGGCGGCCACCGATCACGATGAAGCCGGTTACCGCGCTGCTTATGTGCAGGGTTTGCAGCATGTGCTGGAGTGGCTGAGCGACTATGGGCAGGTGCCTGATCGGCTGCTGTTTGTTTCCAGCAGCAGTGTGTATGGACAGCAGGACGGTGAGTGGGTCGACGAGACTTCGCCGACCCTTGCAACAGGCTATTCGGGTCGACTGATGCTGGAGGCAGAGCAAGTAGCGCTGCAGAGCGGTATCCCGGCCAGCATCGTGCGCCTGACCGGCATTTACGGTCCGGGTCGTGAATGGCTGCTAACTCAGGTTCGTCGCGGTTATCGTGTGGCAGTCGATCCGCCGTTGTACGGCAATCGTATTCATGCGGATGACGCTGCAGGGCTGCTGGCGTACTTGCTGGACGCGGATAGCCGTGGTGTGGCGCTGGATGATGTTTACATCGGTGTGGACGACGCGCCTGCACCGCTGGCGGAAGTGGTGGGCTGGTTGCGTGAGTATCTGGGTGTGACTGAGTGGAGTGAGGAGGAGAGCGTGCGTCGCACTGGCAGTAAGCAGTGCAGTAATGCGCGGGCTAAAGCCTTGGGGTGGGAGCCGAAGTACCCAAGTTATCGCGAAGGTTACGCCGCCATTCTTGAAGGCCGCTGCTGAAATCCAGTAACACACGGACACTGTGGGAGCGGGCAAGCCCGCTCCCACAAAGATATCTGTCGGACTCAAATCCGGATTACTGTTTTTCCAGCAACCATTTACGATCGCCCGGCGTGAACTGCGGCATTTCGTCTGCCTGCGCGGTATTGGCGGCCTGGAAAATTTCCAGCTCCTTGCCCTTGCGCGCAAAAATCCAGGTATTGCCCTGGCCGTTCAGTTGCAGCCACATATTGTCGTTGCCGCCACTCATCGAGGCGCAATCGCCGGCCAGACACAGGGCATAGCGATCCGCTCCGGGCAGTCCGGCAACCTGGCCATCGGCCTGGAACTGTACGGTATTGCCTTCACCGGGGCCGCTGAGCACTTTCCAGCTACCGCCCATATAGGCCGAATACAGTGCGCGTTCGAAGCTGGCGCCCATCGGTGCGCCTTCCGGCACAGGGATCACTGCGCGGTCGAAAACCTGCTCGGGCTCATTGTCGCTGGCGGCCTGGGTCATTTGCTTGCCGTCACGCTTGAGCTCGCTGGCAGAACTGCCATAAAAGTCGACTTTCCAGGCGCCGGACTCTTCGCCCAGCAGCTTGCCTTCGACGTTTTCGAAACCGTTGGTGTAGCGGGCCTGCAGGGCCTTGGTATTGACGTCCCATTCCAGGTTCGGGCCATAGGCCTGGAGTGCTTCACGCAGGGGAGTGCCTTTGGAGGCAGCGTCGATCGCCACCTGATTGATCCAGGTGCCGCTGACGTCACGGTCGGCAGGGTTGCTGGCACATCCGCCCAAGAGTAGGGCGACCAGCGAAAGAGCTAGCGCGTGGCGCATTGTGAAATCCTTTCAGAACGAAGACGGCGCAGCCCTTGGGGCTGCGCCGGACGCATTACTCGATGACCAGAATGGCATCCATTTCAACCTGCGAACCCTTTGGCAGGGCGGCCACGCCGATGGCGGCGCGAGCAGGGTAAGGCTGTTCAAAGTACTTGCCCATGATCTCGTTGACCTTGGCGAAGTGGCTCAGATCGGTGAGGAAGATGTTCAGTTTGACGATGTCCTTGAAGGAGCCGCCGGCTGCTTCAGCCACGGACTTCAGGTTCTCGAATACCTGAACGGTCTGGGCTTCGAAGCCTTCAACCAGTTCCATGGTTTTTGGGTCCAGAGGGATTTGACCGGACATGTAGACGGTGTTGCCAGCCTTGATCGCCTGGGAGTAAGTGCCGATGGCGGCCGGGGCCTTGTCGCTGGTGATAACAGTCTTGGTCATGAATGACTCCTTGTAATGGGTGGGCTATGCACGCATGCGGGTGATGCGAATCACCCCGGTTAACGCGCGCAGTTTCTTGATCACACGGGCCAGATGCACGCGGTCGTGCACGCTGACCACCAGTTGGACCACGCTGATACGACCGTCGCGTTCGTCCATGCTGATTTTTTCAATATTGCCATCGGCCGCGTTGACGCTGCTGGCGAGCAGAGCGATCAGGCCGCGCTGGTGTTCCAGCTCGACGCGCAACTCGACGTTGAATTCGCCGGTGACATCCTTGGCCCAGGAGAGCTGGATGCATTTTTCCGGGTTGTGGCGGATTTCGCTGATATTGCGGCAGTTGTCCAGGTGCACAACCATGCCCTTGCCCGCGGACAGGTGACCGACAATCGGGTCGCCCGGGATCGGTGTGCAACACTTGGCGTAGCTGAGCACCAGTCCTTCGGTGCCGCGAATGGCCAGTGGGCCTTCCGCACTCGGCAACTGTTCGCCTTCGCCGAGCAAGCGTCGCGCGACCACGTAGGCCATCCGGTTGCCCAGGCCGATGTCTTCCAGAAGGTCTTCGATCAGTTCGAGGCGGTATTCGGCAAGCATTGCTTTGACGCGCTCGTCTGGAATTTTTTCCAGCGAGCTGTCGAAGCCGTTAAGGACCTTGTTCAGCAGGCGTTCGCCCAGGCTGATGGATTCTGAGCGACGTTGCAGTTTCAGCGCGTGACGAATGTGGGTACGCGCCTTGCCGGTGACCACGAAGTTGAGCCATGCCGGATTCGGTCGTGCGCCGGGAGCACTGACGATCTCGACCGTGGAGCCGCTTTGCAGCGGTTCGGACAGCGGTGCGAGGCGACGGTTGATCCGACAGGCAATGCAGCTGTTGCCGACGTCGGTGTGCACCGCGTACGCGAAGTCGACCGCCGTGGAGCCTTTTGGCAGCTCCATGATCCGGCCTTTTGGCGTGAAGACGTAGACCTCGTCCGGGAACAGGTCGATCTTGACGCTTTCGATGAATTCCAGCGAGTTGCCAGCCCGTTGCTGCATCTCCAGCACGCCTTTGACCCACTGGCGGGCGCGAGCGTGAGTGCCTTTGGGTTGCTCGTCGCCACTGGATTTGTACAGCCAGTGAGCCGCGATGCCGTTGTTGGCCATCTCTTCCATTTCACGGGTACGGATCTGAATCTCGATCGGAACACCGTGCATGCCGAACAGCGTGGTGTGCAGCGACTGATAGCCGTTGGCCTTGGGGATCGCGATGTAATCCTTGAATCGCCCTGGCAACGGTTTGTACAAATTATGCACAGCGCCTAGCACGCGGTAGCAGGTATCGACCTTGTCGACGATGATCCGGAACGCATAGACGTCCATGATCTCGTTGAAGGCCCGACGCTTGCCGCGCATTTTCTTGTAGATGCCGTAGAGGTGTTTCTGGCGACCGCTGACTTCGCCCTGAATCTCGTCGATGGCCAGGCAGTGGCTCAAGGACTCTTCGATCTTGTTGACGATTTCCTTGCGGTTGCCCCGGGCGCGCTTGACGGCCTGGTAGATCCGCGCGGAACGCATCGGGTGCATCGCTTTGAAACCCAGGTCTTCGAATTCTATGCGGATGGCGTGCATGCCCAGCCGGTTGGCGATGGGCGCATAGATTTCGAGGGTTTCTTTCGCAATCCGGCGGCGTTTTTCGCCGGACAGGACTTCCAGGGTGCGCATGTTGTGCAGGCGGTCGGCGAGTTTCACCAGGATCACGCGAATATCGCGCGCCATGGCCATCGCCATCTTCTGGAAGTTTTCAGCCTGGGCTTCGGCCTTGGTCTCGAAGTTCATCTGGGTCAGTTTGCTGACCCCATCGACCAGTTCGGCCACGGTTTCGCCGAATTGCGCTTGAAGCGCTTCCTTGGCAATACCGGTGTCTTCGATCACGTCATGCAGCATGGCCGCCATCAGGCTCTGATGGTCCATATGCATGTCGGCAAGAATATTTGCAACCGCGAGTGGGTGCGTGACATACGCCTCGCCACTGCGGCGGCGCTGGCCGTCGTGGGCTTGTTCGGCGTAGAAATACGCTCGGCGGACCAGGTTCACCTGGTCCTTGCCGAGGTAGGTCGATAAGCGATCGGCGAGGGCGTCTATGCTCGGCATGATGACTCCTGCCGTTCGCTGTGACCCCGCGCCGTGCTACGTCGACCAGGCATAGGCTTAGACGGCCTCGTTGGACTCGTCCTCGAACGCTGCGAACAGCGGTTCGTCTTCGACGATTTCAGCGTTGGCGATGAACTCGTAGCTCATCAGGCCTTCAGCGATTTCACGCAGGGCTACAACGGTAGGCTTGTCGTTTTCCCACTGGACCAGTGGCTCTTTGCCGCCGGTGGCCAGTTGACGGGCACGCTTGGTGGACAGCATGACCAGCTCAAAGCGGTTTTCCACGTGGTTCAGGCAGTCTTCAACGGTTACGCGGGCCATGGTATTCCTCGGAGCGAATGCAATATGCGCGCTGCCCGGTTGGGCGAGCGGACTCAACAGTTTAAAAAATCACCAGCGTTTAGGGAAGCGCTGATTTTTTGATCAGGCTCTTCAACGCGCTGCAAGTGCCAATGTAAAGCCCTTGCAGCTGTTTTGGGAAGAGCTGTTCAACCCAGTAATTCAGCCAGCAATTTGCCGTTAAGTTGCTGCTGGCGTTTCTGCTGGAGCTGATTTGCGCGGAAAATCGCCTGCAAATCGGCCAGCGCATGGGCGAAATTGTCGTTGATGATCAGGTAGTCGTAGTCGACATAGTGGCTCATCTCGCTGACGGCTTCACGCATGCGGCCATCAATGATCTCGTCGCTGTCCTGGCCGCGATGGGTCAGGCGCTGGTGCAAGGCCTGCAAAGACGGCGGCAAAATGAAGATCGAGCGGGCCTGGGGCATCAGTTTGCGCACCTGTTCGGCGCCCTGCCAGTCGATTTCCAGAATCAGGTCGTGGCCCTCATCGAGGGTCTGCTGCAGATGACTTTGCGAGGTGCCGTAGAGATTACCGAACACTTCGGCGCGCTCAAGGAAATCCCCGTGCTCGATCATCTTCACGAACTCGCTGCGTTCGACGAAGTGATAATTCACGCCGTTCGATTCGCCGGGGCGCATGGCGCGAGTCGTGTGTGAGACGGAGACGCGGATCTCCGGATCAGCGTCGGTCAGGGCTTTGACCAGGCTGCTCTTGCCCGCGCCAGAAGGCGCAGAAATGATATACAGGGTGCCGGTGCTGTGGGTCATGTCGGGTTTGCCTTACTCAATATTCTGCACTTGTTCGCGCATCTGCTCGATCAACACTTTGAGGTTGACCGCTGCTTGGGTGCTGCGTGGATCGAAAGCTTTGGAGCCTAATGTGTTGGCTTCGCGGTTGAGCTCCTGCATCAGGAAATCCAGACGCCGACCAGCAGCACCGCCGGATTTGAGCACCCGGCGAACTTCAATGATGTGCGTGCTCAGGCGATCCAGTTCTTCGGCAACGTCGCTTTTTTGGGCGAGCATGACCATTTCCTGCTCCAGACGCTGAGGGTCCATCTCGGCCTTCATATCGGCAAAGCGGTCGAGGACTTTCTGGCGCTGGGTCGCGAGCATCTGCGGAACCAGTTCACGCAGGGTGACCACGTCTGTTTCGATAGAGGTCAGGCGATCGTTGATCAATCGGGCCAGCTCTGCACCTTCGCGCTCGCGGCCGGCTTTGAGTTCTTTCAGGCCCTCGTTGAACAGCGCCAGCGCTTCGGCATTCAAGGCTTGCGGGTCGGACGCGTCGCCCACCAGTACACCGGGCCAGGCCAGAACTTCAAGCGGGTTCAGTGCCGCCGGGTTTTTGATCAGGCTGGCGATGGTCTCCGCGGCGGCGACCAATTGAGCGGCACGTGCGCGGTCGACTTGCAGGGCTTTGTCAGTGTTTTCTTCGGTGAAGCGCAGGGTGCATTCGAGCTTGCCCCGGGACAAGCCCTGGCGCAGCGCTTCGCGGACCGCGCCTTCTAGATCTCGAAAGGATTCCGGCAGGCGCAGGTGAGGCTCGAGGTAGCGGCTGTTGACCGAGCGCAGTTCCCAGCTCAGGGTGCCCTGGGTGCCGGCTTTTTCGACGCGGGCGAAGGCGGTCATGCTGTGCACCATGGAGGTACCTCGCAATGCAGATCCAGGCGTTACCCAAAATCCGCTATCTATAAATTTAAGCCCAGAGGCAGCAAAGGCGCAGGATTGTAGCTCAGTGGGGCGGATGCGCCCAAACACACGGCGTGACAAAGAGCTGCAGGCCGTCGGTAAAGCGGGTTTTAGCGGTCTCAGTCGTCGGGCGGATTTTTTAGAAGTGCCCAGTCCGGGCGTGCGGCTCTATAATGCTCGGCAGATTTCCGTCCTCCGTACAGGTATTCCCTATGAAACGTCCAAGTGGTCGCGCTGCCGATCAGCTCCGCTCGATCCGCATTACCCGCAACTACACCAAACATGCCGAGGGATCTGTACTGGTCGAGTTCGGTGATACCAAAGTCATCTGCACCGTCAGTGTCGAAAACGGCGTGCCGCGTTTCCTCAAAGGTCAGGGCCAGGGTTGGTTGACTGCCGAATACGGCATGCTGCCGCGCGCGACCGGTGAGCGTAACCAGCGTGAAGCGAGCCGTGGCAAACAAGGCGGGCGTACGCTGGAAATCCAGCGCCTGATCGGTCGTTCCCTGCGCGCTTCGCTGGACATGTCCAAGCTGGGCGACGTTACCCTCTACGTCGACTGCGACGTGATTCAGGCTGACGGTGGAACCCGCACCGCGTCCATCACCGGTGCGATGGTCGCGCTGGTCGATGCCTTGAAAGTGATCAAAAAGCGCGGCGGCCTCAAAGGCGGCGACCCGCTCAAGCAAATGATCGCTGCTGTCTCGGTCGGCATGTATCAGGGCGAACCTGTACTCGACCTCGATTACCCGGAAGACTCGGCTGCCGAAACCGACCTGAACGTGGTGATGACAAGCACTGGCGGATTCATTGAAGTTCAGGGTACTGCCGAAGGCTCGCCGTTCCAGCCTGAAGAGCTGAACGCCATGCTTGAGTTGGCGAAGAAGGGCATGACCGAAATCTTCGAATTGCAAAAGGCTGCACTGGCCGACTGATCGCAATCGCTCCAGCAAGGAGAACGCCATGAGTGACGAGCAACAGCTACTTCCCATCCCGAGCAAAGAGGTTCGACAGTGGGCGATGTTTTGTCATCTCTCGGCCTTGCTGGGGATCTGGATTCCGTTCGGTACGCTGATCGGCCCGCTGATTCTCTGGCAGATGAAACGCGAGATGGACCCGTTCGTCGATGCGCAGGGCAAGGAAGCGCTGAACTTTCAGATCACTGTCGCCATTGCTTCTGCCATTTGCTTCCTGCTTATGGTGGTGATCATCGGGTTCTTCATGTTGGGTCTGGTGGCGATTGGGGCGTTGGTGTTGACGATCATTGCGGGCGTCAAGGCTAATGAAGGAGTTCCTTATCGTTATCCCTTTACGTGGCGATTGATTAAGTAAGATTTCGTGTACTGGTGAGGCACGGTTCACCAGCCTTTCAAACAAATGCCCCGAATTTCACGGGGCATTTGTTTTTTTGAAATTGAATAAAATTCCGCAGTCAACTACAGCACCCGTTACTGGCGGTATTCGGTTATTGCAGATGTTTTCGGATTAGTCTTACAAGGCATTACCGTTAATTCCTCATATTAGAGCTGTTTTCGTTGTTCTTACACTTTTAGTCACAACTACGGCCCGCAGGTAGCCCCATAGGCTTGGCAATGAGACTGGGCGATTGATAAAGTTGCTCGACGTAATATTTATCAGCGGTATTACGCCTTGTTCACACCATTGACGGTCCCTGAATCTAAAATCAACCCGTGTTGATACGTCTCAACCAGTTCAACAGGCGTGCCCAGGTAAAAAGTTCGCCTCTGAATGTGCATGTAAGAATTTCTCAATGATTGAACTCGATTTTTACGGAACACTTGTGGCCGCCTCTTTAGTACTTTTACTGGGGAGAGGACTTGTTACTCGTGTCGGATTTTTACGCGCCTACAATATTCCTGAGCCTGTAGCCGGCGG
Organism: Pseudomonas sp. p50(2008); assembly: GCF_015351605.1. Lineage (NCBI taxonomy): Bacteria > Pseudomonadati > Pseudomonadota > Gammaproteobacteria > Pseudomonadales > Pseudomonadaceae > Pseudomonas > Pseudomonas sp. p50(2008). Next base: position 360,439 of record NZ_JACMYF010000002.1, read on the forward strand.
GCTGGTGGTCGCTTTGGTTCTCTTGATTCTACGAGCCATCGAAGTTGAGGTCCGTTTCGATACATCGCTGCAGGCACCCTTGATGTTGGCGTTTTTTGCCACCATTGGCTTGAGCGCGGACTTCGCCAGCCTGAAGAAAGGCGGTCGTGTAGTAGGGATTTTCGTACTGGCAGTTACGGGACTCTTGGTGGTTCAGAACGCCATGGGTATCGGGCTCGCCACCCTGTTAGGGCTCGATCCATTGATGGGACTGTTGACCGGCTCAGTGACGTTGGCGGGTGGGCACGGTACCGGCGCTGCATGGAGTTCGACTTTCAGCGAGAAGTACGGCTTGGCTTCCGCCTCTGAACTGGCCATGGCTTCTGCAACGTTCGGTTTGGTGCTGGGTGGTTTGATTGGTGGTCCGGTTGCTCGCCTGCTCATCAAGCGTGTTCAAACCCCGGGTCTCGAACACGGAAAGCCTCAGTGTCCCAAAGGCTTTGAGCAGCCTAACAAGGAGCGCTCGATCACGCCTTTCTCGTTCATCGAGACGCTTGCTCTGATCGCCGTCAGCTTGCTGGCGGGTAATCTCTTGAATGGCCTGTTGCACGGAACTGCGTTTGAACTGCCGACCTTCGTTTGCGTTTTGTTTGTGGGAGTTCTGCTACGAAATGGCCTTTCAGCACTGGGTCTGTATCAGGTGTTTGAGCGTGAAGTGTCTGTGCTGGGGAATGTCAGCTTGTCGCTATTCCTCGCTATCGCTCTGATGTCACTCAAGCTGTGGGATCTGGCCGCACTGGCTTTGCCGATCTTTCTGATCCTGGCTGTGCAGACTTTAGTCATGGCGCTGTTTGCGATTTTCGTGACGTTCAGGGTTATGGGCAGGAACTACGACGCGGCCGTGCTGGCAGCGGGGCATTGTGGTTTTGGTCTGGGCGCGACGCCAACGGCCATTGCTAACATGCAGGCAGTGACACAGCGCTATGGACCTTCGCAAATTGCGTTTCTGGTGGTGCCAATGGTGGGGGCGTTCTTCATCGACATCATCAATGTGGTCGTGATCAAGTTGTACCTGGCGTTGCCGTTTTTCGCCGCGGGTTGACGCTCATGTCACGTGACCTTGTTGTGAAAGGGTCGAGCGCTCCAGCGCAAAAAAGCGTAAAAAAATGCCCGTATCATGCGATACGGGCATTTTTTCGTCCGGCAAACAGGCTGCTGAGTGTTCATGCAATCTGAGTAACGCCAGCTCTTGCGTTCGAATCGACGCTAGATGGTCAGCGTCCAGTCGTAGTCGACGATCAGCGGTGCGTGTTGCGAGAACCGTGGCTGACGTGGCAAGCGTGCACTGCGTACGAAGCGGCGCAGACCTGGCGTCAGCAACTGGTAGTCGAAACGCCAGCCGAGGTTAAGCATTTCAGCCTGTTCGTTGTCCGGCCACCAGCTGTACTGATCGCCCTCACGACTGACTTCGCGCAAGGCATCAACATAGCCCATGTTGCCGACAATCTCGTCCATCCAGGCACGTTCAGGTGCCAGGAAGCCCGGAGATTGCTGGCTGTCGCGCCAGTTCTTGATATCCAGCTTCTGTTGCGCCACGTACAGCGAGCCACAGTAAATGTACTCGCGACGTTTGCGTCGCTGTTTATCCAGATAACGGGCGAAATCGTCCATTAGCTTGAACTTCTGGTTCAAGTCTTCATCGCCGTTCTGCCCCGAAGGAAGCAGCAAGGTCGCGATGCTGACCTTATCGAAATCGGCTTGCAGGTAGCGCCCGTAGCGGTCGGCCGTCTCGAAGCCGAGACCGCTGATGACAGCCTTCGGTTGCAACCGCGAATACAAAGCCACGCCACCCTGGGCGGGAACTTCGGCTTCGCAGGCATAAAGGAAGTAGCCATCCAGTTGGAAGGCTGGATCGTCCAGTTCAAAGGCGGAGGCGCGGGTGTCCTGCAGGCAGATGACGTCGGCATTCTGTGCTTGCAGCCAACTGAGCAAACCTCGCTCCACTGCAGCCTGAATACCATTGACGTTCACACTGATGATCCGCATAAATGGCCCCAAAAATCGCGTGCGTGTATGATACACGGCGTCAACCTAATTAGCTAAATCCGTGGTATTTGGGGTTTTTTTCATGCAAGCGTATCAGCGCGATTTCATTCGTTTTGCCATCGATCGCGGCGTTTTGCGCTTCGGTGAGTTCACCCTGAAGTCCGGACGCACCAGTCCCTACTTCTTCAATGCCGGCTTGTTCAACTCGGGTTCGGCGCTGGCGCAACTGGGTCGTTTCTATGCGGCAGCCATCGTCGAGAGCGGTATTTCCTTCGACGTGCTGTTCGGCCCGGCCTACAAAGGCATTCCGTTGGCAGCGACTACAGCGGTAGCCCTGGCTGAGCACCATGAGCGTGATTTGCCATGGTGCTTCAATCGCAAAGAGGCCAAGGCCCACGGCGAAGGCGGCAGCCTGGTCGGCGCGCCATTGACTGGCGATGTGTTGATCATCGACGACGTGATCACCGCCGGCACCGCGATTCGTGAAGTGATGCAGATTATCGCTTCTCAGGACGGCGCCAAGGCGGCAGGCGTGCTGATCGCCCTGAACCGACAAGAGCGCGGCAACGGCGAGCTGTCGGCGATCCAGGAAGTGGAGCGTGATTTCGGTATCCCGGTCATCAGCATCGTTTCCCTGAACCAGGTACTCGAGTTCCTGGCAGACGATCCGCAGCTCAAGCAACACCTGCCGGCGGTTGAAGCCTACCGCGCCCAGTTCGGCGTATAGCACCGATCTCCCTGTGTGGAGGGCTTGTGTGGCGAGGGAGCTTGCTCCCGCTTGAGTGCGTAGCGCTCACAGCTCTTGGGACTGCTGCGCTGCCCAGCGGGAGCAAGCTCCCTCGCCACAAATAGATGGGCTCCCCGCAGGAATCGCAGACAAAAAAGACCCCGCTCAGCCAGGCTGAGCGGGGTCTTTTTACATCCAGTGCTTAGTGGCGCTTGCGGTTGCTGATCAGTGTACCCACACCGGTATCGGTGAAGATTTCCAGCAAAATCGCATTCGGCACGCGCCCGTCAATGATCAACGAGCTGCCCACGCCGCCCTGTACCGCTTCCAGCGCGCAACGGATCTTCGGCAGCATTCCGCCGTAGATGGTGCCGTCGGCGATCAGTTCGTCGACCTGCTGAGTGGTCAGGCCCGTCAAGACGGTGCCCGACTTGTCCATCAGGCCGGCGATGTTCGTCAGCAGCATCAGCTTTTCAGCCTTCAATGCTTCGGCAACTTTGCCGGCGACCAGGTCGGCATTGATGTTGTACGACTCACCATTGGCGCCGACGCCAATCGGCGCGATCACCGGAATGAAATCGCCTTTTACCAGCAGGTTCAGCAGGTCGGTGTTGATCCCGACCACTTCGCCGACCTGGCCGATGTCGATGATTTCCGGTTGGGTCATCTCCGGCGTCTGGCGCGTGACGGTGAGCTTTTTCGCGCGAATCAACTCGGCGTCTTTACCGGTCAGGCCGATGGCGCTGCCGCCATGACGGTTGATCAGGTTAACAATGTCCTTGTTCACTTGGCCACCCAGGACCATTTCCACCACGTCCATGGTCTGTGCGTCAGTGACACGCATGCCATCAATGAAGTGGCTCTCGATCGACAGTCGCTTGAGCAGGTCGCCGATTTGCGGGCCGCCGCCGTGCACCACCACCGGGTTGATACCCACGGCTTTCATCAGGACGATGTCGCGGGCGAAGCCGGTTTTCAGCTCCTCGCTTTCCATCGCGTTGCCGCCGTATTTGATCACCAGCGTCTTGCCGACATAGCGGCGAATGTAAGGCAGCGCTTCGGACAGGACCTTGGCGGTGTTGGCGGCGGCTTCGCGTTCGAGGGTCATTCAGGGCTCCGGCACTTCAATAAAGGCGCTTCGTTAAATCAAAACGGTAGTTGGAGATCAGGTGCAACACGCTTCAACTGGACTTTGAATACATCCTTGATGCGCTGCAACTCAGCCTCGTCATCGGCCTCGAAACGCAGTACCAGCACCGGTGTGGTGTTGGACGCGCGAACCAGGCCCCAGCCTTTGGCGTAATCGACTCGCACGCCGTCAATGGTGGTCAGGTCAGCGCCTTCGCCCCACTTGGCATCGTGCAGAGCATCAATGATGCTGAATTTGCTCTCTTCGGTCACATGGATATTGATTTCCGGCGTAGAAATATCATTCGGGAAGGTCGCAAACAGCTCTTCCGCGGTGGATTTTTCTTTGCTGAGGATCTCCAGCAACCGCGCGGCGCTGTAAATGCCGTCGTCGAAACCGAACCAGCGCTCCTTGAAGAAGATATGGCCGCTCATTTCGCCGGCCAGCAGGGCGCCGGTTTGTTTCATTTTCTTTTTGATCAACGAGTGACCGGTCTTCCACATTAGCGGGCGACCGCCATATTCCTTGATCAGTGGCGTCAGGCGACGGGTGCACTTAACGTCGAAGATGATTTCTGCATCCGGGTTGCGCGCCACGACGTCGCGGGCGAAGAGCATCAGCAAGCGGTCCGGGTAGACGATGCTGCCGGTGTTGGTCACGACGCCCACGCGGTCACCGTCACCGTCGAACGCCAGGCCCAAGTCAGCGTTGGTTTCCTTGACCTTGGCGATCAGGTCGACAAGGTTTTCGGGTTTGCCCGGGTCCGGGTGATGGTTCGGGAAGTTGCCGTCGACTTCGCAGAACAGCGGAATGACTTCGCAGTTCAGCGCTTCGATCAGTTGTGGGGCAATCACGCCGGCAGCGCCGTTGCCACAGTCAACGACGACTTTGAGGCGGCGAGCCAGTTTGACGTCCTGAACGATTTCAGTGTTGTAGCGGTCGAGAATCTCGACCTTGGTGATGCTGCCCTTGCCGCTGCTCAAGTTGTTGGTCTTGAGGCGTTCGTGCAGGGCCTGAATTTGTTCGTTGGCCAAGGTGTCGCCAGCGATAACGATCTTGAAACCGTTGTAGTTTGCAGGATTATGGCTGCCGGTCAGCATCACGCCGGATTTACCGGCCAGGACGTTGGCGGCGTAGTAAAGCGCAGGCGTTGGCACCAGGCCGACGTCGCTGACGTGGCAACCGCTGTCGGCCAGGCCTTTGATCAGTTGCTCGACCAGCTCGGGGCCTGACAGGCGACCGTCACGGCCGACGGAAACATTCGGTTCATCCTGTGCCAGGCTCTGGGAGCCAATGGCGCGACCGAGCCAATAAGCGGTCTCAGCATTCAAGAATTCCGGGACGGTGCCGCGAATGTCATAGGCGCGGAAAATGCTGTCGGGGAACTTGGGTGGGACTTGGGCTGGGTTGCTCATTACTGGAAATGCTCCATCTTGAAAGTGATTGGGCTTGCCGGCGAAGAACTCGCCGGCAGTCTCAAACTGAAGGGTATGACGGCGTTTTCCACAGAGAGTTCGTGGTGCGAAAAGGCCATGACGCCGGTTTTGCTGAGCATTTGGCCGTCCATTGCCTTGATTTCCAGTGTTAAAACTGTCGCCGATCCTGATGCAATCTTTGTGGCAAGCCAGCTCTACTGTAGGAGCTGCCGCAGGCTGCGATCCTTTGATCCTGTTCTTGATCTTGAGAAAACTAGATCAAGAGATCGCAGCCTCGTTTCACTCGACAGCTCCTACAGGAATGTGGCGTTTATCGATCAATGGCTGCCTGAATGCCCAAAACCACCCGCGCCGCGCTCGGTTTCGACAAATTCTTGGACCATCTCGAAATGCGCCTGCACGACTGGTACCAGAACCAGTTGAGCCAGACGTTCGCCGACAACCATATTGAAGTCGGTCTGGCCGCGGTTCCAGCAGGACACCATCAGCGGGCCCTGGTAGTCGGAGTCGATCAGGCCAACCAGGTTGCCCAGCACGATGCCGTGTTTATGACCCAGGCCCGAACGCGGCAGAATCAATGCGGCGAGGCCAGGATCGCCGATGTACACCGACAGTCCGGTGGGGATCAGCAACGTTTCACCTGGTTTGATGACGGTGTCTTTTTCCAGCATGGCGCGCAGGTCCAGGCCGGCGGAACCTGGGGTGGCGTACTGTGGCAGCGGGAATTCGCTGCCGATGCGTGGGTCGAGGATCTTGGCTTGCAAAGCGTGCATGTAAATTAAACCTGGTTCAGACGTTCGGCGATAAAAGTGATCAGCTGGCGGGCAATTTTGCTCTTGCTGGTCTGGGCGAAAAGTGTGGCGTGGAGTTCACGGTCGATCACGCTGCAGGCGTTTTCTTCGCTGTTGAAACCAATACTCGGGTTGGCGACGTCGTTGGCGACGATCAAATCGAGATTCTTGTCTTTCAGCTTGCGTGCGGCGTAATCGAGCAGGTGTTCGGTTTCGGCGGCGAAACCGACACTGAACGGACGGTCGGGACGGGTAGCGATGGTGGCCAGGATGTCCGGGTTACGCACCATTTGTAGCAACAAGCCGTCGCCGCTCGTAGGATCTTTCTTGAGTTTCTGTGGCGCGACGACTTCCGGGCGGTAGTCGGCAACTGCGGCGGAGGCAATAAACAGATCGCACGGGATTGCGGCTTCGCAGGCGGAGAGCATATCGCGGGCGCTGACCACGTCGATTCGCGTCACGCGATCCGGCGTTGGCAGGTGGACCGGGCCCGTAATCAGGGTCACTCGGGCACCCGCTTCAACCGCTGCTTCGGCCAGGGCAAAGCCCATTTTCCCCGAACTATGGTTGGTGATGTAGCGAACCGGATCAATGTTTTCCTGGGTTGGGCCGGCCGTAATAAGCACGTGCTTGCCGGTCAACGCCTGACGCTGGAAGCAGTCCGCCGCGCACTGGGCGAGGTCGTTGGCTTCGAGCATGCGACCCATGCCGACATCGCCGCAAGCCTGACTGCCGGAGGCAGGGCCGAAGACTTTCAGGTCGCGACTTTCGAGGGTCTGCAGGTTGGATTGGGTTGCCGGGTCGCGCCACATGGCTTGATTCATGGCGGGCGCCACAGCAACAACCGCGTCAGTGGCCAGCACCAACGTGGTCAGCAGGTCGTCGGCAATCCCCTGTGCCAAGCGGGCGATCAGGTCTGCGGTAGCGGGGGCGATCAACACCAGATCGGCCCATTTCGCCAGCTCGATGTGGCCCATTGCGGCTTCGGCTGCCGGGTCCAGCAGGTCCAGATGCACCGGGTGTCCGGACAATGCCTGCATGGTCAGCGGCGTGATGAATTCGCTGCCACCCCGGGTCATGACCACGCGCACTTCGGCGCCCTGGTCGATCAGTCGGCGAACCAGCTCAGCGCTCTTGTAGGCCGCGATGCCGCCGCCGACGCCCAGAACAATGCGTTTCCGATACAGCCGCTGCATAGGTCTGCCTTTCAATTCGTTGGTGACTGCATGGCGAAACCCCCTCCCCAGGGTGAATTCGCCTGCAAAAAAGATGGGCTAAGATATCACAGCGACCGCTATGGAGCAGCGGCGCCCACAGACAGGGAGGTGCTATGAGTATTCGCGATTGGCCGGCGGCCGAGCGACCGCGGGAAAAGCTTCTTGAACAGGGCTCGGCGAGCCTTTCAGACGCAGAGTTGCTGGCAATTTTTCTACGAACCGGTGTCTCCGGCAGGAGTGCAGTGGACGTTGCGCGTCACTTGCTGAGCAAGTTTGGCAGCCTGCGTGCGTTGCTGGAGGCGGATCAGTCGACGTTCAGCAGGGAGTTGGGGCTCGGTCCCGCCAAGTTCGCACAGCTGCAAGCGGTTCAGGAAATGGGTCGACGGCACATGGCCGAGCGTTTGCGCAACAAGTCGGTGCTGGAAAATCCTCAAGCTGTTCGTGAGTACCTCAAAGCCTTGCTGCGCCATGAGCTGCATGAGGTATTCGGTTGTCTGTTTCTGGACTCCAGGCATCAGGTGCTGACCTTTGAAGCGCTGTTTCACGGCTCCATCGACAACACCAGCGTGCATCCCCGGCAGGTGGTCAAGCGTGCGTTGGCCAACAATGCCGCAGCACTGATCCTCTGCCACAACCACCCATCGGGTAACTCCACTCCCAGCCAGGCCGACCGAAAATTGACCAAACGTCTGCAAGAGGCGTTGCTGCTGGTGGATGTGCGAGTTCTTGACCACTTCATCGTCGGTGACGGCGACCCGCTGTCCATGGCCGAGTACGGCTGGATGTGACTGTGGCGAAAATGAGATTCCTGTAGGAGGGAGCGCGCTCGCTCCCACAGGTCGTCTCGAAGTGGATTACTTCAGATTGACCTTCGAGTAGTCCTGGCGACCAAACGGGCTGACAGCGTATCCCTCGACTTGCTTGCGCATCAGGGCGAATGCAGTGGGGTGCGCCAGCGGCAGCCATAGCGCTTGTTGCTGGATCTGCGCCTGAGCCTGCTCGTAGAGCTTGGTGCGCACGCCTTGCTCCCCGGTGGTCTTGCCGGCGCTGATCAGCTTGTCCAGATCCTGGTTGCAGTAGCGCGCAAAGTTGGTGCCCGACTTGACCGCGGCGCAGGAAAACTGCGGGGTGAGGAAGTTATCGGGGTCACCGTTGTCGCCGGCCCAGCCCATGAACAGCAGGTCATGTTCGCCCGCTTTGGCGCGGCGGATCACTTCACCCCATTCGATCACGCGGATCTCGGCCTGAATGCCGATTTGAGCCAGGTCGGATTGCAGCATTTGCGCGCCGAGACTTGGGTTCGGGTTAAGCAAGCTGCCGGAAGGGCGGGTCCAGATCGTGGTCTGGAAACCGTCCTTGAGACCTGCCTTGGCCATCAGGGCGCGGGCTTTTTCAACGTCGTGAGCGTAGCCGGGCAAGCCTTTGGCGTAGCTCCAGGTGTTGGGCGGGTAAGGCCCGCTGGCAGGCTCGGCAGTGTCTTCGAACACCGCTTTGATGTAGTTGGCCTTATCGAAGGCCAGGTTGATTGCCTGGCGTACTTCCGGCTTGTCCAGCGGGGGATGCTGGCTGTTGATAGCGACGAACGCGGTCATGAACGCGTCAGTCTTTTCGACTTTCAGTGTCGGCTCTTTCAGCGCTGCCTGTACGTCCAGAGGCTTGGGCGACAGGGCGATCTGGCATTCGTTGCGACGCAATTTCTGCAGGCGCACGTTGGCATCCGGGGTAATGGCGAAGATCAGCGGGTCGACCGCAGGCTTGCCGCCGAAGTAGTCCGGATTGGCCTTGTAGCGAATTGACGCATCTTTCTGAAAGCGCGTGAAAATGAACGGCCCCGTGCCGACTGGCTGACTGTTGAGCTTTTCCGGGGTGCCGGCCTTCATCAGTTTGTCAGCGTATTCAGCGGGATAGATCGAAGCGAAGCCCATGCTCAAGGTCGGCAGGAAGGTCGAGTCAGGGTGATCAAGCGTGAAGCGCACCGTCAGTGGGTCCAGCGCATCGATCTTCTTGATCAGCGCAGGCAGCTGCATCGACTGAGCATGCGGGAAGCCGCTCTGGGCAACTTTGTGCCAAGGGTTGGCCGGGTCGAGCATGCGGTCGAAGCTGAACTTCACGTCCTCTGCGGTCAGGTCGCGGGTAGGGGTGAAGTAGTCCGTTCGATGGAATTTCACATTGGGGTGCAATTTGAAGACGTAGGTCAGACCGTCGGGTGTGACTTCCCAGCTGTCCGCCAGGCTGGCGACCACTTTGCCGCTGGCTGTATCGAAGTCCACCAGCCGGTTCATCAGCACATCAGCGGAAGCGTTGGTGGTGGTCAGCGAGTTGTACTGCACCACGTCAAACCCTTCAGGGCTGGCCTCGGTGCAGACGCTCAGGGCTGCGGCCATTGCCTGCGGGCTGAGCAGAAGCGGGGCGAGTAACAGGGGTAGGGCAGCGAGGCGCATGGTCGGATTCCTTTACAGATCGAAGGCCCATCTGCAAGTGCAGTCTGGAAAAGGCTTACCCTAGATGGCTCTTTTGCAAATGACTATCCCCTTTTTCATTTTGGGGGGACTATGTGCGACTGATTTCCGTGTGCACAGATCGAGAAAATGTGGAATTGGCCCATTGGCCGATTCTCTGCGACGAGCGGTCGATATCGGTCACAGCCTTTATCCAAAGCGCTCACCGCCCGAAAAATGGGGTTTTTATCAACTCAACGCACACAGAATGTTGTTGCTCTGTGGTCTTTCTGGTATAAAGCAGCGCTCTTTTCTAGGGGCCCGGTTCCTTCACCTGGAGGTGTAGCCGGTAAGACCTCTAAAGAAACGCGGCGCCTGGCGCCAAATGACTGAGAGATTAAGCGGCCAACCCATGCCGGGTTGGGCATGTGGTTTTAGAGGGCTGAGGCATGTCGAGAGTATGTCAAGTTACCGGTAAGGGTCCGGTGACTGGGAATAACATTTCCCACGCAAATAACAAAACCCGTCGTCGTTTCCTGCCGAACCTGCAGCATCACCGCTTCTGGGTTGAAGAAGAGAAACGTTTCGTGCGTCTGCGCGTATCTGCCAAAGGCATGCGTATCATCGACAAGCGTGGCATCACTGTCGTGCTGGCCGAAATCCGCAAAGCTGGCAAGATCTAAGGGAGCTAATCATGCGTGAATTGATTCGTTTGATTTCGAGCGCCGGTACTGGTCATTTCTACACTACCGACAAGAACAAGCGCACTACTCCGGACAAAATCGAGATCAAGAAATTTGATCCGGTTGTTCGCAAGCACGTGATCTACAAAGAAGGCAAAATCAAGTAATTGATTTTTCTCTCTTACGAAAAAGGCCCGTATCGCGAGATACGGGCCTTTTTTGTTGCCAGTTTTCCGGTGTTACGCCGAATCAGCCGCAGTACATCCGGATGACCACGCCGTTGATATCGGTGAAAATTCGCAAGCGTGTGGGCTCGAATTCCGGAGTATTACGATTGACCACGACACTGGCCGCGCGCGAATCCACGCGGGCCTTCTCCTTGTTTTGCTGAGTGAGGTACTGGCCGATCAGGTCTTCTTGCGCCCACCGTGTATTGCATTGCTGCGGTGAAGCATCGGCCTGAGCCGACGTCAGGGTGGCTGCAAAAGTGAATCCAGCCAGCAGGCTCGCAGTGAAAAATGTGCTCATGTTAATTCGCTTCCCTGTGAATAATGAGGTTCTGGCTACTGGTGCCAGTAGCTGAAACAGCATCCGGTATGGTCCGTAACCGAGTGCAGTAACTATGTATGCCACTCGACGCAGGCCGGTCCGGATTCACGCGACAGGTTCACGAAAAAAGCCCGTCGCGACGGACGGGCTTTTTGGGAAAGCGGGGCTGGTGTCAGGCTTTTGGTTCAAACGCCACATAGATCTTGCGGCACGGCTCCAGCACTTCCCAAGTGCCGCGGAATCCGGCCGGAATGACAAAGCGATCACCCGCCCGCACCGTTTTGCTGTTGCCGTCGTTGTCGCGCAACACTGAAACACCCTGAACAATTTCGCAGTACTCATGCTCGGTGAAATTCACATGCCACTGGCCAACCGCGCCTTCCCAAACACCCGCATTCAGCTGGCCACAGGGACTGTTGTAGTGGTTGTACACCGCTTGCTCAGGATCGCCCTTGAGGATTTTTGCCGGGTCTGGCCGGTAACGATCGGGCTGAGTGTTGGCTTGGCTGAAATCGACGATGTCCTGGATGCTCATTGTTGTAATCCCCAGTGATTGCGTTGGAAAGCGCAAAGTCTATGTTTATTAAAATGAACATCGCAAGGCCGTTTGCCGGCCTTATGTCAAATATATTGAAACTTCACCTGTCGCTGGTTTAGGGTGGCGGTTGCCTTTGGCCGAACACGCTGGCTGGCCGGGCAGAATTCCTGTGAGCGTCTGCGAAGAACGCTGGGCGCTCGTATTCAACAAGAGGAGGACACTCGTATGACCACCCTGACTCGTGCCGATTGGGAACAACGTGCTCGCGATCTGAAGATCGAAGGCCGCGCCTACATCAATGGCGAATACACCGATGCTGTCTCCGCCGAAACCTTCGAGTGCATCAGCCCGGTCGATGGTCGTCTGCTGGGCAAGATCGCCAGCTGTGACGCCGCCGATGCCCAGCGCGCTGTTGAAAACGCCCGCGCCACGTTCAATTCCGGCGTCTGGTCGCGCCTGGCGCCGACCAAACGCAAAGCCACGATGATTCGTTTCGCCGGCCTGTTGAAACAGCACGCCGAAGAGTTGGCGCTGCTTGAAACGCTGGACATGGGCAAGCCCATCAGTGATTCCCTGTACATCGACGTTCCAGGCGCGGCGCAAGCCCTGAGCTGGAGCGGTGAAGCCATCGACAAAATCTACGACGAAGTTGCCGCTACCCCCCATGATCAGTTGGGTCTGGTTACGCGCGAGCCGGTCGGTGTTGTGGGCGCGATCGTGCCGTGGAACTTCCCGTTGATGATGGCCTGCTGGAAACTCGGCCCGGCCCTGTCCACCGGTAACTCGGTGATCCTCAAGCCGTCCGAAAAATCCCCTCTGACTGCCATTCGCATCGCTGCGCTGGCCGTGGAAGCCGGTATTCCAAAAGGCGTGCTGAACGTCCTGCCAGGCTACGGTCACACCGTCGGCAAGGCCTTGGCCCTGCATAACGATGTCGACACGCTGGTGTTCACCGGCTCGACCAAGATTGCCAAGCAACTGTTGATCTACTCCGGCGAGTCGAACATGAAGCGCGTCTGGCTGGAAGCCGGCGGCAAGAGCCCGAACATCGTGTTCGCCGATGCCCCGGACCTGCAAGCGGCCGCCGAATCGGCTGCCGGCGCCATCGCCTTCAACCAGGGTGAGGTCTGCACCGCCGGTTCCCGTCTGTTGGTCGAGCGTTCGATCAAGGACAAATTCCTGCCGCTGGTGATCGAGGCACTGAAAACCTGGAAGCCGGGCAATCCTCTGGACCCAGCGACCAACGTTGGCGCGCTGGTGGATACCCAGCAGATGAACACCGTGCTGTCGTACATCGAATCCGGTCATGCCGACGGCGCCAAACTGGTCGCCGGTGGCAAGCGCATTCTTCAGGAAACCGGTGGCACCTACGTTGAACCCACGATTTTCGATGGCGTCAGCAATGCGATGAAGATCGCCCAGGAAGAGATTTTCGGCCCGGTACTGTCGGTGATCACCTTCGACAGCGCTGAAGAAGCGGTCCAGATTGCCAACGACACGCCGTACGGTTTGGCCGCTGCCGTGTGGACTGCCGACATCTCCAAGGCGCACCTGACCGCCAAGGCGCTGCGCGCCGGTAGCGTCTGGGTCAACCAATACGATGGCGGCGACATGACCGCGCCGTTCGGTGGCTTCAAGCAGTCGGGCAACGGTCGCGACAAATCGCTGCACGCCTTCGACAAATACACCGAACTGAAGGCGACCTGGATCAAGTTGTAAGCCAGTTGGGGAGTCTGCACTAAAGCAGACTCCCCTCAGGACGCGAATCCCCTGTGGGAGCGAGCCTTTGTGGTGAGGGGATTTAGCCCCGTTCGGCTGCGAAGCAGTCGCAAAACCAGTGCACGCGGTGTAATTGACACTGCGTTGTTAAAGGTTTTGGGGTCGCTGCGCGACCCAGCGGGGGATAAATCCCCTTGCCACAAAGGCTCGCTCCCACAGTGTTTTGTGGTCTGTGAAAATATTATCCACAGGAGCGTGGAGCATGCGTTGGGCGACGTATTTCGCCGTGTTGGCGTCTGTCTTGAGTGTTGGCCTGGCCTTGGGCGTCAGTATGCCGTTGGTGTCGTTTCGCCTGGAAAACTGGGGTTACGGCTCGTTCGCGATCGGTGTCATGGCAGCAATGCCGGCGATTGGCGTATTGCTGGGGGCGAAGATTTCCAGCCATCTGGCGGCGCGTCTGGGTACGGCCAATCTGATGCGTCTTTGCCTTTGGGCCGGTGCGCTGTCCATCGGTTTGCTGGCGGTATTGCCCAGTTATCCCGTCTGGCTGGTGCTGCGGCTGATGATCGGGGTGATCCTGACCCTCGTGTTCATCCTTGGCGAAAGCTGGATCAATCAACTCGTGGTCGAGCAATGGCGTGGACGTCTGGTGGCGCTCTATGGCAGCGCCTACGCACTAAGTCAGCTGGCAGGGCCGTTGTTGCTGGGCGCTGTGGGGACTGATCACGATTATGGTTTCTGGGTCGGCGTCGGCCTGCTGACAGCGGCACCGTTCCTGTTGCTGGGCCGTAGCGGGGCGCCCACCAGCGAAGCATGCAGCGTGACCTTCAAGGATTTGCTCGGCTTCTGTCGCGGATTGCCTGCGATCGCCTGGGCGGTTTCACTGTTTGCGGCGTTCGAAGCGATGATCCTGACCTTGTTGCCGGTTTATTGCCTGCGGCAGGGGTTCACAACCGAAATCGCCCTGGCGATGGTCAGCACCGTGGTCGTGGGCGATGCCCTGCTGCAGTTGCCGATTGGCGCGCTGGCGGATCGCTTGTCGAGGCGCACGTTGTTCACCGGTTGTGCGGTGATTCTGTTGGTGTCCAGCCTGGCGATCCCGCTGTTGATCGATACGCTGCTGATCTGGCCGTTATGGGTACTGTTTGGTGCCAGCGCGGGCGGTCTGTTCACCCTGTCGCTGATTCTCATCGGTGAACGCTATCGTGATGATGCGCTGGTCCGCGCTAACGCCCATATCGCGCAATTGTGGGGGATCGGTTGCCTGATCGGGCCACTGGCCGCGGGTGCGGGCAGCCAGTGGATCAGCGGCCACGCGCTGCCGTTGTTAATGGCGGCGGGGGCTTTCGGATTAGTGATTCTACTGTTGCGACAAGGTGCATTTGGCGCCGTACAGCCCGCGTAAACCCGTACCAGCTGGCGTCCGGCTGCTATGTGGTGAGGGGATTTATCCCCGTTCGGCTGCGCAGCAGTCGTAAGATTTTGGGGCCGCTGCGCGACCCAACGGGGATGAATCCCCTCGCCACATAGCGGCCAAGCGCAGGCTGTTACAGGGCTGCGGTCACAACATCCGCTCAAGGCCGACTGCCGTACTGAACCAGGCGTTGAAGCGGCGCCACCAACTGCCCGGTTCCTTGGTCAGGACGTGCATCTTGCCATCGTCTTCTGTCACCCAGACGAGATGATCATCGACCAGTTTCACCTGATAACTCAGGGGCGGCGCCATCCCTTCCAGTGCTGATTTGCGCACATGTGCGGCGAGCTCGGGGCTGTCCACCAACACCCCGACTTCGGTGTTCCATAACACCGAGCGCGGATCGAAGTTGAACGAGCCGATAAAGGATTTCTGCTGATCGAAAATCATCGCCTTGCTGTGCAGGCTGGAGTCAGAGCCCCGATAGGATTTGCTGTAGAAAATATGCGGTCCGCTGCCGCCACCTTCGCCAGGCTGGCGGCGCAATTCATACAGCTTCACGCCGTGCTCCAGCAGCGCCTTGCGATAAGGCGCATAACCGCCATGCACCGCCGGTACGTCAGTGGCCTCCAATGAGTTGGTCAGCAGGCTCACCGAGACGCCGGCATCGGCACGGCCGGTCAGGTACACCAATCCAGGCTGGCCCGGAACGAAGTAAGCCGAAATCATGATCAGTTCTTTGCTCACACCCCTGAGCTCGGGTGCCAACTGAGTGGTCAGCAGCAGATGCGGGTCGGGGTCTCCCTTGGCCAGGACCTTGCTTGGTGCGTCCCACAATGCCTGGTTCCAGGCCCAGATCAGCTCCCGACGCCAGATATCCAGACGCGGATGGGTGGTGTAGGTCATCAGTTGCTGATACAGCGCATGGTTCTGCTTGCGGGTTTCCTGCAGCGATGCTTCCAGTTGCATCCGGGTATCTTGCAGGTCTTTCTGCGTCGGTTTGCTGGACAGGAATGCCTCGATGGGTTTGCTCAGCGCGCTGTTCCAGTATTGATCGAAGCTGTGACCGAGCTGTTCGGCAACCGGGCCGACGCTGAGCATGTCGATGTCGGTGAAATTCAGATTGGGCTCGGCGTCGAAATACTCGTCACCCAGATTGCGACCGCCAACGATGGCCACGCTGTTGTCCGCCAGCCACAATTTGTTGTGCATGCGTCGGTGTTGCTGCGACAGATTGAGCAGCCGGCCCATGGCCCGCGTGACGCCTGTTGCACGCCCCAGGTGCAGCGGATTGAACAGGCGGATCTGGATGTGTGGATGCGCTGCCAACGTGGCAATAGTCCAGTCCAGACCATCGCTGGTGGTGTCGTCGAGCAGGATTCTCACCCGCACGCCACGGTCGGCCGCCTTCAACAATTCCTCCACCTGCATGCGGGTGCTGATGCCGTCATGGACGATGTAGTACTGCAGATCAAGACTGCTCTGGGCGTTGCGGATCAGCTCGGCGCGGGCCATGAAGGCTTCGCTGCTATTGGTGAGCAAACGAAAGCCCGACTTCCCTTCGTAGGGCGCGGCCTGAGCCTGAATTGAACGACCAAACGACGAATCGCTTGCGGGCAGCGCCTGGCTTGGTTCGCGTTGAACATCGAAGCTGGTACAGCCGCTCAGGAGCAGCAAGGCGAATATCAGAAAAGCGAGCAGAGGCTGTCTGGCTCTCACGTAGGGTCGTTCCGTTTGGCGGCTGGGGTCGGCATATGGACGCTGGTTTCCGGATAAAGGTCAGTCGTTGTTGCCGTCAGTTTCTGCCAGCAGCTTGATGGCCGCCGCGCCCACCTTGCGAACAGCTTCTTCGATCAGGGGCGTCGGTTTGGCAGCGTAGTTCATCCGCAAACAATTGCGGTATTTGCCCGAGGCGGAAAAAATGCTTCCGACGGCAATCTGTACGCCTTCATCGTGCAGCGCGCGATTCAGTTTCAGGGTGTCGAACCCCTCCGGCAATTCGACCCAGAGCATGAAGCTGCCCTGGGGCCGACTGGCGCGTGTACCGGCCGGGAAATAGCGTGTGACCCAGTCAATCATCAAGTCGCGATTGCGTTGATATTGGGTGCGCATCCGCCGCAAATGCGGCTCGAAGTGTCCAGCCTTGAGGAATTCTGCTATCGCGATTTGCGGCTGCGGAGCCGTGGAACCGGTGCTGATGTATTTCATGTGCAGCACGCGTTCCAGATAGCGGCCCGGCGCCACCCAGCCGATGCGCAATCCGGGTGCCAGGGTTTTGGAAAACGAACTGCACAGCAGGACGCGGCCGTCTTCGTCGAAGGATTTGATCGTGCGCGGACGTGGATAGGTGTAGGCCAGTTCGCCATACACATCGTCCTCGATGATTGCCACGTCGAAACGCTGTGCGAGGGTCAACAACGCCCGTTTGCGTGACTCCGGCATGATGTAGCCCAGCGGGTTGTTGCAGTTGGGGGTCAGCTGTATGACCTTGATCGGCCATTGTTCCAAAGCCAGTTCGAGCGCATCGAGGCTGATCCCGGTGAGCGGATCCGTGGGAATCTCCAGGGCCTTCATGCCCAGACCCTTGAGGGTTTGCATGGCGCCATGAAAGCTCGGCGAATCCACCGCCACGATGTCACCCGGCTCGCAAATCGCGCGAATGCTGGTGGACAGGGCTTCGTGGCAGCCAGTTGTCACTACCAGCTCGGCGGCACTTAACTGGCAGCCGGAGTCGAGCATCAGGCGTGCAATCTGCTCGCGCAATTCGAGCGTGCCGTGAATGTTGTCGTAGTACAGGCCGGGCATGTCCTGTCGACGGCTGATTCGGGCGAGGCTGCGCAGCAAGGGTTTCATGGTCGGGGTGGTGATATCGGGCATGCCCCGGCCCAGTTGCACCACATCCTTTCGCGGTACTGCGCGAATGAGCTCCAGCACCTGATCCCACTGGGAGATATCCACCGGGCGCTGAGCAGGTCGGCCAATCGCCGGCAGCTCCGGCAGGTCACGACTGACTGGGACGAAGTAGCCGGATTTGGGTTTGGGCATTGCCAATCCGCTGTCTTCCAGCACCCGATAGGCTTGCTGCACCGTGCTCAAGCTCACGCCGTGCTCGACACTCAATGCCCGCACCGACGGCAGCCGGTCACCGGGGCGATAGAAGCCCTGTTCAATACGCGTGCCGAGCAATTCGGCGAGGTTGACGTAAAGGGTCATGGCGCAGTCTCGGTGTGGGTGATTCGGTTAACCAGTACAGATGAGACGAAAATATTGGATTCAGACGCTTAAATGCGAAATCTGTATGGAGTTAATACAGGGTCGCTGAATCTGTATTGCTTTTCGCCTCCCGCGCATCATGAAAGCTCTGGCTACCCAAGTAAACAGGAGCAATCAAAATGAACGGCTTGAGCGATGTGCGGCTGACGTTACACAGTCAGGAACTGGCGGCAGGGCAAAAAAACGGCACACGCGAGGCGATGATGCGCAATGCGCCGTCCTGCCTGAGTCGCTGGAACTTGTTCTGGCACCGTTTGCACACGCGCAAGGCGTTGCTGGACTTGACGCCGGAGCAGTTGAAGGATGTCGGGCTGAGTCGGGAGCAGGCGCGGGAGGAGGGGCTTAAACCCTTCTGGCGGATCTGAGTTTTGTGCTGTTCTTCCGGTCGCCATCGCGGGCAAGCCCGCTCCCACAAGAATTTGCGGCGTACACATATTATGTGAACAGCTCTGAAGCTGTGGGAGCGGGCTTGCCCGCGATGAGGCCGGTAAGTCTGCAGCTAACCAATCAAACCAACTCTTTAAGTCGATGCCATATCATTCCCAGCGCCAACAACGGTGAGCGCAAATGCTTACCGCCCGGGAACGTGATATGCGGCACCTTGGCAAACAGATCGAACCCACCACCCTGTTGACCACTGATCGCCTCAGCCAACAACTTGCCCGCCAGGTGCGTGGCATTCACTCCATGCCCCGAGTAAGCCTGGGCGTAATACACATTCGGCTGCTCCTTGAGCCGGCCGATCTGCGGCAGGCGGTTGGCGCCGATGCCAATCATGCCCCCCCATTGAAAGTCGATCTTCACATCGCCCAATTGTGGAAACACCTCGAGCATCTTCGGTCGCATGTACGCGGCGATGTCCTTCGGATCGCGTCCTGAATAGTGGCAGGCGCCGCCAAACAGCAAGCGCCTGTCCGCCGAGAGTCGGTAGTAATCCAGCGCCACCCGCTGATCACACACCGCCATGTTTTGCGGCAGCAGCGCATGGGCCTGTGCTTCGCTCAAGGGTTCAGTGGCGATGATGTAGCTACCGGCGGGCAACACTTTGCCGCTGAGATCGGGACTCAAATCATTGAGGTAGGCATTGCAGCCCAGCACTAGCGTTTTGGCGCGGACTGAGCCGTGGGCGGTATGGACCTTCACTTGCGGACCGTACTCGATGCGCGTCACCGTCGATTGCTCGAACAGCTTCACTCCGAGTTGCTGTGCGGCCGCCGCTTCGCCAAGCGCCAGATTGAGTGGATGCAAATGCCCGGAGCCCATGTCGATCAGGCCGCCGACGTAGCGGTCCGACCCTACCACCGAGTGCATTTCATTGGCTTGCAGCAGGCGGGTTTCGTAGCGATAGCCGAGGCTGCGCAATTCCGCGGCGTCTTCAGCGAAACCTTCCAGATCACCTGGCTTGTTCGCCAGATCGCAATAGCCCCAGGTCAGGTCACACGGAATCTGGAAGCGCTCGACGCGTTGACGGACGATTTCCACGGCTTCCAGCCCCATGAGCTTCATCTGGCGCACACCGTCCGCGCCGATTACGTTGGTAAATTGATCGAGGCCGTGGCCGACGCCGCGAATCAATTGCCCACCGTTGCGTCCGCTGGCACCCCAGCCAATCTTGCGGGCTTCAAGCAGCACCACATTGAAGCCCCGATCTGCCAGTTCAAGCGCGGTGTTCAACCCGGAAAACCCGCCGCCGACCACGCACACATCGGTGACCACTTCGCCTTCGAGCATCGGTAGATCAGGCTGCGGCAGGCTGCTGGCGGCGTAGTAAGAGGCCGTGTGCTGATGGCCAGGAGCAGGTTGCTGGGCACGGGCATTCATGTGCGTGTTCCTGATTCTTGTGTTTGGAAAATTTGACGGAGCATAAGCCGGACCTTCAAGCACGGGCAACACTGGTCGGTTGCTGCTGTCTGGATCGGGGTTTTTGCGTCAGAATTGCGCTCTATTTCGCAATCGGTCATCGCTTCGATGAGCTGCAACAGTCAGAAAATTCGCACCCTGCGACAGCAGATACCCTCTTTCGAGTGCGTGCCCGGCTGTCATGATTGCTGCGGTCCGGTGACTACTTCGCCGGAAGAAATGTCCCGCCTGCCGCGCAAGACCCGTGCGGAGCAGGATGCGGCGATGGATGAGCTCAACTGTGTGCACCTCGGTCCGAATGGCTGCACGGTGTATGACGAGCGTCCGTTGATTTGCCGACTGTTTGGTACTACCAAAACCTTGCCGTGCCCCAATGGGCGCGGGCCGGTGGAGCTGATTCATCCGCGGGTCGAGAAGCAGATTCATGAATACATGGCGTCGACCCGGCAGGTCTTGGTTTAGGCATTGATCGTCCCACGCAGAGCGTTGGAACGAACAGTGGGAGCTCAATCCGGAATCGGCAAACTCAAGCTCTCTTTAACCTCTTCCATCACGATATAACTCTTGGACTCGCGCACATGCGGCAGTTTGAGCAGGATGTCGCCCAGCAATTTGCGGTACGAGGCCATCTCGGAAATTCGCGCCTTCACCAGATAGTCGAAATCCCCTGACACCAGGTGGCACTCCAATACGTGGGGCAGCTTCAGCACCGCACGCCGGAATTCTTCGAACGTATCGCCGGATTTGTAATCGAGGCTGATCTCTACGAACACCAGAAGACTCCCCTTGAGGTGTTGCGGATTGAGTCGGGCGTTGTAGCCCATGATGATCCCTTCGCGCTCCAGCCGCCGGACCCGCTCGGTACAGGGCGTGGTCGAGAGCCCGACCTTTTCCCCAAGCTCCGTAAACGAGATGCGTCCGTCCGCTTGCAGGATCCGCAGGATGTTGCGATCTATCTTGTCCAGCTCACGTTTGGTCTGAGTGTTGGTACGCATAGGGGATGCGCCTCCGTGAAAAGGGTTTTTGCCGAGAATTGTCGCCAAATATAGGCACTTATATAGTGAAATGCACTGCCTAAACTTTTTTACACTGCGCACATCAATGCTGAATACAACAAACGTCAGCGGTAAACCGCGATGAGGGATATGAAAATGCGCGTTATGGTCTTGGGTAGCGGCGTCATCGGTACAGCCAGTGCTTATTATCTGGCCCGTGCCGGGTTTGAAGTGGTGGTGGTGGACCGTCAGCCGGCCGCTGCGATGGAGACCAGTTTCGCCAACGCCGGGCAGGTATCGCCAGGTTATGCCTCGCCGTGGGCTGCACCAGGCGTTCCGCTCAAGGCCATCAAGTGGCTGTTGGAGCGTCACGCACCGCTGGCGATCAAAGCCACCGCCGACATCGATCAGTACCTGTGGATGGCGCAAATGCTGCGCAACTGCACCGCCAGCCGTTACGCGGTGAACAAGGAGCGCATGGTTCGCCTGTCCGAGTACAGCCGTGACTGCCTCGACGAATTGCGCGCCGAAACCGGCATCGCCTACGAAGGCCGCAGCCTGGGTACGACCCAACTGTTCCGCACCCAGGCCCAGCTCGATGGCGCCGCAAAAGACATCGCCGTGTTGAAAGAGTCCGGCGTGCCGTTCGAATTGCTCGATCGCGCCGGTATTGCTCGGGTCGAACCGGCCCTGGCCAGCGTCACCGACATCCTTGCCGGTGCACTGCGCCTGCCGAATGACCAGACCGGCGACTGCCAGATCTTCACCACCCGCCTGGCTGAGATGGCCGTGAAATTGGGTGTGGAATTCCGCTTTGGCCAGGACATCCAGAAGCTCGACCACGCCGGTGATCGCATCAACGGCGTATGGATCGACGGCAAGCTGGAAACTGCTGACCGCTACGTGCTGGCCCTCGGCAGCTACTCGCCACAACTGCTCAAGCCGCTGGGCATCAAAGCCCCGGTGTATCCGCTCAAGGGTTACTCCCTGACTGTGCCGATCACCAACCCGGCGATGGCCCCGACCTCGACCATTCTCGACGAGACCTACAAGGTCGCGATCACCCGTTTCGACAACCGCATCCGCGTGGGCGGTATGGCTGAAATAGCCGGTTTTGACCTGTCGCTGAACCCGCGTCGACGCGAAACCCTGGAGATGATCGTCAACGACCTCTATCCTCAGGGCGGTGATCTGGCCCAGGCGAGCTTCTGGACCGGCTTGCGTCCAACCACGCCGGACGGAACGCCAATCGTGGGTGCCACCCCTTTCAGCAATCTGTTCTTGAACACCGGTCACGGCACGCTTGGCTGGACCATGGCGTGTGGTTCCGGTCGCTTGTTGGCCGACCTGATGGCAAAGAAAACGCCGCAGATCAGCGCCGAAGGTCTCGATATTTCCCGTTACGGCAAAAAAATTCAGGAGTCCGCAAAACATGGCAATCCAGCGCCAGCTCACCAATGAGCGCATGAGTCAGATCGTCGCTCATAACGGCACCGTGTATCTGTCGGGGCAGGTCGGCGACGATTTAAACGCCGGGATTGAACAGCAAACCCGTGAAATACTCGCCAACATCGAGCGTCTGCTGGATCTGGCCGGGACCGACAAGGGCAACCTGCTGTCGGTGACGATTTACCTGAAAGACATTGATGCGCACTTCCAGGGCATGAATGCGGTGTGGGACACGTGGCTGCCAAAAGGCGTCGCTCCGGCCCGTGCCACCGTCGAATCGAAGCTGTGCAACCCGCAAATCCTGGTTGAGCTCTCGGTTGTAGCCGCTCTGCCATAAGCAAGATCCCTCTCCCGGTGCTACTGGCGGTTTACGCCGTCAGCCAGCGCCGGTTTTTTATTCCATTGACCGACCAGAAGTCTGCCGCCATGCGACCTGCCCGTGCCCTGATCGACCTTCAAGCCCTGCGTCACAATTACCAGATTGCCCGCGAAATCACCGGGGCCAAGGCCCTTGCCGTGATCAAGGCCGATGCCTACGGTCATGGCGCGGTGCGTTGTGCCCAGGCGTTGGAGGCCGAGGCGGACGGGTTTGCCGTGGCCTGTATCGAAGAAGCGCTCGAACTGCGTGCTGCGGGTATTCGTGCCCCGGTGTTGCTGCTGGAAGGTTTTTTCGAGGCTGATGAGCTGGCGTTGATCGTCGAGCATGATTTCTGGTGTGTCGTGCATTCGTTGTGGCAGCTTGAAGCCATCGAAAAAGCGGCACTGGGCAAGCCCATCACCGTCTGGCTCAAGCTTGATTCGGGCATGCACCGGGTCGGCCTGCATCCGGCGGATTATCAGGCGGCGTATCAACGGCTCCTGGCCAGTGGCAAAGTCGCGAAGATTGTCCTGATGAGCCACTTCGCCCGTGCCGATGAGTTGCACGATCAAAGCAGCGCTGACCAGGTCGCTGTATTTGAAGCCGCGCGCAAAGGGTTGTCGGCCGAAATCAGCTTGCGTAACTCGCCGGCGGTGATGGGTTGGCCTCAGGTGCCAAGCGATTGGGTACGCCCCGGCATCATGCTCTACGGAGCGACGCCGTTCGAAGAAGCCAACACCGTAGCTTCGCGCCTGCAACCGGTCATGACGCTCGAATCCAAGGTGATCTGCGTACGTGAGCTTCCCGCTGGCGAACCGATTGGTTACGGCGCCAAATTCATCACGCCAAAACCGATGCGTGTGGGCGTGGTTGCCATGGGTTATGCCGATGGTTATCCACGTCAGGCGCCCACCGGCACGCCGGTGATGGTTGCCGGGCAGCGCAGCCAATTGATCGGCCGGGTTTCGATGGACATGCTGTGCATCGATTTGACCGATGCGCCGCAAGCCGGGCTGGGTTCGACTGTCGAGTTGTGGGGGAAAAACATCCTCGCCAGTGAAGTGGCCGCAGCCGCCGACACTATTCCTTACCAGATATTCTGCAACCTGCGCCGAGTGCCGAAGCTCTATTCCGCGGTTTAAAGCGCCAACAGGCCTGCCAGGAATGACGTCGTCGAACCGGATTCAGGACCAAGTGTTGTAAATACTGAACGCTGTCGCCATGATAACGCTCAATATTTCAACAACCTGAATTCTGGAGGCGCAAGCTTGGACGTCGGTGAACGACTGCAATCTATCCGAAAGCTCAAAGGCCTTTCCCAGCGTGAGCTCGCCAAACGTGCGGGCGTCACTAACAGCACCATTTCGATGATCGAGAAGAACAGCGTCAGCCCCTCGATCAGTTCGCTGAGGAAAGTACTGGGCGGAATTCCCATGTCCATGGTCGAGTTCTTTTCCGAAGAAATCCTGCAGGAAAAACCGACTCAGATCGTTTACAAAGCCAACGAGCTGATCGATATCTCCGATGGTGCAGTGACCATGAAACTCGTCGGCCGGGCTCACCCGAGTCGCGCCATCGCCTTCCTTAATGAAATCTATCCACCAGGCGCCGATACCGGTGAAGAGATGCTCACCCATGAGGGCGAGGAAACCGGAATTTTGCTGGAGGGGCGGCTGGAACTGGTGGTCGGGCTTGAAACTTTTTTGCTCGAAGCTGGCGACAGCTACTACTTTGAAAGTACCAAGCCGCACCGTTTCCGTAATCCGTTCGATGCGCCGGCGCGACTAATCAGCGCAGCGACACCCGCGAACTTTTAAGAGAAGAGGCGCCCTGCCAGCATCGCCGAGGCGCCCGAACTGTTTTAACGCCGTGCGACAAGACCCCTTCGACTTTGGGGTTGTTTCAGTGTGACGGGCTTACCGTTATACTTGCGCCCGCCTGCGAACCGTGGCCGTAGGCGTGACTAGCCACCATTGAGGGTGAACGCGTGAATCTAATTATGAAAATGCTGGCTGCACCAGCAACTGTATTGGCCCTATGGGCTGTCAGCGCTCAAGCTGCGACCTCCGACGATATTGCCAAGCGCCTTGCGCCAGTTGGCCAGGTCTGTGTAGCAGGTCAAGAATGTAAGGGTATGGAAGTTGCGGTTTCTGCCGGCGGCGGTGATGCCAAGACCCCTGACTCGATCATTGCAAAGCATTGCAATGCTTGCCACGGCACCGGTCTGCTGGGCGCGCCAAAAATTGGTGACACTGCAGCCTGGAAAGAACGTGCTGATCACCAGGGCGGCCTCGACGGTATCCTGGCCAAAGCGATCACCGGGATCAATGCAATGCCGCCAAAAGGCACCTGTGCCGATTGCTCGGATGCGGATCTCAAAGGCGCCATCGAGAAAATGTCCGGCTTGAAATAAGCGTTCATTTTTCAGCAAAAAGCCGCTTTCGAGCGGTTTTTTTGTGACTGCGATTTACGTTCCGAGACTGTTCATTGCAGCAAAGACGCGGCAAGCTCGGTCCAACCCAATTCACGGAATGTAAGGGAGGATCAGATGGTGCAGCTGTGTTCTATCGAGCAAGCGGTCGATGATGTCCTGGCGCGGTTGCCGGCACATATCCACATGGGCCTGCCTTTGGGGTTGGGTAAGCCCAACCACTTCGTGAACGCGCTGTATCGGCGCGTCGCGCAACTGCCTGAGCGCCAGCTGACGATCTATACCGCGCTGTGCCTGGGTCGGCCTTCTTTGGGCGACGGCTTGCAAAAGCGTTTCCTTGAACCCTTTATCGAACGGGTTTTCGGGGACTATCCGGAATTGGCATTTCTCCCTGACCTGCAAAAAGACAACTTGCCGCCCAACATTCATATCCAGCAATTCTTCATGCAACCCGGCAGCCTGCTTCACAGTGCATCGGCGCAACAGGACTATGTCAGTAGCAATTACAGCCACGCAGCGCGCGACATCAATGCCGCCGGGTTGAATCTGATCGCCCAGCTGGTGGCCAGCCACAGCGAACACCCTGATCGTATGAGCCTGAGCTGCAACCCGGATATCACCCTCGACTTGTTTCCGATGATCGCCAAGCGCCGAGACGCCGGAGAGACGATCCTGATGGTAGGTCAGGTGCACAACGACTTGCCCTACATGCCCGGCGACGCAGAAATCGGCATCGATGCGTTCGACTTTTTGATCGACGCAAAGGACAGCACTACCCTGTTCTCGACGCCCAACATGCCGGTGGGTTTTCAGGATCACTTCATCGGGTTGCATGCCAGCACGCTGGTGCGCGATGGCGGTACCTTGCAGATTGGTATCGGCTCCATGGGGGACGCGCTGACCGCCGCACTGCTGGCGCGGCAAGCCGACAACGACGGTTACAAGGCACTGCTGGCGGATATCAATCTCAGCCAGTGGGCGCAACTCATCGACCGCGAAGGGGGTGTCGAGCCATTCGCGAAAGGGCTGTACGGTTGCAGTGAAATGTTCGTGAACGGCTTGCTGGTATTGGCCGACGCCGGGATCGTACGGCGCAAGGTGTATCCCGACGTACCGACGCAGCAACAGGCCAATGCCGGCACCCTGGATGAGGCCGCACAGAGTGACGGTATCTCGGTGCATGGCGGATTTTTCCTCGGGCCGCGCAGCTTCTACGAGCGTTTGCGTGAATTGCCGCAAAGTAAACGGCTCGAATTCAACATGACCCGCATCAGCTACATCAACGAACTCTACGGCCAGGAAGAACTCAAGCGCTTGCAGCGCCTGGACGCGCGTTTCATCAACACGGTGTTCACCATGACCCTGATGGGCGCCGGTGTAGCCGATCAGCTGGAAGACGGGCGGGTGCTCAGCGGGGTGGGCGGGCAATACAACTTCGTCGCCCAGGGCCATGCGCTGGAAGGGGCGCGTTCGGTGCTGATTTTGCGCAGCTGGCGGGAGGCGGGCGGAGAGGTCAGCTCAAACATCGTCTGGGAGTACGGCCATTGCACCATCCCACGGCATCTGCGCGACATCGTGGTCACCGAGTACGGCATCGCTGATCTGCGCGGCAAAACGGATGCGGCGGTCATCGAGTCGCTGCTGAACATCTGCGATTCTCGCTTTCAGGCGGACTTGATCGAGCAAGCGCAGAAGGTCGGGAAATTGCCCAAGGATTTCCGCATGGATCCGCGATTCACCGACAACACTGCGCAGCGTTTGCAGGACATTCAGGCACGGCATCCGCAGCTGTTTCCCGAATATCCGCTGGGGTGTGATTTCACCGCGCAGGAACGGGATGTGTTGCGGGCGCTGAACTGGTTGAAGAGCAAGTTCAAGCTCACGGAGATACTGGAACTGGGCAAGGCTGCGCTGGATGCGCCGCCAGCGTCGGAATTTCCCGCGCATCTGGAGCGGATGCAGCTGACGAGTCCGGAGGGGTTGAAAGAGGATCTGTTTCAGCGGCTATTGCTCACCGGCCTGAAAGCCACCGCTATCTAAAAGCCAACAAAAAACCTGTGGGAGCCGGGCTATCCCGCGATGAGGCCGTAACATTCACCACAGATGTTGAATGTTCAGCCGCCATCGCGGGCAAGCCCGGCTCCCACAGGCTCGGTGGTGCAACGGATTTATTCGATGAACGTTACAACGCCATCTTTCAACGACAGCACCCGGGCCAGGGATTCAACGCGATACCCCTGCGCATCCAGCTCGGCACGGCCACCCTGGAACGACTTCTCGATCACGATCCCCAAACCGGCCACGGTCGCGCCGGCCTGTTTGATGATCGAGATCAGCGCCTGGGACGCCTTACCGTTGGCCAAAAAGTCATCGATGATCAGTACGCGGTCGCTGCTGGTCAGGTGACGCGGCGAGATCGCTACCGTGCTTTCGGTCTGCTTGGTGAACGAGTACACGGTCGCCGACAGCAGGTTTTCGGTCAGGGTCAGGGACTGATGTTTGCGCGCAAAGATCACCGGCACGCCAAGGTTCAGGCCCGTCATGATGGCCGGAGCAATGCCCGAGGCCTCGATGGTCACGATCTTGGTGATGCCCGAGTCCTTGAACAGCGTGGCGAACTCGTCGCCAATCAGCTTCATCAGGGCCGGGTCGATCTGGTGGTTCAAAAAGGCGTCGACCTTCAGGACCTGATCGGAAAGCACGATGCCTTCTTCGCGAATTTTCTTGTGCAGTGCTTCCATGAAGCTTTCCTCTACTGACGCGGTATGCGCCTAGCTTGTAAAAAGTGTTTGGTTAAAAAGTGCTCAATTCTAGCGCTTTAACATCGCGCGTATATCCGCCAGTGCGGTATTACCGCGAACGGCTTTGACTTCAACGGGCGTGTCGTCGTTGCCTTCCCACGCCAGGTCGTCCGGCGGCAGTTCATCGAGGAAGCGGCTCGGTGCGCAATCGATGATCTCGCCGTACTGCTTACGCTTGGCCGCGAAGGTGAAGGCCAGAGTCTGACGCGCGCGGGTAATGCCAACGTAGGCCAGGCGGCGTTCTTCTTCGATGGTGTCGGCTTCGATGCTGGAGCGGTGCGGAAGGATTTCCTCCTCCATGCCCATGATGAATACGTAGGGAAATTCCAGGCCCTTGGAGGCGTGCAAGGTCATCATCTGCACACCTTCGGCACCGTCTTCCTCTTCCTGCTGCCGTTCCAGCATGTCGCGCAGCACCAGTTTGCCGATGGCATCCTCGACGGTCATTTCGCCTTCCTCGTCCTTCTCGAGGGTGTTTTTCAACGCCTCGATCAGGAACCAGACGTTACCCATGCGGTAATCGGCGGCCTTGTCGCTGGAACTGTTGGTGCGCAGCCAGTTCTCGTAGTCGATGTCCATGACCATGCTGCGCAGCGCGGAGATCGGGTCTTCGCCCGCGCACTGCTCGCGGACCTTGTCCATGAAGCGCTTGAATCGCGACAGGCGATCGGTGAAACGGGTGTCCAGATGCTCGCCCAGGCCGATTTCATCGGTGGCGGCGTACATCGAGATCTTTCGCTCGGTGGCGTAGTTACCCAGCTTCTCCAGCGTGGTCGAACCGATTTCCCGGCGCGGGACGTTGATCACCCGCAAGAAGGCGTTGTCGTCGTCCGGGTTCACGATCAGGCGGAAGTAGGCCATCAGGTCTTTCACTTCCTGACGTCCGAAGAAGCTGTTGCCGCCAGACAGACGATAGGGAATCTGGTGGTGCTGCAGCTTCAGTTCGATCAACTTGGCCTGGTAGTTACCGCGGTACAGGATCGCAAAGTCGCTGTAAGGCCGGTCGGTGCGCAAGTGCAGGGTCAACAGCTCAACGGCCACACGCTCGGCTTCGGCGTCTTCGTTGCGGCAACGGATCACGCGGATTTCATCGCCGTGACCCATCTCGCTCCACAGCTGCTTTTCGAATTCGTGCGGGTTATTGGAGATCAGCACGTTCGCGCAACGCAGGATGCGGCTGGTGGAGCGATAGTTCTGCTCCAGCATTACCACTTTCAGGGACGGGTAATCGTCCTTGAGCAGCATCAGGTTTTCCGGACGCGCGCCACGCCAGGCATAAATCGACTGGTCATCGTCGCCCACCACGGTGAACTGGTTGCGCGTGCCGATGAGCAGTTTCACCAGCAAATACTGGCTGGCGTTGGTGTCCTGGTATTCGTCCACCAGCAGGTAGCGGACCTTGTTCTGCCACTTTTCGAGAATGTCGGCGTGTTCCTGGAACAGCTTTACCGGCAGCAGGATCAGGTCGTCGAAGTCCACCGCATTGAACGCCTTGAGCGTGCGCTGATAGTGGGTATAGACGATGGCGGCGGTCTGCTCCTTGGGGTTGCGCGCGTTTTCCAGGGCTTCGGGCGGCAGGATCAGGTCGTTTTTCCACGAGCCGATCATGTTCTTGATCTCGTCGACGCCGTCGTCGCCCGAGTATTCCTTCTGCATGATGTCGGTCATCAAGGCTTTGACGTCGGTCTCGTCAAAGATCGAAAAACCCGGCTTGTAGCCCAGGCGAACGTGTTCCTTGCGGATGATGTTCAAGCCCAGGTTGTGGAAGGTACACACCGTCAGGCCGCGGCCTTCGCCGCCCTTGAGCAGGGTGCCGACCCGTTCCTTCATCTCGCGCGCGGCCTTGTTGGTAAAGGTCATGGCGACGATGTACTGGGCGCGAATGCCGCAGTTCTGGATCAAATGCGCGATTTTGCGCGTGATCACACTCGTCTTGCCGGAGCCAGCGCCGGCGAGCACCAAAAGAGGGCCGCCGACGTAGCTCACGGCTTCTTGCTGCCGGGGATTGAGTCGGGACATACGGAATCAGGGAGTCGTTTGCGAAATGGGCCGGCATTTTAACAGGCTCAGCGAATTGTGCTGCTCTCTCCGACTTGTGACGTAACACGCGATCTCTATTTGCCGGTTTTGATACTTTCACGCAGGATGCATGATTAATTTGCGTCTAATGTTCGTAATTCCTGATACAAAAGCCTCGTTTGATAACTGATGTCATTTGGTCATTGGTTATCGGCGCGGCATAATGCCCGTCGCCACCTCTTTGCAGAGTCTAGGGAGCTAGCTTGTCTACGCCTGTCGAACCCTTGCGTTTGCTGCTACTGGCCGAAGAGCCAGCGTGGGCAGCGTTGTTGCGCGAGTGTCTGGCTCCGATGGGGAGCTCGGCCGTGCTGATCAGCGCGCCGAGCTGGGAGTCGGTCAGCAGTCTGTTCGATGACAACCGCAATGCGGTGTTGTTGACGATTCCTGCACTGGCGCCGCTGCCTGGCCAATGCACTCTGCCGACTGTATTGCTGCTCGAACACGAACCCGTTTCGCCACCCGATGGTGTGAGTGACTGGTTGGTGCGCGACGTGCTGGATTCGGGCATGTTGCGTCGCTGCCTGCGCCATGTGCGCGAACGCGGTCTGCTGGAAAACACCCTGCAGCGCCTGGCCGAGCAAGACCCGCTGACCGGTATCGCCAACCGGCAGGGGTTCCAGACGTTGCTGGCGGCGCGGCTGGTGGAAAACGACGGCCGTGGCCTGGCGCTCGGTCACCTGGATCTCGACAACTTTCGCCATGCCAACGACGCCCTTGGCCATCAGGCTGGCGACCGGTTGATCCTGCAAGTCGTCGCGCGATTGAAAAGCCAGCTTGAAGCCGGTGATCAGCTGGCGCGGCTGGGCAGCGATGAATTTGCCTTGCTGATCGACACCCGTCGCGCCCCTCAACGCGCGGAATGGATGGCGGAACGAATCACTGAAGCCCTGGCCGAGCCCTATTGGGTTGACGGCGAAAGCCTGTTGATCGGTTCCAGCCTGGGCATTGCCCACGCCCGGGCCCAGGCCGGCGCCGATCCGCTGATGTGGCATGCCCACATCGCGATGCAGCAGGCCAAGAGCACGCAGGGCTGCACCTTCCACATCTTCAACGAACGCATCAACCGCAATGCTCGCAGCATGGCCGACCTCGAAAGCGAGCTGCGCCGGGCGTTGCGTCGGGATGAACTGGAGCTGCATTACCAACCCAGGCTGAATCTCGAAGACGGGCAAATCGTCGGCCTCGAAGCCTTGGTGCGCTGGCGGCATGCCGAGCGTGGCTTATTGCCTCCGAGCGAATTTGTCCCGCTGGCCGAGCAAAGCGGTTTGATTGTGCCGCTGGGTTACTGGGTTATTTCCCGTGCGTTGCGTGACATGCAGGCGCTGCGCGAGCGCGGTCTGCCGGCGTTGCACATGGCGATCAACCTGTCATTCCGGCAGTTTCAGGACAGCCAGCTGCTGCCGACATTGAGTCGCTTGATCGTCGAGCGCGGCGTCGAGGCGCAGTGGCTGGAGTTCGAGTTGACCGAAACGGCAGTCATGCGCCGCAGCGATCTGGTGAAGCAGACCATGGATGCCCTCGGGCGCCTGGGTGTGCGCTTCTCACTGGATGATTTCGGGACCGGATTTTCGTCGTTCGTGCACCTCAACAGCCTGCCGATTGCCTTGCTGAAGGTCGACAAAAGCTTTGTCGGTGGAATGGAAGAGCGTGAGGAAAATCGCAAACTGGTCCACGCGATGATCAACCTCGCGCATAACCTCAACCTGGAAGTGGTTGCAGAAGGGGTGGAAACCGCGGCACAGCTGGATCTGTTGCGCGGGTTTGGTTGCGATCAGGTGCAGGGATACCTGATCAGCAAGCCGCTGCCGTTGGCGGAACTGGTTGAGTATTTGACGTTTGGTTCGAGCCAGCAGCCTGCATTGGAAGTCGTGAGTTAGCCGATAATCAACTGTGGGGGCGAGCCTGCTCGCGATAGCGATGTATCAGTGGCATTGATGTTAACTGATACGACCTCATCGCGAGCAGGCTCGCTCCTACAGGAAACTTCAGTCAGGCTGGGCGATCTGGAAACTTTCCGCCGAAGACGGCTCCCGCCGGATCATCCGCTTCATCTTCCATTCAAACGCCAGCGTCAGACCCACCGCCGCGCAAGCCAGGCCCAGCGCCAAACCCCACCAGACTCCCGTCGGCCCCCAGTCCAAATGGAAGGCCATCCACCAAGCGGCCGGTGCACCGATCAGCCAATAGCAACCCAGTCCGACAAGGAATGTAGTCTTGGCGTCCTTGAGCCCACGGATGCAGCCCATGGCAATGGTTTGCGTACCGTCGAACAGCTCGAACCACGCCGCCACCGCCAGCAGACTCACGGCGAGCTCAATGACCGGGCGAAACGCCGGGTCGTTGTGGTCCAGAAACAAACCAATCAACTGATTTGGCAGTAGCCAGAACACCATCGCGAAACCCAGCATCGCTATCGCTCCGAAGGCCAGGCCGACCCTGCCTGCCAACCGCGCATCCAGCAGTTGCCCCGCGCCGTAATGCTGGCCGATGCGCATGGTGATCGCATAGGAGAGTCCCGCCGGAATCATGAACGCCACCGAAACGATTTGCAGCGCGATCTGATGCGCCCCCAATTGCGTGCTTCCCATCGTGCCCATGCACAGCGCGGCAAAGGCAAATAGCCCGACTTCCACCGCATAGGTGCCGCCAATGGGCAGGCCCAGGCGCCAAAGCTCTTTGAGGTACTGACGATTGGGCCGCGACAGGCCCGCGCGCAACGGATAAGCGTCGTACGCGGGATGCCGGCGGATGTGCAACGCGAGTGCCACTGCCATGAGGTTGGCGACAATGGCCGTGACCAGTCCGATCCCGACCAGGCCCAATTTCGGCAAGCCAAACATGCCGGTGATCAACGCATAGTTGAGCAGGAAGTTAGCGACCGTACCGGCGAGGCTGATGACCATGACGGGCGTCGCCCGGCCGATCGCACTGGTGAAACCGCGCAGGGCCATGAAGCTCAGATAGCCGGGCAGGGCGAACGGCAGGATCAACAGAAACTGCCCAGCCATCTGGACGTTGGTTTCGGTCTGACCGAACAGCAACAACACCGGCTTGAGGTTCCACAACAGCAAGCCCGCCACCAGCGCCATCAACCACGCCAGCCACAACCCCGCCTGGGTCAGTCGCGCCGCCCCAACGGTATCGCCTGCACCTTTGCGGATAGATACCAGGGTGCCGACCGCAGCAATTACACCGATGCAGAAAAACGCCACGAAGGAATAGGCCGCCGCCCCCAGACCGCCGCCGGCCAGCGCCTCGGGGCTGAGGCGGGCCATCATCAACGTATCGGTAAGAACCATCAGCATGTGCGCCAACTGTGAGGCAATCAACGGCCCCGCCAGCCGCAGAATGGCCCAGAGTTCAACACGTGCTGGATGCTTCATGATCATCACGCTCAATTTTCAAGGGGAACAGTAGACCGTCGATTCTCGGCGCTCTCAGGGGATTGCACAAAGGGATAAAAAGGATGGGTCGCATGATTCAAACTCATGCAGAATAGTTTGCGTCTGGTTCATGTTGCGCAGTTGCAGGAGCGTTCCCGATGTCCCGTCGTCTTCCTCCCTTGTATGCCCTTCGCGCATTCGAAGCAGCAGCGCGCCACAGTTCGTTCACCCGAGCCGCAGAAGAGCTGTCGATCACGCAGAGCGCTGTCAGTCGGCACATTCGTACGCTCGAAGAGCATTTTGCCTGTCGACTGTTTCACCGCAGTGGCCGAAACCTGCAGTTGACCGAATCAGCCCGTTTGCTATTGCCGGGGATTCGCGAAGGCTTCACTGCGCTTGAACGGGCGTGCAATACCTTGCGCGCGGAAGACGACGTCTTGCGCATGAAGGCCCCCTCGACCTTGACGATGCGCTGGCTGTTGGCACGACTGAGTCGCTTCCGTCACCTGCAACCGGGCAATGAAGTGCAGCTGACCAGCGCCTGGATGGACGTCGACTCGGTGGATTTCAACGACGAGCCCTTCGACTGCGCCGTATTGCTGAGCAACGGGCATTTCCCGCCTGACTGGGAGGCGAGCTACCTGTTTCCGGAAGAGTTGATCCCGGTCGGCGCGCCGAACCTTTTGAACGATCAACCCTGGGATGTCACGCGCCTGGCCAACACTGAATTGCTGCACCCGACCCCGGATCGTCGCGACTGGCGCAACTGGCTGGAACGCATGGATATGGCCGATCAGGTGTCGCTCAAGGGTGGGCAGGTGTTCGATACGCTGGAGCTGGGCATGATCGCCGCTGCGCGCGGGTACGGTGTGTCGATGGGCGATCTGCTGATGGTGGCCGAGGATGTGGCGCAAGGGCGCCTGAGTTTGCCGTGGCCGACGGCTGTCGCCAGCGGTGAGAAATATTACCTGGTCTGGCCGAAAACCCGCCCCGGCGGCGAACGAATGCGCCGACTCAGTGATTTCCTGCAAGGCGAAGTTCGGGCAATGGAGTTGCCCGATGTCGAGCATTTGAGCTGAATCGATAGAGCCGTCGCAATGACGGCTTTGAGCTATCTCCCGGTGAATCACTCAAGTATTCAGCTTTGCCGCCGAAAGTCTGCAGGTGGAACCTTCGTGCAGGTTCGACCGAATTCCCATTATTAGAAATTTTGCTGAGTGTGCGTCGCGATCAGGATGATCCGGTCACTCGGCCAGGAGCAGTCATGTCTCAACCTCGTGCCCGGATCGCCTCACAACTGGGGCTAGCGCTGGCCGTGATACTGGCGGTGGTCATCAGCGGCAGTACGCTGTTCGCGTTGC
The DNA here is from genome assembly GCF_015351605.1 of Pseudomonas sp. p50(2008). Taxonomy (NCBI): domain Bacteria; kingdom Pseudomonadati; phylum Pseudomonadota; class Gammaproteobacteria; order Pseudomonadales; family Pseudomonadaceae; genus Pseudomonas; species Pseudomonas sp. p50(2008). The sequence goes on from NZ_JACMYF010000002.1 coordinate 395,095, forward strand.
GCTCGCTGGATACAGCCAACCTCGCCACCCGCGAAGAACATCTGGCCAGTGAAGCCCGGCTGCTGGCCGATCAGTTGAGCACCTTCCACGGTACGTTGCGCGAAAGCACCCAGCGCCTCAGCGGATTGTTCGAAAAGCGTTTCAGCGTCGGCCTTAGCCTGCATCCTGATGAGCCGGTGACAGTGGCCGGCGTACAGACTCCCGGCCTGCACCTGGGCAGCGAAGTGCTGAACAACAACTTCAGCGAAGTGGACGAGTTCAAGCAAATGACCGCCGGCGTCGCCACGTTGTTCGTGCGCAACGGCGATGACTTTATCCGCGTCAGTACGTCCCTGAGCAAACAGGACGGCACGCGGGCCATCGGTACGCTGCTCGATCACGCGCATCCGGCTTATGCACGCCTGATGGCGGGGCAGAGCTACGTCGGTCGTGCCTTGCTCTTCGAACGGTCCTACATGACGCAGTACACCCCCGTACGTGACAGTGGCGGCAAGGTCATCGCCGTGCTGTTTGTAGGATTCGATTACACCGATGCGCAGAATGCGCAATTTGCCAACCTCAAGCGTTTCCGTATTGGTCAAACCGGCTCGTTGGCGTTGCTGGATGAGCAGGGCAAGTGGCTGGTGCCGATCGCTGGCGTGCAAGCGCTGGATCAGGCCGTTCCGGCCATCCTTGCACTGTCCAAGACACCGGGAACGGGCGATTTCTGGAGCGACAAGTCCGAAGCGTTCTACAGCGTGGCGGTGCCGTTTGAGGGCGGCCCCTGGTCGGTGGTCGCGAGCATGCCGAAAGCTGAAATCAACGCGGTGACCTGGAGCGTCGGGATTCGATTGGCAATTGGCAGCCTGCTGGCCATGTTGATTGCGGTGGGTTCGGCAGTCTGGCTGTTGCGTAGCAAGCTCGCGCCGCTGGGCGATCTGGTGCGTCAGGCCGAAGCCTTGGGTGCAGGTGACTTGAGCGTGCGCCTGAACGTGTCGAGCCACGACGAAATCGGTCAGTTGGCCCGGGCTTTCAATCAGATGAGTCAGGCACTGTCGACCATGGTGGAACACATCCGCAAAGCCTCGGAAGAGGTCAACAGGCGCGCACAGGCGTTGTCCGGGTTATCTGGCGGCGCATACGAAGGAATGGAGCAGCAGTCGGGTGAAATCACCAGCATGGCCGGTGCTGTGGAGGAGTTCAGTGCGACCTCGTTGAACATTGCCGACAACATGGGCAGCACCGAGCGCCTGGCTCAAGAGAACGCACAACAAACGCGGATCGGTCGTACATCGATGGAGGAAGCGTCCTCGTCTCTGGAACAGATCGCTGGCGCACTGAACAGCACCGCGACCGTGATCAACACCCTGGGTCAGCGTTCGCAGGAAATCGGCGGCATCGTCGGGGTAATTACTTCGATTGCCGAACAGACCAACCTGCTGGCGCTGAACGCGGCGATCGAAGCTGCCCGTGCCGGTGAGCAGGGCCGTGGATTCGCGGTGGTGGCGGATGAGGTTCGCAATCTGGCTTCGCGTACGCGTCAGGCCACGGATGAAATATCGGTGATGATCCAAAGCATCCAGCAAGAGACGGGCAACGCCATCAGCACCATGGAGCAGGGCAATGTGCTGATGCAGGAGGGCTTGTCACGTAACGCCAATGTCGCCACGGCGCTGGCGCGGATCGATGAGCAGAGCCGCTCGGCGGGTCAGCAGTTTGCCGCCATCACGACGGCGACCCAGGAGCAGAGCAGCACGGCAACGTTGCTGAGTAGCAATTTGCAAAGCATTGCGTTGGCGAACAGTGAGCAGCGCGAAGTGGTGTCGAACCTGGCTGTGACGGCTAAAGAGTTGGAAAGCCTGGCAGCGGAGTTGCGTTCCGAGGTTGACCGGTTTCGGTGAGTCGTCTCTGAGATCGCCATCGCGAGCAGGCTCACTCCCACAAGGTGTGCGCCGTTCGCAAATCTTGCAAACAACACAAACCCTGTGGGAGTGAGCCTGCTCGCGATGGGGACGACTCGGTTTCGGCATTTACTGAGTGGCCGGCCGATACTGCAACGCTTCCGCCAAATGCCCCCGTGTAATCTCATCGACCTGCTCAAGGTCCGCCAACGTGCGCGCTACCTTCAACAACCGATGGGCCGAACGCAGCGACAATGTCAGCCGTTCGCAGGCAGATTCCAGCCAGTGTTCATCCGCTGTGGATAACGTGCAGTGAGCGCGCAAACCCGGCAGATCGAGGAACGCATTCGCGCAGCCCTGACGCTTGTGCTGTCGCTCCCGAGCTTCGGCAACCAGAGCGGCCGCCGTTGCGGTGTCATCGCCTGGTTTAGGTGCTGGATTCAGCGCGGTGGCTTCCCGGGCGACGGTCAGGTGCAGGTCGATACGATCCAGCAGCGGGCCTGACAATTTGTTGCGATAGCGTTGAATCATGTCCGGCGTGCAGGAGCAGCGGCCCGTGGGCTCGCCAAGATATCCACAGGGGCAAGGATTCATCGCCGCCACCAATTGGAAGCGAGCCGGAAACCTCACCCGGTCTTTGGCCCGGGAGATCACGATATGTCCCGACTCCAGCGGCTCCCTCAGCACTTCCAATACTTTGCGATCAAACTCGGGAAGTTCGTCCAGAAACAGTACGCCGTGATGGGCGAGGGTGATTTCGCCGGGTTGCGGTTTCGAGCCGCCGCCGACCAATGCAGGGCCGGAAGCCGAGTGATGGGGCTGCCGGAACGGGCGCTGTGGCCAGTGACTCAAGGGGACGCAACTGACCACCGACTTGATGGCCGCGACTTCCAGTGCTTCGCTCTCGGCCAGCGGTGGCAGCAAGCCTGGCAGGCGGCTCGCGAGCAACGTCTTCCCCGTCCCCGGAGGTCCGCTGAATAACAGGTTATGCGCACCCGCCGCGGCAATCAGCAAGGCACGCTTGGCCGCCATTTGGCCCTGCACCTCGTTTAAATCCGGGTAGGGCCTGCTGGCATGCATTAAGCCATCTGAAACGTAAGGCGCAATGGGCAGGTGCCCATTGAAATGCGAAACGGCTTCCAGCAGGTGATCCACCGCGATCACCTTCAACCCTGACGCCAGACAGGCCTCCTCGGCATTCGCCCGCGGCACCATCAACGAACGACCGGCCTTGCGCGCCGCCAGTGCTGCCGGTAGCACGCCTCGCACGGCCCTTACTGCCCCCGACAGCGCCAACTCTCCCAGACACTCGATGTCATCCAGTGTGAGCGCCGGCACCTGGACACTGGCCGAAAGAATCCCCAAGGCAATCGCCAGATCAAACCGTCCGCCATCTTTGGGAAGATCCGCCGGCGCGAGATTCAGCGTGATGCGCCGCGCCGGAAATTGCAGCCCTGAATTGATGATCGCGCTGCGTACACGGTCCTTGCTTTCCTTCACCGCTGCCTCAGGCAAGCCGACCATTGTCAGTGATGGCAAGCCATTGGCGAGGTGGACTTCGACGGTAACGGCAGGTGCTTCCACGCCAACCTGGGCACGGCTGTGGACGATGGAGAGGGACATGGTCGTTCCTTGAGCTGACAGAGGACCGCTTCCTGCGGCTTTTCAAGGGTAGTCGCGAGTAGATGGTTTAGCCTGTTGGCGCAGGCGTCAAACTTTCGCAGGATGTTGCGATTGTTGGTGAGCTATGTGGATCCGAAAAAAAACCGCCTCTCGGCGGTTTATTTAGGTATCACGGTCAGGCTCGTGCACCTGCCAGCAAGCCATCAGGTTCAAGCTCTTTGCCATACATTGCTGCTACTTTGAAAAAGCGATGTTGGCTGGTAGAAACGCTCCCGGCCAAACGGAGCGCCTCGGCATGATAGTCAGCAATCATTAGCGGCTTCGCTTTTTGCTTTTTACGTTTCATAGACATCTCGCATGCCTGGATGAGTAGATTGATCTTATTGGTCGTCTATAGAAATGACAAGGCGGTTGGTCTTGTCAAAAATGATTCCAAGTTTTTGATAATAGGAGATGGCACCCGGGTCGGGTTCTTGCACCTCGATCTCAACGCAACCGAGCATCAGACTTGAATATCTGATTGCGGAGTTCTGTGCCTTTTCCCTTTCTTCTCATCGCGTTTGTACTATTAAGGTCGAGCCAAAAAAGGTAGCGGACGTAGGTATGGTCACGTAATCAGTTGCAGGAGTTGGCTAATGTAGGACCGTGCCGAGATCAATGAAGGGCGTCAGAGCGTGGCGGGTGAACTTGGGTTTGGTTATGGAAAAGGACTACGTCTTTTACGGGAAAACGTAGTCGTTGAAAGTGAGTGTCAAAACGATTGCAGCGCCCGCGAAGCTCGCTTCCACCACGGCGTAAGGAGTGCCGGCCTTGGTGCCGTGCGATCAGGCAGTACGTGCGGCACGTCTTGTAATCGAATCCACGGCTGGTTGTTCCAGTGCAGCAGGCTCAATGACATCCCCGGCCAATTGATCAGGCTTAGTTGCGGGCGTTCTGTTGAGGTCGGTTGCTCTGCGTCTCGGAGTGCTGGCACCACGTCGTGGGTGAGCCATTCGCGCAGGCTTCGGTATTCGGGGCAGTAGTGGTAGACGAGCAGTGCGTAGACGCCGGATTCGCTGATCAGCAGGGTGTTTTCCAGGCTGCCGTGGATGAGCGTTCGAGCGGATTGGTGTTGGTCCGGGTCGAGTTTTCGAAGGGTGCGCTCGTCGATGTAGAGGCGGATGAGGCGGCCCAAGTCGCGGGCGCTGAACCAGGGTTGGTTTTCGAGTAGAAGGGCGTGGAGGTGGAGTTTGTGGCGGGTGAAGACGTGCGGGGTTAGATAATCGTCATTGCAATTCATTGATACAGCTCCTTTTGCCTAAAGGGCTGCCAGTAATTGTCGCCAAACAATTGGGTGGCAGTTGTGCGCGGGTTGGCGAGCCGGAGCAAAAGGAACCCGGCAGACCCGAAGGTCTCCCACGCACAACCGCCATGACTCGAGTCGATGGTCGTCGCGCTCCTTAAACTTCCAGGTCGCCAAACCCAGTGCTGAACATTCAGCAGTGGGTGAGCTTAGGAACCGGAGTTGTGCGGCGCAATCGGACGGCGGATGAGAATTTTGTAGGACGTTGCCGGGATGTTTGCAGGCTTCAAGATCAAAAGATCGCAGCCTGCGGCAGCTCCTACAGGTCGTGCTGACCTTCAATCGCGGGCAAGCCCGCTCCCACAGGGTTTGAAGCGTTTATTCGGCTGGCGGGGTTAGCTTCGCTTCCATCTCGGCGACTTTCGCCTCAAGGCTTTCCAGCCGTGCACGGGTGCGTGCGAGTACGACCATCTGACTATCAAACTCTTCCCGGCTCACCAGGTCCAGCTTGCTGAAGCCGCTCTGCAACAACGCCTTGAACTGGCTTTCGATTTCGCTTTTCGGCAGCGGGGTGTCGCCGCTGAAGAGGCGGGAGGCGGTGCCTGTCAGGGCGTCGAGGAAGTCTTTAGGCGCGAGCATGGGAAAGGTCCTGGAAACAATGGCGGGCAGTGTATCACGCAGTGTCTATAGTCAATCTCGATGGCAGGGATGCACGCTTTTCGCGCATGCGGACGGACGGCAGCGCACCGTTGTTGTGCGTATACAGCGGGCCATTCGGGTGAAGTGGTCGGTCGTCGAGGCCAATGGATTGAATTCAGTGGTTTTTGTGGAGATGGCAAGCTTTCTGCTTAGTGCCTAGTGACCCATGCACTGATGCAGTCGCTGTGACGAATGCAGTGCGCCGAGCGGAACGGGGAAGTGTTTCGTCAGGAGCGGTTAACTGGCGTCGGACGGGCAGGTAAGGCCGACGATGCGTTACAAAGCCAGGCACTGCGCTTAGACTTGAGTCGGGTTTGTTTTCCTGGGGCAAGTCCACCAATTCGGGAGAGAGTTTTCATGAAGCTAGTCACTGCCATCATCAAGCCGTTCAAACTGGACGACGTGCGCGAGTCGCTGTCCGAGATCGGCGTGCAGGGCATTACCGTTACTGAAGTCAAAGGCTTCGGTCGGCAGAAGGGTCACACCGAGCTGTATCGCGGCGCGGAATACGTGGTCGATTTCCTGCCAAAGGTGAAGATCGACGTCGCCATTGACGACAAGGATCTTGATCGGGTTATCGAAGCGATAACCAAGGCAGCCAACACCGGCAAGATCGGTGACGGCAAGATCTTCGTGGTTAATCTGGAACAGGCGATTCGCATCCGTACCGGCGAAACCGATACCGACGCAATCTAAAAAAGCCGCCACAAACCCAACGCCCCAGGAGAAAACAATATGACTCTGCGTAAATTCGCAGGGCTAGGAGCCCTGTTGTCCCTCGTAATGCCCAGCCTGGCTATGGCGGCAGACGAAGTGGCGGCCCCAGTCCTCAACTCCGGCGACACCGCCTGGATGTTGACCTCGACAGCCCTCGTGCTGTTCATGACCATTCCCGGCCTCGCGCTGTTCTACGGTGGCATGGTTCGGTCCAAAAACATTCTTTCCGTGATGATGCAGTGCTTCGCCATTACCGGTCTGATCAGCATTCTGTGGGTCATTTATGGCTACAGCATTGCGTTCGACACTACCGGCATGGAGCAGGGCGTCGTCAACTTCAACTCGTTCTTTGGCGGCATGGGCAAGGCGTTCCTCGCCGGTGTCACGCCATCGAGCCTGACCGGTCCTGCGGCACTGTTTCCTGAGGCGGTGTTCATCACCTTCCAGATGACCTTCGCCATCATTACCCCTGCGTTGATCGTCGGTGCTTTCGCCGAGCGGATGAAGTTCTCCGCCATGCTGATCTTCATGGGCATCTGGTTCACCCTGGTTTATGCGCCGATCGCGCACATGGTCTGGTCCGGTAACGGTGGCCTGATGTGGGACTGGGGCGTGCTGGACTTCGCTGGCGGCACCGTTGTGCACATCAACGCCGGTGTGGCTGGTCTGATTTGCTGCCTGGTACTGGGCAAGCGCAAAGGCTTCCCGACCACGCCAATGGCTCCGCACAACCTCGGTTACACGCTGATGGGTGCTGCAATGCTGTGGGTAGGCTGGTTCGGTTTCAACGCCGGCTCTGCTGCTGCAGCAAACGGCACTGCAGGTATGGCGATGCTGGTCACCCAGATCGCAACCGCTGCCGCTGCATTGGGCTGGATGTTCGCTGAGTGGATTACTCACGGCAAACCAAGTGCTCTGGGTATTGCATCGGGTGTTGTGGCCGGTCTGGTTGCAATTACCCCTGCCGCTGGCACCGTGGGCCCGATGGGTGCACTGGTGATTGGTCTGGCAGCGGGCGTCGTGTGCTTCTTCTGCGCGACCACGCTGAAACGCAAACTCGGTTATGACGATTCCCTGGACGCATTTGGCGTACACGGCATCGGCGGTATCCTCGGCGCGATCCTGACCGGTGTGTTTGCCGCACCGTCCCTGGGTGGTTTCGGCACTGTGACCGACATTGCCGCACAAGTCTGGATTCAGTGCAAAGGCGTCGGCTTCACGGTGATCTACACCGCGATCGTCACCTTCATCATCCTCAAGGTCCTGGATGCCGTCATGGGTCTGCGCGTGACCGAGGAAGAGGAAGCGGTCGGTCTCGATCTGGCACTTCACAACGAACGCGGCTACAACTTGTAAGTACGCGCAAAAAAATGCCCGGTTCGCCGGGCATTTTTTTGTCCGGGATTTGTCATTGAAGGTGAGGCTGAAAGGTTTTTTCTGTCAGCTTTCGACACCTTTTCAACAGGCAATTTTGTACGGCCAATCGCTTACAACGTTGAAGGAATATTAGGGCCTTTGTTTTTTCCCAGAGCGCGCTAGAATGCGCCCCGAACGTGCGGAGAACTGTATGTGGCAACAGACTCTGATTACCTTGCGGGCAAGGCCCCGAGGCTTTCATCTGGTAACGGACGAGTTACTCGCCGGCTTGCCTGAACTCAAGGCATGTCGGGTCGGTCTGTTGCACTTGTGGCTGCAGCATACCTCGGCGTCGTTGACCATCAACGAGAACGCCGATCCGGCGGTACGTCGCGACTTCGAACGATTTTTCAATCGTCTGATCCCACAAGGAACAGACGGCTATGAGCATAACGACGAAGGCCTGGACGACCTCCCGGCGCACTTCAAGGCCAGCGTACTTGGCTGTCAGCTCAGTTTGCCGATTTCGGCAGGCCGACTGGCGTTGGGCACCTGGCAAGGCGTTTATCTGGGCGAGCACCGTGATCATGGCGGTGCCCGTAAAGTCCTTGCCACCTTGCACGGTGAAGGGGCATAAGCCGTTGGTCACCAATGGCGGTGGAATTTTTTCTGGCAGCCGTCGACAGACGGTGAAGCTGGGCTATAACTAATCTGCTTTTCGCAAGTCATGAGGTAGAACATGAGCGACGATGATCTGGAAAACGACGACCTCGAAGTAGGCGACGACGACGAAACCGAAGAAGGTCTGGAAGCAGCGGCGGAAGACGTCGCTGAAGACGATGGCGGTGAAACGCCCGTTCCGACCGCCAAAGGCAAAGCCAAGGCTGCGGTTTCGGTCGATGAGCTGCCGAGCGTCGAAGCGAAGAATAAAGAGCGCGATGCGCTTGCGCGGGCAATGGAAGAGTTCCTGGCCAAGGGCGGCAAGGTGCAGGAAGTGGAGGCCAATGTGGTCGCCGATCCTCCCAAGAAGCCTGATAACAAGTACGGCAGCCGGCCTATCTAAGCGTCTGCCCTTGCTTGCTGAAAAAGCCCGCCGTCGCTGCGGGCTTTTTCATGGGTTAAACAAAGATCCCCTGTAGGAGTGAGCCTGCTCGCGATTGCGGTGTGTCAGGCAACATAAATGCTGAATGTCACACCGCAATCGCGAGCAGGCTCACTCCTACAAGGGGATATCGGTGATATCAGGACGGGTGTCGGGAGTTCCAGCGAGCCAGCAACGCCGGCAATTCGGTCAGGCTGCGAATTTCGGCATCAGGCGAGTGATCGGCCTCCCAGATTTTACCCGCCGGATTAAACCAGATCGCCCGCAAGCCAGCCCGCTGTGCCCCCGCGATGTCATCACCCGGATGATCACCGATGTGCACCGCCGTCTCAGCCGTGGCGCCACCGCGCTGCAAGGCTTCATGAAATAACCGGGCATCGGGTTTGGCGATGCCGATGTCTTCGGCGCACAACGCGAACTTGAAGTAGTCCGCCAGCCCTAAACGACGCACGTCAGCGTTGCCATTGGTGACCACGCCGAGAGCGTAATGGTTGGCCAGCAGTTCCAGGGTGGGTTGCACCTCAGGGAAGATTTCCAGCTGGTGCCGGGCATGCAGGAACACTTCAAAACTCTGATCGGCCAGTTCAGACGCCTCTGCGTGAGGGTAGCCGGCTTCTTCCAGCGCCTGGAACAACACGCGTCGACGCAGGGCACTGATGCGGTGCTTGAGGTTTGGCTCGATGCTCAGGATGCGTTCGCGAATGGCCCACAGATGTTCCACCGGCACCGCGCCCAGGTTGGGCGCATGATCGGTGAGCCAGGTGCGCAGTATCGCTTCAGCGCTGATGATCACCGGGGCGGTGTCCCAGAGCGTGTCGTCGAGGTCGAAGGTGATCAGTTGGAGAGTCATGAATCATCGCCCTTAATGCGTTTGGCCCGTGGATGGGCACTGTCGTAGACCGTCGCCAGGTGCTGGAAGTCCAGGTGGGTGTAGATCTGCGTCGTCTTGATGTCCGAATGGCCGAGCAATTCCTGCACCGCGCGCAAGTCCTGGGAGGACTCCAGCAAGTGGCTGGCAAAGGAATGTCGAAGCATGTGTGGGTGCAGGTTCTGCCCCAGCTCGCGTTCACCGGCGGCCTTGACCCGTACCTGAATCGCGCGCGGACCCAGGCGCCGACCTTGCTGGCTGACAAACACCGCATCGTCCGCCGGGTTGGTCATGGCCCGCAACGGGAGCCACAGCTCCAAGGCTTCGCGGGCTTTTTTACCCACTGGCAACAATCGCGTCTTGCTGCCCTTGCCCAGGACCTGAACCATGCCGTCAGCGAGGTCCAGCTGATCGAGATTGAGGCCGGTCAGCTCCGAAAGTCGCAGCCCGGAAGAATAGAACAGCTCCAGAATGGCCTGATCCCGACGCGCCAGGAAATCATCCTCCACCGCGCCTTCAAGCAGCTGTAGCGCGCGGTCAGTATCGAGGGTTTTGGGCAGACGGCGTTCACCCTTGGGCGGTGCCAGGCCGTTGGCCGGATCGTGGTCGCACAAGCCTTCGCGATTCAGATAATGGTACAGCCCGCGCACTGCGGACAGCAGTCGCGCCAGGCTGCGGGACGATTGGCCCTGAGCGTGCAAACGAGCGATCAAGCCGCGCAGGCGCTGGATGTCCAGGGCCGCCCAGCTGCCGATGTTCTGTTTGATGCACCAGCCCAGAACCTTGTCGAGGTCGCGGCGATAGGCATACAGCGTGTGAGGCGACACCTGCCGCTCACTGCGCAGGTGTTCGCAGTAAGCGTCCAGTTGCCGTTCCATGGTTAACGTACCGAGCGCAGGGAGTTGTTGACCCGTGGCAGCACGCGACCCATGACTTCAGCGATGTAGCTCAGGAACAGCGTACCCACGGAGCTCTTGTAGTGCTGTGGGTCGCGGCTGGCAATCGCGAGCACACCGTGGATGCCTTGATAGCTGATGGCGACGACGGCGGTGGAGCCGATCTGCTTGCGCTGTTCTTCACCGAACAGGAAGTCCAGCTCATGCTCGCGCAGGCTGCCGCTGACACTTTTGTCTTCCGAGAGCAGGCCGCCAATGGCTGTCTGCGCGTCGGCATGAGTGACCCAGCGGCCGACCGGCATCGGGTTGTCACCGAGCAGGATCAGGCTGACAAAGGGCACCTGGAAGTCCTGGCGCAAGCTGTCTTCGACGCTGATCACCACGTCTTCAAGGCTGTTGGCGTCCATCAGCGCGAGTATCAGGCGGCGGGTCTTGTCGAAGAGGCGATCGTTGTCGCGGGCGACGTCCATCAAATGCGAGAGGCGGTGACGCAACTCGATGTTGCGGTCGCGCAGGATGGTCATCTGGCGTTCGACCAGCGAGATGGTGTCCCCTCGCTGATGCGGAATGCGCAAGGACGGTAGCAGTTCTTCGTGCGCGACAAAAAAGTCCGGATGAGCCTCCAGGTACGCGGCAATCGCCGCCGCCTCAAGGCTTTCGGAAGGGGATTCGTCGGGCTGTAGGGCGGGAACCTGGGGTTTGTCGGTCATGGGTTTGACTCACTCAAAGACGTACTTGTCCTTCATAAACACGAACTGCCGGGCCGGTCATCATCACCGGTTGGCCAGGGCCTGCCCATTCAATGGACAGACGCCCGCCGGGCAGGTCGATCAATAGCGGCGAATCCATCCACCCCTGGCTGATCGCGGCCACTGCGGCCGCACACGCGCCGGTTCCGCAAGCCTGGGTTTCCCCGGCGCCACGTTCCCAGACACGCAGTTGTGCGCGGTTGCGGTCGATGACCTGGAGAAAACCGACATTGACCCGTGCCGGGAAGCGCGGGTGGTGTTCGATTTTCGGTCCCAGCTCATGCACCGGCGCATTGTTGATGTCGCTGACCCGCAGCACCGCATGGGGGTTACCCATGGACACGGCGGCCAGTTCGACCGGCGTGCCATCGACATCGATCTGGTAGCTCACGGCCTGTTCTGGCGCATCGAACGGGATGTCGGCCGGCACCAGGCGTGGCGCACCCATGTTCACACCAATCTGGCCGTCGCTGCGGATATCCAGTTCGATGATGCCGCTTTTGGTCTCGACGCGGATCTGCCGTTTCGCGGTCAGGCGCTTGTCGAGTACGAAGCGGGCGAAACAGCGCGCGCCGTTGCCGCACTGTTCCACTTCGGAGCCGTCTGAATTGAAGATCCGATAACGGAAATCCACATCCGGATTGCTCGGTGCTTCGACAATCAGCAATTGGTCAAAACCGATACCGGTGTGCCGATCGCCCCATTGCTTGGCATGCTTGGGCAGGATGTGCGCGTGCTGGCTGACCAGGTCGAGGACCATGAAGTCATTACCCAAGCCGTGCATCTTGGTAAAACGCAGCAGCATGGTTTTACTCCGGCAGCAGGCTTTCGCCAGCAAACAACTCGGCTACCGTCTCACGGCGACGCACTTCGAATGCCTGATCACCGTCCACCAGCACTTCTGCGGCGCGGCCGCGAGTGTTGTAGTTGGAACTCATGACAAACCCATAGGCGCCGGCCGAATGCACAGCCAGCAGATCGCCTTCCTCCAGCGCAAGCTGACGGTCCTTGGCCAGGAAATCGCCGGTCTCGCAGATCGGGCCAACGATGTCGTAGGCACGCGCAGCGGAGTCGCGAGGGCGCACGGCGGTGACGTCCATCCAGGCCTGATACAGCGCCGGGCGGATCAGGTCGTTCATGGCCGCATCGACGATGGCGAAGTCTTTGTGTTCGGTGTGCTTGAGGTACTCGACCTGGGTCAGCAGCACGCCGGCGTTGGCGACGATGAAGCGGCCCGGCTCGAACACCAGCGCCAGGTCACGACCGTCAAGACGCTCGCGCACGGCTTTGATGTAGTCGGCAGCCAATGGCGGCTCTTCATCGCGATAACGCACGCCCAGTCCACCACCGAGGTCGATGTGGCGCAGGTAGATGCCGCAATCGCCGAGACGGTCGACCAGGCCCAGCAGGCGGTCGAGTGCATCGATGAACGGCGGCAGGGTGGTCAGTTGCGAACCGATGTGGCAATCGACGCCGACCACTTCCAGGTTAGGCAGTTGCGCGGCGCGGATGTACACGTCTTCGGCGTCGGCGATGGCGATGCCGAACTTGTTTTCTTTAAGACCGGTAGAGATGTACGGGTGAGTGCCGGCATCGACGTCCGGGTTGACGCGCAGCGAGATCGGCGCGCGAACGCCCAGCTCGGCGGCCACGACCTGAAGGCGTTCCAGTTCGTCGGTGGATTCGACGTTGAAGCAATGCACGCCGACTTCCAGGGCGCGACGCATGTCGTCACGGGTCTTGCCGACGCCGGAAAACACGATCTTGTCAGCGCTGCCGCCAGCGGCCAGCACACGTTCCAGCTCGCCACGGGAGACGATGTCAAAACCGGCGCCGAGGCGCGCCAGGACATTCAGTACCCCCAGGTTGGAGTTGGCTTTGACTGCAAAGCAGACTAGGTGCGGCATGCCGGCCAGTGCATCGGCGTAAGCCAGGTACTGGGCTTCGATGTGTGCGCGCGAGTAAACGTAGGTCGGTGTGCCAAAGCGCTCGGCGATGGCGGACAGGGCAACACCTTCCGCGAACAGTTCACCGTCACGGTAGTTAAAAGCGTCCATGGCGTTCCCTTAGTAGACGTCGTGCTTGTGTGCTTTGGATGCAGGCTGCTGCTGCGACGACTTGGCCTGCTCGACCGGGTCCTGGCTATCGTCAGGCAGGTACAACGGGCCTTTTTGACCGCAGGCCGATACCAGGCAGGCAACCGCGAGGAGCGCAGCAAGGGAAGAGATCAGGCGCTTCATGGCGAAATCCTTGAAAATGCTTTAATTGCGCCGGAGTATACCGGCCACCCGTCAGCTTGCCTATGCGACGGGGCTCCCGTCCGGCGGGGCTTGTGCTTGGTGCCTGTCAGTTATGCGCAACCCCGTTGGAGCGGGCCTGTGGCGAGGGGATTTATCCCCGTTCGGCTGCGAAGCAGTCGCAAAACCGGTGAGTGCGATTTTTCTGATACACACCGGAGCCCGAAAATCAGGGCCGCTTCGCGACCCAACGGGGCGGTGCGACGTTTCGTTAAATCCCCTCGCCACAGGCTCGTTCCCACAAGTTCCGCGTTATCCTTTGCATTCACCGGGGCTCGGCCGTATCGTGCGGCGCTTGAGCCTGATCAGACACTTTTTGAGGTTGCCGTAATGAGTTTGACCGAAGCCCGTTTCCACGATCTGGTCGATGCTACCCAGCAAACGCTGGAGGATATTTTCGACGAGAGCGACCTGGATATCGACCTGGAAAGTTCGGCCGGTGTACTGACCGTGAAGTTCGAAAATGGCAGCCAGTTGATCTTCAGCCGTCAGGAACCTTTGCGTCAGTTGTGGGTGGCGGCCGTGTCGGGTGGTTTTCACTTTGACTACGACGCCGAGAGCGAGCGCTGGATGTGCGACAAGAGCGAAGAGCAGCTAGGCGAAATGCTGGAGCGCATCGTGGTCCAGCAGGCCGGTGTCGAACTTGATTTCGAAGGCTTGTGAGATCGTGACCCAACCCGCCCCTGTTCGTCCGCCCAAGCCGCTTTACAGCAATGTCAGCCCGGCGGTGGCTTCGCCGTGCAGCGGTGTCTGTCGGCTGGACGAGCAAAAGGTCTGCCTGGGATGTTTTCGCCATGTCGAAGACATTCGCGAATGGCGCTCGGCAGACGACGACCGTCGCCGTGTCATTTGCGCCCAGGCGGCACAGCGCAAAACCTTGGCGTAATGATCCGCGTCGGGCCGTGGTCGCCCCTGGCTTGTATATTTATTGAGCTGTGATAGTGTCCGGATACACCTCAACTCATCGAGGTTCGTGAAAACCCCGCCTTTTTCTGGCGGGGTTTTGCTTTTTTCGTGCAGAAGAAAGGAGTCTGCCCTGATCATGACCGCACCTTCCATCACCCTTACCCGACTGGACGTACAACGTCTGGAGCGCCTGATCGACAGCCTGGATGACTCGCTGCCGGGCGTTATCGCGCTGCAAACCGAGCTGGATCGCGCCGATACTCTGGTCGGCCACGAAGATGTGCCCGCCGATGTCGTGACCATGAACTCCAAAGTCCATTGCCGTGAAGAAAGCAGCGGCAAGGACTATCACCTGACGTTGGTCTATCCCAAGGATGCCAATGCCGACGAAGGCAAGATCTCCATTCTGGCGCCTGTTGGCAGCGCGTTGCTCGGCCTCAAGGTCGGGCAGCACATCGATTGGCCAGCGCCTGGTGGCAAAACGCTGAAACTGACACTGCTTGAAGTCGAATCTCAGCCTGCCAATGGCGGCGACTTCCCGGAGTAAAACCGTTCAAAACTGCTCGAGCGCCTCGTTCAATGCGCGCTCCAGGTCAGACTTGTAGCGCAGATACACATTGCTTGAGCTCTGCCCGTCACCGAGCAGGCCCGTCAGGTCCAGATCGGTGATGTAGCAGCGATAGCGCTCCGTTTCGCGTCGCTGCTCGACAATCTCTCGGGCGACCACTTTGAACAATTGGTCGCCATGTTCCAGCTCTGAAAACTCCCGCTGATTGCAATACAAGGTGATGTGCACTTTCCCCGGCGCAGCTTTGCCGACGATGGCCTGCACGTCGTAGAACGGTTTGTTGGCGGGGGTTTGTGGGGCGGGTCGTGCTTCAACACGGCGAGCCCTGACCGGGCCCGATGGCAGCAATTGGTAATAAATGATATCCATCGGTTGAACGGTGTTCAGTGGCTGCAACGCGTCACGTCGATACAGAATCGCCTGCAAGAACCGTTGCACCGGCACCAGCAAGCTTTGGTCGTCGTGATAGGGCAATCGCTGTTGCCACAGGGCATCGAATTCATCCAGCACGTACACATCGGCCTGATCGTCGTGAACCCGGTAAAACACCTGGATACAATCCGGCTGACCCATCGGCAGAATCAAGGCCAGATCCTGGTCTTCCAGCGCCATCGGATCCAGGTGCAGCGGGCTGTAGCGAGTTCGCTCGGCACCCAGGTAGTCGACCAGTGCCGGTAGCGTAGCGAGGGCGATGTGCTTGACCTGGCCGGGCACCAGTTCCATGACGTGGTAATGCTGCTGCACCTGAATCAGGTAACGATGATTGAGCTGGCTCAGCAGCAGGTTCTGCGCAGTGTCGAGGATGTCCTCAACCCGCTGCGCAATGAACTGCGCGCGGTTATGGCAGAAACAGCGTACGCGCAACTTCGGTTGTCGCGGCCCGTTCGGCAAGTTGTTGAGGTAATCGCGCAGGCAGTCGAGCAGCGCGTGGGGGCCATCGAAGCGGTTGACCAGCACTTCATTCCAGCTGTTCAGCGTGATCTGGTCCAGGGTTAACACCAGGTTTTCCCGGACACCGGCGTAACTCAGTGAGTCGGTGCGTTCGGTGGTCATCAGAATGTTCAGGTCGCGATGGTGCTTGAGCGGGTCAACGCCGACGTTGACCAGAATCAGCACCTCGCTGGGCACGCTGGCGCGCAGCAGCGGTTCTTCGGCGACGGTGGTCAGGGGCAGGGCGATGCTCTGTTGAAGGCTGCCAAGCAGGTTGAACAACTCGAACTCGCTCATATCGCTGCTGCCCGGATGCAAGGCCAGACGGGTGCTGCTGTCGATCACGCCGTTACGGTGACACCAGGTCAACAGTTCCAGCAATTGGCGGCTGCGCTTGATCGGGGCGAAATGCTCCCACTCATGGGCAGTCAGGCTGCCGTTGTACAAGCCCCATTGGGTTTGTCCTGGTTCTTTCTTGTTCGCCGCGTACACCAGGGTGAGCGTGTCTTCGGCCAGGTCCGGTGCGATGCCCGGGTTGACGAATTCGACCTTGTTCGCCTTGCGCTCAAACGCTGCGTACAACCGTCGTCCCAGTACGTTAAGGTCACGCTTGTTGATCAGGCTGACGGTTTGTTCAGTGCGCGCGAATTGGGTCAGAAAGCGGTAGCTGTAATTCAACTCGCTCACCAGCGCCCGCCGCTCAGCGCTGACCTGGCGGACTTTCCACTGGCTACGGCTATCGAGCAAGGCCAGCTGGCGAGCGTCCCATTGCCATTCACGGGCCAGGCGTTCGAGCAGGGAACGCTGCCAGCTCGGGGTGCGGCTGCTGCCGGTGAGCTTGCGATTGACCTTCAAATACAGCGCACGGCGCACCAATTCCAGGCGTTCCAGCTCGCCACGGGCTGTAAGGTATTCCTCGATGCGTCGGTAGACCACGACATAAGGGTCCAGCTCGTCCAGGTCGAGCTGATTGGCGAAAACCGCTTGCTTGAAACGCAGGCTGAGGCAATGAACCCTGGGGTGTTCGCTGGCGTAGACCTCGATCAACAGCAGCTTGAGCACTGATTTGTAGGGCGATTCGATGCCCTTGAACAGCTGCCAGAGCCCGGCACCGATGAATTCGCCGGGAGGGATGTAGGCCAAGTGCCCGAGGTCCAACGTTTCATCGGCGCGAATGAATCGCTTCGACATCAGCGTGCGGGTATACCGGTCGTAACTCGCTTCTTCGTAGACCGGCACCAGCCACCAGATCGGCGTACGTCCGGCCAGCCAGATCGCGGTGCGGTAAAACTCGTCGAGCAACAGGTAGTGCTGGCTTGTGCCGCAATCCTCGGAGCTGAGTTGTGTGTCACGCTCGCCGCGAACAAAGCGCGCCGCGTCGATTAAAAAGAAGTGCGCCTCGGCACCCTGGCTGGCTGCCCAGACCTCCAGGAGTTGGCATTTTTTGCGCAGCTCGTTGAGTTCGTTCTCGCCGAGATCCGTTGCGTGGCAGACCCAGACGTCCATATCGCTCTGATCAGCCTGAGCCAGCGTGCCGAGGCTGCCCATCAGGAACAGGCCGTGAATCGGTCGCGGCGGGTTGCTGCCATGACGCGGCTTGTAGGAAAACGATCGGGTCAGGCGCTGGGCTTCTGCGAGGGTATTGGCCTCAGGTTCGTAGTTCGATAAACCGGCCGGTGTACTGCTGGAGACATAACCGGGCAGCAGCGGATGATTAACGTGGAAGAACAGCGGCAGGAGTGCCAGCACGGTTTGTTGGCGGGTCGACAAACCTTCCATGGCGCGGGCCATGCGGCCTTCGTTGAGCTTCAGAAAACGGGCGCGCAGCTGGCTCAATACCTTGCGGTCGATTCCTTCGTCCAGGTCGGGGCGGATTTCATGGTTGCGGGTCATGTCAGCTCAAACCGGCTCGCGAGGCACGGACGTAGGTGGTCTCAAGGATGAGGGGCAGTTTAGCGCCTCGGTCCCGGGACTTTTTAGCTGATTTTGTATTTCTGGCGTCAGATTTTTATCGCAGGGCGACGGCAAATAACAGGGCAGGTACGAAACAGGCCCGCGGAAATCCCGTGACAGGGGTTCCCGTGGGCGATGCAGTGCGTATCAGGCAGTTTCTTCTACGTTCAAAATCGTCAGTACGGTTTGCACATTTTGCGCAGCGTCACGACCCAGGCTGGTCAGATAACCGCCATCGGGTTGGTCGATCAGGTCTTTTTCATACAGGCGTCGAGCAGCGGCGATGGCTTTCGGGGCAGCGGTCTGATGGATTTTCAAACCTTCCTGGGAGCTGTCCAGGGGGAAGAGTGCGAGGATTTCCAGTTCGGCAACCAACTCAGGGGTAAACGACATAAGGACTCCAGACTTTCTAGGAATTGGACGACAGCGCCCCTAAGGTGATCCCACTCGTGCGGCATGTCCAGTGCTCGCGACAGGGTTTTTCACCTGGGGCAGCATTCCCCGGCAGGTAGGGCGGCAGCGGGGTGCGTACCAGTGTAGTCAGGGTCTTGGGGAAGGCAGGTTTGATTGGTGACAATCTGTGTGGGAGCGGGCATTTGCCGCGCCCACACGGGGATTGGCTTACTTCTTTTCTGGCGGCAATTCCGGCAATGCACGCAACGCTGCTTCGTACCATTCGGTATTGAACGCGCGGTCTTCTTCGAGGATTGCGTCGATTTCTACCGCCAATACGTGGGCCATCAAGTTCAGGATTTCTTCACGCTCGTAACCCACCAGGGTCAGTTTGTTGAAGGTTGCTTTGGCCGCCGGCGGGTTGTCGCTTTCGATCTGGTTTTCGATTGCTTCAACCAGGGTGTTCTCGGCGAACTCTTCTTCGTCAATCTCGATATCAGTTGGCTCGCTCATGGCAGGCTCCTCAAGTTAAGACGGGCAGTTTACCTGCATTCAGCGTCGTGATGCTGCTGGCAGAAACAGCTTCGGCGTTCTATAAAACAGGCACTGCCAACCCCGCACGGCCTGGAGGCTTTGTGATGCTCAAGCTTTATGGATTTTCCGTCAGCAACTACTACAACATGGTCAAACTGGCACTGCTGGAAAAAGGGCTGCCGTTTGAAGAAGTACCGTTCTATGCGGGCACCAGCCCCGAAGCGCTGGCGATCAGCCCGCGTGGCAAGGTACCTGTTCTGGAGGTCGAGCAAGGTTTCATCAATGAAACCAGTGTGATTCTCGAATACATCGAGCAAAGCCAGGCAGGCGTGCCGCTGTTACCGACCGATCCTTTTGAGCGGGCGCAGGTGCTGGCCCTGGCCAAGGAAATCGAGCTGTACATCGAACTCCCGGGGCGAGCCTCCTACGGCGAGGCATTTTTTGGCATGCCCCTGCCGGATGCGATCAAGGAGAAGACCAAGGCTGAGCTACTGCTGGGATTCGCCTCGTTGGGCAGGCATGGCAAGTTCGCCCCTTATGTCGCAGGGGAAAGCTTGAGTGTGGCGGATTTGTATTTTCTGTACAGCGTGCCGCTGGCTTGCGCGGTTGCGAAGAAGCTGTTTGATCTGGATCTGCTGGCTGAGATGCCGGCGGCGAAAGCGCTGCTGGAGCGTTTGGAGCAGAACCCGAACGTGCAGCGGATCGCGAAAGACAAGGAAGCGGCGATGCCGGCGTTTATGGCGATGGTTGCGTCCAAGAAATGAGTTTTGCCGTGTTGTGAAGTCAGCCATCGCGAGCAGGCTCACTCCCACACTGGATTCAAGGTGTTCACCATCAATCCAATGTGGGAGTGAGCTTGTCCGCGATGCTTTTAGCGGCTGGCGAGTAGTGCCTGACCGCGTGCCACAGCCTTCTTGACCTGCGCCGGCGCAGTACCGCCGATATGGTCACGGGCATTCACCGAGCCTTCCAGGGTCAGCACCGCGAACACGTCCTGGTCAATCTGGTCGCTGAACTTGCGCAGTTCTTCCAGGCTCATTTCCGCCAGGTCTTTCCCGCTTTCCACGCCGTACTTCACGGCATGGCCAACGATTTCGTGGCAATCGCGGAACGGCAGGCCACGGCGAACCAGGTAGTCGGCGAGGTCGGTCGCGGTGGAGAAACCGCGCAACGCCGCTTCACGCATGATGGCGTGTTTCGGTTTGATCGCCGGGATCATGTCGGCAAACGCCCGCAGCGAGTCGCGCAACGTGTCGGCGGCATCGAACAGCGGCTCTTTATCTTCCTGGTTGTCCTTGTTGTAGGCCAATGGCTGGCCTTTCATCAGGGTCAGCAAGCCCATCAGGGCGCCGAATACGCGGCCAGTCTTGCCTCGCACCAGCTCAGGAACGTCCGGGTTTTTCTTTTGCGGCATGATCGAGCTGCCGGTGCAGAAGCGGTCTGGCAGATCGATGAACTGGAACTGGGCGCTGGTCCACAGGACCAGTTCTTCGGAGAATCGCGACAAGTGCATCATCGCGATACTCGCAGCCGAGCAGAATTCGATGGCGAAGTCGCGATCCGACACGTTGTCCAGAGAATTGCCGCCGACCGCGTCGAAGCCCAACAGCTGAGCCGTGTACTCACGGTCGATCGGGTAGGTGGTGCCCGCGAGTGCAGCGCTGCCCAGCGGCATGCGGTTGGTGCGTTTGCGGCAGTCCACCAGGCGCTCATAGTCGCGGCTGAGCATTTCGAACCAGGCCAGCATGTGGTGCCCGAAGGTCACTGGCTGGGCGGTTTGCAGGTGAGTGAAGCCCGGCATGATGCTGCCGGCTTCGCGTTCGGCTTGTTCCAGCAAACCTTGCTGCAGGCGAGTGATCTCGGCCAGGATCAGGTCGATTTCATCCCGCAGCCACAGGCGGATATCGGTAGCGACCTGGTCGTTACGGCTGCGGCCGGTGTGCAGTTTTTTACCCGTCACGCCGATCCGGTCGGTCAGGCGCGCTTCGATGTTCATGTGCACGTCTTCGAGGTCGATGCGCCAGTCGAACTGGCCGGCCTCGATTTCACCCTGAATGGTTTTCAGGCCATCGGTGATGCTGTCGCGCTCGGCATCGGTCAGCACGCCGACTTTGGCCAGCATGGTTGCGTGGGCGATCGAGCCCATGATGTCGTGGCGATACAGGCGCTGGTCGAAGGTGACGGAGGCGGTGAAGCGGGCGACGAAGGCGTCGACGGGTTCACTGAAGCGGCCGCCCCAGGACTGATTGGTCTTGTCAGTGCTCATGAATTCGCTCGTATCGGCTGGAAAAAAGTGACGTTGAAAGCTGTCGCGGATAATAACAGGGTTGCCAATCCTGTCGTTGACGCTGGTCGACAGGTTTTTTTCTCTCAGAGCGGTCCATACTCGGATCAGGGGTTGTCGTGATTTGCGCAACGATATTTTTCGATTGAGCAATATCGTCCCGGCAACCGTCTACAGTTGGACAGAAGGATCAGCGCACTTCCGGGCGCTGGAAAACGACTATAAGAAGAGGGGGTGTTCGTATTGTGTATCAGCAAACCCTACGGCGATGCCTCGCCAACGCGGGCCTGGGCCGCCAAACGCCCGGCAGATGAAAATTTAGCCGTCGTTCCAGCGGCACTTTTTGGCCCTCGCGCTAGTCTTAGCGTGGATCGCGGTGACGGACGTCACTTCACCTGTCTACGCTATCCTTGTGCGAGACTCACGCAGGAATCCAGCGCAATATGAATGTCCTGATCGTTGATGACGAACCCTTGGCCCGCGAGCGCCTGAGCCGAATGGTCGGCGAACTCGAGGGATACAGCGTCCTGGAGCCCAGCGCCACGAACGGCGAAGAGGCGTTGGCACTGATTGACAGCCATAAACCGGATATCGTGTTGCTCGATATCCGGATGCCAGGCCTCGATGGCCTGCAAGTGGCTGCGCGATTGTGCGAACGCGAAACCCCGCCCGCCGTGGTGTTTTGCACAGGGCCCGATGAATTTGCCGTGGAAGCCTTACAGGCCAGCGCCGTAGGCTATGTGGTGAAACCTGTGCGCACAGAACAACTTCATGAAGCATTAAAAAAAGCCGAGCGACCCAATCGCGTTCAGCTTGCAGCATTGACCCGTCCCGCCGCCGAAACTGGCAGTGGTCCACGCAGCCATATCAGCGCTCGCACTCGAAAGGGCATCGAGCTGATTCCGCTGGACCAGGTGGTTTATTTTATTGCGGATCACAAGTACGTGACCTTGCGCCACGAAGGCGGCGAGGTGTTGCTGGATGAGCCGCTCAAAGCGCTCGAGGATGAGTTTGGCGACCGATTTGTGCGTATTCATCGCAACGCACTGGTTGCCCGTGAACGCATCGAGCGTTTGCAGCGGACACCTCTGGGGCATTTTCAGCTGTTCCTCAAAGGCTTGAACGGTGATGCCTTGATCGTCAGTCGCCGCCATGTGGCAGGCGTTCGAAAGATGATGCAACAGCTTTAATCCGCTGCTCGCCGGCGTGTTGTGTACCCCATTGCAGGACATCCAGGGCCAGGGAGGCCACGCTGTTTCTGATACAAGTCAAAGCGGATTTGGCTGAGCTGTTATTATCCGCCGTATCTATTCAGTACGGATTGATCCATGTCCTCTCGCGAAATCCGCATCGCCACCCGCAAAAGTGCTCTCGCCCTGTGGCAGGCCGAATACGTCAAAGCCCGTCTGGAAGAAGCCCATCCGGGTCTGCTTGTGACGTTGGTACCCATGGTCAGTCGCGGCGACAAGCTGCTCGACTCGCCACTGTCGAAGATCGGTGGCAAAGGCCTGTTCGTCAAAGAACTGGAAACCGCGCTGCTGGAAAACGAAGCCGATATTGCCGTGCACTCCATGAAGGATGTGCCAATGGACTTCCCGGAAGGTCTTGGGCTGTTCTGCATTTGCGAGCGTGAAGATCCACGCGACGCATTCGTTTCCAACACTTTCGCCAGCCTTGAAGAACTCCCGCCAGGCAGCATCGTCGGTACGTCCAGCCTACGCCGCCAGGCTCAATTGCTGACCCGTCGCCCGGACCTGGAAATCCGTTTCCTTCGTGGCAACGTCAACACTCGGTTGGCCAAGCTCGATGCGGGTGAATACGACGCCATCATCCTTGCCGCTGCCGGCCTGATTCGCCTGGGCTTCGAAGACCGCATCACCTCAGCGATCAGTGTCGACGACAGCCTGCCCGCCGGTGGCCAGGGCGCAGTGGGCATTGAATGCCGCAGCGTCGATAGTGAGATTCACGCGCTGCTGGCCCCGCTGCATCATCTGGACACCGCCACCCGCGTGACCGCGGAACGAGCTCTCAACAAACATCTGAATGGCGGCTGCCAGGTGCCGATCGCCTGCTACGCCGTGCTTGAAGGCGAGCAGATCTGGTTGCGTGGCCTGGTGGGTGATCCGAGCGGCGGGCTGCTGCTCAGTGCCGAAGGCCGTGCACCGCGCAGTGATGCCGAGAACCTGGGCGTACGAGTCGCTGAAGACCTCTTGAGTCAGGGCGCCAACGACATTCTCAAGGCAGTCTACGGCGAGGCAGGTCACGAGTGACTGGCTGGCGCCTGCTGCTGACGCGTCCGGCGGATGAGTCGGCGGCGCTGAGCAGCGTTCTTGCCGACGCGGGGATTTTCAGCAGCAGCTTGCCGCTTCTGGACATAGCGCCGATGCCGGTCTCGGACACAATGCGCGAAGTGATTCAGGATCTGGATCGCTTCTGCGCAGTGATCGTAGTCAGCAAGCCCGCAGCCCGGATCGCGGTGAATCTGGTCAACCAGTGTTGTCCACAGACGCCCGCCTCGAAGTGGTTCAGCGTGGGGGCCGCGACTGCCCGGATTCTGGAAGACCATGGACTGGACGTCAGCTTCCCGCAGGAAGGTGATGACAGTGAAGCCTTGCTCGGGCTGGCCTCGTTGTCCGAGGCAATCACCCGGAACAATCCTCGTGTGTTGATCATGCGCGGGGAGGGCGGTCGGGAGTTGCTGGCTGAGCGTTTGCGCGAGCTTGGTGCTAGTGTCGAGTATCTGGAGTTGTACCGCCGCGAGCTGCCTCACTACCCACCGGGAACGCTTGCCGACCGGATTCAGGCGGAACGCTTGAACGGGCTGGTGGTCAGCAGTGGACAGGGTTTTGAGCACCTGCACCAATTGGCTGGCGATGCATGGCCGCAATTGGCGAGGTTGCCGTTGTTTGTTCCAAGCCCCAGGGTCGCCGAGCTGGCGTGCGCCGCCGGGGCCCAAATAGTTGTGGATTGTCGTGGCGCCAGTGCCGCGGCTTTGCTGACGGCGTTGCGGGAGCATCCCGAACCCGTTCTCTAATGCAAAGGATGGACACGTGAGCGAAACAGCCTTGCCAAAAGATGACGTCCTGCCGGTGCTCGACGCGCCAGGAGAAGCACCGGTTCAAACTGAACCACCCGCGCCAGTGGAGCGCCGTAGCAATGGGTTGGCAATCGTCGCTCTGCTGTTGGGCGCCGCCGGTGTCGCCGTCGGCGGCTGGGGAGTCTGGCAGGTGCGTCACCTGCAAGCCAACAACCAGCAGCAGCTTAGTCAGGTGCAGGCGTTGAACGATCAGGCCCAGAGCCTGAAACTCAATGAGCAGCGTCTGAGCGCCCGGCTTGAGCAGCTTCCCCCTGCTGACGAACTTGAAGCTCGCAACCGGCTGGTGACTCAGCTGCAAGGCGATCAGCAACGCCTGAACCAGCGCCTGGAAACAGTGCTCGGTGCCAGTCGCAAGGATTGGCGTCTGGCGGAGGCGGAGCACTTGCTGCGCCTGGCCAGCCTGCGTCTTTCTGCACTGCAAGACATCAGCAGCGCCCAGGCCCTGGTCCAGGGAGCGGATGAGATTTTGCGCGAGCAGAACGATCCGGGTTCCTTTGCAGCTCGTGAGCAAGTGGCCAAAACGCTGGTGGCGCTGCGCAGTACCGAGCAGCCTGATCGCACCGGTTTGTTCCTGCGCCTGGGGGCTCTGCGTGACCAGGTCATCAGCCTTACCGAGCTGGCGCCCGAGTACAAGGACCGTGGCGAATCGCTGCTGGGGCTGACCGCCGATGGCGATGGCGCCAGTCGCTGGGCTCAATGGTGGGACCAGATTTCGCGTTACATTCGCATCGATTTCAATGCCGACAAAAATGTCCGGCCGTTACTCGCAGGTCAGAGCCTGAGCCAGGTTCGCCTGGCGTTGAGCCTGGCGCTGGAGCAGGCACAATGGGCGGCGCTCAATGGTCAGGCGGCGGTTTACACTCAGGCGCTGGCCGAAGCGCGGGATGTCCTCAAGGGTAATTTCAACCCGGATAATCCCCAGAGCAAAGTGATGCTTGAGCAGGTTGGCGAACTGAGCAAGCAACCTGTCACTGTCGTCACACCGGACCTGACCGGCACACTGAGCGCAGTCCAGGGGTATCTGGAGCGGCGTAATGTGAACGCGGAGGACTCGATCAAACCGATGCCCAAGCCTGCCGCAGACACCGCGCAGGAGGCCACACCATGAAACGCCTCTATGTGATCGTGTTTCTGGTGATCGCTGCGGCGGCGGCACTTGGGTTGGCCATTGCCGAGCATTCCGGCTATGTCCTGATCGCCTACAAAAGCTTTCGTTTCGAGTCGAGCCTGTGGGCGACCCTGGCGCTGGTTGCGGTGCTCTGGCTGGTGTTCTGGGGCATCAAGGCGTTGATCGAGCTCGTGATGACCTCCAGTGGCGTGGTCAACCCGTGGTCGCGGCGTAATCGCAGCCGTCGGGTTCAGGTGGCCATCGAACACGGTCAACTTGATCTGGCGGAGGGTCGCTGGGCCAGCGCGCAGCGTCACCTTCATCGCGCTGCGGAAGCTGAGCGTCAACCGCTTCTTTACTACCTCGGCGCTGCCCGCGCCGCGAACGAGCAGGGCAAGTACGAAGAGAGCGATAACCTGCTCGAGCGCGCGCTGGAGCGTCAGCCTCAGGCAGAGTTGGCAATTGCCCTGAACCATGCGCAACTGCAAACCGACCGTGGAGACACCGAAGGCGCACTCGCCACCCTGCAAGCCATGCACGAACGCCATCCGCATAACGTCCAGACTTTGCGTCAGTTGCAACGCCTGCATCAACAGCGCGGCGATTGGTCCGCAGTAATTCGTCTGTTGCCAGAGCTGCGCAAGGACAAGGTTCTGCCCCCCCCCGAACTCGCAGAACTGGAGCGCCGAGCCTGGGGAGAAAATCTCTCGCTGGCCGCGCATCGGGAGGAAGACGGAACCGTCGGCTTGCAGTCACTCAATCGCGCCTGGCAGCAACTGACCTCGGCTCAGCGTCAGGAGCCGCAGTTGGTGCTCGCCTACGCAGAGCAATTGCGTCAACTGGGTGCTCAGGCTGAAGCCGAAGAAGTTTTGCGTACAGCGCTCAAGCGTAGCTATGACAGCCATTTGGCCAGATTGTATGGACTTGTTCGAGGCAATGATCCGGCGCGTCAACTGCAAACAGCCGAGGGCTGGCTGAAGGACCATCCGGCTGACCCGAGCCTGCTCCTGACGCTGGGACGCCTGTGTCTGCAAAGCAGTCTGTGGGGTAAGGCCCGGGACTATCTTGAGAGCAGTTTGCGAGTGCAGCGCAACCCTGAGGCCTGCGCTGAACTGGCGCGGCTGCTGGCACAGTTGGGCGATACCGAACGCAGCAATCAACTGTTCCAGGAAGGTTTGGGTTTACTGGATGAACGCTTGCTGGCAGCACCGCTCCCGGTACCAGTACACGCATGATTTTGTGATGAGGGAGTCCGCTCCTTCTCCGAAAAAGTACCCTCAGCTGTCAGATTTATTCCCTTGTAGCCCTTTGTAGGAAGCATCCTACAAAGGGCTACACCTGATCCTCCAGATCCTGTCGGCAATTCCCTCGACCTCTATAGACCTCTCCCTGCTGGCATCCCTTGAAAGGCCGGCTCGCTTTCCCTTAACGTAAACGCTTGTCTCTTACTGTTACGGAAATGCCATGTCTTTGGCCTGCTCACGATCCTTGTTCTTCATGGCGTTTATCGCAGGTGCTCTGGCCTTGGGCGTTTCCTATTACCTGGAATATGCGGTCGGCCTCAAGCCTTGCGGTTTGTGCCTCTTGCAGCGAGGCAGCCTGGCGTTACTGACCGGCTTTTGTCTGCTGGCTGCGGTGCAGGGTCCCGGGCGCCTCGGCACTTTCCTGTATTGGCTGCTTGTATCTATCTGCAGCTTGGGGGGGATGGTCACGGCTTGGCGGCAAGTGGTTTTGCAGAGTGATCCGCTGCGTTACTTGTCCGATTGCTCGACCGGTCTGTCTGAGGTTTTCAAGGACGCGTCCTGGTTGAGCAGGGTGGAGCAATTGTTCAAAGGCACCGCCGAGTGCGCGCAAATGTCCTGGACATTGTTCGACTTGAGCATCCCGGAATGGAGTTTATTGTTCTTCGTCGCCGTGATGGTTTTAGCGGGCGCGCAGATGCAGCGGCTGCTCTGGATCGCGTTTCGTCGACCACTCAGCGGCGAGTCGTCGCACCGGGCCCTGGCGGGCGATTAAACACTTGTATGAACTTTCTCTCCTGCGTACCTTGAAGCGATAGTCGCGCGGGCATAATCTGGCCCGCACGTGTCATTGGAATTATGTTGCTCGAATGACGCTCTGCCTGGCCGATCCTTGATCTTCAAGTGTGCGACAGGTGTAGGGCAGCATGACCCACAAGGGAAGAGAGATCACCATGCTCGAAAGTTGTCAGAATGCTCAAGAACGATGGGGTGGAGTGCATCTGCTGATCGATCGCTGGTTGCAGGAGCGTCACGAACTGGTTCGGGCCTATGATGCTCTCGGCGCCAAGCCAGAGGCTCTGGGCGAGAACCGAAAGCCGTTGCAGGAGTTCTGCGGAGTGCTGGTCGATTACGTATCGGCGGGGCATTTCGAGATCTACGAACAGTTGACCGGTGAGGCCAAGGCATTTGGCGATACTCGTGGGCTGGAGTTGGCCGAGACCCTCTACCCTCGTATCGACGTCATCACCGAGAAGCTGCTCGCGTTCAACGACCTGTGTGATGCCGGTCAATGTGTCGCTGAGAAATTCAAAGAGCTGGGTGGCTTGTTGCATGAACGCTTCGAACTGGAAGACTGCCTGATCGAAGTGCTGCACACCGCTCACAAGGAAGAGGATTCGGTTCAGGCCTGAATCTCTTCCCGCAAGATAAAACGGTGCGCTTTGCGCGCCGTTTTTTTGTGCCCGCCGTTTAACCCGTGGCGCCGCGTAATTCTACTTCGAACACCAAAGGAGTGAACGGCGCGATCAAGTCGCCGGCACCGTCCGCGCCATAGGCTTGGGCCGACGGAATCACCAGACGCCATTTCGCGCCCACCGGCATATTCTGCAGGGCAGTGCGCCAACCGGTGATCACGCTGTCGAGACTGAACCATTGCGGCTGACTGTTCTGATCGAACACCGAGCCGTCTGGAAGGCGTCCGATATACAGCACCTGAACTTTGCCATTCGGTCCGGCTTTGGCGCCGGTGCCGGATGTCAGCTCCGTCAGCAAAATTCCGTTCGCCAGCTCACGAACACCCGGCTTGGCTTTTTCTTCGGTGAGAAATCGCTGCTCACTTTCCAGTGCGACTTCGTTTTGCGGTATGGCCGGTTGCTCCGCGATCTGCGCTTCGTGCTCGGCCAGAATCTGATCGATCTGCTCGTCTTTCAATGCCAGCGGCTTGCCTTGATACGCTTGCTGCAAGCCTTCCAGCAGCGCCTGCAACTGCAAGTCCGGAACCTCTTGGCGAAGGCGTTCACCGAGGCTCGCACCCAGGCTGTACGCGAGATCATGGGCGTCATTTCCTGCGGGTTTTTCGGCAGCTTGCGCGACGGAAAAAAACACGCACAACGATAAAAAAAGGTGACGCGACATGGGCACTCTCCGGCCTGAGATGCGGCAGATTATGCCAGCGTAAATACGCTTAACGGTGAACTGGTTTTGCGTGGGCGCAGAAGATTTTCGATCCTTTGCAACGTAGTGCTTTCGATACTGTCAAGATGACCTAGCGGCGGTGTCTGCAGAGGTCTAGTATGAGCCGCACCCACGTCAGCCAGGAGGTAAACCATGTCGGCCACCAAGAAGCCAGTAAATACCCCGTTGCACTTACTCCAACAACTCTCGGGCAGCCTGCTCGAACATTTGGAAACCGCTTGTTCACAAGCCTTGGCTGATGCTGAAAAACTGCTCGCCAAACTGGAAAAGCAGCGCGGAAAAGCGCAGGAAAAACTGCACAAGTCCCGCACCAAATTGCAAGATGCGGCGTCCGCCGGAAAGGCCAAGGCACAGACCAAAGCCAAGGGTGCGGTGAAAGAACTTGAGGACCTGCTCGATGCTCTCAAGGATCGTCAATCCGAAACGCGCACCTACATTCTGCAACTCAAGCGCGATGCTCAAGAAAGCCTGAAACTGGCCCAGGGCGTCGGTCGTGTGCAAGAGGCTGTCGGCAAGGCGTTGTCCCTGCGTTCAGCCAAGCCTGCTTCTGCACCTGCCAAGAAAGCCGCTGCCAAACCAGCTGCTGCAAAAGCACCGGTTAAAGCTGCCGCGAAAGCACCAGTGAAAGCTGCAACAAAACCTGCCGCCAAAACTGCTGCCGCCAAACCAGCTGCAAGAACTGCCGCTGCCAAACCTGCTGTGGCGAAAACAGCTGCTGCCAAACCAGCGGCCAAGCCAGCTGCAAAACCTGCTGCCAAACCAGCGGCTAAAACCGCTGCTGCGAAGCCGGCTGCCAAGGCCGCTGCAAAACCGGTAGCCGCAAAAACCGCTGCCAAGCCAGCGGCGAAACCGGCCGCTAAAACTGCTGCTGCGAAACCGGCTGCCAAGCCTGCCGCGAAACCTGTAGCGGCAAAAACCGCAGCCAAGCCGGCGGCAAAACCAGCTGCTAAACCTGCTGCAAAAGCTGCGGCCAAGCCTGCCGCCAAGCCGGCTGCAAAAACTGCTGCTGCGAAACCGGCCGCCAAACCGGCCGCCGCCAAACCGGCTGCAAAACCTGCAGTGAAAAAACCGGCTGCTGTGAAACCGACCGTTGCTCCTGCTGCCAAACCAGCAGCTGCAGCACCGTCTGCTTCGGCTTCGACTGCTCCAGCCGCCACTACCTCGACTACCTCGCCGGCGCCAACGCCAGCCGCTTCGTCGAGCACCAGCACCACGCCGACCAGCGCTTCCTAAGTGCCGGTCGCCGCGACGCGCAGCTGATGCAGCGCGTCGCGGTCCAGGTTGGCGGTGTCCGCCGCGACACCTTCCAGCCAGGCCGATAAATCGGTCACCTCATCTTGCGGCCATCGCTGCGCCGTTTGCTCCAATCGCAGCAACAGGCGTCGCTCGGCTTCCAGTTCCAGCGCCTTCACTTTCTCGCGTAACGCATCCAGATCGGCATCTTCGGCCGCGGCGGCCTTCCATTGAGTACGCAAAGCACGAAGTGGCTGCACGACATCTGCGTCCCAATCCTCGGCTACGCGTCCAAGCTGCTGCAATCGCTGCTCACTGCATGCGACTTTCCGTTGATCCAGCCACAGCCCACAAAGCAGCAGGCACACGTTCGCACCCGCCGCCTGCAATTGCAGGCATGCCTGTTCAACGCCGGGTCGGGCGTACGTGGTAAGGGAAAAGCTCCACAGGTCAGAGGACATAGTGCTACTCGCGCCAGTTGCGAGCGAAGCTGGTAGACTCCGCCGCCATTATGATTCGACTTCAGAACCTGACTTTACAGCGTGGCCCTCAACGTCTGCTAGAAGACGCCGAGCTGACCCTGCACGCCGGCCACAAAGCCGGCCTCATCGGTGCCAACGGCGCCGGCAAATCGAGCCTGTTCGCCTTGCTACTGGGCGACCTGCACCCGGATTCGGGTGATTGCTTCTTGCCGGCGGACTGGCGCATCGCCCACATGCGCCAGGAGATCGACACCCTCGATCGCATCGCGGTCGACTACGTGCTCGATGGTGACCTGCGCCTGCGTGAGGTGCAACGTGACCTCGCTGCGGCCGAAGCGGCCCATGACGGTGCCGCTCAGGCCCGCCTGCACGCTGAACTCGACAGCGCCGACGGTTACACCGCCGACGCCCGGGCGCGCAAGCTGCTGGCCGGTCTGGGGTTCACCAACGATCAGATGGATCGTCAGGTTGGGGATTTCTCCGGTGGCTGGCGGATGCGTCTGAACCTGGCGCAGGCATTGATGTGCCCATCGGACCTGTTGTTGCTCGACGAACCAACCAACCACTTGGACCTCGACGCCATTATCTGGCTCGAAGAATGGCTGAAAAGCTATCCAGGCACCTTGATGCTGATTTCCCACGACCGGGATTTCCTCGATGCCGTGGTCGATCACGTGGCGCACGTCGATCAGCGCAAGATCACCTTGTATCGCGGTGGCTACAGCGCCTTCGAACGCGCCCGTGCCGAGCGTCTGGCTCAGCAGCAGCAGGCGTACGAGAAGCAGCAGGCGCAACGTGCGCACATGGAAAGCTACATCGCCCGCTTCAAGGCCCAGGCCACCAAGGCCCGTCAGGCGCAGAGCCGGATCAAGGCGCTGGAGCGGATGGAGGAATTGTCCGCCGCACACGTTGATTCGCCGTTCGACTTCGTTTTCCGCGAGTCGCACAAGATTTCCAGCCCGTTGATTGACATCTCCGACGCTCGATTGGGTTACGGCGAGCGAGCCGTGCTGGAGAAGGTCAAGCTGCAACTGACCCCCGGTGCGCGTATCGGTTTGCTCGGTCCCAACGGTGCCGGTAAATCGACCCTGATCAAAAACCTTGCCGGTGAGCTCGAGCCGTTGTCCGGGCGCCTGACCCGTGGCGAGAACACCGTGGTTGGTTATTTTGCCCAGCATCAGCTGGACTCGCTCGACTCCAAGGCCAGCCCATTGCTGCACATGCAGCGACTGGCGCCGACCGAGCGCGAACAGACCCTGCGCGATTTCCTCGGTGGTTTCGACTTCCGTGGGGCGCGTATCGACGAGCCCGTCCTGAATTTCTCCGGTGGTGAGAAAGCCCGTCTGGCTTTGGCGTTGATCGCCTGGGGCCGGCCGAACCTGCTTCTGCTCGACGAACCCACCAACCACCTCGATCTGGAAATGCGTCTGGCACTGACCATGGCGCTGCAAGAGTTCTCGGGCGCGGTACTGGTGGTCTCCCACGATCGTCATCTGCTCAAAAGCACCACCGACAATTTCTACTTGGTGGCGGATGGCAAGGTCGAGGAGTTCGACGGCGACCTTGAGGACTACACCCGTTGGCTGGTGGATTATCGTCAGCGCAATGCGCCGGTCAGCAACACACCGGTCAATCCGGACAAGACCGACAAGAAGGCCCAACGTCAGGCTGCCGCCGCATTGCGTCAGCAACTGGCGCCGCACAAGCGCGAAGCGGACAAGCTTGAAGTCGAGCTGGGCAAACTTCACGAGAAACTGGCGAAGATCGATACCAGCCTTGGTGACAGTGATATTTACGAGCCGGCGCGCAAGAACGAATTGCGAGATCTGCTGGCTGAACAAGCCAGGCTGAAGGTGCGTGAAGCCGAGCTGGAGGAAGCCTGGATGGAAGCCCTCGAATTGCTCGAAAGCATGCAGGCGGAGCTGGAGGCGCTGTCCTGATGGAAGCGTTCAGGGTACCGCTGTCGGCTGTGTGGATCGAACCGATCTGGCTGGTTGTGCAGATTCTTCTGATCCTGTTGGCGGGTTACATCGCCCAGCGTTTTGTCGCCAAATGCCTGAACCGTCTGGGCGAGCGTTATCCGTTTCCACCACAGTTGCTGTTGCCGCTGCGGGGCGGTCTGCGCTGGCTGATCATGGGCAGTGCGCTGATCTTCGTGCTGGAACGACTCGGGGTATCGGCCACGGTGCTCTGGACGGCATTGTCCGGTTTCGTTGCCGTAGCAGCTGTGGCGTTCTTTGCCATGTGGAGCGTGCTCTCCAATCTGCTTTGCGCCATTTTGATCTTTACGGTCGGCCCGTTTCGCATCGGTGATGTGGTCGAGTTGGTGGACACCACCGACAAGCCGGGCGTCAAAGGTCGGGTGGTGGCAATCAACCTGCTCTACACCACGCTGATCGAGGCCGAAGAACTCGGTACCGGCAGCGCAATGGTGCAAGTACCCAATAGCCTGTTCTTCCAGCGCTCGGTTCGACGCTGGCGCGGAAGCGATGTGTTCCCTTCGAGCGGGTTTGAAAAATAGCTTTTCCGTTGCATGACATTTCGTCATCGCGAGCAGGCTCGCTCCCTCAAAGGGAGCGCGTCGATCACACATCCGCAATCCAACCGCAAACCTTCGCGATCACGGTCTTTCAGACGACGCCCGCTCCAGGCCCTCAGCACGTCCCGTAGTCGCAACATCCTTCAAAAAAAATCATTAGTCATCGGCCCAGCGCCGCATTAGCTTAGACGTCTGTCAACGAGTTCAAGTCGAGGTGCGCAATGGAGCTTCAAACATGGCTGGCGTTCTTTGCCGCCTGCTGGGTGATCAGCCTGTCCCCCGGTGCCGGCGCTATTGCGTCGATGTCCAGTGGTCTGCAATACGGTTTCTGGCGCGGTTACTGGAACGCACTCGGCTTGCAGCTGGGCCTGGCGGTGCAGATTGCAATCGTCGGTGCGGGTGTAGGCGCGATCCTCACCGCATCAGCCACGGCGTTCTATGCCATCAAATGGTTCGGCGTTGCCTACCTGGTTTACCTCGCGATCAAGCAATGGCGCGCGCTTCCCAGTGACATGAGCGACGATGCGGCGATACGTCAGATCGGCAAGCCGATGGCTCTGGTGTTCCGCGGCTTCCTGGTCAACATCAGCAACCCCAAGGCACTGGTATTCATGCTGGCGGTGCTGCCGCAGTTCATTGACCCGCATGCGCCGCTGTTGGCTCAATACCTGATCATCGGCGTCACCATGGTCTGTGTGGATCTGATTGTCATGGCCGGCTACACAGGCCTGGCATCGAAGGTGCTGCGTCTGCTGCGCACACCCACGCAGCAAAAACGCATGAACCGTACGTTTGCCGGACTGTTCATCGGTGCGGCGGCGTTTATGGCGACATTGCGCAAGGCGGCGGTGTAAATCATCCAACATCCAGGAATACGGGGTCCATGTAGCAGCTGCCGAGGCACGAGGCTGCGTCGGGCTGCGTAGCGGCCCCTGAGGGCGGTTCTGCGGACACGCAACGCAGCCTCGTACCTCGGCAGCTGCTACAGAGGACTCAACAGGGTTCCGTCATCTGCGCAGAACGTCCGGTATCAGCGAACAAAGCTTGAGTGAATGGGATTCGAAGTGAACAATGTGTAACTTCGTATTTCCAATTGAGATTCATTCATGATTGCCCCGTCACGACTACTGGCTTGGCTCGTGTTGCCGCTCGCTGCGCTCGGCAGTTTCCAACTGCTGGCCGACACGGTGGAAGGCGCGCCACAAGCGCTGCACATGCTTGATTACATTGGCGCCGACTATCCGCAAGCGGTCCAGGCGGGCAAGGTCATCAATGAATCCAAATACCAGGCGCAGCTGGATTCCATAAAAGCGCTACAAGGCCTGATCGTCGCGATGCCCGCCAAGCCGGAGCAAGTCGGGCTGGAGCAGGGCGTCAGCGCATTGCGCAGTGCCGTTACCGAACACCGGAACGGCGCGGACGTCACCCGTCAGGCGCGGCAGCTCGGTGCAAAACTCGCCGTCGCTTACGAAGTCAGTCAGGCGCCGATCATTACGCCCGACCCGACCCGGGGTGCGCCGCTGTATGCACAGCATTGTTCGGTCTGCCACGGTGATGCGGGCGCAGGCGACGGCCCGGCTGGCGTTGGCCTGACGCCGCCGCCATCCAATTTGCGCGACAGCGCACGCATGGATCACCTGAGTCTCTACGCGATCTACAGCACGCTGGGCCTGGGTATCGAAGGCACCGATATGCCAGCCTTTGCAGATCAACTGGACGATCGTCAGCGCTGGGACCTGGCGACCTATATCGCCAGCTTCAGCGCCGATCCGGCTGCTGCGGCATCTGAGAAAACCTACAACATTGCGGACCTGTCCCGACAAACGCCTGCTGAAGTGCAGGCCGCCGAAGGACAGCAAGCCGCCGGGGTCTATCGTGCGCAGCGAGCTCAGCCACCCCAGGCCAAGCGCGGCCCGGCGCAACTGCTCGACTACACGGCAGCGACTCTGGACAAGAGCATCGCGGCCTATCGAGCCGGCGATCACGATCAGGCATATGACTTGTCGGTAGCGGCTTACCTGGAGGGCTTCGAACTGGTCGAGAGCTCCCTGGACAACGTCGACGCCAACGTCCGCAAGGACACTGAAAAATCGCTGATGGCGTACCGTCAGGCATTGCAGGATGGTCTGCCAGTAGCCCAGGTTCAGCAACGACTGGACACGGCGAAAACCAAATTGAAGGAATCGGCCGGTCTGTTGGGCAGTGACGGCCTGAGTTGGTCCCTGAGTTATATTTCCGGTCTGTTGATTCTGTTGCGTGAAGGCCTGGAAGCGATTCTGGTGCTGGCGGCGATCCTTGCGTTCCTGCGTAACACCGGCCAGCAATCCGCCGTGCGCAGCGTCAACGCGGGTTGGGGCCTGGCGCTGCTGGCAGGTCTGGCCACCTGGGCGCTGGCGGCGTATGTGATCGATGTCAGCGGTTCCCAGCGCGAATTGCTCGAAGGCGCGACGGCACTGTTTGCCAGCGTCATGGTGCTATGGCTCGGCGTCTGGATGCACGATCGCCGTCATGCGGCGGCCTGGCAGGATTACATCAAGAGCAGCCTGGTGGGCGGTGGTGGGCGTTTCGGGTTCGCGACGCTGGCATTTTTCTCCGTCTACCGCGAGTTGTTCGAGGTCATCCTGTTCTACGAAACCTTGTGGTTGCAGGCGGGCCCGGCCGGTCATAACGCGGTGTTGGCCGGCGGAGCAACGGCGTTGGTGCTGCTGGTCGGTTTGGCCTGGGTGATCCTGCGAGGCTCGGCAAAACTACCGTTGTCGTTGTTCTTCGGCATCAACGCTGGACTGCTGTGCGCGTTGTCGGTCGTGTTCGCCGGGCATGGCGTGAAGGCATTGCAGGAAGCCGGCATCTTTGGCACCCATCCCGTGCCGTTCTTTGACTTCGACTGGCTGGGCATCCACGCTGATGCCTATTCGCTGAGTGCGCAGGCGGCGGCGATCATTGCGATCATTGTCTTGTATGGCCGTAGCCGGTTGGCGGAGAAGCGGCGGGTTCAGGTTTCCTGACCTGATTGGTGTTTAAAGAGGAAACATTCATGCGTGTGTGGATCGATGCCGATGCCTGCCCTCGGGCGGCGAAGGACCTGGTCGTGAAGTTCGCCCTCAAGCGCCAGTTCGAAGTGGTGCTGGTGGCCGGGCAGCCGCAAATCAAACCGGGTCTGGCCCTGGTGAAATTGATTGTGGTGCCCAGCGGGCCGGACGCGGCAGACGACTATTTGGTGGAACACGCGGTGCCTGGCGAGCTGGTGATCTGCAGTGATGTACCGCTGGCCGATCGTCTGGTGAAGAAGGGCGTTGCTGCGCTGGATCCCCGTGGCAAGGAGTTCGATGCACAGAACATGGGCGATCGACTGGCGGTGCGTAACCTGTTCACCGATCTGCGTGAGCAGGGTCAGATGAGCGGTGGTCCAGCGCCGTTTGGCGAGCGCGAGAAGCAAGCGTTTGCCAATGCGCTGGACCGGATACTCACACGGCTTTCCCGCAAGCCCTGAAACGATCGCAGGCTCTTAAAAAGGTGCGCATCCAGTCCACGTAGGAGCTGGCGCAGCCTGCGATCTTTTGATCTTTACTTTACACGTCGTTTTCGTGGGTCAGTTCGAGCACGCGGTCGACCAGTTTATTGATCCCCGATGCCGCCTCACCGATGCTCTGAGCAAGCATGTAAGCCGGGGTGCTCACCAATTTGCGCGCCTTGTCTTCAACGATGTCAGTCACCGCGCAATCCGCATGAGTAGCCCCCATTTTGTTCATGGCGGCAGCTGTCTCGGCATCGTTGCCGATGGTGCAGGTCACGCCAGGACCATAGATTTTCGCCGCAAGTGCCGGAGAAATGCAGATCAGCCCGACCGGCTTACCCGCTTCGGCGAAGGCTTCGGTCAGCGCCAGAACGTCCGGATGCACCGAGCAGCCGGCGCCTTCGATGGCAAAGTTCGACAGATTCTTCGCCGCGCCGAAACCGCCCGGCACGATCAGTGCGTCGAAGTCATCGACACTGGCTTCGCGAATGTCCTTGATATTGCCCCGTGCGATTCGCGCGGACTCCACCAGCACATTGCGCGACTCGGGCATTTCTTCCCCCGTCAGATGGTTGATCACATGCAGCTGCGCGATGTTTGGGGCAAAGCACTGCACCTGAGCGCCGCGCTGGTCCAATCGCAGTAGAGTGATCACGCTCTCGTGGATTTCGGCGCCGTCGTAAACGCCACAGCCGGAAAGGATCACTGCAATTTTTTTGCTCATGGGCTTTTCTCCTTATTTATGGCGCTAAATGTCCACTAATTTGTCATCGGTTGCCATAGGGATAATGGGCGGCTACACCTAGGATCTGTGTTCAAGATCCCGATCAGGACGCGTCATGGACCTCATTCTGTATGCCGTTCCGTTTTTCCTGGTGCTGATCGCTGTAGAGCTGTTGGCTGACCGTTGGCGCGGGATGAGCAATTACCGGATCGCCGACGCGATCAACAGCATCAGCACCGGTGTCTTGTCGACCACCACGGGACTGCTGACCAAAGGTGTCGGGTTGCTGACCTATGCCTATGCGCTCAAGCATCTGGCGCTGTTCGAGCTGTCTGCCGACAGCGTCTGGGTCTGGGTGTTTGCCTTTGTCCTTTACGATTTCTGCTACTACTGGCTGCATCGTATGGGCCATGAACGCAACATTCTCTGGGCCGCGCATTCGGTGCATCACCAGAGCGAGGACTACAACCTCTCCACGGCTTTGCGCCAAACCAGCACCGGCTTCTTGCTGAGCTGGATTTTCTACCTGCCCATGGCCGTGCTGGGTGTACCGCTGCTGGTGTTCATCAGCGTCGCGGCGCTGAACCTGCTTTACCAATTCTGGGTGCATACCCGACACATTCCCAAACTTGGCTGGTACGAGTGGTTTTTTGTCACGCCATCCAATCATCGGGCTCACCATGCACAGAACGCTCTCTACATGGATCGCAACTATGGCGGTGTGTTCATTATTTGGGACCGTCTGTTTGGCTCGTTCCAGGAAGAAGACGACAACGAGCCGGTTATCTTCGGCGTGACCACACCGCTCGCGAGCTGGAACCCACTGTGGGCGAACGTGCAGTTTTACGTGCAGTTGTGGGATGACGCGCGACGGACGCAGAGCAGATGGGACAAGCTGCGCATCTGGTTCATGCGCACCGGATGGCGCCCGGCAGATGTCGCGGCAAGCTACCCGATGAGCAAGCCGGACCTGAGTCAGTTCCGCAAGTTTGAAGTGCCTCTGGACGGGCGTCAGCAGGTGTATGTGGCGCTGCAGTTTTGCGTCTACATCGCGCTTGGCAGCTATTTGATGAATATGGAGCGAAGCCTGTCGAGCGCCGCACTGGTGCTCGGCTGGGGCGCGGTGGCGTTGGGATTGTTCACGTTGGGCGTCGCCCTGGAGAATCGGCCGTGGGCGGTGAAGCTCGAGCTGCTGAGGCTGGCTTCGAACGTGCCGCTCGTATGGCTGGCGCCGATGGTCGGGCTGTGGCCTGCCAGTGCGGTGGGCTGGATCGCGTTGCTGAGTTACAGCCTGCTGAGCGGGATCGGCCTCTACTGCTGCAGAGACCGGGTTACTCGGTTGGCGTCTTAGTCGCGTCAGCTTTGGCCTGTTCGGCCTTCAGGGCTTGCTCGTCAGCGTAGACTTTCCTGGCCAGGCGAGCGTTCTTGAAGCGCCGGCGCAGCCACAGGCCGACACCCAGCACCAGCAGGGCGCCGAGCACCCATAGCTCGTATTTCTTGACGCTGCCGAGCATGCCTTCAAGCACCGCGCCAAAGTGATAAGCCGCCGCTGCCAGCGCGCTTGCCCAGATCGCCGCGCCAATGCCGTTCAGCAACAGATAGCGTCCCGGCGGATAGCCCGACAGGCCAATCGCCACGGGCATGACGGTGCGCAAACCGTAGACAAACCGAAAACTCAGGACCCAGATGTCAGGGTGCTTGCGGATATGCTCCAGCGCCCGATCACCCATCAACTGCCAGCGTGGTTTGCGCGCGAGCAACTTGCGCCCGTGCTTGCGACCCAGGAAGTACCACAGCTGGTCACCCGCGTAACTGCCACAGAACGCCACGATGGTGACGATCTTGATGTCCATGTATCCGCGAAACGCGAGGAAGCCCGCGAGCACCAGAATGGTTTCGCCTTCGAAGAACGTGCCGA
The DNA here is from genome assembly GCF_015351605.1 of Pseudomonas sp. p50(2008). Taxonomy (NCBI): domain Bacteria; kingdom Pseudomonadati; phylum Pseudomonadota; class Gammaproteobacteria; order Pseudomonadales; family Pseudomonadaceae; genus Pseudomonas; species Pseudomonas sp. p50(2008). The sequence goes on from NZ_JACMYF010000002.1 coordinate 434,184, forward strand.
GAAAGAGGGCGAAATACCCGAATTCCTGAAGAAATTGCTGGAGCATTGTCTGGGTGCTGGCGAAATGAACGCGCAGCCTAACCCTTCGTGCACATTCATGAAAGTGTCCAAATGTGTCTCGACGTGAACATTTCCTACAAGGACAATGGAATGTGGCTACAGAATATGGGAGTGCACATAACTGTCACACGACGGTCATAATGCCCGCTTATAACTGTCACGCTCGCCCGTCAGCACGGGCTCAGGAGTCTGCCGTGAGTTTCACCCCCGCCAATCGTTTGTTTCCTGCAACCCGCCTGCGTCGCAACCGTCGTGATGATTTTTCGCGTCGACTGGTCCGTGAAAACGTTCTGACCGTCGATGACCTGATCCTGCCGGTGTTTGTGCTGGACGGTGAAAACCGTCGTGAAGCGGTGGCCTCGATGCCGGGTGTCGAACGCCTGACCATCGACTTGTTGCTGGAAGAAGCGGCGAAGTGGGTCGAGCTGGGCATTCCGGCCCTGGCACTGTTTCCGGTGACCCCGCCGGAACTCAAGTCCCTGGACGCCGCCGAAGCCTGGAACCCCAACGGTATTGCCCAGCGCGCCACGCGAGCGCTGCGAGCGCAGTTCCCCGAGCTTGGCGTGATCACCGACGTCGCCCTGGACCCGTTCACCACCCACGGGCAGGACGGTATCCTCGACGAAGAAGGCTACGTGCAGAACGACATCACCGTCGATGCGCTGGTCAAGCAGGCCTTGTCCCATGCCGAAGCAGGCGCTCAGGTGGTGGCCCCCTCGGACATGATGGACGGTCGGATCCAGGCGATCCGCGAAGCACTGGAACTGGCCGATCACGTCAACGTGCGGATCATGGCCTACTCGGCGAAGTACGCCAGTGCGTACTACGGGCCGTTCCGCGATGCGGTCGGTTCGGCGCTGAACCTGGGCAAGGCCAACAAGGCCTCCTATCAGATGGACCCGGCGAACAGCAACGAAGCCCTGCACGAAGTGGCGGCAGACTTGTCAGAAGGCGCGGACATGGTCATGGTCAAGCCAGGCATGCCGTACCTGGACATCCTTTGCCGGGTCAAAGAAGAATTCAAAGTGCCGACGTTTGTTTACCAAGTCAGCGGCGAATACGCCATGCACATGGCGGCAATCCAGAATGGCTGGTTGAGCGAAGGGGTTATCCTCGAATCCCTGACCGCTTTTAAACGTGCAGGCGCCGATGGCATCCTGACTTACTTTGCCGTCCGTGCCGCTCAATTGCTACGAGAGCAAAAATAGCCCTCCAGGAAAAGGTCATGAATACCGAAGGACTCACTGAAGTTGCCGTAAAAGAAGCTCAACCCGTGGTGGAGCAAATCGCCGAAACGCCACCGGAACTTGAGCCTGCTCCCCCCACGGTAGTGGCCGAGCCCGTTTCGGCGGCGCCGGCGATTGCCATTCCCGGCCTGGATGACAGCAGCCTGTACATCCACCGCGAGCTCTCGCAACTGCAGTTCAACATCCGCGTGCTGGAGCAGGCGCTGGATGAGTCCTACCCCTTGCTGGAGCGGCTGAAGTTCCTGCTGATCTTCTCCAGCAACCTGGACGAGTTCTTCGAGATTCGTGTGGCTGGCCTGAAGAAGCAGATCACCTTCGCCCGTGAACAAGCCGGTGCCGACGGCCTGCAACCGCATCAGGCTCTGGCGCGCATCAGTGAGCTGGTACACGGCCACGTCGACCGCCAGTACGCGATCCTCAACGACATTCTGTTGCCGGAACTGGAAAAGCATCAGGTCCGCTTCATCCGTCGGCGTCACTGGACTACCAAGATCAAAACCTGGGTGCGCCGTTATTTCCGCGACGAGATCGCGCCGATCATCACCCCGATCGGCCTCGACCCGACGCACCCGTTTCCACTGTTGGTGAACAAGAGCCTGAACTTCATCGTCGAGCTCGAAGGCATCGACGCTTTCGGTCGCGATTCCGGTCTGGCGATCATTCCGGCCCCGCGTCTACTCCCGCGCGTTATCAAGTTGCCGGAAGAAGTGGGCGGCTCTGGCGACAATTATGTGTTCCTGTCGTCAATGATCCACGCGCACGCCGATGACCTGTTCCAGGGCATGAAGGTCAAGGGCTGCTACCAGTTCCGCCTGACCCGAAACGCCGACCTCGCGGTGGATACCGAAGACGTGGAAGACCTGGCCCGCGCCCTGCGCGGCGAGCTGTTTTCCCGTCGCTACGGTGACGCGGTGCGTCTGGAAGTGGCTGACACTTGCCCTAAACACCTGTCCGACTACTTGCTCAAGCAGTTCAACCTGCACGAAACCGAGCTGTATCAGGTCAACGGCCCGGTGAACCTGACCCGTCTGTTCAGCATCACCGGCCTGGACAGTCAGCGCGAGCTGCAATACATGCCGTTCACGCCGCAGATCCCGAAGCTGCTGCAGAACAGCGAGAACATCTTCAGCGTGATCAGCAAGCAGGACATCCTGCTGCTGCACCCGTTCGAGTCCTTCACCCCGGTCGTCGACCTGCTGCGTCAGGCCGCGAAGGACCCGCATGTACTGGCGGTCCGTCAGACGCTGTACCGCTCCGGCGCCAACTCGGAAATCGTCGATGCACTGGTCGATGCCGCGCGCAACGGCAAGGAAGTCACTGCGGTAATCGAATTGCGTGCGCGGTTCGATGAAGAGTCCAACCTGCAACTCGCCAGCCGTCTGCAGGCAGCCGGCGCAGTGGTGATCTACGGTGTGGTCGGCTTCAAGACGCACGCCAAGATGATGCTGATCCTGCGCCGCGAAGCCGGTGAGATCGTGCGTTACGCGCACTTGGGCACCGGTAACTACCACGCGGCCAACGCCCGTCTGTACACCGACTACAGCCTGCTGACGTCGGACGACGCCTTGTGCGAAGACGTCGGCAAGTTGTTCAGTCAGTTGATCGGCATGGGTAAAACCCTGCGCATGAAGAAGCTGCTGCACGCACCCTTCACGCTGAAGAAGGGCATGCTCGACATGATTGTCCGGGAGACCCAGTTCGCCCTCGACGGCAAACCGGCGCACATCATCGCCAAGTTCAACTCGCTGACCGATCCGAAGATCATTCGCGCGTTGTACAAGGCCAGCCAGTCCGGGGTGCGTATCGATCTGGTGGTGCGCGGCATGTGCTGCCTGCGTCCTGGTATCGCCGGGGTTTCGCACAACATTCACGTGCGCTCGATCATCGGTCGCTTCCTGGAGCACACCCGGGTCTTCTACTTCCTCAATGGCGGCGAAGAACAGATGTTCCTGTCCAGCGCCGACTGGATGGAACGCAACCTCGACAAGCGCGTCGAGACCTGTTTCCCGGTGGAGGGCAAGAAGCTGGTCATGCGGGTCAAGAAAGAGCTGGAGCTTTATCTCACCGATAACACTCACAGCTGGAGCCTGCAGTCTGACGGTCGCTACATCCGCAACACGCCGACCGGCAACCAGAACCCACGCAGTGCCCAGGCCACGCTGCTGGAGCGGTTGGGCAGTCCGATTCTGGCAGTGCGTTAAGCAGCATTAGTCGAAGCAAAAAAATGGCGATCCCTGCGGATCGCCATTTTTTTTCGCCTCAGCTAAATATCCTGTGGCGAGGGGATTTATCGGAATGCCGCACCACCCCGTTCGGCTGCGAAGCAGTCGTGAAATCACTGCATGGGATCTGCCTGATACACCACGGTGGCAGATTTGGGGCCACTTCGCGCCCAACGGGGATAAATCCCCTCACTACAGACAAACCCATTCACCACAGAGTTGGTGTTAGCGGACGTTTAGGATGAACCCTACTCGCGTCAGCCATTCCGCTTCCAGCGCGAAATCAGCCTGGGTCAGCTGGTTTTCGTCCAGCCAGTTGGCCGGGAACAACACATCCAGACTGTCGCGATTGGCGCGCAGTATCACCTGAGGCATTTCCTGTGTGCCGCGGATGTGATGGAACAGGATTGCAAAGCGCAACAGAACGCACAGGCGAATCAGCTTGATGCCGTCATCACCAAACTCGGCAAACTTGTCTTTTGGAATGTTGCGTCGATGACCACGCACCAGCAAAGCGAGCATTTGCTGGTCTTCTCGGGAGAATCCGGCAAGGTCGGAGTGCTCGATCAGGTAGGCGCCGTGCTTGTGGTAATGATAGTGAGCAATGTCCAGGCCCACTTCATGGACCTTGGCTGCCCAGCCGAGCAATTCACGCCAGACGCCCTCGTCCAGGTCCCAATCTTCGGCAACTTGATCGAACGCGTGCAGCGCTTTGCGTTCAACCCGTGCAGCCTGTTCCAGATCGACGTGATAACGCTCCATCAACGAGCTGAGCGTACGCTCGCGGACGTCTTCGTGATGATGACGGCCCAGCAGGTCGTACAGCACGCCTTCGCGAAGGGCGCCTTCACAGTGGTCCATGCGCTGCAGTTCGAGGGCATCGAAGATTGCTTCAAGAATCGCCAGGCCGGCCGGGAAAATCGCCCGACGATCAGGCTTGATGCCTTCGAAATCGATTTTCTCGACGTCGCCCAGTTTGAACAGCTTGCGCTTGAGCCAGGCGAGGCCTTCGGCATTCACCTCGCCGGTACCATGACCGCCAGCCTTCAGCGCTAGGCCGATGGCGCGGATGGTGCCCGAGGAGCCGATGGCTTCATCCCAGGTCAGGCGGTGCAGGGCGTGTTCGATGCTCATGATTTCCAGGCGTGCCGCCGTGTACGCCTGGGCGTAGCGGGCCGGAGTGATCTTGCCGTCCTTGAAATAGCGCTGGGTGAAGCTCACGCAGCCCATTTGCAGGCTTTCGCGCAGCAGCGGTTCGAAACGCTGGCCGATGATGAATTCAGTACTGCCGCCGCCGATGTCCGCCACCAGACGTTTGCCCGGGGTGTCGGCGAGGGTGTGGGAAACGCCGAGGTAAATCAGGCGCGCTTCTTCGCGGCCGGAGATGACTTCCACGGGGTGTCCGAGAATGGCTTCGGCGCGGCGGATGAATTCGCCGCGGTTGCGGGCTTCACGCAGGGCGTTGGTGCCAACGATTCGCACGGCACCCAAAGGCATACCGTTGATCAGTTGGGCAAAGCGCTTCAGGCAGTCCAGGCCGCGTTGCATGGATTCTTCGTTGAGCTGGCGTTCATCGTCGATGCCGGCGGCCAGCTGAACCTTCTCCCCGAGACGTTCGAGAATACGGATTTCGCCGTTCTGGGCTTTGGCCACGACCATGTGAAAGCTGTTAGAGCCCAGGTCGATTGCGGCGATCAGGGACAGATTCTTGGCTTGGGATTGCGGCATGGTCAGGGGGTCTCGGTCGATAACCTCGACATCGTGCCACGATCAAACGCTGCCGCCAACGCGCAGTGTTCAAAGCATTGATCCGGCGCAGGAAAGCCGGTGACTGCTCGCGATGGCTGCGTTGAAAGCACCCAATGTCGGATTACGCACCGAATTTCTCTCCTCCAGCCCCGTCACTCCTTGACTTGAGCTATACCCAAACTCATGCAGCACCATAGCGAGACTCAATCATCTGCACCTTCCTGAACGAGGGAAGGGCAGCTATGATGGGCCACGTTTTTTTGCTTACAACCTGGAGACTTCCATGAGCAGCGATCTTATCAAACACGTTAGCGACGCTAGCTTCGAGGCCGATGTACTCAAGGCCGAAGGCGCTGTACTGGTCGACTACTGGGCTGAATGGTGCGGCCCTTGCAAAATGATCGCTCCTGTTCTGGACGAGATTGCAGAAACCTACAAAGGCAAGCTGACTATTGCCAAGCTGAACATCGACGAGAACCAGGAAACTCCGGCCAAGCACGGCGTGCGTGGTATCCCTACGCTGATGCTGTTCAAGAACGGAAACGTTGAAGCGACCAAGGTCGGCGCGCTGTCGAAGTCGCAACTGGCTGCTTTCCTCGACGCCAACATCTAAGTGTCGATGTAAAGTGTCCGAAAAAAGGCCCCGCTAATTGCGGGGCTTTTTCGTTATTGAGGGCTAGACGCTCCGAAACTCAGGTGGTACATTCGGCCCCGCACTGGTTTCTCCATTGCCCCCTGCTAGCCGTCGCCGACGCACTCCTTTTCGAATAAGTACGCGATCCTGTCGCCTTCTCTGCGGCGCGGCCTCATTAAGCCAAAAGCTTAATTTCCCCCCTCCATAAATGATTACGTCATTCCTATATGAATCTGACTGAACTCAAGCAAAAGCCGATTACCGAACTGCTCGAATTGGCCGAACAGATGGGCATAGAAAATATGGCCCGTTCGCGCAAGCAGGACGTGATTTTCTCCCTGCTCAAAAAGCACGCTAAAAGCGGCGAGGAAATCTCCGGTGATGGCGTGCTGGAGATTCTCCAGGACGGCTTCGGCTTCCTTCGCTCCGCTGACGCTTCCTATCTCGCTGGCCCTGACGATATCTACGTCTCGCCAAGCCAGATTCGTCGTTTCAACTTGCGCACCGGTGACACCATCGTTGGCAAGATCCGCCCTCCAAAGGAAGGCGAGCGTTATTTCGCGCTGCTCAAGGTCGACACGATCAACTACGATCGTCCCGAGAACGCGAAAAACAAGATTCTCTTCGAGAACCTGACCCCGCTGTTCCCGACTGTGCGCATGAAGATGGAAGCCGGCAACGGTTCCACCGAAGATTTGACCGGTCGTGTGATCGACCTGTGCGCCCCGATCGGCAAAGGCCAGCGCGGTCTGATTGTTGCACCGCCGAAAGCCGGTAAGACGATCATGCTGCAGAACATCGCGGCGAACATCGCTCGTAACAACCCTGAAGTTCACCTGATCGTCTTGCTGATCGATGAGCGTCCGGAAGAAGTAACCGAAATGCAGCGCACCGTGCGTGGCGAAGTGGTTGCCTCGACGTTCGACGAGCCACCAACCCGCCACGTGCAGGTTGCCGAAATGGTGATCGAAAAGGCCAAGCGCCTGGTCGAACACAAGAAAGACGTGGTGATCCTGCTTGACTCCATCACCCGTCTGGCTCGCGCCTACAACACCGTGATCCCGAGCTCCGGCAAGGTACTCACCGGTGGTGTCGATGCCCACGCCCTGGAGAAACCGAAACGTTTCTTCGGTGCCGCGCGGAACATCGAAGAAGGCGGTTCGCTGACCATCATCGCCACGGCGCTGGTTGAAACCGGCTCGAAGATGGACGAAGTGATCTACGAAGAATTCAAAGGCACCGGCAACATGGAATTGCCTCTGGACCGTCGTATCGCTGAAAAACGCGTTTTCCCGGCCATCAACATCAACCGTTCCGGCACCCGCCGTGAAGAGTTGCTGACGGCCGACGACGAGTTGCAACGCATGTGGATTCTGCGCAAGCTGCTGCACCCGATGGACGAAATCGCTGCCATCGAGTTCCTGGTCGACAAGTTGAAGACGACCAAGACCAATGATGAGTTCTTCCTGTCGATGAAACGCAAGTAAGTCGATAGACCAGCAAAAGCCGGGGAAACCCGGCTTTTTGCTATCTGATTTTTGATGAACGGCAGTTCGTTGTTCTGAACAGAAGGGTTCGGCGCTAAACTGCCAACCCCGAACGCCACGGCAATACGAGGCTCACGCATGCAGTATCGCGACTTGCGCGACTTTATCAGCGGTCTGGAAAAGCGCGGCGAACTCAAGCGCATCCAGGTTCCGGTGTCCCCAGTACTCGAAATGACCGAAGTGTGCGATCGCACCTTGCGCGCCAAAGGCCCGGCCCTGCTTTTCGAAAACCCGACGGGCTACGACATTCCTGTACTCGGTAACCTGTTCGGCACACCTGAGCGCGTCGCGCTGGGTATGGGCGCCGAAGCGGTCAGCGAGTTGCGCGAAATCGGTAAGCTGCTGGCGTTCCTCAAGGAACCCGAGCCACCGAAGGGCCTGAAAGACGCCTGGTCCAAACTGCCGATTTTTCGCAAGATCATCGCCATGGCACCCAAAGTCGTCAAAGACGCGGTGTGCCAGGAAGTGGTCATCGAAGGCGACGACGTCGACCTTGCGATGCTGCCCGTGCAGACCTGCTGGCCCGGCGACGTCGGTCCGCTGATCACGTGGGGCCTGACGGTTACCAAAGGTCCGAACAAAGATCGCCAGAACCTGGGTATCTACCGTCAGCAAGTAATCGGCCGCAACAAGGTCATCATGCGCTGGTTGAGCCACCGTGGCGGCGCGCTGGATTATCGTGAGTGGTGCGAGAAGCATCCTGGTCAGCCGTTCCCGGTGTCTGTGGCCCTGGGCGCTGATCCGGCAACCATCCTCGGTGCCGTGACGCCTGTCCCTGACAGCCTCTCCGAATACGCCTTCGCCGGTCTGCTGCGGGGCAACCGCACCGAACTGGTGAAATGCCGCGGCAACGATCTGCAAGTACCGGCCACCGCCGAGATCATTCTTGAAGGCGTGATTCATCCGGGTGAAATGGCCGACGAAGGTCCGTATGGCGACCACACCGGTTACTACAACGAAGTCGACAGCTTCCCGGTGTTCACCGTCGAGCGCATCACCCACCGGATCAAACCGATCTACCACAGCACTTACACCGGCCGTCCGCCAGATGAGCCGGCGATTCTGGGTGTCGCCCTGAACGAAGTGTTCGTGCCGATCCTGCAGAAGCAGTTCCCGGAGATCACCGACTTCTACCTGCCGCCTGAAGGCTGCTCGTACCGCATGGCCATTGTGACCATGAAGAAGTCCTATCCCGGCCATGCGAAGCGGGTAATGCTGGGTGTCTGGTCGTTTTTGCGACAGTTCATGTACACCAAGTTCGTTATCGTCTGTGACGACGATATCAACGCCCGTGACTGGAACGACGTGATCTGGGCCATCACCACGCGCATGGACCCCAAGCGCGACACGGTGATGATCGATAACACGCCGATCGACTACCTCGACTTCGCCTCGCCGGTATCCGGCCTGGGATCGAAGATGGGGCTCGATGCCACGCATAAATGGCCGGGCGAAACCACCCGCGAGTGGGGCCGGGTCATCGTCAAGGACGAAGCCGTGACCCAACGGATCGATGCCATCTGGAATCAGTTAGGAATAGATTGATGCGTGTAACCTTGCAGCCTTCCGGAGCAGTGCTTGAGATTCTGCCCGGCGAGCGGATTCTTGATGGAGCGCGGCGCCTGGGCTATGAGTGCCCGCAGAGCTGCCGCAACGGCAATTGCCATGTGTGCGCTGCACTGTTGGTGGAAGGTCGGGTCGAGCAGGCCGGCAATGTGCGCGACCACGGCGAGTTCTACACTTGCATAGCAGAGCCGCTGGAAGACTGCATCGTGCTGTGGGATGGCGTGCTCGCGCTGGGAGAATTGCCGGTGCGCAGTTTGGCGTGTCAGGTCATTGAATGCAGGGACGTCGGCGGTGACACCTGGCGAGTCAGCCTGCGAGCGCCCGCTGGTAAACCACCTCGCTATCATGCCGGTCAGTATTTGATGATCGAGCGCGAGAACGGCGAAAAATCCGCATTTTCCCTGGCCTCGGCACCCCACGCGGGACGAGACCTGCAAATCCATGTGCTGGCGCGCGAAAGTAGTGCGCTCAGCCTGATCGAACAGCTGCAACGCAACCCGTTAGTGCGCATCGAGATGCCGTTCGGCGATACCCATCTGGCGGAATTGCCGGACGGTCCACTGGTGCTGATTGCCGCTGGCACGGGCATGGGTCAGATCCATAGCCTGATCGAGCATTGCCGGGCTGCGGGTTTCAAACATCCGGTCCATCTGTATTGGGGTGTGCGTCGTCCTGAAGATTTCTATGAAATCGAGCATTGGGATGAATGGCGGAAGCTGCCTAACCTGTTTTTGCATAAAGTCGTAAGCGATCAATGTGGCTGGGAAGGGCGTTGCGGCATGTTGCATGAGGCGGTATGCGAGGACTTTCAGGACCTGAAGCCACTTCATGTGTACGCGAGCGGCTCTCCGGCGATGGTCTACGGCACGCTGGATGCGCTGGTCGAAGCGGGTATGGATGCTCATCAGATGCGTGCCGACGTATTTGCGTACGCGCCGCGATCTTGATCCGCGATCTTGATCCACGATCTTGATCCTCGCTCTATTCGTTATAACTCTCCATATAGCCGATCGGTATTTATAGAATCTTATAAATACCGGTAGGTTATATCTCTCAAAGGCAACTTTTAAAGAACTGTGCCATGGCACTTAAATTGCCTTGAAACTTATGTGCCTTATTGTTACAGCGGTGCGTTCTATTAAGTAATTCTTCACTCGCGGGGAGCTGAACGCTAATCGCCATGAGCGCCATTGAATCTGCTTTTTTGAATCTGGCTTACCCTCCGCGGCTCGATCTGGGGCCGCAGCTCACTCACGAACAATTGCTTAGCTCGATGCAGTCGACCATGGCGCGCCACAAAGGTGGGCCGGTCTGGTTGTTCGCTTATGGTTCGTTGATCTGGCGCCCTGAATGCCCGGCCGTTGAACGTGTGCGCGGCCGAGTGCATGGCTATCACCGCGGCCTGTACCTGTGGTCCCACGAACATCGCGGCACACCGGAAGTGCCGGGTCTGGTCTTTGGTCTGGATCGTGGCGGCTCTTGCAGCGGTTTTGCCTATCGCTTGCCCGAAGAGCAACTTGATGCCTCGCTTTACGCCCTGTGGCAACGCGAAATGCCATTCCCGTCCTATCGCCCGCACTGGCTCAACTGCCGTCTCGAAGACGGCAGTCAGGTTCAGGCATTGGGCTTTGTGTTGGAGCGACACCTGCCCAGCTACGCCGGCAACTTGCCGGATCATGTGCTGAGCCAGGTGTTCGAAAGCGCTTGCGGGCGTTACGGCACGACTCGCGATTATGTCGAGCAAACCGCACACGCCCTGCGCAGCCACGCCATGCCAGACCGAAATCTGGAGGCGCGGCTCAAGCGCTGCAGGTCATCGGGCGATCAGGCAACCGCTTCACGGCCCTGACTGGCCACTTGTTTGTGCCACAGCGTGGGGGCGAGGAACGCCATTGCCAGCAGACACGAGCCGATCAGCAGCACGAAGCCGCCATCCCAACCGAAGTGGTCCACGGTGTAGCCCATCGCTGCACTGGCCGCGACCGAACCGCCCAGATAGCCGAACAGCCCCGTGAAACCTGCCGCAGTACCCGCCGCTTTTTTCGGCGCGAGTTCCAGTGCCTGCAAACCGATCAGCATGACCGGGCCGTAGATCAGGAAGCCAATCGAAACCAATGCGATCATATCCACCGTCGGGTTGCCGGCCGGATTCAGCCAGTACACCAGTGTCGCCACGGTCACCAGGGCCATGAACACCATGCCGGTCAGGCCACGGTTGCCACGGAAGATCTTGTCCGACATCCAGCCGCACAGCAGCGTGCCCGGAATACCGGCCCACTCGTAGAAGAAATAGGCCCAGGAGGTTTTATCCACGGAGAAGCCCTTGGCTTCCTTCAGATAGGTCGGCGCCCAGTCCAGTACGCCGTAGCGCAACAGGTAAACAAAAACGTTGGCCAAGGCGATGTACCAGAGCATTTTGTTACGCAGCACGTACTTGACGAAGATTTCCTTGGCGCTGAATTCTTCTTCGTGGCTGGCATCGTAGCCTTCCGGGTAATCGTTCTTGTACTTCTCAATGGGCGGCAGGCCGACCGATTGCGGGGTATCGCGCATCGTAGCGAAGGCAAATACCGCTACCGCCAATGCGACCGCGGCGGGCACATAGAATGCAGCGTGCCAGTCATTGAACAGGCCCATGCCGAGCAGGAACAGCGGGCCAATCAGGCCTCCGCCAACGTTATGCGCCACGTTCCACAGTGACACCACGCCACCGCGTTCCTTCTGCGACCACCAATGAACCATGGTTCGTCCGCTCGGCGGCCAGCCCATGCCCTGCGCCCATCCATTGATGAAGAGCAGGATGAACATGATGGTCACGCTCGACGTCGCCCACGGAGCGAAACCGAAAATGAACATGACCCCCGCCGACACCAGCAGGCCGAACGGCAGGAAAAAGCGCGGGTTGGAGCGGTCGGAAACGATGCCCATCAGGAACTTGGACAAGCCGTAAGCGATGGCAATGGCCGACAACGCCAGGCCCAATTCACCGCGGGTGTAACCCTCTTCGATGAGATAGGGCATGGCCAGGGAGAAGTTTTTACGCAGCAGGTAATAACCTGCATAGCCGATGAAAATCCCGGCAAAAATTTGCCAGCGATGACGTCGGTACGTGCTGTCTATTTTTTCGTCAGGCAATGGAGCCTGATGTGCGGCAGGACGAAAGAAAGCAAACATTCAAGAGCTCCAGTTTTCTTGTTTTGACTGCGGATGCGAATGTTACAGTTTCGTTACCGAAAATAGCACCGGTTCGCATCGGTCAAACAGCGGAAATATTGAAGATCGCATGTTCTTTTACGAACATGTCGCTCAGACGTAAGTACAGGACGTTGTGGGAAACGTTACCTTGGCGTCATTCAGTGCTGCATCTTCTCGTTTTAACGGAAGGCTCTCGGAAGGATCCTTCGTTCAAACAGGAAGTCGTGACGTTCTGTTTCAGGGCGTTGAGCCGTAACCTTTGCAGGAAGCAGTGTTGGAGTTTTGTTCATGGAGGAGAGCGGTATGCGGCGGTTAGCCATTTTGCTTTTGCTGGTGTTGGCAGTAGAGGTCAAGGCGCAGGAAGTGCTTCTGATACCGGAGGATAATCCCCGGCCGACGTACCCCAGGAACCTCCAGCGGGCCGGGTTCACCGGTGATGTTCGGGTCAGCTTCTATGTCAATGCCGATGGATCGGTTAACCGGGTGAAGATTCTGGAGTCCGACCACCCGGACCTGGCTGAAGCTTCTAGAGTGACGATTGAGAAGTGGCGGTTCAAACCGTGGGTTGTCAAAGACGATCGACCATCTGAGCTGGAAGTGGTCGCGCCGCTGGTATTCCGACTGGATCTGACTTCGCCCATTCATACCAATCAGTGGATCAAAGGACTGAAGTGCCGTGACATTAACGAAGAGTTGCTCCATGCACCGGAGTACGCCTGGATTGATGCCAGACCGTTTCATTACACCCGCGCATATCTGTCGAACGTCTTTCACACCACCCAGTTGCCGAAGGAACAACGGCTGGAATGGATCGCAAAGCTGAACAAGCGTGTGCCGACGATTGTCCAGCAGTGCAGGGCGAGCCCTGTGCGCAAGTACATGAGTTTGCTGCCGGAGGAGATTCGACAGTTGCTTTAATCACGTCGAAGGCGTGATCTGGACAGCGTTGCTGGAGCCCGGATCACCGCCTTCGAGTCACTCAGCGAACCTGCACCACCACTTTCCCGACGGCCTTGCGCTGGCCGAGATCATTGATTGCCTGCGCGGCATTGCTCAGTGGGTAAACCTGCGACACCAACGGCTTTAACTTGCCTTCCGCGAACCAGCCGAACAACTGCTGGAAGTTCGCCGCGTTGTCCTGTGGCTGACGTTGCGCGAACGAACCCCAGAATACGCCGACGACCGCGGCGCCCTTGAGCAATGCCAGATTCACAGGCAATTCCGGAATGCGTCCGCTGGCGAAGCCGACTACCAGCAGACGGCCGTTCCAGGCGATGGCGCGCACAGCCTGGTCAAACAGGTCGCCGCCGACCGGGTCGTAGATCACGTCGGCGCCCTGGCCATCGGTCAGGCGCTTGATTTCGTCCTTGAGGCTGGTTTCACTGTAATTGATCAGTTCATCGGCACCGGCCGCCTTGGCCACGGCCAGTTTCTCCGCGCTGCTGGCGGCGGCAATCACACGAGCGCCCATGGCTTTACCGATTTCCACAGCGGCCAGCCCGACACCGCCGGATGCGCCTAGCACCAGCAGGGTTTCACCCGGTTGCAGGTTGCCTCGTTGTTTGAGCGCATGCATCGACGTGCCGTAGGTCATGCTGAAGGCGGCGGCGGTGTTGAAGTCCATGGACGGTGGAATCGGTAGCACGTTGTAGCCGGGAACGGCCACCTGTTCGGCGAAGCTGCCCCAGCCGGTCAGGGCCATGACGCGATCACCGACCTTGAGGTGGCTGACCTTTTCGCCCACCGCGCTGACCACACCTGCTGCTTCACCGCCCGGGGAAAACGGGAAGGGCGGCTTGAACTGGTATTTGCCCTCAATGATCAGCGTGTCGGGAAAATTCACCCCGGCGGCATGTACATCCAGCAGGATTTCATTCTTCTTCGCGACAGGACTGGCGACGTCTTCCAGCACCAGCGATTCGGCAGGGCCGAAGGCTTTGCACAGTACGGCTTTCATCAGGGCTATTCCTTTGGGAGTGATGGCCGATAAGTGTAGGTGTGTGAGTCGATGGGTCAACGAGCATGCCCGACCCTGATAGTCAGCCATAAGCTTGTGCTTGAGGAGGGGGTCGTTATGCTAGGCCGCAAACCGGATAAGGAGCGAATTGTGAAAGCGTGGATCATGTTGATGTTGGCCTTGTCGCTGCCTGTTGCAGCCATTGCCGAAGAAGCCAAGGAAGAGGCAGCGCCGAAGGTTAACTACATCACCCTCAGCCCGCCGTTCGTGGGCAATTATGGGTTGGACGGGACGCCGAAGCTCAAGGTTTACAAGGCTGATGTAGCGTTACGCGTGACCGGTGATGAGGCGACCAAGCTGGTCAAGGCCAATGAACCGTTGATTCGTAATCAACTGGTGGCGTTGTTTGCCCAGCAAACGACTGAGGCGATGAACAATGTGGATGCCAAGGAAAAGCTTCGTCAGGAAGCCTTGAGACAGACCCAGCAAATCATGAATGACGAGACCGGCAAGCCGGTGGTCGAGGATTTGTTGTTCAATAACCTCATCATTCAGTAAGTCATTGTTGTCCGGGCTGGCCTCATCGTCGGAACGCCGCCCGTAGCAAGCTCGCTCCATCAGGACGCCAGGCTCTTGCGAAACCGCATCAGCGCTATCGCAAAGAACACCAGCCCAATGGCGGTCAGCGCGAGCAAGTCCGGCCAGACAACGCTCAGTCCGGCGTCGCGAAACAGAATCGCGGCGCTCAGGCTGACAAAATGTGTCGACGGTGAGCCCTGCATGACCCATTGCAGCCATTGCGGCATGCTATCCAGTGGCGTGCTGCCGCCGGACAGCAGCAACATCGGGATGATCACCGGAATCGCTAACAGACCGAACTGCGGCGTCGAGCGGGCCAGCGTCGCGAGAAAAATCCCCAGCGCCGTACTGGCGAACAGATACACCGCAGTCACCAGCAAAAACAACGTCATCGATCCCGCCAACGGCACGCCCAGTGCACCTTTGACGATGACTTCCAGCGAGATCCAGGTGCAAAGCACCACCACCAGCATGTTGCTCCAGATTTTCGCCAACATGATTTCCAGCGCGGTCAGTGGTAGCACCAAGAGATGGTCGAGGGTGCCGTGTTCCCGTTCCCGCAGCAGCGCCGTACCGGTGAGGATGATGGCGAGGATGGTGATGTTGTTGACGATCTGAATCACCGCCAGGAACCAGCCTCCTTCCAGATTGGTATTGAACAGCGAGCGAGTGGTCAGCAGCGCTGGCGCCTTGCTGGCTGGATCGGTCTGGCCGCTGTAGGTCAGCAGTTCGCGCTGGAATATCCGTCCGATGTAGCCCGCGCCCATGAATGCCTGGCTCATTGCCGTGGCATCGACGTTGACCTGCACCGCCGGTTGGCGACCGGCCAGCAGATCTGTCTGGAAATTCGCTGGCACGTTGATCACGAACGTGTACTGGCCGCTGTCCATGACCTGATCGAGTTGCCCGTAAGGCAGCAATACCGGGTGCTGGAACTCTGGGGGTTGCAGGGCCTGGGCCAGCTCCCGCGAGAGTTGGCTGTGATCTTCATCGACGATGGCCACGCTGGCGTTGTGCACGCCAATAACGGAGCCGGCGGCGGGCATGTAGATCGCCACGGTAAAGGCGTAGAACAGAAACAGCAGTAACACACTGTCGTGGCGCAGGCTGGTCAGTTCCTTTAGGCCCAGCCGCAAAATATGCGCAAGCTTATGCATCAGGCCTCCTGCTTTTTCAGCATGACCAGGCTGAGCCCGGTGAACCCGAGAAAGAACCCGAACAGCGCCAGGCATTGTGGCCATAACTGTCGCAGGTCCAGCGCTTTGGTGAAGGTGCCAACGGCGATGTCGAGGAAGTAACCAGCCGGGAACAGCATGCCCATCACGGCCGCTGCGCCTTCGAGGGATGAGCGCGGTACTATCAGCCCGGAAAACTGGATGGTCGGCAGGCTGGTGATGATCATGGTGCCGAGGATCGCGGCGATCTGGGTGCGGGTGAACGCCGAAATCAACAAGCCCATGCTGGTGGTGGCCAGCACGTAAAGCAAACCGCCGAAGGCCAGGGTCACGCCGCTGCCCTTGAACGGCACGCCAAACAGCCAACGGTTCATCGCCACCAGCACCGCCAGATTGACCAGGCTAATCGCCAGATACGGCGCCTGTTTGCCCAACAGGAATTCCAGCCGGGTTAACGGTGTGGCGTAGAAATTGGTGATCGAGCCCAACTCTTTCTCACGCACGATCCCCAGCGCGGTGAGCATCGCCGGGATGAAGGCGAGGATCAGCGCCATCACCCCAGGGCCGATGGCGTTAACGCTGACCACGTCCTGGTTGTAGCGGAAACGGGTTTCCAGTTTCGCCGCTGGCGGCCGGTTCAGCGCAGGGCTGCTTTGCTCGGCTAACTGCTCGATGTTCGCTTGGTGCACCGCTTCCACATAGTTGCGGCTGGTCTCGGCGCGAAACGGCATGCCGCCATCCAGCCACGCAGCCACGGTCGGTTGGAGTCCGGCGTACAAGTCGCGGCCAAAGCCTGGTGGAATCTCCAGCGCCAGTTTGATTTCCGAGCGTTGCAGGCGTCGGTGCAGTTCTTTGCTGTCGCGAATCAGTGCCTGTTCGGCGAAGTAGCGTGAGCTGCGGAACGCCTCCAGGTAGGTGCGACTTTGCGGCGTCTGGTCTTGATCGAACACAGCGAAGGCGAGTTTTTCCACGTCGAGGGAAATCCCGTAGCCGAAGATCACCATCATGAAAATGGCCCCCAGCAGGGCGAAGGCCATTCGCACTTTATCGCGTAGCAGTTCCTTGCCTTCGCGACTGGCCACCGCCACCAGGCGCCCGACACTGAAACCACGTTCCTTCATCGGCGCGGCGGGCGTGACAAGTGCGTCGGCGGACGCTGCGGGCGTGGGCGTGGGCGTTTCTGCCGGGCCCTGGGCTTGCTCCAGGCAGATAACAAACGCCGCCTCCAGAGTCTCACCCTTGAACTGCTCTTGCAGCGCCGCCGGGGTATCACAGGCCAGCACCTTGCCGGCGTGCATCAGCGAGATGCGGTCGCAGCGCTGGGCCTCGTTCATGAAGTGGGTGGAGAGAAAAATCGTCACGCCTTGCTCGCGGGACAACTCGATCAGCAATCGCCAGAAGTCATCCCGCGCGGCGGGGTCGACGCCGGAGGTCGGTTCATCGAGGATCAGCACTTCCGGGCGATGCAGCACCGCGACTGCCAAGGATAGGCGTTGACGCAAACCCAAGGGCAGGCCGCCGGCCTGTTGATCGGCAACGTTGACCAGGTTGAAGCGCTGGATCAGTTCATCGATGCGCTGGTCACTGTGGGCCTTGGGCAAATCGAACAGTCGCGCGTGCAAATCCAGGTTTTGCCGCACGCTCAACTCGCCATACAGCGAGAAGCTCTGCGACATGAAACCGACCCGTTTGCGGGTGGTCAGGTCCTTGGCGTTCACCGGTTTGCCGAGCAGCGTGGCGGAACCTTCGCTGGCCGGTATCAGTCCGGTGAGGACTTTCATGGTGGTGGTCTTGCCGCAGCCGTTGGAGCCGAGAAAGCCGAAAATTTCCCCGCGACCGATGGCGAAGCTGACTTTGTCCACTGCCGTGAAGTCGCCGAAGCGGAGTGTAAGGTCGTGGGCTTCGATGGCGATGTCGGTATTGGCGCCGGTTCGCGGCGGGATCACCAAGGCTTGGTTGTCGTGTCCGCTGTCGCCCTGGAAATGGGTAAAAGCTTCGTCGAGTTTAGCGCTGGGGGTCACCGCGGCCAGTTCGCTGCTCAGGCCTGTGGCGATTAGTTTGCCACCGTCGAGCATCAGACAATGTTCGAACTGCTCGGCTTCTTCCATGTATGCCGTGGCAACCAGCAGCGTCAGTTGCGGGCGCTGGCGGCGCACATCGTCCACCAGTTCCCAGAAGCGCCGCCGGGACAACGGATCGACGCCGGTGGTCGGCTCATCGAGGATCAGCAGGTCCGGCTCATGGATCAGCGCACAGCAAAGCCCGAGCTTCTGCTTCATGCCGCCCGAAAGCTTGCCGGCCGGGCGATCGGCGAAGTGCAGCAGATCGGTGGCCAGCAGCAGGCTGTGCATGCGCTGATCGCACTCGGCTCTCGACAGGCCGAACAAGGTGGCGAAAAAGTGGATGTTCTCGCTGATCGACAACTCGGGATACAGGTTGCCGCCCAAACCCTGAGGCATGAAGGCGATACGCGGGTAGAGGCTGTTGCGATGGCGGCGATCCTGGATTGAGCCGCCCAACACGTCCAGTTGACCTTGTTGCAGGCTTTTCACCCCGGCGATCAGCCCCAGCAAGCTCGACTTGCCGGCGCCGTCCGGGCCAATCAATCCGCAACGGGTGCCGGCGGGAAGGCTGAAAGTGATGTCGGCCAGGGCCTGTTGTTTTCCGTAACGGTGATTGACGCCGGTGGCTTGCAGCGCCAGGCCAGTCATTGCAGATTGGCCGGCCAGCTAACAGGCGCGGTGCGCACGTAACCGGCGCCAGGCATGCCCGGTTTTGCCTGGGGCAGAGCGCTGGGGTCGGTCAGGCGCAGTTTGACGCGGAACACCAGTTTCTGCCGCTCATCGCGGGTCTCGACTTCTTTCGGCGTGAATTGCGACTTGCCGGCGACGAAAGTGATTTTGGCGGGTAATGGCTTGTCGGGCAGGGCATCGAGCAGGATACGTGCTTCATCGCCAACGGCTACGCGCCCGGTGACGGAGGCCGGGAGGTAGAGGTTCATGTATTGGTCGTTGGGGTCGATCAGCAACAAAACCCGTCCGCCTGCACCGAGCACTTCGCCGGGTTCGGCCATGCGCAACTGGATCACTCCTTCGATGGGCGCCCGCAGGCTGCTGTCGTCGATTTCACTGGCCAACATCGCGACTTGGGCCTGTGCCGCACCAATCGCTGCGCCGACTGCCGAGACCTGGGCTCGGGCCGCGGCGACCGCTGCGCCGCCGGTGTCCCGCCGCGCCTGCTGTTGATCGATGATCTGGCCACTGACGAAACCGTGCTTGAACAGTTCCTGGGAACGCTTGAGCTCTTGTTGCGCGAGCAGTTGTTCGCTCTGGCGCAATTGCACGTTGGCCTGGGCGGCGGCGAGATTCTCCCGGGCGCGCAATACTTCGGCTTCGGCCTGATTGCGTTGGGCTTCAAGGGTGCGGGTGTCCATGCGGGCCAGGAGTTGGCCTTTGCTGACCTTGTCGCCTTCATCGACGAGTACTTCGGCCAGTCGCCCGGGTGTTTTACTGGCGATCTGTACTTCGGTGGCTTCGAGGCGGCCATTGCCGACGTACAAACCTTCGGGCAAGCGGTCATGCGTCGACTTCCAGTAGCCAAAGCCCCCGGCACCCAGCAGCAGTATCACTAAAGCACTGACAAACAATATTGAAGAGCGACTGTGCGTAGACATGCGGGCATCCTGCGGCTGTTGCGTCCTAGTCTGGTTGATCTAACGCCGGGGCGAGTTGATACCAGTCAACTGAGGGGGCAAGCCTAACTCTATTGAGCGCAGAAAAGAGGATGACCGGGTGGTTCTGCCTATTTAACGTAAATCGAGTACCGCCGCCCATTGCTCGGCCGTCACCGGCATCACCGACAATCTCGAACCCTTCTGCACCAGCGGCATCTGCGCCAACGCTGTCTGCTGCTTCAGGTAATCCAGCTTAAGCACCTTGGGAAACGTCTCGACATGCGCGACATCAATCGCACTCCAGGCGTTTTTCTCAGGCGTGGCCTTCGGATCGTAATAATGACTCTCTGGCTCCAGCGCCGTCGGGTCCGGATACGCCGCTTCGACAATCTTTCCGATCCCGGCAATACCGGGCTCAGGGCAACTGGAGTGATAAAAGAAAAACTCGTCACCCACCGCCATGGCTCGCAGGAAATTGCGCGCCTGGTAGTTGCGAACACCATCCCAGCGCGCGCTGCCAAGCTTCTCCAGATCTTTGATCGAGAGCTCGTCGGGCTCGGATTTCATCAGCCAATAGGCCATGGTTTTGCTCCTTGCGGGTTGAGTGGGCAAGTTGTCAGGCAATTTTATGACAAACCGACAGTCGGTTGACGCCAGCGTTTGCGTGTAGGGTCACGTTGTCGCAAAATGCCGGCCTTCTTAGCTTGACGCTGCTGCACGGCCTACAACGGAAACCGCTGCTGTCATCGTGTTGATGTGCCTTTGGGGGGCAATCGATGAAACGCAAACCGGATTTACTATGGATATTGGTTATTTTGTTCGGTCTCGGCGTCGTGACCACCGGCTATGCCCAAAGCCTGTGGAACAACAACCCCGATGCGCCGATTGAAATCGCTCAGCAACAACAGCCGTCGGCTTACAAACGCTAAACCTGTCTTTCGACGCCGCACCTGTAGGAGCAAAGCTTGCTCGCGATGACGGCGTCACATTCAACATCGATGTGCCTGAAAACCCCCTGCCGCGAGCAAGCTTTTCCTTTGCAGGGCTAACCTGCGAAATACCACGCCTTGTCTGTCACCGTTCCTTGCAACGGCACATCCCAGCTCGCCTGAGCCAGCCGCTCGACCTTCTGACATTCATGGGCCAGTCCCAACAGCGTCGGCTTGCGCCAGTTTTTGCGTCGGGCCATGTACGCCAGGCTTCGATCGTAGAAGCCGCCACCCATCCCCAGTCGTCCACCGACATCGTCAAACCCCACCAAGGGCAACAGCACAAGGTCCAGCGTCCAGACTTTTCGTTGGCGGGCAACGTTGTGCCGGGGTTCAAGGATGCGGAAGCGGTTGGGTATGAGCTTTTCGCCCGGACGGATCCGCTGGAACACCATTTTGGTTCGCGGCCAGGCACTGAGCACCGGCAGGTACGTCGCTTTGCCCCGACGTTGAGCGGCACGCAGCAGCAGGCGCGGGTCTATTTCACCGTCGGTGGGCAAATAAAAGGAGAGGTGTCTGGCGCGGCGAAACAGCGGGTGCTGGGCCAATTGCTTATACAGCCCGCGAGCGGCCTGGCGTTGCTGACTGGGTGTGAGTGCGCGGCGGGCCTTGCGCAGCATGCGTCGAAGTTGCGGGCGGGGAAGCAGCGCAGGTTCGGTCATGAATTCGGGCTCGGGAGGGCGGGTACTCAAATCGTACCCGTAAAAAAGCCGATGCCGGTATTTAAACCGGCATCGGACTGGAATCAGGCTCCCCGGATGAACCGCTGCTGACTTAGCCCTTGAACCCGAAAGTTCAAGGTGGAAGATGCAGTAGGCTTTAAGGCTTTCCGTCTAGCGGACATGCACACCAGCCCAACGTGCAACCTCCAGGGTAGTGCGAATCGGCTCAGGGACGTGGTCAACTGGCAAGCACCCCAGGGAGTGATGCGAGTATACCTCAAGCTGTTTCGCGTTTCAGCCCTTGGTGACGTCCGGATCGGTCGCGAGCACCAGATCGACACGATCCAGAAGGTCGCGAACTTGCTCTCGCGTCGAGCCGCTGGCCTGCACATCCGGGCGTTCTTCCTTGTGCAGAAGATCGTGGGTGATGTTCAGCGCAGCCATCACGGCAATGCGGTCGGCGCCGATGACTTTGCCGCTGCTGCGGATTTCGCGCATCTTGCCGTCCAGGTAACGGGCGGCGCTCACCAGATTGCTGCGCTCTTCCTGGGGGCAGATGATCGAATATTCTTTATCGAGGATCTGCACGGTAACGCTATTGCTTGAACTCATGAGTCTTGCTCCAGGGCCTTGAGGCGCGAAATCATCGATTCGACCTTACGCCGGGCGATTTCGTTTTTTTCAATGAGGTGCGCGCGTTCTTCGCGCCAGGTCTTTTCCTGAGCTAATAGGAGTCCGTTTTGGCTCTTTAGTTGCTCGACTCGGTCAATTAGCAACTCGAGTCTCGCCATCAGCGCTTGCAGGTCTGTGTCTTCCATTGTGTCCACTGAGATTGTGTCTAGTGTGTGGTAGCTGGCGGACAGCCTTTAATAGTCTTGGCGAGTCTGTCGATGTAGGATACAAGGCCTTCATTCTAGACATAGCGCCGTCTGGCGCCTAGCTGCCCATGCCCATTCAGAATTCCCCGTACCAAGCCTTCACCACCCTGCTGACTTCCAGCGGTCATAACGTCTCGCCTGCCGAACTGCATGGCCTGTTGCTCGGGCGCAGTTGCGCCGGTGCCGGCTTCGATGCCGAGGGCTGGCTGGTCGATGCCGCCGAGCTGCTCGAAAGCGAGCCGCAGGATAACGTCCGCAATGCCTTGATCGGCTTGCAGGAGATGGTCAAGGGCGAGCTTACCGGTGACGACGTGACCGTCGTACTGTTGCTGCCCACCGATGACGAGCCTCTGGCTGACCGTGCCGCTGCACTGGGCCAATGGTGCCAGGGCTTCCTCAGCGGTTTCGGCCTGAACTGCCGTGACAGCAGCATGTTGAGCCCCGAAGCCACGGAAGTCCTGCAGGATCTGGCGGCCATTTCCCAGGTGCAAGACGCCCTGGAAGAGTCCGACGACGGTGAAAGCGACTACATGGAAGTGATGGAGTACCTGCGCGTTGCACCGCTGCTGCTGTTCAGCGAAACCAAAAAGCCGGATGCGCCTGCTGCTGCCAAGCCGTCACTGCATTAATCGACTGCCAGGGAACGCCATCTGCCCATGATTCATATCCCGAAATCGGAATACAGCCGTCGCCGCAAGGCCTTGATGGCGCAGATGGAACCCAACAGCATCGCCATTCTGCCCGCCGCCGCGGTTGCTATCCGCAATCGCGACGTCGAGCACGTCTACCGTCAGGACAGCGATTTTCAGTACCTGAGCGGTTTTCCCGAACCCCAGGCTGTTCTCGTGTTGATGCCCGGACGCCTGCATGGCGAATACATCCTGTTCTGCCGTGAGCGCAATGCCGAACGCGAGTTGTGGGACGGTCTGCGTGCCGGTCAGGAAGGCGCCATTCGCGACTTCGGTGCTGACGATGCCTTTCCCATCACCGACATCGACGACATCCTGCCGGGCCTGATCGAAGGCCGCGACCGGGTCTATTCGGCCATGGGCAGTAACCCTGAGTTTGATCGGCACCTGATGGACTGGATCAACGTGATCCGCTCCAAAGCGCACCTTGGCGCCCAGCCGCCGAACGAATACGTTGCCCTGGATCATCTGCTGCACGACATGCGCCTGTATAAATCGGCGGCAGAAGTGAAGGTGATGCGCGAGGCCGCGCGGATTTCCGCCCAGGCGCACATCCGCGCGATGCAGGCCAGCCGGGCAGGGTTGTATGAGTTCAGTCTCGAAGCCGAGCTTGACTACGAGTTCCGCAAAGGCGGGGCCAAGATGCCGGCCTATGGTTCGATTGTCGCGGCGGGGCGCAATAGCTGCATCCTGCATTACCAGCAAAACGACGCGGTGCTCAAGGATGGTGACCTGGTGCTGATCGATGCAGGTTGTGAAATCGATTGCTACGCCAGCGATATCACCCGCACCTGGCCGGTCAACGGCAAGTATTCAGCGGAACAGAAGGCAATCTACGAGTTGGTGCTGGCCTCACAAGAAGCCGCATTTGCCGAAATTGCCCCGAACAAGCACTGGAACCAGGCCCATGAAGCAACGGTCCGGGTGATTACTTCGGGCCTGGTTGAACTGGGTCTGTTGCAGGGTGACGTAGACGAGCTGATCGCCAGCGAGGCGTACAAGGCGTTCTACATGCACCGCGCCGGTCACTGGCTGGGCATGGATGTGCATGACGTGGGCGAGTACCGGGTCGGCGGTGAATGGCGGGTGCTTGAGGTCGGTATGGCGTTGACGGTGGAGCCGGGTATCTACATCGCTCCGAACAACCAGAACGTAGCGAAAAAATGGCGTGGCATTGGCGTGCGCATCGAGGACGACGTAGTGGTGACCAAAACCGGTTGTGAAATCCTGACCCAAGGCGTACCGAAAACAGTCGCCGAGATCGAGGCCCTGATGGCCGCAGCAAGGACACAGGCGGCATGAGTCGGGTCAATCTGGCAATCATCGGGGGCGGTCTGGTCGGCGCCAGTCTGGCGTTGGCATTGCAGGCCGGGGCCAAGGCGCGAGGCTGGAAGATCGTGCTGATCGAGCCATTCGCTCCAGGTGACACCTACCAACCGAGCTATGACGCCCGTTCTTCGGCGCTGTCCTTCGGCGCCCGACAAATTTATCAACGGCTGGGCGTGTGGCAGGAAATCTCCCGCCGCGCCGAGCCGATCAAACAGATTCATGTTTCCGATCGCGGGCGTTTTTCCACCGCGCGGCTGTCGGCGATGGAAGAGGGCGTTCCGGCGCTCGGGTATGTGGTGGAAAACGCCTGGCTCGGTCAATGCCTCTGGCAAGGTCTGGACAAGGACGTGATCAGTTGGCGTTGCCCAGCGGAAGTCACCCGGATGGAACCGCTGACTGACGGCTACCGCCTGACCCTCAACGATGAAACCACCCTGGAATGTGACCTTGCGGTGCTGGCCGATGGCGGTCGTTCCGGGCTGCGCGAGCAACTGGGCATCGGCATCAAGAAGCGTCCGTACAACCAGAGTGCGCTGATCGCCAACATCACCCCGAGCGAATCCCACAACGGCGTGGCCTTCGAACGTTTTACCGACGATGGCCCGATGGCGTTGCTGCCGCTGCCGGACAATCGCTGCGCCCTGGTCTGGACCCGTCTGGGCATGGATGCGCAACGGCTGGCGGCGCTGGACGATCGTGACTTCCTCAGCGAATTGCAGGGTGTGTTCGGTTATCGTCTCGGCACCCTGAAACAAGTCGGCGCACGGCATTTGTACCCGCTGGCGTTGATCGAAGCCGAAGAACAGGTGCGCCCGCATCTGGCGATTCTCGGCAACGCCGCTCACAGCCTGCACCCGATTGCCGGACAAGGCTTCAACCTGTCGCTGCGTGATGCCCAGGCGCTGGCCGATGCGTTGCTGGCGAGCGAGACAGCGCCTGGCGACTTCGCGACGTTGCAGGCATACCGCGAGCGCCAGCGTCTGGATCAAAACCTGACCGTAGGCTTCTCCGATCAAGTGACCCGTCTTTTCGGCAGCACCCAGCCACTGGTTTCCCTGGGCCGTAACCTCGGCCTGCTCGGTCTCGATCTGTTGCCGCCAGCCAAGCGCTGGTTTGCCCGGCAGGCCATGGGTTTGGGTACCCGTCCCGATGCTTAAGTGGCTCACCAGCAGGTTCGCAAAAGCGCGGTTGATGCGTTGGGCCATGACTTTCTACCCGCCGTATCTCGGCGCCGGTGTGCGGGTGCAGCACATCAGCGAAGATTTTCGCGATGTCCGGGTGTCCATGGGTCTGAGCTGGTACAACCGCAATTACGTTGGCACCCAGTTCGGCGGCAGCCTGTACTCGATGGTCGACCCGTTTTTCATGCTGATGCTGATGGAAAACCTGGGCCACCGTTACATCGTTTGGGACAAGGCCGCCGACATCGATTTCATTTCGCCGGGCAAAGGTCCGGTGTTCGCCCGCTTCACCATCGACGACACCTTGCTCGATGAGATCCGCCGGCAGACCGCCGATGGCGAAAAATACCTGCCGCAGTTGCAGGTCGATATTCACGACGGCGCGGGTCACTTGGTGGCGCGCGTCGGGAAAACCCTTTACGTGCGGCTCAAGCCGCAAGCGAGACAGGCTTAAAGCATGGACATGCGCGCAGATCTGCTGATTGTCGGGGCCGGAATGGTCGGCAGCGCCCTGGCGCTCGCGTTGCAGGACAGCGGGCTGCAAGTGCTGCTGCTGGACGGCAGCCCCATGAGCGTCAAACCGTTCGATAGCGAGACACCGTTCGAGCCGCGAGTGAGTGCCTTGTCGACGGCCAGCCAGCGGATTCTGCAGCGTTTGGGTGTCTGGGAAGGCATCGAAAACCGACGCAGCAGTCCTTACTCCGACATGCATGTCTGGGACGGCAGCGGGACCGGGCAAATTCACTTCTCGGCCGCCAGTGTGCATGCCGAAGTACTCGGGCACATTGTCGAGAACCGCGTGGTTCAGGACGCTTTGCTCGATCGCTTGCATGACTGCGACCTGGGCATGCTGGCCAATGCTCGCCTGGAACAGATGCGTCGCTCCGGGGATGACTGGTTGCTGACCCTTGCTGATGGCCGCACGTTGCGGGCTCCCCTGGTAATCGCTGCCGATGGTGCCAACTCGGCCGTGCGGCGCCTGACCGGCATGGCGACGCGGGAATGGGATTATATGCACCACGCCATCGTCACCAGCGTACGCAGTACCCAGCCTCATCAGATGACCGCCTGGCAGCGCTTCACCGATAACGGGCCGCTGGCGTTTCTGCCGCTGGAGCGCGATGGACAGCAGGGCTGGTGCTCGATCGTCTGGTCGACCACCCCAAGTGAAGCCGAACGCTTGATGGCGCTGGATGAAGAAGTCTTTTGCCGGGAGCTCGAGCGGGCCTTTGAAGGCCGGCTTGGCAAGGTGATAAGCGCTGATCCGCGTCTGTGCGTTCCGCTGCGCCAGCGCCATGCCAAGCGTTATGTCCAGCAAGGCCTGGCGCTGATCGGCGATGCGGCCCACACCATTCACCCGCTGGCGGGGCAGGGCGTGAACCTTGGGTTCCTTGATGCCGCCGTGCTGGCCGAAGTACTGCTGCAAGCGGCCGCTCGCGGCGAACAACTGGCGGATGTCAAAGTGCTGAGCCGATACGAGCGTCGACGCATGCCTCATAACCTGGCGCTGATGGCGGCGATGGAAGGTTTCGAGCGATTGTTCCAGGCCGACCCGTTGCCGATGCGCTGGCTGCGCAACGCCGGGTTGAAGCTGGTTGATCAAATGCCCGAGGCCAAGGCGCTTTTTGTGCGTGAAGCGCTGGGCTTGACCGGGGACCTTCCGGCCTTAGCCAAACCCTAAGATCTACACAACCTTGGGGCGATTTCCGTCTGTGCAACATCTGGTAACGCCTCCGCGAACTGATCGATTGAGATGGTAAATGTGAGTCCTTATCATTTGCCCTCACTTTTCTATCGAGGGATCGCTCCCATGTTGGCACCGAAGCGTCTACTGACCGCAATCGCCCTGACCCTGATTGGCAGCACTGCCGCCCAGGCCGCCGACGAAGTGGTGGTTTACTCCTCCCGGATCGACGAGCTGATCAAGCCGGTCTTCGATGCCTACACCGCCAAAACCGGGGTGAAAATCAAATTCATCACCGACAAGGAAGCGCCGCTGATGCAGCGCATCAAGGCCGAAGGCGAGAACGCAACCGCCGACCTGCTGCTCACCGTCGATGCCGGGAACCTCTGGCAGGCCGAGCAGATGGGCATCCTCCAACCGTTCACCTCCAAGGTGATCGACGCCAATATTCCGCTGCAATACCGCTCTTCCGCCCATGCCTGGACCGGCCTGAGCCTGCGCGCCCGGACCATCGCCTATTCCACCGACCGCGTGAAACCGGGCGAGTTGACCACGTACGAGGGCCTGGCCGACAAAAACTGGGAAGGTCGCTTGTGCTTGCGTACAGCGAAGAAGGTCTACAACCAGTCCCTGACCGCCACCATGATCGAAGTCCACGGTGCCGACAAAACCGAGAAAATTCTCAAAGGCTGGGTGAATAACCTGTCCACCGACGTGTTCTCCGACGACATCGCGGTGCTGGAAGCGATCAACGCTGGCCAATGCGACGTCGGCATCGTCAACACTTACTACTACGGCCGCCTGCACAAGCAGAAGCCGGATCTGGCGGTGAAGCTGTTCTGGCCAAACCAGGGTGACCGTGGTGTGCACGTCAACTTGTCGGGCATCGGCCTGACCAAGCATGCGCCGCATCCAGAAGCAGCCAAGGCGTTGGTTGAGTGGATGACCACACCTGAAGCGCAGAAGATCTTTGCCGACGTAAACCAGGAATTCCCGGCCAACCCGGCTGTTCAGCCCTCCGCTGAAGTGGCGAGTTGGGGCAAGTTTGTCGCGGACACCTTGCCGGTGGAAATCGCGGGCAAGCGTCAGGCTGAAGCGATTCGCATGATGGATCGCGCTGGCTGGAACTGAGTCGCAACGTTCGAAGATCAAAAGATCGCAGCCTTCGGCAGCTCCTACAGGGTGATGAGTTTCAATGTAGGAGCGGCCGCAGGCTGCGATCTTTTTGCGTTTCACGTACATTTCGTTGATTTACCTCAGAGAGCTTTTCCTTGGCCCACCCCGCCCAACGCCGCTGGTATCCCCTGGTCTTCGCCATCGCTGCGCTGGTCCTGCTGCCACTAAGCGTCCTGTTTCTCTCCTGGCAAACCCTCGACACTCAAATCTGGTCCCACCTCTGGGAAACCCAGATGCCACGGCTGCTGGCCAACACATTAACCCTGGTGGTCGGTGTGGGTGTCGGCGTGACCTTGCTCGGTGTCAGCCTCGCCTGGCTCACCAGTCTTTGCGAATTCCCCGGTCGGCGCTGGCTGGATTGGGCATTGATGCTGCCGTTCGCGATTCCCGCGTATGTTCTGGCATTTGTCTTTGTTGGCTTGCTGGATTTCGCAGGCCCTGTGCAAACCCTGCTGCGCGAATGGTTCGGCACGGGGCTGCGGTTGCCTCGAGTTCGTTCGACCGGTGGCGTGATTCTGGTGCTGGTGCTGGTTTTCTATCCTTACGTTTATCTGTTGGCGCGCACGGCGTTCCTCGCCCAAGGTAAAGGCCTGATGGAAGCGGCCCGTGTCCTCGGACAATCGCCGTGGCAGGCGTTCTGGCGAGTCGCGTTGCCGATGGCGCGACCTGCCATCGGAGCAGGCGTGGCGTTGGCGTTGATGGAAACCCTAGCGGATTTCGGTGCGGTGTCGGTGTTTAACTTCGATACGTTTACCACCGCCATCTACAAAACCTGGTACGGGTTCTTCAGCCTTTCCACGGCGGCGCAACTCGCCAGTCTGTTGCTGCTGGTGGTGATGGTCGTGCTGTACGGCGAGCGTCGTGCACGCGGGGCGAACAGGGCGAGCAACGAACGACCACGCGTCAAAGCGCTGTACCACCTGCGCGGATTCAAAGCCGTGGCGGCCATGAGCTGGTGCGGTCTGGTGTTCGCGTGCGCCTTTGTCATTCCTATGCTGCAACTGGTCGTGTGGTTCTGGCAGCGCGGACGCTTTGACCTGGATGAGCGATATGCCGGGCTGATCCTTCATACCCTCTACCTGGGCGGCATCGCTGCATTGATCACCGTCAGCGTGGCCCTGGTGTTGGCATTTGCCCGTCGACTGGCACCCACGCAGGCGATCCGTTCCGGTGTCAGCCTGGCCAACCTCGGCTATGCGCTGCCAGGTTCGGTATTGGCCGTCTCGATCATGCTGGCATTCAGTTACCTGGATCGTGAACTGGTGATTCCGTTGTCAGGCTGGTTGGGAGGCGCTGGCAAGCCTTTGCTGCTGGGCAGCCTGTCGGCACTGTTGCTGGCCTATCTGGTGCGGTTCATCGCGGTGGCCTACGGACCGCTTGAAAGCAGCCTGGCGCGAATACGGCCATCTTTGCCCGAAGCGGCACGTAGCCTGGGCGTCAGTGGACCTCGACTGTTTTTCAAAGTGTATCTGCCGTTGCTGCTGCCCGGAACGTTGAGTGCTGCGTTGCTGGTGTTCGTCGATGTGCTCAAGGAGATGCCCGCAACCCTGCTGATGCGCCCGTTTGGCTGGGATACGCTGGCGGTTCGCATCTTTGAAATGACCAGCGAGGGTGAGTGGGCGCGTGCGTCGTTGCCGGCACTGACCCTGGTTTTGGTCGGGTTGTTACCGGTCATCGGATTGATCCGACGTTCAGCGCATCGAAACGCCTAGGTGTCAGTCCTACACCTTGCAGCTACAATGCGCGGCATTCGGTGCGGCACGTCCTACAGACCAGGTCGCTGAAATCGGCTGAAAGCCCTCTATTTCAAGGCTTTCACTCCGTGCAGTACTTGCCCGCACCTTCGCCACGCCCGGAAGGAGAAACCCATGGGACAGCGTACGCCTCTGTATGACCTTCATCTCGCCCTCGGCGCGAAGATGGTCGATTTTGGCGGTTGGGATATGCCTCTGCATTACGGCTCGCAGGTCGAGGAACACCATCAGGTGCGCCGCGATTGCGGGGTTTTCGATGTATCCCACATGACCGTGATCGATATCGGCGGCCCCCAGGCCAAAGCCTGGCTCCAGCATTTGCTGAGCAATGACGTCGGACGACTGCACAGCCCGGGACGTGCGCTGTACAGCACTATGCTCAATGAGCATGGCGGTATCGTCGACGACATGATCGTCTACCGTCTTGAAGACGGTTATCGTCTGGTGGTCAATGCGTCCACTCGCGATCAGGACCTGGCCTGGATGCAGTCACATCTCGGCAGCTTCGATGTCACGCTCAATGAGCGCGCGGAGCTGGCGATGCTGGCCATTCAGGGACCCCAGGCCCGACACAAGATCTCTGAACTCGTCACCCAGTCTCGCGGCAACCTGATCCAGATGCTCAAGCCATTCGAAGGTTTGCCGGACGGTGACTGGTTCATCGCGCGCACCGGCTACACCGGCGAAGACGGTCTGGAAATCATCCTGCCAGCGCATCAGGCCCCCGGATTCTTCAACGATCTGGTTGGCGCGGGGATTTCGCCGATCGGCCTTGGCGCGCGGGATACCCTGCGGGTCGAAGCCGGGATGAACCTGTATGGCCAGGACATTCACCAGGATGTTTCGCCGCTGGCGTCCAATATGGCCTGGAGCATTGCCTGGGAGCCGGCCACGCGCCAGTTCATCGGCCGTACTGCTCTGGAAGCCGAGCGAGCGGGTGGTATTCAGCACAAATTGGTCGGTCTGGTGCTTGAAGAACGCGGGGTATTGCGCGCTCATCAAGTGGTTCGGATCGCAGATGTTGGCGAAGGAGAGATCACCAGTGGTAGTTTCTCTCCTACGCTAAGCAAGTCTATTGCACTGGCGCGCGTGCCGATGGCGACAGCCGACCGCGCAGAAGTGGAAATCCGTGGCAAGTGGTACCCGGTCCGAGTGGTCAAACCGACCTTCGTACGCCACGGCAAAACCTTGATTTAACCTTTTCCGGCGGGCATGACCGCTGACCATTTTTTGAGGACACAGAACATGAGCGATATTCCTGCCGACCTGCGTTTTGCCGAAAGTCACGAATGGGCCCGTCTTGAAGCCGATGGTACTGTCACCGTGGGCATCAGCGATCACGCGCAGGAAGCGCTGGGCGATGTGGTGTTTGTAGAGCTAACCGAAGTCGGAACCGTCTTCGCTGCGGGTGATCAATCCGGTGTCGTTGAGTCGGTAAAAGCCGCCTCCGACATTTACTCCCCGGTGGCCGGTGAAGTGGTCGCAGTCAACGAAGAGCTGAGCGCCAACCCGGAGCTGCTGAACTCCGACCCGTACGGCGCCTGGATCTTCAAGCTCAAGCCAAGCAACGCTGCCGACCTGGACAAGCTGCTCGACGCGGCTGGCTACAAGGCTGCCATCGGCGAGTAAGCGTTTAGCGTCACCCCCAAAGCCCCGACCTGTCGGGGCTTTTTTGTGTCAGGCTGCGATCTTTTTGATCTTCAAGGCCCCCCGACTTCGGCTGCTATGCTGGTTTGACCGTGTTGCATCGACGCAGAGCGCCAGTCAAGAGAGAGCCCGTCATGTCCCAGTTGCCGTCCTTGAGCCAGTTACGCGATCCCAATGCCTTTCTTCGTCGCCACTTAGGGCCCGATGCCGCCGAGCAGCAGGCGATGCTCGACAGTCTGGGCGTGGGCAGTCGGATTGAGCTCATCGAACAGACGGTGCCACCGGGAATTCGCCTGAACCGTGAGCTCGATCTGCCGCCTGCCCTCGACGAAGAGGCCGCCCTGGCCAAGCTTCGGGGTTACGCCGAACAGAACCAGGTCTGGACCAGCCTGATCGGCATGGGCTACCACGGCACCCTCACGCCGGCCGTGATTTTGCGAAACGTGCTGGAAAATCCTGGCTGGTACACCGCCTACACGCCGTATCAGCCAGAGATTGCCCAAGGACGTCTGGAGGCGCTGCTTAATTTCCAGCAATTGATCATCGACCTCACGGGTCTGGAGCTGGCCA
Organism: Pseudomonas sp. p50(2008); assembly: GCF_015351605.1. Lineage (NCBI taxonomy): Bacteria > Pseudomonadati > Pseudomonadota > Gammaproteobacteria > Pseudomonadales > Pseudomonadaceae > Pseudomonas > Pseudomonas sp. p50(2008). The sequence goes on from NZ_JACMYF010000002.1 coordinate 466,347, forward strand.
ACGCTTCACTACTGGATGAAGCAACCGCCGCAGCAGAAGCCATGGCGCTGGCCAAACGCGTGGCCAAGTCCAAAAGCAATCTGTTCTTCGTTGACGAAAACTGCCATCCGCAGACCATTTCTGTGGTGCAGACCCGTGCAGAAGGCTTCGGTTTCGAGCTGATCATCGACGCGGTGGACAACTTGAAGCAGCACCAGGTGTTTGGCGCGCTGCTGCAGTATCCCGACACCCATGGCGAAATTCGCGATCTGCGGCCGGTGATCGACCAGTTGCATGCCCAGCAAGCGCTGGCTTGCGTCGCAACCGACCTGCTAAGCCTGCTGCTGCTGACGCCGCCAGGGGAATTGGGTGCAGACGTGGTCTTCGGCTCCTCCCAGCGATTCGGCGTGCCCATGGGGTACGGCGGACCACACGCGGCGTTCTTCGCCAGTCGTGATGAATACAAGCGCGCAATTCCGGGGCGGATCATCGGTGTCTCCAAAGACGCTCGCGGCAACGTCGCGTTGCGCATGGCCCTGCAAACCCGCGAACAACATATCCGACGAGAAAAAGCCAACTCGAACATCTGCACTGCCCAAGTGTTACTCGCCAATATCGCCAGCTTTTACGCGGTCTACCATGGTCCGGAAGGCCTTAAACGAATTGCCCAGCGAGTTCATCGGCTGACCGGCCTCCTGGCGACGGGGCTTGAGCGAAATGGAATCACGAGAATCAATCAACACTTCTTCGACACTCTGACGTTGGAAGTCGGTGGCACTCAAACCGCGATCATTGAAAGTGCCAACGCCGCCCGGATCAATTTGCGCATTCTGGGGCGAGGGAAACTGGGCCTGAGCCTGGACGAAACTTGCGACGAATCCACCGTGGCCAAACTGTTTGACGTGTTTCTAGGTGCCGATCATGGGCTCAAGGTCGACGAACTGGATGCTGAAACGCTCTCGGTCGGCATTCCGGACGCATTGCTGCGCACTTCGCCTTATCTGCGCCACCCGGTGTTCAGCGCCCATCACAGCGAAACCGAGATGCTGCGCTATCTCAAACAGCTGGAAAACAAGGACCTGGCGCTCAACCAATCGATGATTCCGCTGGGTTCCTGCACCATGAAACTCAATGCCACCAGCGAGATGATCCCGATCACCTGGCCGCAGTTCGCCAATCTGCACCCCTTTGCGCCCAAAGAGCAGGCCGTCGGTTATTCGCTGATGATCGAGGAGCTGGAGCGCTGGCTCTGCGCAATTACCGGTTTCGATGCGATTTGCATGCAGCCCAACTCCGGCGCTCAGGGCGAGTACGCAGGCTTGCTGGCGATTCGCAAATACCACGAGAGCCGCCATGAGGGCGCACGGGATATTTGCCTGATTCCTTCCTCGGCACACGGCACCAACCCCGCGTCGGCGCAAATGGCCGGCATGCGTGTGGTGATCGTCGAGTGTGACCAGGCGGGCAACATCGATCTGGATGACCTGAAGGACAAAGCAGCGACCGCCGGCGATAAACTCGCCTGCCTGATGGCGACTTATCCGTCGACCCACGGCGTGTATGAGGAGGGCATCAGCGAGATCTGCGAGGTTGTCCACAGCCAGGGTGGCCAGGTGTACATGGATGGCGCCAACCTGAACGCTCAGGTCGGGCTGGCACGGCCGGCGGACATTGGCGCTGATGTTTCTCACATGAATTTGCACAAAACCTTTTGCATCCCGCACGGCGGTGGCGGCCCGGGCATGGGGCCGATTGGTGTGCGGGCGCATCTGGCGCCGTTCGTGGCCAACCATCCGGTGATACCAATTGACGGTCCTCTGCCGCAGAACGGCGCGGTAAGTGCCGCGCCGTGGGGCAGCGCAAGCATTCTGCCCATCAGCTGGATGTACATCGCCATGATGGGGCCGCAACTGGCGGATGCCAGCGAGGTGGCGATTCTCGCGGCCAATTACCTGGCTCGGCATCTGTCCGGTGCCTTTCCAGTGCTTTACACCGGACGCAATGAGCGTGTGGCTCACGAATGCATCCTCGATTTACGACCACTCAAGGCGCTGACCGGGATCACCGAAGAGGACGTCGCCAAGCGGCTGATGGACTATGGCTTCCATGCGCCGACCATGTCGTTTCCGGTCCCGGGGACCTTGATGGTCGAACCGACCGAAAGCGAGTCGAAAGCCGAGCTGGACCGGTTTATCGGCGCGATGTTGAGCATTCGCGCGGAAATCACCGAAGTGCAGAACGGCAACTGGCCGGCCGAAGACAACCCACTCAAAGGTGCGCCGCATACGTTGGCGGATGTCACAGGGGTGTGGGAACGGCCCTATACCATTGAGCAGGCAGTAACGCCGGATGCACACACCAAGGCTCACAAGTATTGGCCGGCAGTGAACCGGGTGGACAACGTCTATGGCGATCGAAACCTGTTCTGCGCCTGCGTTCCGGTGGATGAATACCGCTGAATTTGCAGCCCGCAGGGGTTTATGGCAGGCAAAAAAATGCCGCTCACTGAGCGGCATTTTTTATTGGGACATTTACTTATTCTGAAGCTACGGCATTTTTCGCCAGGATCGCATTGGCCAGTTCCATGTCCGTGGCCTGGAGGCCAGGGTTGTCGGCCCGGACTTTTTGCATGGCGGCTTCCAGGTACGGGCCGCGGATGCCGCCGTCGCTGGCGACGAAGCTGCCAGCATCGTCCTGGGCTGCAATGATCAGCTTGTGATCCTTGAACGTCAGGTAGGTCGAGCCGGTGGTGGCACCGGACGAGAGAACGTTACGCCAAAAGCTGTCAGCCATCGCTGAACCGACTGGAAGGGACAACAAAGCGATGGTAGCGACAGCAAGTTTGAGACGCATGATGGGTGACTCCACAGGATTAACTACGGCGTTGGATTGCCATTTAGGCAATCGAGTTCCATAGCGGCCTATTACTCCGGTTCGACCAGCAAAATGGCGCCTTGCTGGCCGATCACCCGAACACGGCTGCCGAGAGCGGCGTCTGCCCCGCTGGCCATCCACACGCCATCGGCAACCTTGATCTTGCCGCGTCCGTCGACAATCGCCTCATGCACCACAAAGGTTTTACCGATCAGTTCCTGACCCCGCAGATTCAGATTTGGCTGATCACTCTGGCGCACTGCGCTGCGCTGGCGGTGCCACCAATACAGTGCCGTGGCGATCGAGAGCAGCCCAAACAGCAAAAACTGCATTTCCCAGGTCATCCCCGGCAATAGAAAGGTCAGTACACCGACTGCGGCTGCGGCCATACCGATCCACAGCAGGTAGCCACCCGCGCCGAACACTTCAAGAATCAGCAGCAACGTGCCTAATGCCAGCCAGTCCCAGAACGATAGATGTTGCAGGAATGCCCACATAGCGCGCCTCAGGCTTTCTTGTTGTCGAACGTGGCCTTGACGATTTCGCCGATGCCGCCGACTGCGCCGATCATCGAGCTGGCCTCGAGTGGCATCAGGATCACTTTGCTGTTGTTGGCCGAGGCCAGTTTACCCAGCGCATCGATGTACTTCTGAGCGACGAAATAGTTGACCGCTTGCACGTTCCCACCGGCGATGGCTTCCGAAACGACTTTAGTGGCCTGGGCTTCGGCTTCGGCTTGACGTTCGCGGGCTTCGGCTTCGAGGAATGCGGCCTGACGACCCCCTTCGGCTTCCAGGATCTGCGCCTGCTTCTTGCCTTCTGCAGTCAGGATCGCCGCGGCGCGCAGGCCTTCGGCTTCAAGAATCTGCGCACGCTTGATTCGTTCAGCTTTCATCTGCCCCGACATTGCCGCCATCAGGTCCGCAGGTGGACTGATGTCCTTGATCTCGATCCGGGTGATCTTGATGCCCCACGGCGCAGTGGCTTCATCGACGGTGCGCAGCAGCTTTTCATTAATGCCATCACGTTGGCTGAGCATCGCGTCCAGCTCCATGGAACCCAGCACGGTACGGATGTTGGTTTGCAGCAGGTTGCGAATCGCGTGTTCGAGGTTGTTCACCTCGTAGGCGGCCTGGGCGGTGTTGACCACCTGAAAGAAGCACACCGCATCGATTTGCACCGTGGCGTTGTCGGCGGTGATGACTTCCTGGGGCGGGATATCCAGCACGCTTTCCATCACGTTGATCTTGCGACCGATGCGGTCCATGACCGGGATGATGATGTTCAGGCCGGGTTTGAGGGTGTTGGTGTAACGGCCGAAACGCTCGACCGTCCATTGATAACCCTGGGGCACGACCTTGAAACCCATGAACAGAATGGCGACCACCAGGCCGACAAAAAGTAAAAGCACGCTACCGATCTGCATAACGATTCCCTGTTGAGTGAAGCAACGAAGTTACGATCGCAGAAGTGTAGCGGTGCCGGGTCGGGATAAGTACCGTAAGTCGGCCGTTGCATCATCAAGCGACAAAGGATTTATTTTTGCTCGCTCTGCGGGGTGACTCGAAGCACTTCCTCGATGGTCGTCAAGCCTGCTGCCACCTTCTGCGCGCCCGACAGTCGCAAGCTGCGCATCCCTTCCTTGAAGGCCTGGCGCCGAATGGCCAGCAAATCTGTGTCGGGGTTGATGAGGGCTTTGACGCCGTCGGTCAATTGCATGATTTCATACACCCCGGCACGCCCGCGGTAACCGGTGTCGCGACATTCGAGGCAGCCGATGGCGCGCTGCGCATTCCCCGGTAACGGCGCCTGCCAGGGTTTGGTCAAGGTCTGCCAGTCTTCTTCACTGAGGGTCAGCGGTGCCTTGCAGTGCGAGCACAAGGTTCGCACCAGGCGCTGGGCCATGACGCCAAGCACCGTGGCTTTGATCAGGTAGTGCGGCACACCGAGTTCAAGCAGGCGGCTGATGGCGCTGGGTGCATCGTTAGTGTGCAGCGTCGACAGCACCAGGTGGCCGGTGAGGGCGGCCTGGATCGCCATTTCTGCGGTTTCGAGGTCGCGGATCTCGCCGATCATGATGATGTCCGGGTCTTGCCGCATCAGCGCACGAACACCGGCGGCGAAGGTCAGGTCGATGTTGTGTTGGACCTGCATCTGGTTGAACGCCGGCTCGACCATCTCAATCGGGTCCTCGATGGTGCAGAGGTTGACCTCGGGCGTCGCCAGTTTCTTGAGGGTGGTGTAGAGCGTCGTGGTCTTGCCGGAACCGGTCGGACCGGTCACGAGGATGATGCCGTTGGGCTGGCGGGTCATGTCCTGCCAGCGGCGCAAGTCCTCGGCGGAAAACCCCAGCTGGTCGAAATCCTTGAGCAGTACTTCGGGGTCGAAGATTCGCATGACCATCTTTTCGCCGAACGCCGTCGGCAACGTCGACAAGCGCAGTTCGACTTCGCCGCCGTCCGGCGTCTTCGTCTTCACTCGCCCGTCCTGGGGTTTGCGTTTTTCCGCAACGTTCATCCGCCCGAGGCTTTTCAGCCGGCTGACGATCGCCATGGTCACCTGCGGCGGGAATTGATAGACGTTGTGCAGTACGCCGTCGATGCGGAAACGTACCGTGCCTTGCTCGCGCCGGGGTTCGATGTGGATATCGCTGGCGCGCTGCTGGAAAGCGTACTGGAACAGCCAGTCGACGATGTTGACGATGTGCGCGTCATTGGCATCCGGTTCCTGATCGCTGGCACCGAGATTGAGCAACTGTTCGAAGTTGCCCAGGGTGTTTGACTGTGCATCGCCTGTGCTCGCGCCGCTGACTGATTTGGCCAGGCGGAAAAACTCCACGCTGAAGCGCTGGATGTCGACCGGGTTGGCGACAACACGCTTGATCGGCAATTTCAGCACATGGGTCAGGTCGGCTTCCCAGCCATTGACGTAAGGCTGGGCGCTGGCCACGGTCACGGCGTCGCGGTCGATGGAAACCGCAAGGATCTTGTGGCGTTGGGCGAAGGCATAGGACATCAGCGGTGTAATGGCCGCGACATTGATTTTCAGCGGGTCGATGCGCAGGTAAGGCTGGCCGGCCTGCTGCGACAACCAAAGGGTCAGGCCTTCCAGATCGAGGTGTTTGCCGGGACGGCTGAGATCGTCGAGGTGTTGGCTGGCGATGAATTCCAATGGATGCAGTTGACCATTGGCAGCATGGCGACGTCGGGCATTGAGCGCGTGCTCGGCCGAGTCCTGGCTGATAAAGCCTTGGGCGACCAGTTCGCGCAGCAAATCATTGAGATCCAGCCAGCGGTCCTGAATGGCGAGTTGAACGGACATGCGGGCTCCTCATGAACAACAGTGCGCAAAGGATAGTCGCGCTGCCGCCGACCGTTGGGCCACTACCCGACGAAGCCGTATCGAGTTCTTTCAACCTGTCGCTTGAGCCGGCGCTTCCCAGACCGAATCAGCCCTTTGCAGATCGACCGAACACACACTGATCAGGTTGCGTAATTTTTCCGCAATTACCTGGGCGCGATGCCAGCTGAGACCTTCCATGACGATGTCGATGGACAGCAGGTCGTCGGTCCGTTGCACATTGACCTGTTCAGGCGTCAGAAACTGCAAGGCGAACAGATTCAGCGCGCGACACAGCAAATCCGGTTCGGCCTCGGCCAGCAGTTGGTAGTGGACGCGGCAATGAGCGTTGCCGACGTTCCAGACATCGGCTCGAGCGCAAGGGGTGTTGACGGCTTCCAGATGCGGCATGTTATTTCTCCAAAATCACTGGGGAAATTTTTACATTCGAAGCGGGGCATTTCTTATCTATGATGGGGCTTATTTGAGAATGATCGAATCGAACAATTCAAGAACATAGTGAGATCAGGTTTTTTTATGCACAGCGATCTGGATGGGTACGACCGCAAGATTCTCGCGTTGCTGCAAGAAGACGCCTCCCTGTCGAGTGCGCAGATCGCCGAGCAGGTGGGGCTGTCGCAATCGCCGTGCTGGCGGCGGATACAGCGGATGAAAGAGGAGGGGATCATTCGGGGGCAGGTGACGCTGCTTGATCGAAAGAAGATCGGGCTGAATACGCAGATTTTTGCCGAGATCAAACTCAACGCCCATGGGCGTTCGAACTTCACTGAGTTCACTGAAGCGATTCGGGGCTTTCCCGAGGTGCTGGAATGTTATGTGCTAATGGGGTCGGTGGATTTTTTGCTGAGGATCGTCACGGCGGACATTGAAGCGTACGAGCGTTTCTTCTTCGAAAAACTATCGATGGTGCCGGGGATACAGGAGGTGAACTCGATTGTGGCGTTGTCGGAGATCAAGTCGACTACCAGCCTGCCAGTTTAAGACTGGCAGAGCGCTTATGTGGCGAGGGAGCTTGCTCCCTCGCCACAAAGTATTACACCCGCAACAGCATCTTCCAGGCACGGTTCTGATACACCGCAATCGCCTGCTGCTTGCGCGCATCCAGCGATTCATCGGTAATCGGCTCGTTAGCCAGTTGCGCGAGTTTGTTCAGTTCACCGTACAGACGATCCATTTCCGGGATCTCCAGCACACCGCGGGCATGGTGCATCCAGGCCTGGATACGTTCGATGCGCGGCAATTGTTCGGCCAGGTCTTCCGGTTGTTGCTGGTAGCGCTGCAACTGGAGGGAGGTTGCCTCTTCACCTAACAAGCGCGGCAGCCAGCTACCCAGTTGCGCAGCGCCCTGGCGATTGCCGCGAACATTGCGATCAGTCGTCCAGGTACGCGCAAGCAACCATCGCGACGTGTTCAGCGAGAACAAGCCCCAACGCGGATCTTCCAGTTCTTCGAGGAACTGCTCCGGAGCCGCTTTGCGCACGTCTTTGTCATCCTGACCTGCTTGTACCAGCGGACGCCAGTCTTCCAGCAAGGCATCCAGGGCCACGCGCAGATCGTGAGTCGACTGACGCGGAGCGGCTTGGCCCAGGCTGCTGAGCAACGCGCGCATTTCAGCGAGGTTCTCGACCCAGTCCTGCAGCAGTCGCCAATGACCATTGAAGCGATACTGCTCAGCCAGGCGCTGGCTGCTGCTCAGCAAATGCCAGCTCAGGGCGGCAAACGCGTCATCCAGCGGAGTTTCGGCAGTGATCTGCGGTGCCGGCAGGCTCAGCGAATAGCTGTTGGCATCGTACAAACGATAACCACGCTCGGCCTTGCTGATGTCACACGGCATCAGTGCCAGGGTGGCGGCCAGCTCGGCGGCCAGTTCCAGCAGGGCAGCCGGTTCGCCTTCGCGCAATTCAAGTTCCAGCTCGCAGATTTCTTCTTTCTGCTTGCCGACAACCACATGGCCCAGGTCCAGTGCGGCTTCGATGACCACTTTGGTCTTGCCACGGCCCCACGCAATCTCGGCGCGCTCGCGGACGAAATCGGTGGTGAAAATCGGCTTCAGGGTTTTCTTGTCCAGCTCGGCCAGTTCCTCGGGCCAGCATTCGCCGTCGAGTTTCTTCACGTCGAGCTTGGCTTTGGGCAGGTTCCAGTCGTACTCGTTGCGCTCGGACAGGCCGGCAACGCTTTGGCCGCGAGTCTTGAGCGTCTGAATCACTTCTTCGCCATCGCGGCGCAGGCGCAGGGCAACCTTGGCACGGGCCAGGTCGCGCTCAGGCGTGTCGAAGTACTGGTTCATCAGTTCACGGCGTTCCCAGCCACTTTTGTTGCGTTTTTTCAGTAGCGGGTGCTCGCGCAGAGCAGCGAGGGTTTCGCGGCTGACGCGGAGTTTGATTTCGGTTTCTTTCTGCATGGCCGGAAAATCCAGGATCGGGAGCGCAGCCGGGGGAATGTGTGGCTGCCAAGGCCGTGCAGTGTACAGGAGTGAGAGTTGGTACGTGCCGCGACGGTTTATTCCTGTCGCCGGATGGTTCTATGATGGATATCAATTCGGGAGTTGGAGTCAGCGATGCCTTTGCCGTCCATGAAAGATCAATTCGCCGCGTTGATCGCTGCACCGTCTGTCAGCTGCACCCAGCCCAGGCTCGATCAAACCAACCGCCCGGTGATCGATTTGCTCGCGACATGGCTGGGCGACCTGGGTTTCGCCTGCGACATTCAACAGGTCAGCCCCGGTAAATTCAATTTGCTCGCCAGTTTTGGCTCCGGCCCCGGTGGGTTGGTATTGGCCGGGCACAGTGACACCGTGCCGTACGACGAGGCGCTATGGCAGACCGATCCGTTGAAGCTGACCGAAGTCGATGGCCGCTGGGTCGGACTTGGCAGTTGCGACATGAAAGGGTTTTTCGCTTTGGCCATCGAGGCGGTCCTGCCGTTGCTCGACCAGCCATTCAAGCAACCGCTGCTGATTCTTGCCACGTGCGATGAAGAAAGCTCGATGTCTGGCGCTCGCGCCCTGGCAGCAGCCGGACGCCCATTGGGTCGTGCCGCGGTTATTGGCGAGCCGACCGGGCTGAAGCCGATCCGGATGCACAAAGGCATCATGATGGAGCGCATCGATATCCTCGGCCAGAGCGGCCACTCCTCCGACCCGCGTCTGGGTCACAGTGCCCTTGAAGCCATGCACGATGCGATTGGCGAACTGCGTGGCCTGCGCCTGCTGTGGCAGCGTGAGTTCCGTAATCCGCAATTTGGCGTGCCAACCCCGACGATGAATTTCGGCTGCATTCATGGCGGCGACAACCCGAACCGTATTTGCGGCCAATGTTCGCTGGAATTTGATCTGCGACCGCTGCCGGGCATGGACCCCAAAGCCCTGCGTGCTGAAATCCTGGCGAGGCTCAAACCGGTCGCCGAACGCCATCAGGTGAAGATCGACTACGCACCGCTGTTCCCTGAAGTGCCGCCCTTTGAGCAGGACGAGGACGCCGAGTTGGTCCGGATTGCACAAAAGCTCACCGGTCATCAGGCCGAAGCAGTAGCGTTCGGCACCGAAGCGCCTTATCTTCAGCGCCTTGGCTGCGAAACATTGGTGCTGGGCCCGGGTGATATCGCCTGCGCACACCAGCCGGGGGAATACCTCGAAATGTCACGTTTGCAGCCTACGGTGCATCTATTACGTCAACTGATTGAACATTACTGCCTGACACCGGCCAAAACGCCAGTCAGTTGAGCGCAATCCCTGTAGGAGTGAGCCTGCTCGCGATAGCGGTACATCAGTCGTCATTTCAGTGGCTGTTACACCGCTATCGCGAGCAGGCTCACTCCTGCAGGTTTTGTGTTTTGGCGGACTAACCGTATAAATTGCCAGTGTCCCAACCCGTATTTTTGAGGAGAGCGCGCGTGTCGCCAAGCCTGTTCCGACGATAACCACCAGCCCGCTGTGCGTTTTCAGTTTCGCCCATTTTTTGGCTGCTATTTATTACAGGCCCAGGTTCATGCCCGAATACGTTAATTGGCTCCGTCACGCTTCGCCTTACATCAATGCCCACCGCGATTGCACCTTTGTCGTCATGCTGCCCGGCGATGGCGTTGAACACCCCAACTTCGGCAACATCGTCCACGACCTGGTGCTGTTGCACAGCCTGGGCGTGCGATTGGTGCTGGTCCACGGTTCCCGCCCACAGATCGAAACCCGCCTTGCCGCGCGTGGCCTGACGCCGCATTACCACCATGGGATGCGCATCACCGATGCCGCGACCCTTGAGTGTGTGATCGATGCCGTTGGTCAATTGCGCATCGCCATCGAGGCGCGGTTGTCCATGGACATGGCCTCATCGCCGATGCAGGGTTCACGTCTGCGGGTCGCCAGCGGGAATCTCGTCACGGCACGGCCGATCGGTGTACTGGAAGGCGTGGACTATCACCACACCGGCGAAGTGCGCCGGGTCGACCGCAAAGGCATCAATCGTCTGCTGGACGAGCGCTCCATCGTGCTGCTGTCGCCGCTGGGCTACTCGCCGACTGGCGAGATTTTCAACCTCGCTTGCGAAGACGTCGCGACGCGCGCGGCTATTGAGCTGGCCGCAGACAAGCTGCTGCTGTTCGGCGCCGATCTGGGCTTGATCGATGAAAACGGTCGTCTGGTGCGTGAATTGCGTCCACAACAAGTGCCGGCGCATCTGCAGCGTCTGGGCAGCAACTATCAGGCTGAGTTGCTCGATGCCGCCGCCGAGGCTTGCCGTGGCGGCGTGGCGCGCAGTCATATCGTCAGCTACGCCGAAGACGGTGCGCTGCTGACCGAACTGTTTACCCGGGACGGCGGCGGTACGCTGGTGGCCCAGGAGCAATTCGAGATCGTGCGCGAAGCGGCGATTGAAGACGTTGGCGGTTTGCTGGACCTGATCAGTCCGCTGGAAGAGCAGGGGATTCTGGTGCGTCGTTCCCGCGAGGTGCTGGAGCGCGAGATCGAGCAATTCAGCGTGGTCGAGCGCGAAGGCATGATCATCGCGTGCGCGGCGCTGTATCAGATTGCCGATTCGGATGCGGGAGAGTTGGCGTGTCTGGCGGTGAACCCGGAGTACCGTCATGGCGGTCGCGGTGATGAACTGCTGGAACGCATCGAAACCCGTGCCCGGGACCAGGGACTGAAAACCTTGTTCGTTCTCACGACCCGGACCGCTCACTGGTTCCGTGAACGGGGCTTTGTACCGAGCAGCGTAGAGCGCCTGCCCTCGGCGCGGGCGTCGCTGTACAACTATCAGCGTAATTCGAAGATCTTCGAAAAAACCCTCTGACGAAGTCGTGGAGGCAAGACTTGCTGTGGGAGCAAGGCTTGCCCGCGATGCAGGCGCCGGGATCTTCCGGTCGTACTGTATGGCGCAATCGCGAGCAAGCTTTGCTCCTACGGGTCGAGGGGGTTACTCGGTAACGTACTTCGAGCTGACGTATCCGGAGTAATCCGGCAGTACCGTTTCAACCTTTCCTTGTTCCTTCAAAAACTTCGCCGTCTCGCCAATTGCCTTGGCTGTGCCGCCATCCAGCAGCGCAGTGGTTTGTTGAGCCTTGGCGTCCGGGAACGCCGAGCCGGCCAGCAACTCCGGAACGTCGGCGGCATTGGCACCGGTCAGTTTGGCGATTTTTTGTACAGGCACCGAGTCAACCGTCCAGCTGTCTTTGTGCGCGGCATAATCAGCGAACGCGTCCAGGGTGACCTTGGCGAATTTCGCGATGACGTCAGGATGCTTCTCCGCGTAGTCCTTGCGTGCAACCCACACTTCGAAGGTCGGCGCGCCCCATTGGCCGACCTGTGCCGCATCCGTCAACGTCTTGCCGGTCTTGCGGATTTCACCCAAGGCCGGCGACCAGACGAACGCGCCGTCGATGTCACCCCGTTTCCAGGCGGCGGCGATTTCCGCGGGTTGCAGGTTCACCACTTTGACCTGCGATGTGTTCAGCCCCCAGTGTTTCAACGCGCCGAGCAAGCTGTAGTGGGATGTGGAAACGAATGGCGTGGCGATGGTCTTGCCGATCAAATCTTCCGGTTTGTTGATGCCGCTGCCGTTGCGTACGACCAACGCCTCAGCCGCATTGATCTGGGCAGAAACAATGAACGCCACGATCGGCAGGTTGCGCGAAGCAGCGGCCGCCAGCGGACTGGAGCCGAGGTTGCCGATCTGCACGTCACCGGACGCAATGGCGGTGACGACTTCAGGGCCGCTGTTGAAACGACGCCAGTCGATTTTCTGGCCGATGGTCTTCTCATAAACGCCATCCGCCTGAGGCACTTTGCTTGGGTCGATACCGGTCTGGTAGCCGACCGTGAGGTCCGCAGCCAAGGCGCTGAAAGAAAACAGCGTCGATACACAAACTGTAACAATTCGATTGGATAGTGCGCGCTTGATGGTCATGGCCGGGTCTTCGATGAGAGGAAATACGGATTTCCGTTAAATCTAATCGATCTAAAAAACAGCCAATAAATATCATTTAGGAATTAGCTTATAGGCTTGCTTTCACTGAGCCGCGCGCACTGCGCTCAATTCCTAAAAGATATAAAAAACCATCAGATGCTTCCTGTTGGATTTATGCACGACGCATCAATTAGCAGACACCGGATTTACGGGGATTAGACCATGGTCGTAGTCACATACGGTTACGATTGACTTGCAGGTCACGGTCTGGCGCTAATCGCAAATCCTAGGATCTCGGGCAATTGACCCAGGGCCAGGAATACAACAATTAGAAACGAGAGGAGCTTAAAAAATGAACAAGTCCACCTTGGCCCTGGCCGTGGCCGTAGGGGTAATGGCGCAGCAGGCAGGCGCCGCCGGTTTCATTGAGGACAGCAAGGCTTCCGTCAGTTCTCGCACCATGTATTACAACGCTGACACCCGCGAAGGCACTGCCAACGACCAACGTGAAACTGCTCAGGGCTTCAAATTCGATTACCAGTCGGGTTTCACTCAAGGCTCGGTCGGCTTCGGCTTTGACGCTCAGGCATTGGTGGGCATCCATCTGGACGGTGGTCGCGGCCATCACCCGGATAACAACTCATTCTTCCCCAGTGACACTGACGGTTCGGCATCCGATCCGTGGAGTCGCGTAGCCGGTAACGTCAAGGCACGCATCTCGAAAACCGAGGCCCACCTCGGTGGCGCCCTGCAACCGAACATGCCGGTACTGATCGCGAACGACAGTCGTCTGCTGCCACAGACCTTCGAAGGCGGCACCATCACCTCGAAGGAAATCGACAACGTCACGTTCAACGTCGGCCAGCTTGAGCATGCGGCGGGTCGCGCGTCGTCGAATACCACTGGCCTGGCGGTGGCTGGTGGTACAGAAGAAAGCAACAAATTCCAGTACGGCGGTGCGGACTGGAAGGTCACCAAAGACCTGATGCTGCAGTACTACTACGCGAATCTGGAAGACTACTACAAGCAGCACTTCCTGGGTCTGGTACACGTCTACCCAATCAGCGCCAACCAGTCGTTCAAGACTGACCTGCGTTATTTCGACAGCAGCTCCGACGGCAAGAACGGTGATGCGGGTTACCGCTTCAACAATAACGGCGGTTACGCGAAGAACCCGGGCGAGGTGGATAACCAGACCTGGAGTGCCATGTTCACCTATACCCTGGGTCCGAACGCTTTCTTGCTGGGTCATCAGCGTGTCAGCGATGACGGTGGTTTCGTCTACCTGAACCAGGGCAACGTAGTCGACGGCAACGGTCGCAACGAAGGCGCCGGCGGTGCCAGCTTCTACTCGTTCACCGACGCTATGATCAACGGCTTCGTGCGTGCAGGCGAGAACACGACATTCGGCCAGTACACCTTTGACTTCGCTTCCCTGGGTGTTCCAGGCCTGAAGGCCTCGGCGGCTTATCTGCGTGGTGAGGACATCAAGGCCACCAACGGCGTTGGCAAAGACCAGACCGAGTGGGAACGTGACCTGCGGGTGGATTATGTGATCCAGACCGGTGCACTCAAAGGATTTGGTACTACCCTGCGTCACGGGACCTACCGCGGCGATACCAATATTTCCGCACAAGACCAGACTCGTCTGATCTTCAACTACACGTATAGCTTCCTGTAATCGAATACGGGAAAAGCCCTGCCTCACGGCGGGGTTTTTTTCGGCTTTTTTTTATTATTCCAATTTGATCTTGTTATGGAATTTATTATTCTTTTTAGCTTTTAGTGCAAACCCCTAAAGTGCATCCCTCCGGGGCCGATAGAGGGTGTCCTGACGCTATTAAATGCCATGCTTTAATTCCGAAATGGCATGAAAAAGAATGAAATAAATTATTATCCGTTTACCATGCGGGCCCATTTTCCTTGGGCGAACGCCCGAGTTAGACGCATCAGAGCGTTGACCTGTGTTTTTGCGGTTTGCGGTCACCGTGCACTTCAGGATTCAGAGCATTCGATTCTGGACCGAAAAAATTAGAACGAGAGGAGCGAAACAATGAACAAGTCGACCTTGGCCCTGGCCGTGGCCGTAGGGGTTGTGGCGCAGCACGCAGGCGCCGCTGGTTTCATCGAAGACAGCAAGGCCACCTTGGGGCTGCGTAACTTCTACATCAACACGGATAACCGTGATTCTGCTGCCAGAACTGCTGCGGGCGTCCAGAGCAAGAACGAAGAGTGGGGCCAAGGCTTTGACCTGCGCTTCATCTCCGGCTACACCCAAGGTACTGTTGGTTTCGGTCTCGACGCTATCGGCCTGCTGGGTATCAAGCTGGATTCCGGTGGTGGTACCAACGGCGCGACGGCTACCTCTTATGGCGGCACCGTATTTCCAAGCAAGTCCAACGGCGAAGCGGTTGATAACTTCTCCAGCCTGGGCCTGACTGCCAAAGCCAAGATTTCCCAGACCGAACTGAAGCTGGGTACCTTGCAGCCGAAGAACCCGGTGATCGCGACCAACGACGGTCGTCTGTTGCCACAAACCTGGCAGGGCGGTCAGCTCACTTCCGCCGAGATCAAAGACCTGACGCTGGTTGGCGGTCAGATCGAAGCGGTGAAGGGTCGTAACTCGAGCAACAATGAGCAACTGTCGATTGGCGGCGCGAACAGCCCGACCATCAGCGGTCGCGACAGCAACAAGTTCATCTACGCCGGTGGTGACTACAAAATCACCAAAGACCTGACTGCCCAGTACTACTACGGCAACCTGGAAGACTTCTACAAGCAGCACTTCCTGGGTCTGGTCCACAACTGGGCAATCGGCCCGGGCGTTCTGAAGTCGGATTTCCGTTACTTCAACAGCTCTGATGATGGTGCCAATGGTAATACCCCTGCTTACTACAGCAGCGGTAACTACACCGGCTCCGCCAGCGGTCGCGGTAAAGTCGACAACAACCTGTACAGCGGCCTGTTCCTGTACACCGTTGCCGGCCATACATTCGGCGGCGGTTACCAGGTCAGCAACGGCAGCAGCGACTTCCCTTGGCTGAACCAGGGTGACGGTTCGTCGAACTACACCATCACCGACTCGCAGATCCAGAAGTTTGGCCGTGCCGGTGAGAAAACCTGGCAAGCACGCTACTCGTATGACTTCGCCAAGGTTGGCCTGCCAGGCGCAACTGCCGGCATCGTTTACCTGCGTGGCGACAACATCGACACCGTGGGTAGCAACGGCGCTGAAAACGGTTCGGGTCGCTCCGAGTGGGAACGCGACCTGACCCTGGCTTACGTAGTGCCAGAAGGTCCGCTGAAAAACCTCGGCCTGATGTGGAAAAACGCCAGCTGGCGCAACGACATCCCGGGTCAACGCGACCAGGATGAAAACCGCTTGATCGTCAGCTACTCGATCCCGCTGCTGTAATAGCGCTCGCGTTTCCTGACGAATAAAAAGCCCTGCCTGGCATTACGCCGGGCGGGGCTTTTTGCGTTTTTCAAACGGGAATTTATATGCTTTCAAGATCTAAACAAATCGATATTTATTCTTTTTAATGAATAAAAAACCCAGGCACAGTTGAGCTCATCAAGCACTCACCAGGAGCAGCACCATGAGCCTCAGACTTGGCGACATCGCCCCCGATTTCGAACAGGATTCCAGCGCCGGCACCATTCGCTTCCACGAATGGCTGGGTGATAGTTGGGGCGTGCTGTTCTCCCATCCGGCGGACTTCACCCCGGTGTGCACGACCGAGCTGGGCTTCACCGCCAAGTTGAAAGACGAGTTCGCCCAGCGCGGCGTCAAGGCCATCGCGCTGTCAGTGGACCCTGTGGACTCACACCACAAATGGATCGAGGACATCAACGAGACCCAAAATACCCTCGTGAACTTCCCGATTCTTGCCGACGCGGACCGCAAGGTGTCGGACCTTTACGACCTGATCCATCCGAATGCCAACGACACACTGACCGTGCGCTCGCTGTTCGTGATCGACCCGAACAAAAAAGTGCGACTGACCATCACCTACCCGGCGAGCACCGGTCGCAACTTCCATGAAATCCTGCGGGTCATCGACTCGCTGCAACTCACCGATAACTACAAAGTCGCGACCCCGGCCAACTGGCAGGACGGTGATGAAGTGGTGATCGTGCCGTCGCTCAAGGACGAAGATGAGATCAGGAAACGCTTTCCCAAGGGCTATCGCGCGGTGAAGCCGTACCTGCGACTGACGCCGCAACCGAACAGGTAAATATCTGCAGCGCTGCTGATATCGGCATCGCGGGCAAGCCCGCTCCCACAGTGGATTGGGGTGAATCACAGATATTTGGCAATCCACACACCTCTGTGGGAGCGGGCTTGCCCGCGAAGGCGATCTACCAGACGCCACAGCACCAGGATTGAACAGCATCCATCAAGCAGGGGATTTCGGGCCGTTTCGACGGCCTTTTTTTTCGTCTGGCTTTAGTGTTTCTGTATATCTCTTAATAGCATAACCAAATGAATAAATATGATTTATAGATATAACAATCGCCTGTTAAGGTCACCCCCATCAAAGCGAGATCGCACACTGTGAATCGCCAATAACGCTCAAGGAATCATCCGAATGCTGGTCGTCTCACTCGGTGGCAGTCCGAGCCAACGCTCCCGTTCCGGGGTGCTGCTGAACCGCTCTCAACGTTGGTTGCAGGAGCAGGGTGTGGAAGTGGTGAGTTACCAGGTACGGGACTTCCCGGCCGAAGACTTGCTGCACGCACGCTTCGACAGCCCGAAGGTGATCGACCTGCTGCAACAGATTGAAAACGCCGACGGCCTGTGGATCGCCACACCGGTCTACAAGGCATCGTTTTCCGGTGCGTTGAAGACCGTATTGGATCTGCTGCCCGAACGCGCCCTGGCCCATAAAGTGGTGTTGCCGATGGCCACGGGCGGCAGCATCGCTCACATGCTGGCGGTGGACTACGCGCTCAAGCCGGTGCTTTCCGCGTTGAAAGCCCAGGAAATGCCCCACGGAATTTTCGCCGAAGACAGCCAGATCGCTTACGGCGAAGGCAGCGCTCAGGCGCAGCTGGCACCGGAACTGGAACAGCGCCTGAATGAGTCGCTGGAACTGTTTTTCAGCGCCATGGCGCGACGCCCGAAGCCCATTGATCCGAACTTGCTGAATGAACGTTTGTTGAGTGCTCGCTGGAGCATTTAAGCCCCATCTGAATTTGATGTACTCACCTTACTCAGCCGCTAACGGCCAAGCAGGTGCAGCCAAAACCCAACTGCAAAAAGGAGAGCGCTATGCGCACTGTCATTTTGCGTCGTGGTCTGGTCGCTCTGTTTGCTGCGGCTGTTACCTTCGGCGCCATTACTCAAGCTCAGGCCGAGACGCTTCGCATCGGTTATCAGAAGTACGGCACCCTGGTGCTGCTCAAAGCCAAAGGCACGCTTGAAAAACGCCTCGCGGCCCAAGGTGTGGACGTGCAATGGACTGAATTTCCCGGCGGCCCGCAGCTGCTTGAAGGGCTGAACGTCGGCTCCATCGACTTCGGCGTGACGGGCGAAACCCCGCCGGTTTTCGCCCAGGCTGCCGGTGCTGATCTGCTCTACGTCGCCTATGAACCACCAGCGCCGCACAGTGAAGCGATCCTGGTGCCGAAAGATTCGCCGATCAAATCGGTGCAGGACCTCAAGGGTAAGAAAGTCGTCCTGAACAAAGGCTCCAACGTCCACTACCTGCTGGTTCGTGCACTCGAAGACGCCGGCCTCAAATACACCGACATCCAGACCGTATTCCTGCCGCCTGCCGACGCCCGCGCTGCGTTCGAGCGTGGCAGTGTCGATGCCTGGGTGATCTGGGACCCGTACCAGGCCGCTGCTGAACAGCAACTGCAAGCGCGCACCCTGCGTGATGGTCAAGGCATCGTCGACAACCATCAGTTCTACCTCGCGACCAAGCCTTATGCACAGAAAAATCCTGAGGTGATCAAGACCCTCGTGGAAGAAGTGCGCGCCGTCGGCGAGTGGTCCAAAGCCAATCCTGAAGACGTGACCAAACAGGTTTCGCCACTGCTCGGCTTGCCGGCAGACATCACCCTGACCTCGGTGAAACGCCAGGGCTACGGCGCCTTGTTCCTGACCCCGGAAGTGGTCGCGGCTCAACAGAAAATCGCCGACAGCTTCTATCAGCTCAAGCTGATTCCCAAGCCGTTGAGCATCAAAGACGTGATCTGGACGCCACCGGCGGCCGTTGCCAAAGCCCAGTAACCCACGCACAGAAACTTAAGCCGATTCCCCAAGGAGACCACTCCATGAGCCTCAATATCTTCTGGTTCCTGCCTACCCACGGCGACGGCCATTACCTTGGCACCGCTGAAGGCGCTCGCGCCGTTGACCACGGTTACCTGCAGCAAGTCGCTCAGGCGGCGGACCGGCTGGGCTTCGGCGGGGTGCTGATTCCTACCGGTCGCTCCTGCGAAGATTCGTGGCTGGTGGCCGCGTCGCTGATTCCGGTGACCCAGCGTCTGAAATTCCTCGTCGCCCTGCGCCCCGGGATCATTTCCCCGACGGTGGCGGCGCGACAGGCTGCCACGCTGGATCGCCTGTCCGGCGGTCGTGCGCTGTTCAACCTGGTGACTGGCGGCGATCCGGAAGAATTGGCCGGCGATGGTCTGTTCCTCAGCCATGAAGAGCGTTATCAGGCTTCGGTGGAATTCACCCGTATCTGGCGTCGAGTGCTGGAAGGCGAAACCGTCGATTACGACGGTCAGCACATCAGCGTGAAAGGCGCCAAATTGCTCTATCCGCCGATCCAGCAACCGCGTCCACCGCTGTACTTCGGTGGCTCGTCGGAAGCGGCACAAGACCTCGCCGCAGAACAGGTCGAAATGGTGCTGACCTGGGGCGAGCCACCGGCCGCCGTTGCCGAGAAGATCGAACAGGTGCGCGCCAAAGCCGCCAGGCTCGGTCGGACCGTGCGCTTCGGTATTCGTCTGCATGTGATTGTTCGTGAAACCAATGCCCAAGCCTGGCAAGCAGCTGACCGCCTGATCTCACACCTGGATGACGAAACCATTGCCCGCGCTCAGGCTTCGCTCTCGCGTTTTGATTCGGTCGGCCAGCAGCGCATGGCCGCCCTGCACGGCGGCAGTCGCGACAACCTGGAAGTCAGCCCTAACCTCTGGGCCGGTGTTGGCCTGGTGCGTGGCGGGGCCGGCACGGCGCTGGTCGGTGATGGTCCGACCGTGGCCGCTCGCGTGAAGGAATACGCGGACCTGGGCATCGATACGTTCATCTTCTCCGGTTATCCACACCTGGAAGAATCCTACCGGGTCGCGGAATTGTTATTCCCGCACCTGGACATCGAGCGTCCGCAGGCGCCTCAGGGTGCCAACTACGTCAGCCCGTTTGGCGAGATGGTGGCCAACGATATCCTCCCTAAAGCCGCGTCCCAGAGCTGAGGCGCGCCATGAAGAAAATTATCCACAACCTGGCGCCCTGGGCGTTGCCGGTGTTGCTGCTGGCGGTATGGCAGTTGTCGGTGTCGGCGGGCTGGTTATCGACGCGGATTCTGCCGGCGCCCATTGCCGTCATCGAAGCCGGCGTGAGCCTGGTTCGCAGTGGCGAAATCTGGACGCATCTGGCGATCAGCGGCTGGCGTGCGGCGCTGGGCTTCACCATTGGCGGCAGCATCGGCCTGGTGCTGGGTTTCATCACCGGCCTGTCGAAATGGGGTGAGCGCCTGCTCGACAGTTCGGTGCAGATGATCCGCAACGTGCCACATCTGGCGCTGATTCCGCTGGTGATCCTGTGGTTCGGCATTGACGAGTCGGCGAAGATTTTCCTGGTGGCGTTGGGCACGTTGTTCCCGATCTACCTCAACACCTATCACGGTATCCGCAACGTCGACCCGGCGCTGGTGGAGATGGCGCGCAGTTATGGCTTGTCGGGTTTCAGCCTGTTCCGCCAGGTGATCCTGCCGGGCGCATTGCCTTCGATTCTGGTCGGCGTGCGCTTCGCCCTGGGCTTCATGTGGTTGACGTTGATCGTGGCAGAAACCATTTCCGCCAGCTCCGGTATTGGCTACCTGGCCATGAATGCCCGGGAATTCTTGCAGACTGACGTGGTGGTGCTGGCGATTCTGTTGTACGCGGTGCTTGGCAAACTCGCTGACCTCGCGGCCCGTGGACTTGAACGTGTCTGGCTGCGCTGGCACCCGGCCTATCAGGTCCATAAAGGAGGCGCCGCATGACTGCTCAACAACCACCACGCCTGCTGCGCGGTATTCCGCTGGCGGTGCGCAAGCTGCAGAAAACCTTCGGTTCGCGGCAAGTATTGCGCGAGATCGACCTGCACATACCGGCAGGTCAGTTTGTGGCCGTGGTCGGTCGCAGCGGCTGCGGTAAAAGCACCTTGCTGCGACTGCTCGCCGGTCTCGACAAGCCTACCGGTGGTGAGCTGCTGGCAGGCTCCGCACCGCTGAGCGATGCACGGGAAGACACTCGATTGATGTTCCAGGAAGCGCGTCTGCTGCCATGGAGGAAGGTGATTGATAACGTCGGCCTCGGGCTGAGAGGCAACTGGCGGCCGCAGGCACTGGAAGCCCTGGAGTCGGTGGGCCTGGCGGACCGCGCCAATGAGTGGCCGGCGGCCCTGTCCGGTGGTCAGAAGCAACGTGTGGCACTGGCCCGTGCGCTGATCCATCAACCGCGTTTGCTGTTGCTGGACGAACCCTTGGGCGCACTGGATGCGCTGACGCGAATTGAAATGCAGCAACTGATCGAGCGGCTCTGGCAGAAGCATGGATTCACTGTGCTGCTCGTCACCCATGACGTCAGTGAAGCGGTGGCGATTGCCGAACGGGTGATCCTGATCGAAGACGGTGAAGTCGGCCTCGACCTGCATGTGGAACTGCCGCGACCTCGCGTCCGCGGCTCCCATCGGCTGGCGGCGCTGGAAACCGAAGTCCTCAATCGTGTGCTCGCACTGCCCGGCGAACCGCCGGAACCGGAACCCGTTTCACCATTGCCCACGCAACTGCGCTGGGCGCAATAACTCACATTTCACCTCAACTGACAGGAATCAACATCATGACTATTAAAGCCATCAACGTTCGTAACCAGTTCAAAGGCTCGATCAAGGAAATCGTGCTGGGTGACGTGCTGTCGGAAATCGACGTGCAGACAGCGTCGGGCATTGTCACGTCGGTGATCACCACGCGCTCCGTGAAAGAGCTGGAGCTGGTGGTCGGCAGCGAAGTGATCGCGTTCGTTAAATCCACCGAGGTGTCGATCGCCAAGTTGTAAGGGTGTCGGCAGTCAGTGAGATCGGCAGCGCGGCCATCGCGAGCAGGCTCACTCCTACAGGGGATTTTGTCGAGCACAAATGTTGTGTTCGCCTCAGATCAAATGTAGAAGTGAGCCTGCTCGCGATGGGGTCAGTGAGGCGGATGAATTTCAGGCAAGTACAGCGCGCTTGTGCAGATACGGCGGCAAATACAGCCCCAGATACGCATCAAACACCCGCATCCCTTCCTCAGCCATGCGCGGGGTGATCTGCCCATGCTGCTGCACCGAGCGGGCATACACCCGATCCCCCAGCTCCATCGCCAGTGCAAACACATCGACATCGGTGGGCAACTTCGGCAGCTCGAAGTGATGGTCGAACAGCTTGTGCATCAGGTCGCCGAGTTCGATGTCGTGCTGACGGTCAGCCTGGGTGACTTCGGTCAAGCCGTGTTGCGCGAGGATCAACTGGCGCGCGGCGGCGTCTTCGTCGTAGATCGCGAGCATGCGTTGTTCCACCAGCCGTGACAGGTCCCGCCAGCCGTTGAGGGCCTGGTGGTCGATGGGCTCCTGCAGGCAGGCTCGGAAGGCGGCGTGAACGTCCGCGGTCAACGCTTCGAGCAGGGCCGGGACGCTGGCGAAGAAGTGGTACACGGAAGAGGGCGGGATTTCTGCGCGATCGGCAACGCTGTAAATCGACAAGCTGGCCACGCCCTCGGCGGCCAGCAGCGTACGTGCGGCATCGAGGATCGAATCGATCCGCGCCTGGCTGCGTGCGCGGGGTTTGCGGATGGTGGCGGGGCGCGTCATTGAAGTCCTCCTGCGGGGCAGCGGGCATTGTACGCAGAGCGGGCAGATGTTCCATATCCCCTGTGGCGAGGGGATTTATCCCCGTTGGGTCGCGAAGCGGCCCCGAAGTCTGTATTACGTCATGAGGTTTTGCGACTGCTTCGCAGCCGAACGGGGATAAATCCCCTCGCCACAGGGCCATAAAAAAAACGCCGCTGGCTGTGAGACCGGCGGCGTTCTTGTTTGCTGCAACCACTTAAACGGTATGCAGGTACCAGTTGTACTCAAGGTCGGAGATGGAGTGTTCGAACTCCTCCAGCTCACTTTCCTTACAAGCCACGAAGATATCGATGTATTTCGGATCGATGTACTTGGCCATGACTTCGCTGTCGTCCAGCTCGCGCAGGGCATCACGCAGGTTGTTCGGCATGCTTTGCTCGTTCTGCTCGTAGGAGTTGCCTTCCACCGGCGCGCCAGTTTGGATATTGGCAAACTTAATCATTTGCCTGAATAAATCGACGTCAGCGCTTCTCTCAAGTAGCTCGCTCAGTGTGATAGCAGGGTGGGTCATCGTGGTTCTATCGGTTCCGGTAAGTCTTCGCAAACTTGAACTTAACCAAAAAACACAGTGACCCACCTTCGTCGCAAAACGCCTTCGGCTGGCCTCACGCGACCGGGGAAGTCCCGTTTCGCCTACTTTCAGTTACAATACGCATAGTTATAAGGTCAGTTGCCTCATTTTCAAAGCTCTTCCACAAAACATCATCGTTCAGTAGCTCTGTCTTGAGCTTGCTCATTTTTTCATAGTAGTTCATGTTTTGGCCCCCTATATGTATGTCGAAGAACTCCTCCAAAGCGAACTCAAATGGCGTCGGAACGTTATCAAGGTGGGTGGCAATGTTTTGCCTGAATTCATAATAGGTTTTGTCGTAAATCCTGATCTGATCTTCAAGTGCGGTGTTGTTAGAGTTAAGGATATTACTGTCTACACCGGTGTAAAGTGGATCACCGAATCCGGCAGAGTGTATTAGTTCGTGAACTATCATGTGTGTCAATAGAAGCGGATAGCGGATCAGGTTTGTCAAGTGGGTAGTAAATACTAATGGTACTTGTGGGCTTTCTATCAAAGCAGGCAGAGGGGGCGGATTTATTGCGTAAGTTGTTGGGCGATTTGCAGCCTTGTCCTTGTCTAATCCTGCCTCGCTTTGCTCCATTAGTACGTATTGGATGCATTGTCGAGAAAAACTATTTGCATGGCATGGATTTTCTGCCAGTTCAATCAAGAAATCTATTAATGTCAGATTGCCGATATACGAATCTCTACTTTCAAAGTCAGCCTGATTGACATTCATTTCAGAGAGTAGGTTAGTGTATACGGTGTCGGTTGCAAGACCGCGTTCCGAGGACGTTAAATTGGTTGTTTGTTCAAGCATCCATCCGGTGAAAGCTTTCAGGTATTCCCCCGATCCGCCTTCGCTCACTGGCGGCAAGGGGATGTCGCAATTTTCTACGCACTCATCCCGAAAGCTTTTCAAATAGGAAACTGCGTCTTTACGACCTTGCTCGAGAGCATTGAATATCTCTGGAAATTTTATTTGTATCTCGCTGTCACGGGCCACCTCATGCCCGTCTATGTCATCTACTGCAAGTTGGATAAAAAATTCATTAATAGACTCTCGAGTGATGTTCGATGCAGCACCTACATTAATTTCTTGACCAAGCCAATTCTTTAAGTTTAATACTGGACCCACCCAATCATCATGACCGATCAGCGGTTCAGCCCTCGGAAATTGAGCGAGATTGTTCTCGCGTATAGCTCCAGGGTTGGTTGTCCCTGAGCCAGATAAATATCGGATCGCAATCGGGATGCCCAGAAGCATTCCTATCCCTGCCACGATGCCAGTCGCTTTGGCGCACGTTATAAGCCTGCTCTTAATCGAGGATTCAGCGGTGCTGTTGGTTCTCGGCTCCTCCACATTTTGAATGTCTCTCGTCCGAGATGTTCCCATCGGCTGCAATTCGAACTCAGTTGGCGTGTTGCGGGCGTCATTGAGTGAAGACGCAGTTCTTGAAGGGGGTCTATTTGTCTCGTCAACAATGTGGTATTTGCAACTTTGCAGTGCTGGTGAGTTGACTGCGATTGGCATGCTTGCTCCTTTAACCTTTTACATGTGGAAATTCACCGAGTTACTTCACAATATTTAAGTAACCGTCTGCTGCGTCGATCAAGTATCGCGCACCGCTAGCAGCATGCTGCTCAATTCGACACCGAAGCCCTGAACAGCAGAAATAGCCGTAGAATTGTTCATAATCACTGACATCAAATAACCATTCGCGCACTCCACAAGAGTACCGGCCACACCCAGTGACACTCGCCGCGCCAGCTTTTGAGTGTGACATCAACGCGATAACTGGTTTTTCAAATTCCGCTCATCGAGAGGGATAACTTGCTGCCCCACTTCTTCAGCAGGGCCTGTCGCAACAACCGCTGGTCGGCGCTTTTACCGCAAAGGCGTCGCCATGGCCGGGTTTTGTCTGTCTCGGCCGGCAGAACAAACCGCATAAAAAAAACGCCGCAGGCTGTGAGGCCGGCGGCGTTTTTGTTTGCTGCAACCACTTAAACGGTATGCAGGTACCAGTTGTATTCAAGGTCGGAGATGGAGTGTTCGAACTCCTCCAGCTCACTTTCCTTACAGGCCACGAAGATATCGATGTATTTCGGATCGATGTACTTGGCCATGACTTCGCTGTCGTCCAGCTCGCGCAGGGCATCACGCAGGTTGTTCGGCAGGCTTTGCTCGTTCTGCTCGTAGGAGTTGCCTTCTACGGGCGCGCCCGGCTCGATCTTGTTGGTCAGGCCGTGATGCACGCCTGCCAGAACCGAAGCCATCAACAGATACGGATTGGCATCGGCGCCCGCAACGCGGTGTTCGATACGTACGGCATCGGAAGAGCCGGTCGGTACGCGAATCGCTACGGTACGGTTGTCCAGGCCCCAGCACGGCGAGTTCGGCACGTAGAACTGTGCGCCGAAACGACGGTAGGAGTTGACGTTCGGGCAGAGGAAAGCCATCTGCGCCGGCAGGGTCTCGAGCACACCGCCGATCGCGTGACGCAGTGCGGCGTTCTGCTCGGGATCCTCGCTGGCAAAAATATTCTTGCCATCTTTATCAAGAATCGAGATGTGGACGTGCAGACCATTGCCCGCCTGGCCTGGATAAGGCTTGGCCATGAACGTGGTATCCATCTCATGGTCGTAGGCGATGTTCTTGATCAGGCGCTTGAGCAATACAGCGTAATCGCACGCTTTGATCGGGTCAGCCACGTGGTGCAGGTTCACTTCGAACTGCGCCGGAGCACTTTCCTTGACGATGGCGTCGGCAGGGATGCCTTGCTCTTTCGCACCTTCCAGAATGTCCTGGAGGCAGTCGACGTATTCGTCGAGGTCGTCGATCAGGTAGACCTGTGTCGAGTGCGGACGTTTGCCGGAGATCGGCGAACGAGGAGGCTGTGGGCGACCGTTAACGTTTTCCTGGTCGATCAGGTAGAACTCAAGCTCGAATGCGGCACAGATCGTCAGACCCATCTCGTTAAACTTGGTAACAACCTGGCGCAGGACTTCACGGGGATCCGCGAAAAAAGGTTCACCTTCGAGTTCGTGCATGGTCATTAACAGTTGCGCGGTAGGGCGCTTCTGCCAAGGCTCGTTGCACAGGGTGTCAGGGATTGGATAGCAGATTCGGTCAGCATCGCCGATGTCCAGACCCAGACCGGTGCTTTCCACCGTCGAGCCATTGATATCCAGAGCAAATAGAGAGGCCGGCAGGTTGATGCCTTTCTCGTAAACCTTGTGGAGACTGGTGCGTTCAATGCGCTTGCCGCGCACCACACCATTCATATCTGCAATCAGAAGGTCAACGTACAGAACCTCAGGATGTTCCTTAAGGAACGCGTTCGCTTCGTTAAGCTGAACGGCACGCGGGGGTACCGACATGATGCAACACCTTTGTTGTTAAAAATATCAATCATTGATCTCTTCGGGTTTCAGTCAACCCGAACGGCATGCCGAAGTCAAGCGAGGCCTTTTTTGCCCTAAAAAAGCGCTCGAAAGGCATTTTTGAGGCACTTTGGGGCGTTTTTTGGCCTTTGGACGTCTTGGCGTCCGCAGGCTTGAGCGGGCCGTGTTGTATTTTTTACGGGGGTGTTGTGTAAAAAAATGAACAAGGCTAAGCTCGAATCAAACCCATAACAGCAATAATACCGGGGTGCTTCATGTCTCGCCTGCCGTTAATCGGCGTCACCGACTGCTCTGCGCATATCGGTCTGCATGCTTATCACATCAGTGGCGATATTAACGTCCGCGCCGTAGCCCCAGCGGCTTCAGGTCTGCCGATGATTCTTGCGTCCATGGCGAACCGGCTGTTCCCGTCCGATATTCTGGACAGCCTTGATGGCACCCCCATTACGGTTACTTCATTCAATATAGATCCGATTCACAATAGCGGCCCGGCTTTCATGCAGGGCACCGCTGGCGATTCTGCACGCCTGGTATTTGCCGCGCGATACGGAAAAGCACGATAGCCTGTCGCAGACACACATTTCAACGCGACGCCGATGCGTCAAACATCGCCTGACTTACAAGAGTCAGGAAACTCAAAGCCTAGAGGCATTTATGAGTAACAACCTCGACCAGCTCACCGATTGGTTGAAAGACCACAAGATCACAGAAGTCGAATGCATGATCGCCGACTTGACCGGGATCACCCGGGGCAAGATTTCGCCGACCAACAAGTTCATTGCTGAAAAAGGCATGCGACTGCCCGAGAGCGTTCTATTGCAGACCGTGACCGGTGACTATGTCGAAGACGACATCTATTACGAACTGCTCGACCCGGCGGACATCGACATGATCTGCCGCCCCGATCAGAACGCGGTGTTCCTGGTGCCTTGGGCCGTCGAGCCGACCGCCCAGGTGATCCACGACACCTATGACAAGCAAGGCAATCCGATCGAGCTGTCGCCGCGCAACGTGCTCAAGAAGGTCCTCAAACTCTATTCCGACAGAGGCTGGCAGCCGATTGTGGCGCCGGAGATGGAGTTCTACCTGACCAAGCGCAGTGACGACCCGGACTACCCGTTGCAACCGCCTATCGGGCGTTCAGGTCGCCCGGAAATCGGCCGTCAGTCGTTCTCTATTGAAGCCGCCAACGAATTCGATCCGCTGTTCGAAGATGTCTACGACTGGTGCGAACTGCAGGAGCTGGACCTCGACACGCTGATCCACGAGGACGGCACGGCGCAGATGGAAATCAACTTCCGTCACGGTGATGCCCTGTCTCTGGCTGACCAGATTCTGGTGTTCAAACGCACCATGCGCGAAGCCGCGCTCAAGCATGACGTGGCCGCGACTTTCATGGCCAAGCCCATGACCGGCGAGCCAGGCAGTGCGATGCACTTGCACCAGAGCATCATCGACATCGAGACCGGCAAGAACGTCTTCTCCAATGAAGACGGGACCATGAGCCAGTTGTTCCTGCACCACATCGGAGGCTTGCAGAAGCTGATCCCCGAGTTGTTGCCGCTGTTCGCGCCGAACGTCAACTCGTTCCGCCGCTTCCTGCCGGACACTTCGGCACCGGTGAACGTGGAGTGGGGCGAAGAGAACCGTACCGTGGGCCTGCGGGTTCCGGATGCCGGTCCGCAGAACCGTCGGGTGGAGAACCGCCTGCCGGGCGCTGACGCCAACCCGTACCTGGCGATCGCCGCGAGCCTGCTCTGCGGTTATATCGGCATGGTCGAGGGGCTGAACCCGAGTGCGCCGGTGGTAGGACGTGGCTATGAACGCCGCAACTTGCGCCTGCCGCTGACCATCGAAGACGCGCTGGAACGCATGGAAAACAGCGCGACTGTCGAGAAGTACCTGGGCAAAAAATTCATCACTGGCTACGTCGCGGTCAAGCGGGCCGAGCATGAAAACTTCAAGCGCGTGATCAGTTCGTGGGAACGGGAATTCCTGCTCTTCGCCGTCTGATGCGCTGCGGCGCGACAGGAAATAGTCGCGCCTTCACTGCAAACTTAGGAGAATTCGCATGACCAATAACAATCCGCAAACCCGTGAGTGGCAAGCACTGAGCAACGACCACCACCTGGCCCCGTTCAGTGACTTCAAGCAACTGAAAGAGAAAGGCCCGCGCATCATCACCAGCGCGAAGGGCGTTTACCTCTGGGACAGTGAAGGCAACAAGATCCTCGACGGCATGGCCGGCCTGTGGTGTGTAGCCATCGGTTACGGTCGCGATGAACTGGCCGATGCCGCCAGCAAGCAAATGCGTGAACTGCCTTACTACAACCTGTTTTTCCAGACCGCTCACCCGCCTGTGCTGGAGCTGGCCAAAGCCATCGCCGACATCGCGCCTGAAGGCATGAATCACGTGTTCTTCACCGGTTCCGGGTCCGAAGGTAACGACACCATGCTGCGTATGGTTCGTCACTACTGGGCGATCAAGGGGCAGCCGCAAAAGAAAGTCATCATCAGCCGCAAGAACGGTTATCACGGTTCCACCGTGGCCGGCGCGAGCCTGGGTGGCATGACCTACATGCACGAACAAGGCGACTTGCCGATCCCGGGCATTGTCCACATCGCCCAGCCTTACTGGTTCACTGAAGGCGGGGACATGACGCCGGAAGAGTTTGGTGTATGGGCCGCCAATCAGCTGGAAGAAAAGATTCTGGAAATCGGCGTTGATAACGTCGGTGCCTTTATTGCCGAGCCGATCCAGGGTGCCGGTGGCGTGATCATTCCGCCAGACACCTACTGGCCGCGCATCAAGGAAATCCTCGCCAAGTACGACATCCTGTTCGTGGCGGACGAAGTGATCTGTGGTTTCGGCCGCACGGGTGAGTGGTTCGGTTCCGATTTCTACGACCTCAAACCGGACATGATGACCATCGCCAAAGGCCTGACGTCGGGCTATATCCCGATGGGTGGCCTGATCGTGCGCGACGACGTGGTCGCGGTGCTCAACGAGGGTGGCGATTTCAACCACGGTTTCACCTATTCCGGTCACCCGGTGGCCGCTGCGGTGGCGCTGGAAAACATCCGCATCATGCGCGACGAAAAAATTATCGACCGCGTTCGCGAAGAAACGGCACCTTACTTGCAGAGTCGCCTACGGGAATTGAGCGATCACCCGTTGGTGGGTGAAGTGCGCGGTGTAGGGCTGTTGGGGGCAATCGAACTGGTTCAGGACAAGGCCACTCGCAAGCGTTACGAAGGCCGTGGCGTCGGCATGATTTGCCGGACATTCTGTTTTGAAAATGGCCTGATCATGCGCGCCGTGGGCGACACCATGATCATTGCTCCGCCGCTGGTCATTACCAAGGCGGAAATCGATGAGCTGGTGACCAAGGCTCGCAAGTGTCTGGACCTGACCCTGAGTGCGTTGCAAGCCTAAGTGCTAGGCTCTGAGCGGGGTGTGAAATTCGCATTTCGCTCAGAGCAAACAAAGGATGGGTCTTTCCTTGAAAGCCTGCCTTGTATCTTGCCAGACTACCCGTTGTTTTAGTTGCCCAGGAAAGGCCGCTGGCTCTTGGTTAACAAGAACGTGGTTAAAAAGAATAATTGGAGCATTACCCATGAAGGCATTAGGTATGAAGATAGCTGGCAAGACCCTCCTCGCCATGTCCCTGATGGGCGTGATGGCAGGCGCAGTTCAGGCGGACGACAAGGTTCTGCACGTGTACAACTGGTCCGATTACATCGCACCGGATACCGTCAAGAAGTTCGAAGCCGAGTCGGGGATCAAAGTGGTCTACGACGTATTCGACAGTAACGAAACCCTTGAAGCCAAGTTGCTGGCAGGCAAGTCCGGCTACGACATCGTCGTACCGTCGAACAACTTCCTGGCCAAGCAAATCAAGGCCGGCGTCTATCAGACACTCGACAAATCCAAACTGCCTCTGTGGAAAAACCTGAACCCGGATCTGCTCAAAGCGGTATCGGTCAGTGACCCGGGCAACGAACACGCGTTCCCGTACATGTGGGGTTCGATCGGTATCGGTTTCAACGCCGAGAAGGTCAAGGCTGCACTGGGGGCTGATGCACCTACAAATTCCTGGGACCTGATTTTCAAACCTGAAAACGCCGCCAAGTTGAAAGCGTGCGGGATCAGCGTCCTCGATTCGCCAACCGAGATGATTCCGGTGGCGCTGCACTACCTGGGCTATCCGACCGACAGCCAGGACAAGAAGCAATTGGCTGAAGCCGAAGCACTGTTCCTTAAAGTCCGTCCTTCGATTGGCTACTTCCACTCGTCCAAGTACATCTCTGACCTGGCCAACGGCAACATCTGCGTAGCCATCGGTTACTCGGGTGATATCTACCAGGCCAAGTCCCGCGCAGCTGAAGCCGGTGACAAGGTGAAAGTCAGCTACAACATTCCGAAAGAAGGTGCCGGCAGCTTCTATGACATGGTCGCCATCCCTAAAGATGCCGAGAACGTCGAAGGTGCCTACAAGTTCATGACCTTCCTGATGAAGCCGGAAATCATGGCTGAAATCACTAACGCCGTACGCTTCCCGAACGGTAACTCCGCGGCAACACCGTTGGTTGATAAAGACATCACCAGCGACCCGGGCGTTTATCCGCCAGCGGATGTTCTGGCCAAGTTGTACGCGATTGCCGACTTGCCGGCCGCCACGCAGCGGATCCTGACCCGCAGCTGGACCAAGATCAAATCGGGTAAATAAGTAATAACCCTGTAGCAGCTGCCGCAGGCTGCTACAGGTATCTGCATAAAAGTTTTGCTGGAACGGTTTTTCGAGGGTAAGTTGCGCGCCGGTTTTGTTGCAGGGCTGCTAATGCTGTCATGTAACACGGGGCAACTTGGGCCCAACTAATTTTAGAGGACCTCCACTTGCCTATTTTTTCTTTGTTGCGCAATGCCCTGCTGGTTGGTGCCGGACTGACACTCGCTGTCAGTGTCCAGGCTGCCGGTACGGTGCATATTTATAACTGGTCGGACTATATCGGTCAGACCACCCTGGCGGACTTCCAGAAAGAAACCGGCATCAAACCGGTGTATGACGTCTTCGATTCCAACGAAACCCTGGAAGGCAAATTGCTGGCCGGGCGTACCGGTTACGACGTCGTTGTGCCGTCCAACCACTTCCTCGGCAAGCAGATCAAGGCCGGCGCTTTCCAGAAGCTCGACAAGTCCCAACTGCCCAATTATTCGAACCTCGACCCGGTGCTGCTCAAGCGCCTGGAACAGAACGATCCGGGCAACCTGTATGCCGTGCCGTACCTGTGGGGCACTAACGGCATCGGTTACAACGTCGACAAGATCAAGGCAGTGCTGGGCGTCGACACGATCGATTCGTGGGGCGTGCTGTTCGAACCGGAGAACATCAAGAAGCTGCAAAGCTGCGGTGTAGCCTTCCTGGATTCCGCCGATGAAATGATGCCGACGGTCCTCAACTACATGGGTCTGAACGCCAACAGCACTAACCCCGAAGATTACAAAAAGGCTGAAGCCAAGTTGCTGGCTGTGCGGCCGTACGTCACGTACTTCCATTCTTCCAAATACATTGGGGACCTCGCCAACGGCGACATCTGCATCGCGATCGGTTTCTCCGGCGACATGTTCCAGGCCAAGAACCGCGCCGACGAAGCGAAGAAAGGCGTGAACATCGCCTACTCGATTCCGAAGGAAGGTGGCGCGCTGTGGTTCGACATGCTGGCGATTCCAAAGGACTCGTCCAACGTCAAGGAAGCTCACGCATTCATCAACTATCTGCTGAAACCTGAGGTGATCGCCCAGGTCAGTGATTACGTCGGCTACGCCAACCCTAACCCGGGGTCGGACAAGCTGATGGAGCAATCCATTCGCACCGACGAAGCGGTTTATCCACCGCAAGCCGTCCTCGACAAGACCTATGTGTCCATCGAGTTACCACCAAACATTCAACGTTTGATGACCCGCAGCTGGACCAAGGTCAAGTCGGGTAAATAGCTTCAAGGCTCAAACTATCCAAGGTTGGCTCACCTTGAGCGAACTGCACTCTTTTTTTCTGGGAGTTTCGTAAATGGCAGTTGCCTCCGGCGCCTATAAGAAAGCCCTCGAGGGCGACCAGACACCTAAACAGGTGTTGGTCAAAATCGACCGGGTCACGAAGAAGTTCGACGAGACGATTGCCGTGGACGATGTGTCCCTGGAGATCAAGAAAGGCGAGATTTTCGCCTTGCTCGGCGGTTCGGGATCGGGCAAATCCACGTTACTGCGCATGCTCGCGGGTTTCGAGCGGCCTACGGAGGGGCGCATTTTCCTCGATGGCGTAGACATCACCGACATGCCGCCTTACGAGCGGCCGATCAACATGATGTTCCAGTCCTACGCCTTGTTCCCGCACATGACCGTGGCGCAGAACATCGCCTTCGGCCTCAAGCAGGACAAGATTCCCGCCGCTGAAGTCGATGCTCGCGTGGCTGAAATGCTCAAGCTGGTACAGATGAGCCAGTACGCCAAGCGCAAGCCGCACCAATTGTCCGGCGGTCAGCGTCAGCGTGTGGCACTCGCCCGTTCCCTGGCCAAGCGCCCGAAACTGTTGCTGCTCGACGAACCGATGGGTGCGCTGGACAAGAAGCTGCGTTCGCAAATGCAGCTGGAGCTGGTCGAGATCATCGAGCGCGTCGGCGTAACCTGCGTCATGGTGACCCACGACCAGGAAGAGGCCATGACCATGGCCGAGCGTATCGCGATCATGCACCTGGGCTGGATCGCCCAGATCGGCAGCCCGATCGACATCTATGAAACCCCGACCAGCCGCCTGGTCTGCGAATTCATCGGCAACGTCAACATCTTCGAAGGCGAAGTGATCGACGACGCGGAAGGTCACGCGATCATTACCTGCAAGGACCTGGACCGGAAAATCTACGTCGGCCACGGCATCAGCACCTCGGTGCAGGACAAGTCGGTCACCTACGCAATCCGTCCGGAAAAACTGCTGGTCACTGCAGACATGCCGACTTGCGAATACAACTGGTCCAGCGGCAAGGTCCACGACATCGCCTACCTCGGCGGTCACTCGGTGTTCTACGTCGAATTGCCAAGCGGCAAGCTGGTGCAGTCCTTCGTGGCGAATGCTGAGCGCCGTGGCCAGCGTCCGACCTGGGGTGATCAGGTCTACGTGTACTGGGAAGACGACAGCGGCGTGGTGCTTCGCTCATGAACATGCGCAAATTCAAACGCCGCCTCAATCGAATAATTCCCGGTGGCCGCCAGTTGGTCATCGGGGTTCCGTTCATTTGGCTGTTCCTGTTCTTCATGCTGCCGTTCTTCATCGTTCTGAAGATCAGCTTCGCCGAAGCCGACGTGGCCATCCCGCCGTACACCGAGATCTACAACTTCGTTGACCAAAAGCTGCAGGTGCTGCTCAACCTGGGCAACTACGCGATGCTCGGCGACGACGAGTTGTACATCGCCGCGTACCTGGGCTCGTTGAAGATGGCGCTGATCAGCACCGTCCTCTGCCTGCTGATCGGTTATCCAATGGCCTACGCCATCGCCAGTGCCCGCAAAGAAATGCAAACGGTGCTGGTGCTGCTGATCATGATGCCGACTTGGACCGCGATCCTGATTCGCGTGTATGCGTGGATGGGCATCCTCAGCAACAACGGTCTGCTCAACGGTTTCCTGATGACCATGGGCTGGATCAATGAACCGCTGCAGATCCTCAATACCAATCTCGCGGTGTATATCGGCGTGGTGTATTCCTATCTGCCGTTCATGATCCTGCCGCTCTACGCCAACCTGGTGAAGCACGACAACAGCCTGCTGGAAGCCGCGTCCGACCTCGGTTCGAGCACCTTCAACAGCTTCTGGAAAATCACCATTCCCCTGTCCAAGAACGGCATTGTCGCTGGCTGCATGCTGGTGTTCATTCCCGTCGTGGGCGAGTTCGTGATCCCGGAACTGCTGGGCGGTCCGGAAACCCTGATGATCGGTAAAGTGCTCTGGCAAGAGTTCTTCAATAACCGTGACTGGCCGGTGGCGTCTGCCCTGGCGGTGGTGATGCTGGCGATCCTGATTGTGCCGATCATTCTGTTCAACCGTAGCCAGGCCAAAGAAATGGAGGGCAAAGAATGAAGCGCTTCCGTTTCTCAAGCTTCATGTTGGTAGTGGGTCTGCTGTTCATCTACGCGCCGATGCTGATCCTGGTGATCTACTCGTTCAACGCTTCCAAACTGGTAACGGTGTGGGGCGGCTGGTCGATCAAGTGGTACGTCGGCCTGATGGATAACACCCAACTGATGGGCTCGGTGGTGCGCTCGCTGGAAATCGCCTGCTACACGGCGATTGCGGCAGTCGCGCTGGGTACACTGGCAGCTTTCGTGCTGACCCGTATCACCCACTTCAAGGGTCGCACGCTGTTCGGTGGCCTGGTCACCGCGCCGCTGGTAATGCCTGAGGTGATCACCGGTCTGTCGCTGTTGCTGCTGTTCGTGGCGATGGCGCAGATGATCGGCTGGCCGCAGGAACGCGGCATCGTCACCATCTGGATTGCCCACACGACGTTCTGTGCGGCGTACGTGGCGGTCGTGGTGTCGGCGCGCTTGCGTGAGCTGGACCTGTCCATCGAAGAGGCAGCCATGGACCTGGGGGCGCGGCCATGGAAGGTGTTCTTCCTGATCACCATCCCTATGATCGCGCCTTCGCTGGCGGCGGGCGGCATGATGTCCTTCGCGTTGTCGCTGGATGACCTGGTGTTGGCGAGCTTCGTGTCCGGCCCGGGCTCGACGACCTTGCCGATGGAAGTGTTCTCGGCGGTGCGTCTGGGCGTGAAGCCTGAGATCAACGCCGTGGCCAGCCTGATTCTGCTGGCGGTGTCGCTGGTGACGTTCCTGGTCTGGTTCTTCAGCCGCCGTGCCGAAGAGTCGCGCAAGAAGGCGATTCAGCAAGCGATCGAAGAAAGTGCTGCGGATTCGTGGAAGCAACCGGACGTGCGTCGCGCGCAGGCACCGGAAGCGGTTTGAGTCTGACGTCGGGTTGACCACGATCTTGTGGTTAACCCTAAAACCATGTGGGAGCGGGCTTGCCCGCGATGACGTCAGCACATTCAACTTCATAGTTGTGTGTTATTCCGCCATCGCGGGCAAGCCCGCTCCCACAGGTTTTTCAACAGTCAGGAAACCCAAGGCGACTTGCGAATAATCTCGACAAAGTTCATCGGCTTGAAGCCCGGCTCACTGTCCACCAGCACGTCCGCGTTCACGGTGCCGAACGTCGTGTCCGGTTTGTGTTTGAAGCCGTTGGCGAAGGCGCACAGGATGCACTCCTTGAACCCGTCACCCCGTGGATGCGCATGCACCACTGCCTCTCGCTGCACGTTGGAAAACGCCGCGTAGTCGATACCCAGCACATCCATCTCGACCCCGGCAGTGACCAGCGCCACGTTGGGCCGCAAGTGTTGCGGCACGCCCGGTGTGGTGTGCAGGGCAATCGACAGCCACACTTGTTGGATATCGTCATCCGAAAGACCGTAAGGTTTCAGGAATGCCTTGGCGGCGTTGGCGCTGTCGACTTCAAAGCGTTCATCGTCAGTGCGATGACCTTCCACCAACCCCAGATCATGGAACATCGCGCCGACGTAAAGCAGCTCGGGATTGTATTCAAGCTGCTTGCGTTCACCGCTAAGGGCGCCAAATAAAAACACCCGGCGGGAGTGGTGGTACAGCAAGTCGGATTCGACGTCGCGGATGTACTCGGTAGTGGCCCTGGCCAATGCGCTGTCGGGGATTTTGATACCGGCGATGATGCTGCTCATGGGTGCTTTCCTCGTGGGGAACGCCGTGGCGGCGCTGATGGAACAAGTCTGTTCCCGCCACCCTGAGCGGACAATCGATGCATGGCTGCGATCCTTGCCAATGAGCATGCATATCGCGCCAACCTCGCTTGTCAGGTCGGGATTGGCTAACGTGGAAGCCAGATCACGCACACATCCCTGTCGCAGCTGCCGAGGCACGAGGCTGCGTTGGGCTGCGTAGCGGCCCCGAAGGCGCTCCTGCGGACACGCAACGCAGCCTCGTGCCTCGGCAGCTGCTACAGGTATTACGTGCAATCAGGGCCTTTGAGGGCGTTTCCCGCCATGAGTAAAACCGTTGCCATCGTGGTATTCGCCGGTGTTCAGTCGCTGGACGTTACCGGCCCCATGGATGTGTTTTCCGAGGCCAATCGCTTCCTGCCTCCTCAGGATCACTATCGGCTGGATGTCATCGGCGTCGAGCGCGGGATGATGCCTTGTTCCAATGGCTTGTCGCTCAATGCCCATCGCCATTTCAGCGAGGCGCTGGAAGCTTACGACCTGTTGCTGGTGGCCGGTGGGCCGCAGTTGCCCTTCATGAATTTCAGCCCGACTTTCGATGCCTGGCTGCGTGACGCCTGCGCGCGGGCGAAACGCTTTGGTTCGATCTGCAACGGCGCCTTCATGCTCGCCCGGGCAGGGTTGCTGGAGAGGCGGACCGTGACGACGCATTGGGGCGATGCGGCGGCATTGGCTGCGTTGTATCCGTCGACACAGGTGGACGCCGATCGTCTTTACGTGCAGGACGCCGAGCTCTTTACGTCGGCAGGGGTCACGGCAGGGATCGATTTGTCGCTGTATCTGCTGGCCCAGGATCACGGCCCGGAAATCGCGTTGAGTGTGGCGAAGCGACTGGTGGTGTTCACGCAGCGCTCGGGCGGGCAATCGCAATTCAGCCCGTTCCTGACCCCGCACGCTGAACCGACGTCGGCGGTGGCGTTGGTTCAGCTTTACGTCCTGGCGAATCTCAATGGCGATCTGACCCTCGCCGACCTGGCCAATGCAGCCAACATGAGCGCCCGCAACTTTTCCCGGGTGTTTGCCAAGGAAGCAAAAATCACCCCGGCGGAGTTTGTCGAGCGGGCGAGGGTGGATGCAGCACGGGTGATGCTCGAAAGCACCGCTTCGCCACTCAAGACAGTGGCGTATCAGTGCGGTTTCCGCGATGCGCAACACATGCGCAGTGTGTTCAATCGTCGGCTTGGGGTAACGCCGCAGCAGTTCAGGTTGAATTTTGCGGCGATGGTTTGATCCGGAATGTGTGTTGTTCTTATGGGCCCCATCGCTAGCAGGCTAGCCCCCACATTTGGTTCGGTGCGCGCAGTTCCATTGTGGGAGCTAGCCTGCTAGCGATGGGGCCAGTCCAGTCCGAAGATTTTACTGGGCACCCCGCGCCGGCAACAGCTTCAGCGTACTGCGCGTATTCGCCG
This sequence comes from Pseudomonas sp. p50(2008), assembly GCF_015351605.1. Lineage (NCBI taxonomy): Bacteria > Pseudomonadati > Pseudomonadota > Gammaproteobacteria > Pseudomonadales > Pseudomonadaceae > Pseudomonas > Pseudomonas sp. p50(2008). The sequence goes on from NZ_JACMYF010000002.1 coordinate 504,295, forward strand.
TCACTTCCTCATCACTGAGATGGGCCTGGAAGTAGAGCCCTTCGATGTACGCCTCAGCCTGATCCTCATAATGACCATCGAACGGCACGCCGCTCTGGCCGACCGGGTTGATGGTCAGGCTGTGGGCCGGGTCGGCGAAGTCGATCAGCCGGCGGGTCGAGGGACCATAAGTGACCGGCCACGGCGCCGGCCCGATCTTGGCGGAAAGATTGTTCGGTACTTCATGGCTGCCCGGTGCTGCGAACGGGCCGACATTGAAGATCCGGTCCAGTGGTTTCTGCTGCCCCAGCGGATGCCCGTGAGTCAGCGTGTGCGCCTTGCCCCACTGCCATTGCGTGACATCCGTGCCGAGGGTTGTGTTGAGGTGAGCAAGGCTCGCCTGCCACGCCGTCTTGACCGTGTCGGCGCGGGTTTCCTTGCCAAGGGTGGTGCGGTTGTCCCACCACGGCGAGTCGGCAGTCGCGGCCAGGCGCGGCAGTGCGGCATCGATCACCCGAGTCGAGAGTAGAGTTTCGAAGAAAGCATCTCCCAGCTCGTCGTGCATCGCCGCGTCAGCGAGGTTGAACAGGAACTGGTTGAACAGCGTGGCACTGGTGGAATCGAGCGGGTAATCGCCTTTCCACTGCGCCAGTTGCTCCACCAACTTGAGTTCGGCGGGACTACTCACGACTTCACGCAACACCGGCAGCAACGGCGCCAACAGTCGCGGACCGTAGCCGGTGGTGGTGCCCAGCTGCAGCTTCTGGCTGGTGTCCAGATCCCACTTGATGGCTTTGTCGCTGAGCTGGCGATTGAGCTGCTGCCCACGGTCGGGCAGGTTGTAGTAGCCGGGAATCTCCATGCCGGTCGGTGATACGGGCTGGAAGTTGGCGGAGACGATGTAGCCGCGCGCCGGGTTTTCTTCCTGCGGGTTGGCGCTGAACGGGTAAAAACCATCCTTGTCCGACTCGACGGTGCTGCCGTCGAGAATGAAATTTCCGTTGACGCCGGCAGGTCGCTTGGGCAGTTGCGCCGCTGCCCACCAACCGATGTCGCCCTTGGCATTGGCCCACACAACGTTCAGGCCCGGTGCCTGGATCTTGGCAGCGGCACTGCGTGCCTTGGCCAGGGTGTCGGCGCGGTTGAGCTGGTAGAAGCCTTCGAGGATCGGGTTCTGGCTTTCCAGGAATCCCCACCACATGGCGATCGGGGTTTTGCCGACGCTGGCGCCCAGGGCATCGTTGACGATCGGACCGTGGGGCGACTGGCGCAGCACCAGGGTAACCGGCGCCTGACCCTTCACGGCGATCTGTTGTTCGCTGGTCACCATGTCGACCCATTTGCCGCGATACCAGACCTGATTGGGATTGTCCGGATTGACCTTCTCGGCGATCAGGTCCATGTCATCGTTCTGGAACATGGTGATGCTCCAGCCGAAATCGCGGTTCATCCCCAGCGAGGCAAATGGCATCAAGGCCTGATAGTGACCGTAGAGGTCGAAACCGGGGGCCGAGAGTTGCGCCTCATACCACACCGACGGCGCGGAGAAGCGGATGTGCGGATCACCTGCCAGTAATGGCTTGCCACTTTTGGTGCGGTTGCCGGCGACGACCCAGGCGTTACTGCCCTCGAACTGAGGCAAACCGTTATCGGCCAGTGCTTGTTCGCTCAAGCGGGCGAGGGTATTGAGGTCTTTCCAGTCCGCGCTGCCAAGGGCCGGCGCCGCGCCACCGTGACTGTTCGCCAGCACGCCTTTGGGCTGCCAGTCGAGGTCGAAGACGTTCAGGTAATTGGGCCCGAGTTGATCGCGCACGTAGGTCAGCAACGGCTCGGTGCGAAACGCGACGGCAAAGCTGTACGCCATGTAGCCGGCGATGCTGATGGTGTCCTGGGCTGTGAACGGACGCTTTTGAATGCCCAGCACGTCGAACTCTGCAGGTTTCGCATGGGTGTCCTGATACTGGTTGATTCCGTCCAGATAGGCCTGCATGGCAATGAACGCCGGTGACTGTTTATCCAGGTTGGCGAGGTAGGTTTCGGCGCGTTCGCGAATGCGCAGGCTGCGCATCAGCTTGTCGGTATCGAGCAGTTTCGGGCCGAGCACTTCAGCCAGTTCGCCACGGGCGAGTCGGCGCAGGATTTCCATCTGGAACAGACGGTCCTGGGCATGCACATAGCCGAGCGCGCGGTAGAGGTCTTTTTCATTTTCGGCGCGGATGTGCGGGATGCCGCGCTCGTCGTAACGCACGGTGACTGAACCCTGCAGGTGTTGCAGTTCAACCACGCCCTGGCGTGTCGGCTGCTTGCTGTAGACGTACCAGCCAGCGCCCGCGGCAAGCACGACTATGAGCAGGACGAGGGCAGTCAGTAGACGTTTCATGGTGGTTCCTTGTTCTTGTTATTAGTGGCAGCTATTCCCTGGCGTCACTGTTTAACACGGCTTACTGAATAGGCCCATCGCCCGTAGGAGGGATTCGTGTTGCCTGGTTTGTCCCTACTTCGGTGTATCGACCGGCCATGGGCAGTAACACCCCACCGCCAGTGTGTGCGTGGCACTCACCGGGCGGCCTTCGTTCAATGCCTGGAGAATCGGTTCGATGAAGCTGTTACTTGAATTGCACGTCAGGCCTTCGCTGTAGGGGCCGAAATACGCCAGCTTGCCGGTGCGATCCCAGATCGCCACGGCCGGGCTGGCGGGGATCTGTTCGGAGCCGGGCAGCACGGTGATGGTCTTGAGGCTGCTCAATGTGCTCGGTAACTGGCCGTGACTGCCGGGCTTTTGCACCGAGTAAAATTCGACACCTTGCGGCACATAGCGAGCCACCAGTTCGGTGAGGTGCTGTTGATTGCCGACGTTGCAGGGGCAGGCCGGGTCCCAGAAGTGCACCAGGCGAATGGCGCCGGGACCGGCGAGGTCGTCAGGCAGGTGCAGCGGGTCGCCGGAGAACACGGCGGTGTGCTCGCTGAACGCACGCAGGTAGCGCCCCTGAAACCAGTCGTAGGCAGCCCACAACACGGCGGCACACACGAGGGCGAGCAAGCTGGCGAACAGTGTGGTGCGGTAGACCGGGCGCATGGGTATCATCCTTAGAGATCGGCTAGCTTGCCATGCTTGCCGCGACAGATGAATATCGCAGCCCCATAAAGTCCGTTTCACCTGCTGGAATTACTCATGTCTGCCACTTTCGCCCCCGATCATTTGCGCGACAGCCTGCGGCCATTGGCCGAGGGGCAGCCGTTGTCGGTGGAAGCGCTGGCCTATCAGCGTTTTTATGGCCTCGATTTCCCGGGGCGGGAACTGCGCAGTGGCTTGGGCCGTTTTGCGGTCGATGGGTATCAGGTGGTCAGCCAGTTCTGGTGGCCAGCACGGGCGAAGGCGACGCTGTTTCTGTTTCACGGTTTCTACGATCACACCGGGCTGTATCGGCATGTGATCGAGTGGGCGCTGGATCAGGGCTTCGCGGTGATTGCCTGCGATTTGCCGGGGCATGGCCTGTCCAGTGGCGAGCGGGCGAGCATCATGGATTTTTCGGAGTACCAGGACACGCTGCAAGGGCTTTTCGCGGAGGCACTGTCCCTTGATATGCCGCAGCCGTGGCACCTGTGCGGGCAAAGCACGGGAGGAGCGATCGTGATCGATCATGTGCTCAATCAGGGTGCTGACAGCCCGGCGCAGGGCCAGGTAATCCTGCTGTCGCCGCTGGTCCGGCCGCGCGCCTGGGGCTGGTCGCAATTGAGTTACTACCTGCTCAGACCCTTCGTTAAAGCCATCGCCCGGCGCTTCAGCGAAAACTCCAACGACCCGGATTTCTTACCCTTCCTGCAAGCCGATCCGCTGCAACCGCTACGTCTGCCGACCGCCTGGGTGGGGGCGTTGGCGCGTTGGATCAAGCGTATCGAGGCGGCACCCAACAGCTTGCGTCGGCCGCTGATTGTGCAGGGGCAGGCGGACATGACGGTGGATTGGGAACACAACCTTGGGGTGTTGAAGGCCAAGTTCGATCGGCCGCAGGTGTTGATGTTGCCGCAGGCGCGGCATCACCTGGCGAATGAGACGCTGGCATTGAGAGCGGAGTATTTCGGGTTTTTGACGAAGCGGATCAAGGGGCGAAATCTATAGCGTCCTGGATGCTAAGGATTCTGCCCCACCGCCAACCCCGCCCGAATCGCCGCCAGCGCCGCCTGATAGTAAGCCTTGCCTTCAGCTGACTCGGCAAAGGTGGCGAACTCTTCCAGTTCGTTATCCGACAGGTCGCGATAAACGTAGAGCAGCGTGTTGTTCAGGTCGCTGCCAATTTGTTCCATCAAGCGCTGGCGCTGACCATTCAACATGCCTTGAGCCTGACCGCCACCGAGCAAACCCGGAATCATCGAACTCAGACTGTCGGCCGCGACACCGGCAATTGCCAGGCTGACCTCGGCGCCGGCTTCGCGGGCGGGCAGTGCCTGAGCCAGGTGGCCGATGATGAGCAAGCGGCTGTCGCTGGCCTCGATTTTCGGTAAACCCTTGGCGTTTTTTGCCAGTTGATCACGACGGGTCGCGAGTAACTCGGCGGCGACGATTTTCTTGCCCAGCGGCGACTGGAAAAAGGTTAGCGCGGGCTTGGGGTCGGCCAGCACCTTGCGCAGTTGTGCCTCTGCGCGCTGATCGACAGCCTGGGGGGCGAAACGCTGATTGCTGTTGTTGACCAATGCCTGAAACACCGCCGGTGGCAGGCTGTTCTGGTAACGCTGCTGGGCGGCCGAGAGGGCGTCGTTAAAGTGCGCGCGTTGTTCCGGCCAGCCGGCGACCTTGTACAGCTGATCGTGGCCGTCTGCCCAGGCGGGCATTACGCAGAACATCAACAGTGAGAAAAGCAAACGGCGCATAGGGACTCCTGTCAGCAGGCGACTATTCTCCGTGTGGTATCCGGACTTGTCGAGAATTCGTATCAAGCCGCTGCGCGGCTCTGTCGGATTTGCAGGCACAGGAATACTATGCGCGCCATGCAAATACCCTCTGATCATCCGCTGCTGTTACGTATCGTCGACGACCTGGCTACACAGGGTTGGTCACAGCAGAATATTTTCCTGCCTCTGGGTCTGACCCGGGAACTGGCGGCTGAGTGCCATAAACGTGCGGCCGAAGGTGAATTGGCCCCGGCAGCCGTGGGACGCGGACCGACATCGGAGATTCGCGAGGGCATCAGGGGTGACCGTATCCAGTGGATCGAGCCCGGTCAGGCATTGGCGTGCGACAGCTATTTGCAATTGATGGACAGCCTGCGCGAAGCGTTGAATCGGGGCCTGTACCTGGGGCTGGAAGACTTCGAAAGCCATTTCGCGCTGTACCCGCCCGGTGCTTTCTACCTCCGGCACGTGGATCGCTTTCGCGACGATGATCGCCGCATGGTCTCGGCGGTGGTCTACTTGAATGACGCCTGGCTGCCAGAGCACGGCGGTCAGTTGCGCATGTACCTGAATGGAGGCACCGAACACGATGTGGTGCCGGTCGGCGGATGCCTGGTGGTGTTCCTGTCGGGTGAAGTCCCTCACGAAGTGATGCCCGCCACCCGAAATCGCCTGTCTTTGACGGGCTGGTTCCGACGTCGCGGCAACGAGCCTTTCTAATCATGCAAAAGATACTGGTAAGCCGTTGCCTGCTGGGTCACCGGGTTCGTTATGACGGCGGCGCCAGCGGGCCTTTCGATCAGCTTCAACAATGGATCGACGAAGGTCGGGTCGTACCCTTGTGTCCGGAAGTCGCCGGAGGATTGCCGACCCCGAGGGCGGCGGCGGAAATCCCGGGCGGACAGGGCGCTCAAGTGCTCGATGGACAAGTGTCGGTTATCACCACCGAGGGCGAGGACGTCGGCGCGCAGTTTTTGTCTGGGGCCTATCAGGCGCTGGAGCTGGTGCAAAAGCACGGTATCCGTATTGCCGTGCTAAAAGCGAACAGCCCGTCCTGTGGGAATTTGCTGACTTATGACGGGACGTTCAGTGGGGTGAAGTTCAGTGGCGAAGGGGTGACGGCCGCGTTGCTGAAGCGCCATGGCGTTCAGGTCTTCAGCGAGCTGGAATTGCCACATGCGGCGCAAGCTCTGGCCGCGCAGGACCAGTAATCACCACATACCCTGTGGGAGCGGGCTTGCCCGCGATGAGGCCATGTCAGTCAACAAAGATGTTGGATGACAGACCGCTATCGCGAGCAGGCTCACTCCTACAGTGGTGCGCATCAGTCTGAAATTATGGCTTCGGCGCGACGCTCGTGTCCGACTCCAACCACTTCTGCTCCAACGCCTCCAGTCGTCCATCGGCCTTGATCCGCGCCAGTGCATTCTCCAGGCTGGCATGAAACGCCGGATTTCCCTTCTGAAACGGAATCGCCAGGCTCACCGGCGCAGCTGCTTTGGGCTTCTCCTGCGCCAGTGTCTGCACCAGCAGCATCGAGCGCGGCTCTTCTTCTTTCTGCGCGATCAAATCCGCTTTGGCGTAACTGTAAGGTTCGCTGAAGTCGAAACGATCCTTGAGTTCCGGGGTCACTGCTATGTGATTGATGGCGACGTCGTACTTGCCGCTCTCGACGCCGGGCAACAGATCGTTGGAGTCGACGACGACGAAATCGGCACGCACGTCCAGCTCATTCGCCAGCAGCTGACCCAATTCGACTTCAAAGCCTGTTAGTTTGCCGTCATCCTTGAAATTGAAGGGCGGTGTATTAGCCTCAAGGGCAATGCGCAATTCGCCGCGGTCGTTCACGTCGTCAATCAGTTCGGCATGAGCCAGCGGGCTCAGAAGAGGTAACAGGCAGATCAGGCCAGGCAACAAGCGCATGGTCACTCCTTGAATTCATTATCGCGAGTCTTTGGTTTGGCTCGCTTTGCTATGGTTGTCGAGTGCCTTCGACAACAAATGGTCATGAAGTTGTCATGACTGCACGGATTTTACGAAAAAACTGGAGAAGAGAATGAAAACCTTTATGTCACGAGCAGCATTCGCCGGCCTGTTGTTGAGTGCTTCGATGATGGCAATGGCTGCGACTCCGGCCCCCAAGGGTGCAGAAGTGTTTATCGTATCTCCCGAAGACGGTGCCACCGTCCCGGAAACCTTCACCGTCAAGTTCGGCGTCAAGGACGTGTCCCTTGCCCCTGCCGGCGACGTTACCAAAAACACCGGTCACCACCATTTGCTGATCGACGTCGACAAACTGCCAGCCGCCGGCGCACCGATTCCGCTGGACGCCAACCACATGCACTTCGGCAAGGCGCAAACCCAGGCCGAGATCAAACTGGCACCGGGCAAGCACACCTTGCAGCTGGAACTGGGTGACAGCGGCCACATGCCGTTCGATCCGCCAATCGTGTCGAAGAAGATCACCGTGACTGTGAAGTAACTGTTTCACGGTCATGAAAAAGGGAGCTCCGAGGAGCTCCCTTTTTTGTCACTCAAGTCACTATCAGAACAACACACGGCAACGAATGGTGCCGTTGATGTGCTGCAGTTTCTCTTGGGCGATTTCCGAGTAGTCTGCATCGACGTCGATCACGACGTAACCGACTTTCTCGTTGGTCTGCAGGAACTGACCGGAAATGTTGATGCCGTTTTCGGCGAAGACCTTGTTGATCTCGCTCATCACACCCGGAATGTTCTCGTGGATGTGCAGCAGACGGTGCTTGCCAGGGTGAGCCGGCAGGGCCACTTCCGGGAAGTTGACGGACGATACCGAGGTACCGTTGTCGCTGTACTTCACCAGTTTCTCAGCGACTTCCAGACCGATGTTGGCTTGCGCCTCTGCGGTGGAACCACCGATGTGCGGGGTCAGGATCACGTTGTCCAGGCCACGCAGCGGGCTTTCGAACTCTTCGTCGTTGGAGCGAGGCTCCACCGGGAATACGTCGATGGCCGCGCCGATCAGGTGCTTGTCCTTGATCGCGTCCGCCAGTGCATCGAGCTCGACCACGGTACCGCGAGCCGCGTTGATCAGGATGCCGCCCTTCTTGATGGCGCGGATTTCCTTCTCGCCGATCATCCACTGGGTCGCAGCGGTTTCCGGAACGTGCAAGGTGACGATGTCGGACATGCCCAGCAGTTCGGTCAGGCTGGCAACTTGCGTTGCGTTGCCCAATGGCAGCTTGGTCACGGTGTCGTAGAAGTACACCTTCATGCCCAGGCCTTCAGCCAGGACCGACAGTTGAGTACCGATCGAACCATAACCGACGATACCCAGCTTCTTGCCCCGGATTTCGAAGGAGTTGGCCGCGCTCTTGATCCAGCCGCCACGGTGGCAGGAAGCGTTTTTCTCAGGGATGCCGCGCAGCAACAGGATCGCTTCGGCCAGCACCAGCTCGGCAACGGAACGGGTGTTGGAGTACGGGGCGTTGAACACCGCGATGCCGCGTTCGCGAGCTGCGTTCAGATCGACCTGGTTGGTGCCGATGCAGAAACAACCGACAGCCACGAGCTTCTTCGCGTGATCGAAGATCTCTTCGGTCAATTGAGTGCGGGAGCGAATGCCGATGAAGTGCGCATCAGCGATCTTTTCCTTCAGCTGGGCTTCCGGCAGAGAACCCGTGAGGTACTCGATGCTGGTGTAGCCCGCCGACTTGAGAACGTCGACAGCCGATTGGTGGACGCCTTCGAGAAGAAGGAACTTGATCTTGCTCTTATCGAGAGAAGTCTTGCTCATCTGCGTAAACCTGTATCCCGGAGAAAATTGGCAGGAAGTAGCCAGCAGATGCTGACCCGGACGGCAACAATGCCGTCACCGCAGAATGGCCGTTGGGCACTACCCTGCGGGGTCGGTATGCTAGCATATGCACCCCGCTAAACACTCATTCCTGCGACGTGAAGCGTTCTCAGGATGACCATGAATTGTTCGAGAGTTCTGTCGATGACCAATCCTGCCCTGATTGATGAGCTGAAGACCCTGGTTGAGCCTGGCAAGGTGCTGACCGATGCCGACTCCCTGAATGCTTACGGTAAGGATTGGACCAAGCATTTCGCCCCGGCCCCGACTGCCATCGTTTTTCCCAAGACCACCGAACAGGTTCAGGCCATTGTCCGTTGGGCCAATGAGCGCAAGGTGGCGCTGGTACCGTCCGGAGGTCGTACCGGGCTTTCCGCTGCGGCAGTGGCCGCGAATGGCGAAGTGGTCGTGTCGTTCGACTATATGAACCAGATCCTCGACGTGAACCTGACCGACCGCACCGCGGTTTGCCAGCCAGGTGTGGTGACCGAACACCTGCAGAACGTTGCCGAAGAGAACGGCCTGTACTACCCGGTGGACTTCGCTTCGGCAGGTTCGAGCCAGATTGGCGGCAATATCGGCACCAATGCCGGCGGGATCAAGGTGATTCGCTACGGCATGACCCGCAACTGGGTGGCCGGCATGAAGGTCGTCACGGGCAAGGGCGATCTGCTGGAGCTGAACCGCGACCTGATCAAGAACGCCACCGGTTACGACATGCGCCAGTTGTTTATTGGTGCTGAAGGCACGCTCGGTTTTGTGGTTGAAGCAACCATGCGCCTCGATCGGGCACCTAAAAACCTGACCGCGATGGTGCTCGGCACGGCGGATTTCGACTCGATCATGCCGGTTCTGCACGCGTTTCAAGGCAAGCTCGACCTGACCGCGTTTGAATTCTTCTCCGACAAGGCACTGGCCAAGATCATGGCCCGCGGTGATGTACCGGCCCCGTTCGAAACCGATTGCCCGTTCTACGCGCTGCTGGAATTCGAAGCGACCACTGAAGAAGTGGCCAACCACGCCCTGGAAACCTTCGAGCATTGCGTTGAGCAGGGCTGGGTGCTGGACGGCGTGATGAGCCAGAGCGAAACCCAACTGCAGAACCTCTGGAAGCTGCGCGAATACATCTCCGAAACCATCTCTCACTGGACGCCTTACAAGAACGACATTTCGGTCACCGTCTCGAAAGTCCCGGCGTTCCTCAAGGAAATCGACGCGATCGTCGGCGAACATTACCCGGACTTCGAAATCGTCTGGTTCGGCCACATCGGCGACGGCAATCTGCACCTGAACATCCTCAAACCGGAAAACCTGAGCAAGGACGAGTTCTTCGCCAAGTGTGCGACCGTGAACAAATGGGTGTTCGAAACCGTCGAGAAGTACAACGGTTCGATTTCCGCCGAGCACGGCGTGGGCATGACCAAGCGGGATTACTTGACCTACAGCCGTTCTCCGGTCGAGATCGAGTACATGAAAGCCGTCAAGGCAGTGTTCGACCCGAATGGCATCATGAACCCGGGCAAAATCTTTGCTGTTTGACTTTCGAACTTAAGCGCTACGAATCAGGAGTCGGTCCATGAGCTATCAGCACCAGTATCTCGACGGTACGCGTATTCACTTCCCGTTGGGCAAAGTCGTGTGCATCGGACGCAATTACGCCGAACATGCCAAGGAGCTGGACAACCCGGTTCCTACCGAGCCGCTGTTGTTCATCAAGCCGGGCAGTTGCGTGGTCCCGTTGGAAGGCGGTTTCAGCATTCCGACCGAGCGCGGTTCAGTGCATTACGAGGCGGAAATTGCTGTGTTGATCGGCAAGCCGTTGTCGACCAAGCCGAGTCGTGAAGAAGTGCTCGATGCGATCTCTGGCTTCGCCCCGGCCCTGGACCTGACCCTGCGTGACAAGCAGGCCGAACTGAAATCCAAAGGCCTGCCGTGGGAAATCGCCAAGTCGTTCGACGGCGCGGCGGTGATCGCTCCATTCGTGTCTGGCAGCACGTTCGCTGACCTGACCGACATCGGCATTCGCCTGACCATCAACGGTGAAGTTCGCCAGGACGGCAACAGCAGCGCGATGCTTAACCCGATCGTGCCGATGATTCAGCACATGGCAGGCTGCTTCTCGCTGCAGGCCGGTGATGTGATCCTGACCGGGACTCCGGTGGGTGTGGGGCCGCTGAATGTTGGTGATGAACTGGTCATCGAATTGCCGGGCGCGAGCAGTTTCAGTACCAGCGTTCGCTAATTCACGCTGACCTCTTGTAGGAGTAGAAGCTTGCTCGCGATGAGACCTTCACATTCAACAGTGATGTTGGATGACAGAAGGTCATCGCGAGCAAGCTTTGCTCCTACTGGGTGGTGGGGCCTCTCGAGCAGGGATTGCCTGCTACTTCCTATTTCCTGAATTTCCGGAACACAACCATCAATGGCCATCCAACCGCTGCCCACGCTAAAACCTGCCCGCCGCCCGCGCTTTTTCATGCGTTGGTACTCCTGGCTTTTGCTGGTCGCGGCCGCCGCCTATGGCCTCGCCTTTGCCATGCATTGGGATGACCGGGGCTTGCTTTGGGTGATGGAGCGCTTCGAGAGCCCGACCGAGCGTCAGGAGAGTATCTGGCTGCCGGATTACCAGGCGGTGATCGACGCCAAGTTGCTGCCAGGCATGGAAAAGGACGAGGCATCCGATCTGGCCTACAACCCGCAAACCAAGACCCTGTTCTCGGTCATGGGCAAGAACCCCTTCCTGGTCGAACTGACGTTGCAGGGCGATGTGTTGCGCAAAATGCCGTTGGTGGGCTGGAGCAATCCAGAAGGCCTGACGGTGATGGATAATGGTCTGCTGGCTATTGTCGATGAGCGCGAGCACTTGCTGTCCATCGTCAAAGTCGATGCGCAAACCCGTGAATTGAACATTGCCGATTTCCCGAAGTACGACCTTGGCCCTTCCAAAGATCAGAACAAAGCCTTCGAAGCCATCGTCTGGGATGCGCGCAATCAGCAGATGCTGTTGGGTGAAGAACGTCCGCCGGCGTTGTTTACCTGGAAAAGCAACGACAACGGCCAAACCCTTGCTGGCGATAAACAGAAGCTCGACAGCGACGAACTGGACATCCGCAATCTGTCTGCGCTGGCCATCGATCCCCGCACCGGGCATACCCTGGTGCTGTCAGCCGATTCCCACTTGTTGCTGGAACTGGACGAGAAGGGTGAGCAGGTCAGTTTCATGACGTTGCTGGGCGGCTTCAATGGTCTGAAGAAGACCATCCCGCGGGCTGAAGGCATGACCATGGATGAAGCGGGCAACCTGTATATGGTGAGCGAGCCCAACCTGTTTTATCGCTTCGAGAAGCAACGCTGATAACCGAGCGTGTAGGAATGCTTCTGTGTGGTTGTGGGACAGGGCAAGTGGCCATTAAGCTTCAGTTCAGACAGGCGTGGTATTTCATCCGCCTGTTTTGAATCCGAGCACACCAGAATGCGTCGATTGGCCCGTCCCAAACCTCTAATCCTGATCTTCTCAGTCATTGCGCTGATCGTCCTGGTCGCAATCGGCCAATACCTGCGTTTGTTCGAGCGCGGCTGGTTCAACCTGCACACACTTTGGCAGCCGGAGAGCGAGCTCTCCATCGGTCTGGATCGCTATCAGGTGACGGTCGAGGCGCGGGTCATCGATGGTCTGGACGACGATGTGTCGGCGCTCACCTTCGATCCCATCCGTAAAAGCCTGTTTACCGTCACCAACAAGAATTCCGAACTGATCGAGCTCTCGCTGGATGGCCAGATCATCCGGCGCATCGCGCTGGTCGGTTTTGGTGATCCGGAAGCGGTGGAATTCATCAGCGCCGACACCTATGTGATCACTGACGAGTACGAACAGCGGTTGATCAAGATTCATCTGGAGCCCAGTACCACCTTCCTTGATGCGGCAGATGCCGAACAGATAACCCTTGGCGTCCACATGAGCGGCAACACGGGTTTCGAAGGGCTGGCTTACGATTCGGTGGGCAAACGACTGTTCGTCGCGAAGGAACGCAACCCGATGCTGATTTACGAAGTGCAGGGTTTTCCCCATTACGATCCGGAAAAGTCCTACGCAGTGCACGTGGTCAACAACCCGAAACGCGATGCGGGGATGTTTGTGCGAGACCTGTCGAGCCTGCAATACGACGAGCGCAGCGGTCACTTGCTGGCATTGTCCGACGAGTCGCGGCTGATTCTGGAGCTGGACGTGGACGGGCGACCGCTGAGCACCATGTCGCTGAACAAGGGGCGTCAGGGCCTGAAGAAGTCGGTGCCGCAGGCAGAAGGGATCGCCATGGATGACGACGGCACGATGTACCTGGTGAGCGAGCCGAACCTGTTTTACGTGTTCAAGAAGCCGATACAACCCTGAGCAACACAAATCCCCTGTAGGGGCCGGCATTGTGGTGAGGGGATTTATCCCCGTTCGGCTGCGCAGCAGTCGTAAACCAGTGCGTGTGGTGTGTCGGAGCTATGGGATTGCAAGCGTTGGGTCGCTGCGCGACCCAACGGGGCGGTGCGACGTTCGCTAAATCCCCTCGCCACAAAAGCTCGCTCCCACAGGTTTTGTGCTGTGTCTGAATTACTGGGCGCGCAGGGTCTTCACACCTTCACTGGTCCCCAGCAACAACAGGTCCGCCGGGCGCGCCGCGAACAAGCCATTGGTGACCACGCCAACAATCGCATTGATCTGTTTTTCCAGTTCCACCGGATTAGTGATCTGCATGTTGAACACGTCGAGGATGATGTTGCCGTTGTCGGTCAGCACGCCTTCACGGTAAACCGGGTCGCCGCCAAGCTTGACCAGCTCGCGAGCGACGTGGCTGCGGGCCATCGGGATCACTTCCACCGGCAGCGGAAACTCGCCGAGTACCGGCACCAGTTTGCTGGCGTCGGCGATGCAGATGAAGGTCTTGGCCACGGCCGCAACAATCTTCTCGCGGGTCAGCGCCGCGCCGCCACCCTTGATCAGGTTCAGGTGCTCGTCACTTTCATCGGCGCCGTCGACGTAGAACTCCAGGTCGCTGACCGTGTTCAGTTCATACACGGGAATACCGTGGCCTTTGAGGCGGGCGGCGGTGGCTTCGGAGCTGGCAACCGCGCCGTCGAACGCACCTTTATGTTTCGCCAGGGCGTCGATGAAGCAGTTCGCGGTGGAGCCGGTGCCGACCCCGACGATGCTTTTGTCGTCGAGTTTCGGGAGGATGAAGTCGACGGCGGCTTGAGCCACTGCCTGTTTGAGTTGATCCTGGGTCATGCGGGCTCCGAGGTGCCGAAGAGGGGAACGAAAGGTCGGCATTATAGGCTTGGCTATGTGGCAGGTCATTGCCCGATTGGCGGGCGGAGCAGAATTGCTTTTGTGGCGAGGGGATTCATCCCCGTTCGGCGGCGCAGCCGTCGTAAAAACAGAGAATGCGGTGTGTCTGGGGGAATGCCGGGGAGTGCTTCGCACTCCAGCGGGGATGAATCCCCTCGCCACAATGGATCTGTACGACCTAAAACCACCTGTTTAGTGTGGTCGCCCGCCCGAAAGCCGGGTTAGACTCCTTGGCCCTGCCCAACCCGCTCAGTGATGCTTTCCGATGCTCGAACAGTACGTCAAAAAGATCCTCACCTCGCGCGTTTATGACGTTGCCGTAGAAACCCCATTGCAGACTGCTCGCCAGCTCTCCGAGCGGCTGGGCAACAACATTTGGCTCAAGCGCGAAGACTTGCAGCCGGTGTTCTCGTTCAAGATTCGCGGCGCCTACAACAAGCTGACCCAACTGAGCGACGAAGAACGCGCTCGTGGCGTGGTGACGGCTTCTGCGGGCAATCACGCTCAGGGACTGGCGCTTGCAGCCAAAGTGCTGGGCGTGAAAGCGACGATCGTCATGCCCAAGACCACCCCGGAAATCAAAGTGGAAGGCGTGCGCTCGCGAGGCGGCAAAGTGGTGCTGCACGGGGATTCGTTCCCGGAAGCCCTGGCCTACTCGCTGAAACTGGTCGACGAAAAAGGCTACGTCTATATCCACCCCTATGACGATCCCCACACCATTGCCGGGCAGGGCACGGTGGCCATGGAAATCTTGCGCCAACACCCGGGGCGTCTGGACGCGATATTCGTTCCAGTGGGCGGTGGCGGGCTGATCGCCGGGATCGCGGCGTACGTGAAGTACCTGCGACCTGAAATCAAAATCATCGGCGTGGAACCGGACGATTCCAACTGTCTGCAAGCGGCAATGGCAGCCGGTGAGCGTGTGGTTCTGCCGACCGTGGGCATCTTCGCCGACGGCGTCGCGGTGGCGCAGATTGGTCAGCACACCTTCGAGATCTGCAAGGATTACGTCGATGACGTGATCACCGTCAGCACCGATGAAATCTGTGCGGCGATCAAGGACATCTACGATGACACTCGCTCGATCACCGAGCCTGCAGGTGCGTTGGGCGTGGCCGGGATCAAGAAGTATGTCGAGCTGAACGGTGTGACCGGTCATACCTTCGTGGCCATCGACTCCGGTGCCAACGTCAATTTCGATCGTCTGCGTCATGTCGCCGAACGCGCCGAACTGGGTGAGGGCCGTGAAGCGATCATTGCCGTGACCATCCCCGAGAAGCCAGGCAGCTTCAAGGCGTTCTGCGAAGCCGTCGGCAAACGTCAGATCACCGAGTTCAACTACCGCTACAACACCGGCAGTGAAGCCCATATCTTCGTTGGCGTGCAGACGCATCCGGACACCGACCCGCGCAGTGCATTGATCGCCAGTCTCAGCGATCAGGGTTTTCCGGTACTCGACCTCACCGACAACGAACTGGCGAAGTTGCACATCCGTCATATGGTCGGCGGCCGTGCGGCACAGGTCGTCGATGAAGTGATTCTGCGCTTCGAATTTCCGGAACGTCCGGGCGCGCTGTTCAACTTCCTGAACAAGCTGGGCGGGCGCTGGAACATCTCGATGTTCCACTATCGCAACCACGGCGCGGCCGATGGGCGTGTGGTCGCAGGTCTGCAAGTGCCTCACGACGAGCGCCATCTGGTACCGGCGGCACTGGAAGAGATTGGTTACCCGTACTGGGACGAAAGCGACAACCCGGCCTATCTGCTGTTTCTGGGCTGAACGGCTACGCTGATGGGCAGATCATAAGGAAATCGAACAATGGAAACGTTAACCGCCCTGAAGATGGCGCACACCGCGGCGACGGCCATTTTGTTGGGTTGCGCGCTCGGCTTGGGAATATGGGTGTGGCAAACGCGGCGTAACGGTGACGCGACGGCACCCGCCCGCACATTGCAGCGACCACGGGTTTTCGTGTGGGTCTTGATGGGACTGGCGCTGTTGAGCATGCCGTTCACCGGCTGGTGGATGGTGCATCTGGTGGGCTGGCCACTGGGGCAGACGTGGCTGCTGGCGTCGAGCGTGCTTTATACCGTGGCAGCGTTGGCGTGGTTCTGGCTGCTGGTGCGGCTGAACATGCTGCGCAAGGCACCGGGAGGGGGCGGCAAGTTCACCTTCGCTCTCGCATTGTTCAGCTTTACGTGTCTCGTCGCCATCGCTGGTTTGATGGGCGCCAAACCGGTTTAGCGCGAAACCTGTAGCAGCTGCCGAGCCACGAGGCTGCGTTGCGGTCCGCAGGAGCGCCCATAGGGGCCGCTTCGCAGCCCAACGCAGCCTCGTGCCTCGGCAGCTGCTACAGATGGTTTCAGTCGCGCAGACTAATCACCGGCCAGCCACGCTTCTCGGCTTCGGCCCGCAGATTCGGATCCGGGTCGACAGCAATCGGATTCGTCACCTGCTCCAGCAGCGGCAAATCATTCATCGAGTCGCTGTAGAAGTAACTGTCTTCCAGCGAATAGCCGGTCTCTTCCAGCCAACGATTCAGCCTCGTCACCTTGCCGTCACGGAAGCACGGCACGTCGGTGCTGCGTCCGGTATATCGGCCGTCCGCCAATTCGCATTCGGTTGCGATCAGGGTTTCAACGCCCAGGCGCTGGGCAATCGGTGCGGTCACAAAGCGGTTGGTCGCGGTGATGATCACCAGTTTGTCGCCAGCGTCGCGGTGCTTGGCCAGCAACTCGATGGCCTGGGGCAGCACGATGGGTTCGATGCAATCGCGCATGTAATCGAGATGCCATTGGTCCAGCGTGGCCATCTCGGTGCGGCCGAGGATTTCCAGGCAAAAGTTCAGGTACGCGTCGTTATCCAGCTTGCCCGCCAGGTAATCCTGATAAAACTCATCGTTGCGCGCCTTGTAGGCAACGGCATCGAGGAAACCGCGTTCGCACAGGTAATCGCCCCAGGCGTGGTCGCTGTCGCCGCCCAGAAGGGTGTTGTCCAAGTCGAATAAAGCCAGCCGCATTGCAGTTACTCGCTGAAAAGTCTGTAGAAAGGCGTCCAGAATACGGACTTTTCACAAGAGTGCACATAAGGTAGGCCGGCTCGTTGCTGCCTTCACAACCTTTGTGGAACAATGCGGCGACATGCGTTTGCGAGGTTGTTGCCGTGATCGACCCCGATGGTTTCCGCCCCAATGTCGGGATCATTCTCACGAATGATGCCGGACAGGTGCTATGGGCTCGCCGTATCAATCAAGATGCCTGGCAGTTTCCACAGGGAGGGATCAACCCCCAGGAGACGCCGGAAGACGCCTTGTATCGCGAGTTGAACGAAGAAGTGGGCCTGGAGCGCGAAGATGTTGAAATTCTCGCCTGCACCCGGGGCTGGTTGCGCTATCGTTTGCCGCAACGTCTGGTCAGGACTCACAGCCAACCGCTGTGCATCGGCCAGAAACAGAAATGGTTTCTCCTGCGCCTGATCTCCAACGAGCAGCGGGTGCGGATGGATTTGACCGGTAAACCGGAATTCGATGGCTGGCGTTGGGTCAGTTATTGGTATCCGTTGGGCCAGGTGGTGACATTCAAGCGCGAGGTGTATCGACGCGCTCTCAAAGAGCTTGCCCCGCGCCTTTTAACGCGCGACTGACGACGGAGTTCGACCCCGAGCCATGCTCAATACGCTGCGCAAGATCGTCCAGGAAGTTAACTCCGCCAAGGATCTCAAGTCGGCGTTGGGGATTATTGTGTTGCGCGTCAAAGAGGCCATGGGCAGCCAGGTCTGTTCGGTCTATCTGCTTGATCCCGAGAGCAACCGCTTTGTGCTGATGGCCACCGAGGGCTTGAACAAACGCTCGATCGGCAAGGTCAGCATGGCGCCGAACGAAGGTCTGGTTGGCCTGGTCGGCACGCGTGAAGAACCCCTGAACCTCGAAAATGCAGCGGATCACCCGCGCTATCGCTACTTTGCCGAGACCGGGGAAGAGCGTTACGCCTCGTTCCTCGGTGCGCCGATCATTCACCACCGCCGCGTTGTCGGCGTGTTGGTCATTCAACAGAAAGAACGTCGTCAGTTCGATGAGGGTGAAGAAGCCTTCCTCGTGACCATGAGCGCGCAGCTCGCCGGCGTTATCGCCCACGCCGAAGCCACCGGTTCGATCCGTGGACTTGGCCGTCAGGGCAAGGGTATCCAGGAAGCAAAGTTTGTCGGCGTACCGGGTTCGCCGGGTGCGGCGGTCGGTACCGCGGTGGTCATGTTGCCTCCGGCGGATCTGGACGTAGTGCCAGACAAGACCATCACCGACATAAACGCCGAACTGGGCCTGTTCAAGACCGCCATCGAAGGCGTTCGCGCCGACATGCGTACCTTGTCCGCCAAGCTTGCGACGCAGCTGCGCCCTGAAGAGCGTGCGCTGTTCGATGTCTACCTGATGATGCTTGACGATGCCTCGCTGGGCAGCGAAATCACCACCGTGATCAAGACCGGCCAGTGGGCCCAGGGCGCGCTGCGCCAGGTGGTCACCGAGCACGTCAACCGTTTCGAACTGATGGACGACGCCTACCTGCGCGAGCGTGCTTCGGACGTCAAAGACCTTGGCCGCCGCCTGCTCGCCTATTTGCAGGAAGAGCGCCAGCAGACCCTGGTCTACCCCGATAACACCATTCTGATCAGCGAAGAACTGACGCCGGCCATGCTCGGCGAGGTGCCGGAGGGCAAGCTGGTGGGTCTGGTCTCGGTGCTGGGTTCCGGCAACTCCCACGTGGCGATCCTGGCTCGCGCCATGGGCATCCCGACGGTGATGGGCCTGGTCGACCTGCCGTACTCCAAGGTCGACGGCATCCAGATGATCGTCGACGGTTACCACGGCGAGGTCTACACCAACCCCAGCGACGTACTGCGCAAGCAGTTCGCCGAAGTGGTCGAAGAAGAGAAGCAACTGGCCCTCGGGCTCGATGCGCTGCGGGACCTGCCGTGCGTAACGCTCGATGGCCACCGCATGCCGTTGTGGGTCAACACCGGCCTGCTGGCGGACGTGGCTCGGGCGCAGAAGCGGGGTGCCGAAGGCGTCGGTCTGTACCGCACCGAAGTGCCGTTCATGATCAACCAGCGCTTCCCGAGCGAAAAAGAGCAGTTGGCGATTTACCGTGAACAGCTCGCCGCGTTCCATCCGCAACCGGTGACCATGCGCAGCCTGGACATCGGCGGTGACAAGTCGCTGTCGTACTTCCCGATCAAGGAAGACAACCCGTTCCTCGGCTGGCGCGGCATTCGCGTCACCCTCGACCACCCGGAAATCTTCCTGGTGCAGACCCGTGCAATGCTCAAGGCCAGCGAAGGCCTGAACAACTTGCGGATTCTGCTGCCGATGATCTCCGGCACCCACGAACTCGAAGAAGCCCTGCACCTGATTCATCGGGCCTGGGGTGAGGTCCGCGACGAAGGCACCGACGTGCCGATGCCGCCGATTGGCGTGATGATCGAGATCCCGGCAGCGGTGTATCAGACCAAGGAACTGGCGCGGCAAGTGGATTTCCTGTCGGTCGGCTCCAACGACCTGACCCAGTACCTGTTGGCCGTCGACCGTAACAACCCCCGGGTAGCCGACCTGTACGACTATCTGCACCCGGCCGTGCTTCAGGCATTGCAGAACGTGGTCCGTGATGCCCATGCCGAAGGCAAGCCGGTGAGTATCTGCGGTGAAATGGCCGGTGATCCGGCCGCGGCGGTGCTGCTGATGGCGATGGGTTTCGACAGCCTGTCGATGAACGCCACCAACTTGCCGAAAGTGAAGTGGATGTTGCGTCAGATCAACCTGAGCAAGGCCAAGGAGTTGTTGGCCGAGTTGATGACTATCGACAACCCGCAAGTTATCCACAGCTCGTTGCAGTTGGCGCTGAAAAACCTCGGGTTGGCGCGGATGATCAATCCGGCTTCGGCGAAAACCCTCTGAAACGCTGATGGCCCCATCGCGAGCCAGCTCGGCTCCTACAATTGTGCTCCGGCGTACACAAAGGTGTGTTCACTGAAGATCAACTGTTGGAGCCGAGCTGGCTCGCGATGAGGCCAGACCTCACAACGCCCCTTTAAACTTTGACCTCCACTTCCCCAAGATGCCCGCCATACGGCCCGAAACTCCTTTCGACCATCACCCGCGTCCCGTCCGCCTGAACAATCAACGCCGTACTTGCCCGCGTTCCGTAAGTCGGGCTGGCAATAAATACGCTCGACAGCAACGTTTCGGTGGCAAGCCCGACCCCTGTGTCCGGCAATTCGGCGAACGCCGCCGTCTGCGAATCGTTCAACAGCGCCAGTAATGCCTTTGGCTGCGGATCATTGAGCGCGTCCTCCAGCGCCGCCCGCGCCTTCAGCAACTTGGGCCAGGGCGTATCCAAACCAGCATTCGACAACCCGTAGACACCCGGCTGCAGCATTACCGCTTCAGTTTCCCGCGAGTTGAAATGCCAGAGCTCGTGAGTGTTGCCGACGAGCAGGTTGAACCCGGCATATTCGACCGAACGTCCTACAACGTCGGTTAAATAGTCATCAATTGGCATGTCGCCATTGATAAAGCGCGCCACCAGTTCACCGCGGGATTTGCGTGCTGGCGGTTGATGAGGATCGCGAATGTTCGTCAGCGCGGCGAATCGGCCGTTGGCACCGACGCCAAGCCAGGTGCCCCCGGCCTCTAGATCGCGCCCGGCATGCACGTGCGGTGATTCCGGCCATTGGGCCAGGGGCAGGCTGGGACGGGCGTAGAATTCGTCGCGGTTGGCCGCCACGATCAACGGCTGGGCGTGACCTGGGCGCCAGGCGAAAACAATCAGGCACATAAGGTGGTCCTTGTGTGTTTTTTGCCCACTCTACGCAGTCATCGTCTGTCGATCCATCGCCTTGCACAGTGGAGCCCAAGGGCATCCATCCGTTACCATGCCGCTCCTATTTTCGGGATGTGCGGGAAACGGCCATGGAATTTCTGCTCTACCTGGCGCTGGGCGCCTGCGCAGGTGTGCTGGCCGGGCTGTTCGGGGTCGGTGGCGGGATCATTATTGTCCCGGTGCTGGTGTTCAGCTTTACCTTGCAGGGCTTCGATACGTCGATCCTGACCCATCTCGCCGTCGGCACATCGCTGGCGACCATTATTTTCACCTCGGTCAATGCGATACGTGAGCATCACCGTCGCGGGGCGGTGCGCTGGCCGATCTTTGCGTGGATGACCCTCGGTATTCTCATCGGCGCCGGTTTCGGCGCGCTGACGGCCGAAGCGATTTCCGGCCCGAACCTGCAGAAGATCATTGGCGTGTTCGCGCTGATCATCGCCGTGCAGCTCGCCCTGGACGTCAAACCCAAGGCCAGCCGAACGGTGCCCGGCAAAGTCGGTCTGACCGTAGCCGGTAGCATCATCGGCTGGGCCTCGGCGATTTTTGGCATTGGTGGCGGTTCGCTCACGGTGCCGTTTCTGACCTGGCGCAGCGTACCGATGCAGCAGGCGGTGGCGACATCGTCTGCATGCGGTCTGCCGATTGCGTTGGCCAGTGCGTTAAGTTTCATGATTCTGGGCTGGCACGATCCGTTGCTGCCGGCCCATAGTCTCGGTTTTATTTATTTGCCGGCGCTGCTCGGGATTGCCCTGACCAGCATGTTTTTCGCCCGCGTCGGCGCTCGATTGGCACACAAGCTTTCGCCGAAGTTGCTGAAAAGACTGTTTGCCGCTTTGCTGTTCTGCGTCGGTTTGAGCTTTCTGCTCTGACGCATTCCGCAATACTGGCTTAATCCTGGCGTGACAGCGTCGCCCGGGAATTTCGAACGTTTCAACTCTAACGAGGAGTCGCAATGCTGCCTTACCCGCAGATCGATCCGGTGGCCCTGGCCATCGGTCCGCTGAAAATCCACTGGTACGGCTTGATGTACCTGATCGGCATTGGCGGCGCCTGGCTGCTGGCGTCCCGTCGCCTGAACCGGTTCGACCCGACCTGGACCAAGGAGAAACTCTCCGACATGGTCTTCTGGATGTCGATGGGTGTCATCGTCGGTGGCCGGCTGGGCTATGTGCTCTTCTACGACCTGAGTGCTTATCTGGCCAACCCGACACTGATTTTTGAAGTGTGGAAGGGTGGCATGTCGTTCCACGGCGGGTTCATCGGCGTGATGCTGGCGGCATTGTGGTTCGGTAAAAAGAACGGCAAGTCGTTCTTCCAGCTGATGGACTTCGTCGCGCCGATGGTCCCGATTGGTCTCGGCGCCGGGCGCATCGGCAACTTCATCAATGCCGAACTGTGGGGCAAGGCAACCGACGTGCCATGGGCAATGGTCTTCCCGACCGATCCGGCACAACTGGCGCGCCACCCGTCGCAGCTGTATCAGTTCGCGCTCGAAGGCGTGGCGCTGTTCCTGATCTTGTGGCTGTACTCGCGCAAGCCTCGGCCGACCATGGCGGTGTCCGGCATGTTCGCACTGTTCTATGGCATCTTCCGTTTCATCGTCGAATTCGTCCGCGTTCCGGACGCTCAACTGGGCTATCTGGCCTGGAACTGGCTGACCATGGGCCAGGTACTGTGCGTACCTATGATCCTCGCCGGGTTGTTCCTGATCTGGCTGGCGTATCACCGCGCTCCGGCAACGCCAGCGGCGGCCGTATAAATTCGAACCCCGGGGCGACGGCTCCGGGTTCAAGGACACAGGTAATTCATGAAGCAATATCTCGAACTGGTCGCCCACGTCATCAAGAACGGCACCAAGCAGGCCAACCGCACTGGCGTGAACACCATCAGCTTTCCTGGCGCGATGCTGCGTTACGACCTGAAGGAAGGTTTCCCGGCGATCACCACCCGCAAGATGGCGTTCAAATCGGCTATCGGTGAAATGTGCGGTTTTCTGCGTGGCGTGAACAACGCCGCCGAATTCCGTGCATTGGGCTGCAAGGTCTGGGATCAGAACGCCAACGAAAACGCCCAATGGCTGGCTAACCCGTTCCGTCAGGGCGAAGACGACCTCGGCGAGATCTACGGCGTGCAATGGCGCAAATGGCCGGCGTACAAGCAGATCCCGGTCAGCAATAAAGCCGCTATCGAACAGACCTTGAGCCAGGGCTATCGCCAGATCGCCGAAGGTGAAGAAGACGGACAGGCCTACGTGGTGCTGTACAAGGCGATCGACCAGATTCGCCAGTGCGTCGACACCATCATCAAGGACCCGGGTAGCCGTCGTATCCTGTTCCATGGCTGGAACGTCGCCCAACTCGATGAAATGGCCCTGCCGCCGTGCCACCTGCTGTATCAGTTCCACCCGAATGTCGAGACCAAAGAGATCTCTCTGACCCTCTACATCCGCTCGAACGACCTGGGCCTTGGCACGCCGTTCAACCTCACTGAAGGCGCCGCGCTGCTGAGCCTGATCGGTCGCCTGACCGGTTACACACCGCGCTGGTTCACCTATTTCATCGGCGACGCCCACGTCTACGAAAACCACCTGGACATGCTGAACGAACAGCTCAAGCGCGAGCCGTTCCCGATGCCGAAGCTGGTCATCAGTGATCGTGTGCCGGAGTTCGCCAAAACGGGTGTTTATCAGC
Source organism: Pseudomonas sp. p50(2008) (assembly GCF_015351605.1). Classification (NCBI taxonomy): domain Bacteria; kingdom Pseudomonadati; phylum Pseudomonadota; class Gammaproteobacteria; order Pseudomonadales; family Pseudomonadaceae; genus Pseudomonas; species Pseudomonas sp. p50(2008). Next base: position 527,897 of record NZ_JACMYF010000002.1, read on the forward strand.
CGGAGTGGCTGGAGCAGATCGAGCCGAGTGATTTCTCGCTGGAAGGCTACGAGCATCACCCGCCGATGACCGCGCCGATGGCGGTCTGACAATCTGCACGCAGTCCCCTGTGGGAGCTAGCCTGCTAGCGATAGCGCCGGTACATCCAACACTGATGTGACTGAAAAACCGCTATCGCTAGCAGGCTAGCTCCCACATTGGGATCTGTGGAGTATTCAGTGGCCGTGACTGCGGCCCACATGCGAATGCTCAACTTCCGTCGCCACAACCCCGCCACTCACTTCCAGCCGCTGCAAAATCCCGCACTGTTCACTGTCCGGCCCCTCACCACAGCGTTGGCGCAGGTCGATCAGTTGTGCCTGTAACGCCATCAGCCCGTCGATCCGCGCCTTGACGTGATGAATGTGTTCATCGACCAGCGCATTCACGCTTTGGCACTGGTCCTGCGGACTGTCGCGCAAGGCGAGCAGGCTGCGGATCTCTTCGAGGGTCATGTCGAGGGTGCGGCAATTGCGGATAAAGGTCAGTCGCTCGGCGTGGGCCTGGGTGTAAACGCGATAATTGCCATCGCTGCGGGCCGGCTCTGGCAGCAGGTGTTCGCGCTCGTAGTAGCGGATGGTCTCCACGGCGCAGTCAGTGAGTCTGGCCAGTTCTCCGATCTTCATGATGGCAATCTCCAAAAGGGTGCTTGACCCTATAGTGGCTACAGGGTTTTTACTTGGCAACAGGCACCTTCATGGACGCGACCCGATGAGCGATTCCCTTCACACCCACAAACACAAGACTGATCACGATCACGATCACGATCACGATCACGATCACGATCACGATCACAGCCACAAGCTGCAGCCTGCACAGAAGCATGACCACGGCGGCCACGGCGATTCCTGCTGCTCCTCGAAAGTGGCCCCCCCGTCGCTGATCAGATTGAGCGAAACACCGACCGACGGCGCACGACTGAGCAATTTCCGCATCGACGCAATGGACTGCCCGACCGAGCAGACGCTGATCCAGAACAAGCTGGGCAAGCTCGCTGGCGTCCAGCAGCTGGAATTCAACCTGATCAACCGGGTGTTGGGCGTGACGCACGACCTGCCGAGCACCGCGCCAATCATCGACGCGATCAAGTCGCTGGGCATGGTGGCCGAACCGCTGGAGCAGGGCACCGAAGCGCCAGCTCCCATCGCCGTGAAAAAACACTGGTGGCCGCTGGCCCTGTCCGGCGCTGCCGCCCTGGCGGCAGAAGTCATCCACTTCACTAGTGCTGCACCGGACTGGGTCGTGGCGGTCATCGCGCTGATTTCGATCCTCAGCGGCGGCCTGACCACTTACAAGAAAGGCTGGATCGCCCTCAAGAACCTCAACCTGAACATCAACGCGCTGATGAGCATCGCGGTAACGGGTGCGATCCTGATCGGCCAGTGGCCGGAAGCGGCCATGGTGATGTTCCTGTTTACCGTGGCCGAATTGATCGAGGCCAAATCTCTCGACCGCGCGCGTAACGCCATCGGCGGCTTGATGCAGATGACGCCTGAAAAGGCCACGGTGCAACAGGCGGACGGTAGCTGGATGGAGCAGGACGTCAAAGCCATCGAACTGGGTGCGCGAGTACGGGTGCGTCCCGGCGAGCGAATCGGGCTGGACGGTGAAGTGGTTTCCGGCAGCTCTACCATCGATCAGGCGCCGATCACCGGCGAAAGTCTGCCGGTGGAGAAGACTGTCGGCGATAAGGTGTTTGCCGGCACGATCAATCAGGCAGGCTCTCTCGAGTATGCCGTGACCGCCGCCGCCAACAACTCGACCCTGGCGCGAATCATTCATGCCGTCGAACAGGCCCAGGGCTCGCGGGCGCCGACTCAGCGGTTTGTCGACCAGTTTTCTAAAATCTATACCCCGGCTGTGTTCATCTTCGCCCTGGCGGTCGCGGTCATTCCGCCGCTGTTCATGGGGGCGCTGTGGTTCGACTGGATCTACCGGGCATTGGTGCTGCTGGTCGTTGCCTGTCCATGTGCACTGGTGATTTCTACACCGGTGACCATCGTCAGCGGCCTTGCGGCGGCGGCGCGCAAAGGCATTCTGGTCAAGGGCGGCGTTTACCTCGAAGGTGGTTACAAGCTCGATTACCTGGCGCTGGACAAGACCGGCACCATCACCCACGGCAAGCCGGTGCAGACCGATTATCTTTCGCTTGATCCCACTGCCGATCGCACCGCCCCGGCGATTGCGGCCGCATTGGCCGGTCGTTCGGACCACCCGGTCTCGCTGGCGATTGCCAACGCTGCTGTGGATAAACAATTTGCAGCGCTGACTGTGGATAACTTCGAAGCGTTGGCCGGTCGCGGTGTACGCGGTGAGATCGACGGTCAGACGTACCACTTGGGCAACCATCGCCTGGTGGATGAGTTGGGCCTTTGCTCGCCCGAACTGGAAGAGAAGCTGTTCGCGCTGGAAAAGCAGGGTAAGTCCGTGGTGCTGTTGCTCGACAAGTCCGGGCCACTGGCGTTGTTTGCCGTAGCGGATACGGTCAAGGAGTCCAGTCGCGAAGCTATTCAGCAACTGCACGACCTGGGCATCAAAACCGTGATGCTGACCGGGGATAATGTCCACACCGCGCAAGCGATTGCCACTCAGGTGGGCATTGATCAAGCCCAGGGCGATCTGCTGCCGACCGACAAACTGCACGCTATCGAAGCGCTTTATGCGCAGGGGCATCGAGTCGGCATGGTGGGTGACGGTATCAACGATGCGCCGGCCCTTGCGCGGGCCGAGATCGGTTTTGCCATGGCGGCCGCCGGCACCGATACAGCTATTGAAACCGCTGATGTAGCCCTGATGGACGACGATCTGCGCAAGATCCCGGCGTTCATCAGCCTGTCGCGGCAGACGTCGACCATCCTTAAACAAAACATTGCGCTGGCATTGGTCATCAAAGCGATCTTTCTTGGGGTAACCTTCGCCGGGATCGCCACCATGTGGATGGCGGTGTTCGCCGACATGGGCGTCAGCCTGTTGGTGGTATTCAACGGTTTGCGCCTGTTGCGCAAGTAAGCGATGAGGAAAGGGTGTGCTGAGTGCCGATCTGAAGGCGTTTTACATGGTGGCCCGTCTGGGCAGTATTACCCTGGCGGCGAAAAAGCTCGGCCTGAGTCAGCCAACGGTGACGACCCAGATTCGGCATCTGGAAAGCCAATACTCGGTTGAGCTGTTTTACCGTGGCGGTCGCCGCCTCAGCGTCAGCGAGGAAGGTGCGCGGCTGCTGCCCATGGTCAAGGCGCTCATGCAGCAAGAGGCTGACATCGAGTTCTTCCTGCGCAACAGCGGTCAGGTGCAGGGCACGTTGCGCATCGCAGCTACCGCGCCGTATTACATTCTCGATCTGGTGAAAACCTTCCGTGCGCGCTTGCCCCAGGTGGAGGTGTCGGTAGAGATCGGCAACTCCCAGCAGGTGCTTGAAGCGCTGGAAGAGTATCGGGTGGATGTCGCAGCGTCATCGCAGTTGCTCGATGATGCGCGGCTGATTCGCCGGGTGCTCGGTAGCGACCCGCTGGTGCTGGCGGTGCATCGCAATCATCCGCTGGCCGTGCATGACCATGTGCCGCTGAGTGCGCTGGCCGGGCACACCTTGCTGATGCGCGAGTCCGGGTCGACCACTCGGCGATTGACCGAAGAACTGCTGTCCAGCGCCGGGGTGAGCTTCGGACCGCTGCTGGAGATCGGCAGCCGGGAATCAATCCGTGAGGCGGTACTGCGCAACATCGGCATCAGCATCATTGCCCGCCAGGAAGTGCCCCATGATCCACAATTGCGCGTGTTGACCATCGAGAATGCACCGCAGATTTCCGAGTATTTGTATTGCCTCAAGGAACGCAAAGGCGCGCGGTTGCCGGCGGCGTTTCTGGGGTTGGCGCAGGAAATGGCCCCGGCCTGAAATCTTCATTTCCTTTGATTGCCTCATCGCGGGCAAGCCACGCTCCCACAGGTTTTTCACATTCCTGTGGGAGCGGGCTTGCCCGCGCTGACGTCAGTCCAGACAACACATCGTTTCAACCAAAATCCCCGAATACCACTATCAGCCGTTTTTGCCTCACTGCCACATGACGGACGCATTACATCCCTAGGATGGCCCTCATCTGCTTGATGAGGTCTGTCCATGAACAACGCGATCGCAACTGCCCTGACCAACCCCGGCGCCCCGATGAAAGTGCGCGGCGTGCAGAAACGCTTCGGCGCTTTCACTGCACTGGATAACGTTTCCCTCGACGTCGCTGCGGGTGAATTGGTCTGCCTGCTCGGCCCGTCGGGCTGTGGCAAAACCACCTTGCTGCGTTGCATCGCCGGCCTTGAAAAACAGGACAGCGGTGAGCTGTACCTTGGTGATCGCGACGTGTCCCACCTGGCACCGCAAGCTCGTGACTACGGCATTCTGTTTCAGTCCTACGCGTTGTTCCCCAATCTCACCGTCGAAGCGAACATTGCCTACGGCCTTGCGGGCAGTGGTCGCGACGAAGTGCGCAAGCGCGTCGGTCAGATGCTGGAACTGGTCGGCCTGCTCGGCAGTGAGAAAAAATACCCCGGCCAATTGTCCGGCGGCCAACAGCAACGTGTCGCCCTGGCCCGAGCCCTGGCGCCGGCACCTTCGTTGCTGCTGCTGGATGAGCCAATGTCAGCCCTTGACGCCCGGGTTCGCGAGCACCTGTGCACCGAGCTGCGCCAGCTGCAACGCAACCTCGGCGTCACCACCTTGATGGTCACGCACAATCAGGACGAGGCCATGCTGATGGCCGATCGCATCGCTGTGATGAACAACGGCAAGGTCGAGCAGTACGCCACCCCGCAGGAAATCTACGATCGCCCGGCGACGCCGTTTGTGGCGGAGTTCGTCGGCCAGGGTAACTGGCTGCCGTTCAGCCGCAGCAGTGACAGCCATGCGCAGGTTGGCGGGATGAACATGCGCCTGGCCGCCGGCAGCGCGAAAACCGCGTCGGGCCGTCTGTTCTGCCGCCCTGAAGCCATCAACGTCAACCCGCCGGTGCATGAGGAGAACCTGTTTCCGGCCAAGGTTCGCGAAATCACCTTCCTCGGCAACCGTTGCCGCATGAGCTTCGAGCTCGATCAACTGCCGGGCCACGCGCTGCTGGCGGAGCTCGCGCCGGAAGCCATGCCGCGTCTCGGCGCGCAACACATCATGGTCGCCTTGCCTCCACGCAGCCTGCAGGTGTTTGCCTGATGAGCGCGAACATCGCGCTGCCGATACCGCACAAGCAGGTTCGGCAGACCTCCCGTGCCGAGATCGGCGACCGGGTGTTCGTGGTCGGCGGCAAAGTGCTGTTGCTGGTGCTGCTGGGTGTCGCGGTATTGATGCCATTGCTGGCAATCTTCTGGCGCGGGTTCAGTGCTGAAGCCGGGCAGGGCGGCGGTCTGGTCGCTGCTCGCGAGTTGGTGACCAGTGCCAACTTTCATTGGCTGCTGGGCAATAGCCTGAAGGTTTCCCTCAGCGTCGCGGCCATTGTCGTCCCGCTGGCTTACCTGTTTGCCTACGCCCTGCAACGCACATTGATTCCAGGCAAGGGCATCTGGCGCGGCATGTCGCTGCTGCCGTTGATGGCGCCGTCGATGCTGCCGGGCATTGCGCTGGTTTATCTGTTCGGCAACCAGGGCATGCTGCGCGGCCTGCTCTCGGACAACATCTACGGTTTCTGGGGCATTGTGCTGGGCGAGGTCATCTACACCTTCCCGCACGCCTTGATGATTTTGCTGTCAGCCCTTTCTCTTGCGGATGCGCGCCTGTTCGATGCCGCTTCCAGCATGGGCGCCAGCCCTGCCAAAGCCTTTCGCAGCATCACCTGGCCTGCGACCCGTCAGGCGGTGTTCGCCGCGTTCTGCCTGGTGTTCACCCTGACCATTACCGATTTCGGCGTGCCTGTGGTGGTCGGTGGTGACTATCAAGTGCTGGCGCTGGAAGCCTACAAAGCGGTGGTCGGCCAGCAGCAGTTCGGTCGCGGCGCTTTGATCGGCATGGTCCTGCTGTTGCCGGCGCTGTTCAGCTTTGGTGTCGACGCCTGGCTGCGTCGACGTCACGGCGACTCCATGAGCGGCCGCGCGCAGGTCTTCCAGCCGGCGCCGTCGAAGCTGCGGGACGGCTGCTACCTGGCGATCGTGATGCTGATCTGCGCGGTGTTGCTGCTGGTGTTCGGCATGGCGGTGTACTCGTCGCTGGTGAAATTCTGGCCTTACAACCTGTCGCTATCCCTCAACCATTACCAGTTCAATGACACGGCGGGCGGCGGCTGGCTGGCCTATGGCAACAGCGTGAAGATGGCGCTGTGCACGGCATTGATCGGCAGCGTACTGATCTTCACCGGCGCCTACCTGATGGAAAAAACCAAGGGTCAGCGTGGCCTGAATCTGGCGTTGCGCATGCTCAGCTTCGTGCCGATGGCGGTGCCGGGCCTGGTGTTGGGTTTGGGTTATGTCTTCTTTTTCAACCTCACCGGCAACCCGCTGCACGTGCTCTACGGAACCATGACCTTGCTGGTGGTCTGCACCATTGCTCACTATTTGACCACTGCGCAAATGACCGCGACCACTGCGCTGCGCCAACTCGACGCCGAGTTCGAAGCCGCCGCGCTGTCGCTCAAGGCGCCGCTGTATCGGCACTACCTGCGGGTCACCGTACCGATCTGCCTGCCGGCGCTGCTGGACATCGTGCGCTACCTGTTTGTCTCCGCCATGACCACCGTTTCGGCCGCCATCTTCCTCTACAGCCCCGACACCATCCTCGCGGCGGTGGCGGTGCTGAACATGGATGACGCCGGCAATGTGGGCGGCGCGGCAGCGATGTCGACCCTGATTCTGTTCACCTCGGCGGGCGTGTCCCTGCTGCTGGCCTGGGCTTCGCGCGGCTTGCTACGCCGCTCCCAGGCCTGGCGGCAGACCGCGCCTGGTCATTGATTCATACCCTCAACTCACACAGGAATTGCACCATGTTCAAGCCTTTGGCCCTGGCCGCTGCTGTCCTCACCGCTTTTAGCCTGAACGCCTTCGCGGCGAAAACCGAGTTGACGGTGTACACCGCACTCGAAGCCGAGCAACTGAAGACTTACAAAGAGGCTTTTGAAAAAGCCAATCCAGACGTCGAGATCAAGTGGGTGCGTGATTCCACCGGCATCATCACCGCCAAACTGCTGGCCGAAAAAGCCCGCCCGCAGGCTGACGCCGTGTGGGGCCTGGCCGCGTCGAGCCTGGCGATTCTCGATCAACAAGGCATGCTGCAAAGCTACGCACCCAAGGACCTGGGCAAGATCGGCGTCAATTACCGCGACGCCGCCAACCCACCGGCCTGGGTCGGCATGGACGTCTGGGCCGCGACGATCTGCTTCAACACCGTCGAGGCCGAGAAGCAGGGTTTGACCAAGCCTGTGAGCTGGCAGGACCTGACCAAGCCTGAATACAAAGGCAAGATCGTCATGCCTAACCCGGCTTCGTCCGGCACCGGTTTCCTCGACGTCAGCGCCTGGCTGCAAACCTTCGGCGAGAAGCAGGGCTGGCAGTACATGGACGACCTGCACCAGAACATCGGTCAGTACGTTCACTCCGGTTCCAAGCCGTGCAAGCTGGCGGCATCGGGTGAGTTTCCGATTGGTATCTCCTTCGAATATCCGGCCGTTCAGTTGAAGCGCCAGGGCGCGCCGCTGGACATCATCCTGCCGAAAGAAGGCCTTGGCTGGGAGATCGAAGCTACTGCGGTGATCAAGGGCACGCAGCATGAAGACGCGGCGAAGAAGCTTGCTGACTTCTCCGCCAGCCCGGCGGCAATGGAGCTTTATAAAGAGAACTTCGCGGTGCTCGCTCAGCCAGGCATTGCCAAGCCGCAAACCGAACTGCCAGCGGATTATGAGCAGCGTCTGATCAAGAATGACTTTGCCTGGGCCTCGAAGAACCGCGATGAAATCCTGACCGAGTGGCGCAAGCGGTATGACGGCAAGTCCGAGAAAGTGGCTGCCAAGTAAGATCTTCATTGGCTGATGGGGCCTCATCGCGGGCAAGCCCGCTCCCACAGGTTTTGTGAACACCAAGGACCCTGTGGGAGCGGGCTTGCCCGCGATGGCGATTCCAAACTCAAGGCATCTCTTCATGACACACCAAGACGACATACTGATCGTAGGCGCGGGCATCCTCGGCCTGTCCCACGCTTACGCCGCTGCCAAGCGCGGCCTCAAAGTCCGTGTTTTCGAACGCAGCGCTACACCCATTGGCGCCTCGGTGCGCAACTTCGGCCAGGCGCTGGTCACCGGCCAGCCACCGGGCCCGATGCTTGAACTCGCAAAGGCCAGCCGCGAGATCTGGGGCCAATGGGCCAAAGTGGCTGGCTTGCAACTCAAGCGCAACGGCTCATACCTGTTCGCTCGTACCGAAGCGGAAGAACACCTGCTGGAAGTCTTCTGCGAAGGCCGCGCCATCGAGCATGATTACCGCGTTGACCTGCTACGCGGCGCGGCATTGCGTGACCTCTACGGTGGCCAGTTCCGCCATCACCGAGCCGCGTTGCACGGTCTGGACGATCAGCAGCTGTATTCCCGCGAAGCGATTCCGGCCCTGATCGATTACCTGCGCCGCGAACTCAGCGTCGAATTTCATTTCTCCACACTTGTGCGCGACATCGAACCGGGGCGCTTGCACAGCACCGCCGGGACCTTCACTGCGCAACAGATCATCGTCTGCTCCGGTCATGACTATCAGACCCTGCTGGCTGAGCCGATCGCCGCGCTCAACCCGCAGATCTGCCGCTTGCAGATGCTCCGCGCCCGACCGCAGATCAACCTCAACTTGCAGCACGCGGTGCTCACTGGATTGAGTTGCGTGCACTACGGCGCCTTTGCCGATCTGCCGGAAGCGGCGGCGGTGCAGGCGCAGATCTTGCGGGACGAACCACACCTGCATGAGAACGGCATTCACCTGCTGATCAGCCCGACGCCTTACGGCGAACTGATCATTGGCGATTCGCACCATTACGGCAGTGACCCTTCACCGTTCAACGCCGAGCAGGTGGACAACTGGATGATCGAACTGGCCGAGCAAACGTTGGCCTGCAAGATCCAGGTGGTCGAGCGCTGGCAAGGAGTCTACGGTGCGCGCGGGCCGGGGCCGTTCTCGTTCTTGCGGCCGGCACCCGGTGTGAGTGTGGCGTTGATGCACACGGGCGTCGGCATGAGCGTCGGTCCGGCGATGGCCGAGCGTAACGTCGCGACGTTGTTGGGAGAGGACTGATGGACCGCCATGAACAGGTGATCGCCGAGGTATTTGCGCTGTACGAGCGCTTTGGCGGCAGCGATTACATTGGTGAGCCGGTGTCGCAGATCGAGCACATGTCCCAGGCCGCCGAGCTGGCAACAGCTGAAGGCTACGATGATGAAGTGGTGCTGGCGGCGTTCTTCCATGACATCGGGCATATCTGCGCTGCCGGAAGCGCCGAGAACATGGCTGGTTTCGGCGTGGTGAGTCATGAATGCCTCGGCGCGGATTATCTGCGACGCGCCGGGTTCAGTGAGCGCATGGCGCGGCTGGTGGAGTACCACGTCCAGGCCAAGCGCTATCTGACGCTCAAGGAGCCTGGGTATTACGAACGCTTGAGTGAAGCCAGTCGTCGTACTCTGGACTATCAGGGCGGGGTGATGACCGCTGAAGAGGCGCAGGTTTTCGAGCGAGATCCGTTGTGCGCGATCAGTGTGCGCATGCGGCAGTGGGATGAGATGGCCAAGGAGATGAATGTGCCAGTGATCGATCTGGATTTTTTGAAGGAGAAAGCGTTGCGCCTGTTGGCGGCGTAAAGACTGGAGTCCGTGTTGCTGCCATCGCGAGCAGGCTCACTCCCACAGGGAATGTGTGTTCATCACAGATCCATGTGGGGGCGAGCCTGCTCGCGAAGGCCCAGCCCAGGCAATACAAATGCTTGAGCTTCTACAACTGTCCCGCCAGCACCTCAATCTGCTCCTGCCTGTCCGCCTGATTCAGCTTCGCCTGCGGGTTCAACGACGACCACTGCGGATGCGCCCGAGCCTTGGTCAGGGCTTCGGGCAGTTTGCCTTCGCGCCAGGTTTTGTCCTGGGGCGTAGCGACCTGGATGCTGTCCATCGCCGCGTGTCCGCGCTGGTTCAAGGCGAGCACCAGCTGACGCTGACGCAACGCCAGCAATCGCAGCACGCTGTCGTCGACGGTCAGTTCGCGCTGTCCTTTGATTTTGCCCATTAACCGACTGCCATAACTGCGGGCGGTTTGCAGGGCGCCGCCGGCAATGGCCCCGGCCAGCGCGGCTGCGCCGAGGGTCAGGCCGCCGACCAGCAGGTCTACGCCAGCCCCTGCTGCCGCGCCGGCTGCGATGCCGCCGCCCACGCGCACACCCAACTGCTTGAGGGTTTCGGGGTTGAACAAGTCATCGCCCCAACGGCCATCGAGCAGCGGCAAATCACTGGCCGCCGCGTCCTGCGGGCGAAAGGCGTAGAGCTTGAGGAGCGCCTCGACGCAACGTTGCTCACGTTGGCGTACTGCTTTGCGCAGTTCGCTGATCGCCTGTTGTTCCTGCTCGGGCTCACTGACCACACTGCGTCGGCAGGCGGCGCAATCGATCAACAATTCGGCAATCAACCGCGCTGCACTTTGCTGACGGGCCAGGCGCTGAGCCTGCTGATCGGCGATCAATCGCTCGAGCTGGGGGCGAGCATTTTCAAGCAGTAGCGCGAGACTTTCATACAGCCGACGTTCGCCATCTTCCGGCGGCGCGACACTGTCGAAGCGTACCAGGGCGTGCAATCCAAGGCGCGCCAACGCTTCACGCCAGTCCGGTTCGCGATGGTTGGCGCTGCTGACAAAGTTCAGCACTGGCAGCAGCGGTTTGCCGCAGCTGGCCAGTACTTCCAGTTCGTCGCGGTACTTGGACAGCACCGGCTCGCGGGCGTCGATCACGTAGAGGCCAGCGTCGCAGGTGAGCAGTTGGCGCAATACTTTGGCTTCCTGTTCGAAACGCTGCCGGGCTTCGCTGCCTTCCAGGAAACGGGCCAGTCGCGCGGGGCCGTCGAGGCGTTCGCCGGGGCGTTCAATGCGCTCCAGAAAATCGAGCAGGGCGATGGCGTCTTCCAGCCCGGGGGTATCGAAAAGGTCGAGCAGCGGCTCGCCATCCACTGACAGGCGTGCGCCTTCGACGTGTCGTGTCGTGCTTGGTCGATGGGAGACTTCACCGAATCCGACATCGCGGGTCAGGGTGCGCAGTAACGAGGTTTTACCAACGTTGGTGTGGCCCACGACTGCCAATTTCAAAGGTTTAGTCACGACCGTTCTCCAACCAATTCATCGGCGCGCTGTCAGCGTACGGCAGCTCCAGCTGATGCAGCGCGGTGTGCCAGTCGCCCAGACGCTCGGCATCCAGTGCTTCACCGGGCGGCGCCTGCAACAACCAGACGCGCGTCTCGCTGGCATTGCGCGCGAGTTCGGCGATCAGCGCCAGGCTGCCACGATCCGGCGAGCGCCGAGGGTCGCACGCAATGGCCAGGCGCGCGGGTGGAAAACGGCTCAGTTGTTCAAGAAGTTTGTGGCGCGATTCACGACTGTCGAGGATGCCCGCGTCGCTGACATTCTTCGGCAGTGGCGGCGGCCACGGGCGCTGATCATCCAGCTCAATGGCGACCAACAGCGCACCGTCGCTTTGCAGGTCGCTGACGCCGCTTTCCACACGATGCAAATGCTCGGGCGCGGCATCGCTGATGCCCAAACGCTCGCTGGTGGGCATCAACCTTTCGCGCAGTTGAGCGTAACCGGGGAGGTTCAGATCGAGGCGTAATTTTGCCTGACCGGTTTTCCAGCGCCACAGGCAGAACAACGCCAGTAACAGGCGCGGCAACACGCCATAAACCACCAGCACACCGACCAGCCATGTGGCCCAGGCCTGGCGCGCGCTTTCGATGTTCAGTGCCGCATCGCCGCTGGCGCGAATCATGTCCACTGTCGGAATAGTGAAGCCGAACAAGGCAGGCAGGGCGCCAAGGGTGCGGGTCATGGCGACAAAAGTGTCGGCGCTGAGCAGGGTGGTTTCCCAGACGAAGCCGTAACGCCGGGTCGCCATCAATGTCAGCAGCATCATCAGGGCACTGAGCATCGCCAGTAACCACAAGCCGTTGACCAGCACGCCGATCGCCCAGCGATTGAGTTTCTGCCGTTGCAGTAACAGCAGCAGGGCGGGTGCGAGTTGTGCGGCTTTAGCGTCGCGGGCAAGTTTTTCACTGAGCCATAACCACAAGCGCCCGAGGCTGGCACCGTGTTCACCGGCAAACACCAGGCCCAGCGCCCAGCTCAGCAACAAAATCAGATTCAGCCCGAGCAGGCTGCCCAGGGCCCAGAACACATTGACCGGGGTTTGCCCGTCGCCCAGTGCTGCAAACGCCAGCCCGGTGCCGCTGATCACGGCCAGTACGGCGAGAACAATCAGCGCCAATCGTGCGCCTTGCAGCCAATGCTTGAGGGCGTTGGCCAGTCCATCGCGTTCAGCCAGCCACAGGGCCCGGCGTTGAATCCGTGCCGGCAAGTCGCCGCCAGCACTGCGGGCCAGTCGATTGGCTTCCAGATCATCCAGAGGACCAGCGTGTTCTTCGCGCAGACGAATGGTTTCCGTCAGCCAGAGGTTATTCAGTTCAGTCACGCGGCATCCCGTCGCTTCATTGAACGGTGAGCATAACCGCTGTGGCGCTTATCGGGGTATGGGACGCTCTGGTATCCTCGCTGGCATGACTAAATCACTCCCCCTCAGCCTGATCGCAGCCCTCGGTGAAAACCGCGTGATCGGCGTCGACAACAGCATGCCCTGGCACTTGCCGGGGGACTTCAAATACTTCAAGGCCACCACCCTGGGCAAGCCGATCATCATGGGTCGCAAGACCTGGGATTCCCTGGGTCGTCCACTGCCGGGACGATTGAACATCGTGGTCAGCCGTCAGACTGATCTGCAGCTGGAGGGCGCGGAGGTATATCCGTCGCTTGAGGCGGCCGTCGTACGCGCAGAAGAATGGGCCAGAGAGCAGGGCGTCGATGAGGTGATGCTGATTGGCGGGGCGCAGTTGTATGCACAGGGGTTGGCGCAGGCTGATCGGTTGTATCTGACGCGAGTGGCGCTGAGCCCGGAAGGGGATGCGTGGTTTCCGGAATTCGATTTGGAGCAGTGGAAACTGGTGTCCAATATCGAAAATCCGGCGGTGGACGATAAGCCGGCGTACAACTTCGAAGTCTGGGAAAAAGCCTGATCTGTGGCGAGGGGATTTAGCGAAACGTCGCACCGCCCCGTTGGGTTGCGCAGCGACCCCATTATTTTGGGGCTGCTGCGCAACCCAACGGGGATGAATCCCCTCGCCACGAAGTTATGTTTAAGCCTGCACCAACTCCGAATGCTCATCCGCATCCAGCAGTGCTTTGTCCGTCTGCTGCATCACCTGGCTGGTAATCGCACCGGCCGCAATCGACCCGCTGACGTTCAATGCCGTACGACCCATGTCGATCAGTGGCTCAACCGAAATCAGCAACGCCACCAGTGACACTGGCAAGCCCATCGCCGGCAGCACGATCAGCGCGGCGAACGTTGCGCCACCTCCGACACCCGCCACACCGGCCGAGCTCAGCGTCACAATCGCCACCAGCGTCGCGATCCACAGCGGATCCAGCGGGTTAATGCCCACGGTCGGTGCAACCATCACCGCCAACATCGCCGGGTACAGACCGGCACAACCGTTCTGGCCGATGGTCGCGCCGAACGAAGCGGCAAAACTGGCGATGGCGTGTGGAATGCCCAGGCGGCTGGTCTGCGCTTCGATGCTCAGGGGAATGGTCGCGGCGCTGGAACGGCTGGTGAAGGCGAACGTCAGCACCGGCCAGATCTTGCGGAAGAAGCGCAGCGGGTTGATCCCGGCTGCCGAAACCAGCAGGCCATGCACCACAAACATCAGGCCCAGGCCGATGTAGGACACCACCACGAAACTGCCGAGCTTGATGATGTCTTGCAGGTTCGAACCGGCGACCACTTTGGTCATCAGCGCCAACACGCCATACGGCGTCAGCTTCATCACCAGACGCACCAGACGCATCACCCAGGCTTGCAGGGTGTCGATGGCGTTGATCACTTTCTGACCTTTTTCGACGTCATCCTTCAGCAACTGCAGCGCAGCGACGCCAAGGAATGCGGCGAAAATCACCACGCTGATGATCGATGTCGGCTTGGCGCGCGCCAGGTCGGCGAACGGGTTCTGCGGGATGAACGACAGCAGCAACTGCGGCACATTCAGGTCCGCGACCTTGCCCGCGTAGTCGGTCTGAATGGTTTGCAGACGGGCGATTTCCTGCGTGCCAGCCACCAGACCTTCTGCGGTCAGGCCGAACAGGTTGGTCAGGCCGATACCGATCAACGCGGCGATGGCGGTGGTGAACAGCAGCGTGCCGATGGTCAGGAAGCTGATCTTGCCCAGCGACGACGCGTTGTGCAGACGGGCCACTGCACTGAGGATCGAGGCGAACACCAGCGGGATGACGATCATTTGCAGCAGCTGCACGTAACCGTTGCCCACCAGATCGAACCAGCCGATCGAGGCTTTCAGCACCGGGTTGCCGGCACCGTAAATGCTGTGCAAAGCCACACCAAACGCCACGCCCAGTACCAGCGCGAGCAGGACTTTTTTGGCCAGGCTCCATGTAGTGTGGCGGGTTTGTGCCAGGCCAAAGAGCAGGGCGAGGAACACCAGCAGATTGAGGATCAGCGGCAGATTCATTGAGACTCCGATAAAGACTTGTGCCAGCAGCCTTCCGGGGCAGCTGCGAACCGGCAAGCCTAACAGCTTGAAAACTAATGATTTAATACCAAAAACGTATGGCAACTGTCGTTTTTGGAATAAGCGCGCGTCGCTCTCAGGGATGCATCTGGCGCAATGGGTGCGGTAACGGTCGCTGACAGACGAGGACCGTCATATTTATTTGTTAGCGTCGGTTTCTTTGACTCAGGGTCTTTTGATAAGGAATGCATGCCGATGAAGCTCGCACCGAAATTTCTACTCGCCGCACTCTGCCTTGGCCTCGCCGGCCAGGCATTCGCCACGGATTTGAAGCATTGGCCCGCCGATCAGGCCAAGGCGCTGGACGCCATGATTGCCGCCAACGCCAACAAAGGTAATTACGCGGTGTTCGACATGGACAACACCAGTTACCGCTACGACCTCGAAGAATCGTTGCTGCCGTACATGGAAAACAAGGGCCTGATCACCCGTGAAAAGCTTGATCCTTCCCTGAAACTGATCCCGTTCAAAGACACGGCTGACCACAAGGAAAGCCTGTTCAGTTACTACTACCGCCTCTGCGAACTCGACGACATGGTGTGCTACCCATGGGTCGCGCAGGTGTTCTCGGGTTTCACGCTCAAAGAGCTCAAAGGCTATGTCGATGAATTGATGGCGTCCGGCAAACCGGTGCCGGCGACTTACTTCGAAGGCGATGTCGTCAAGAAAATGGACGTCAACCCGCCGAAAATCTTCACCGGTCAGCAAGAGCTCTACAACAAGCTGATGGAGAACGGTATCGAGGTCTACGTCATGACCGCCGCCTCCGAAGAACTGGTGCGCATGGTCGCTTCCGACCCGCAGTACGGTTACAACGTCAAACCGCAGAACGTGATCGGCGTGAGCTTGCTGCTCAAGGACACCAAGACCGGCGAATTGACCACGGCGCGCAAGCAGATCACGGCAGGCAAGTATGACGAGAAGGCCAACCTGGGCCTTGAGCTGACCCCGTACCTGTGGACCCCGGCGACCTGGATGGCCGGCAAGCAGGCGGCGATCCTGACCTACATCGATGAATGGAAAAAACCGGTGCTCGTTGGCGGCGATACCCCGACCAGCGACGGTTACATGCTGTTCCACAGCGTCGACGTGGCCAAGGGCGGCATTCACTTGTGGGTCAACCGCAAAGACAAATACATGACCCAGATTAACGGCATGATGGCCAAGCACGCAGCGGCGCAGGCCAAGGAAGGGTTGCCGGTGACGGCAGACAAGAATTGGGTGATCGTGAAGCCTGAAGAAATCCAGTAAGCACCGAAAAAACCAGTGTAGGAGTGAGCCTGCTCGCGATAGCAGTGTGTCATTCACATTTATGTTGCCTGACACTCCGCTATCGCGAGCAGGCTCACTCCTACAGTAGATCTCCAGCATTTGGGGGGAGCGCAAGCAAAAAAATACCCCGCACTTGGCGGGGCATTTTTTGTTCGACAGTTAAGCCTTACAGCCCGTCAAGCATCGCCTTGTTACGCACAGCGCCCTTGTCGGCACTGGTCGCCAGCAGGGCGTAGGCCTTGAGAGCGGTGGTCACTTTACGTGGACGCTTCTCGACCGGTTTCCAGCCTTTCTGGTCCTGTTCGGCACGGCGGCCGGCCATTTCTTCGTCGCTGATCATCAGGTTGATCGAACGGTTCGGAATGTCGATCAGCACCTTGTCGCCATCCTGCACCAGACCAATCGCGCCGCCAGCAGCGGCTTCCGGCGAAGCGTGGCCGATGGACAGGCCAGAGGTGCCGCCAGAGAAGCGACCGTCGGTGAGCAGAGCACAGGCTTTGCCCAGGCCTTTGGATTTAAGGTAGGACGTCGGGTACAGCATTTCCTGCATGCCCGGGCCGCCTTTCGGGCCTTCGTAACGGATGATCACGATGTCGCCGGCCTTCACTTCATCTGCGAGGATGCCGCGTACCGCGCTGTCCTGGCTTTCGAAGATCTTCGCGTTGCCTTCGAACACGTGGATCGACTCGTCGACGCCGGCGGTTTTCACGACACAACCGTCCAGCGCAATGTTGCCGTAGAGAACGGCCAGGCCGCCTTCTTTCGAGTAAGCATGTTCGACGCTACGGATGCAGCCGTTTTCGCGGTCGTCATCCAGGGTTTCCCAACGGGTCGACTGGCTGAACGCGGTTTGCGTCGGGATGCCCGCCGGACCGGCCTTGAAGAAGTGGTGCACGGCTTCGTCGTCGGTCTGGGTGATGTCCCACTTGGCGATGCCTTCGGCCAGGGTCTTGCTGTGCACGGTCGGCAGGTCGGTGTGCAGCAGACCGCCACGGGCCAGCGAGCCGAGGATACTGAAGATCCCGCCGGCCCGGTGCACGTCTTCCATGTGGTACTTCTGGATGTTCGGCGCGACTTTGCACAGTTGCGGCACGTGGCGGGAGAGACGGTCGATATCGCGCAGGTCGAAATCGATCTCGGCTTCCTGGGCCGCAGCCAGCAAGTGCAGGATGGTGTTGGTGGAACCGCCCATGGCGATGTCCAGGGTCATGGCGTTTTCGAACGCCTTGAAGTTGGCGATGTTGCGCGGCAACACCGACTCATCGTTCTCGGTGTAGTAGCGCTTGCACAGCTCGACGATGGTGCGGCCGGCCTGCAGGAACAGCTGTTCGCGGTCGCTGTGGGTAGCAAGAGTCGAACCGTTGCCCGGCAATGCCAGGCCCAGGGCTTCAACCAGGCAGTTCATCGAGTTGGCGGTGAACATGCCGGAGCACGAACCGCAGGTCGGGCAGGCGCTGCGCTCGTACTCAGCGACTTTCTCGTCAGAAGCGCTGGAGTCGGCGGCGATCACCATGGCGTCGACGAGGTCGAGGCCGTGAGACGCGAGTTTGGTCTTGCCGGCTTCCATCGGGCCGCCGGAAACGAAAATCACCGGGATGTTCAGGCGCAGGGACGCCATCAGCATGCCAGGGGTGATCTTGTCGCAGTTGGAGATGCAGACGATAGCGTCGGCGCAGTGGGCGTTGACCATGTACTCGACGGAGTCGGCGATGATCTCGCGGCTCGGCAGCGAATACAGCATGCCGTCGTGGCCCATGGCGATGCCGTCATCCACGGCGATGGTGTTGAATTCTTTTGCCACACCGCCAGCGCGTTCGATCTCGCGGGCGACCAGTTGGCCCAGGTCCTTGAGGTGAACGTGGCCCGGTACGAACTGGGTGAAGGAGTTGGCAATGGCGATGATCGGCTTTTTGAAGTCGTCATCTTTCATCCCCGTGGCGCGCCACAGTGCGCGGGCGCCGGCCATGTTGCGGCCGTGGGTGGATGTTTTCGAGCGGTAATCAGGCATGAAGCACTCCGGGCGGCTAATCAGGTATCAAAAGGGAAGTGAGCTTCTATTGACGTCTGGAACACTCAGAAATGGCCGTGTGTCCGGAAGTTGCCGATAACTTTGCGGGATCGCCGCGCGCTTCAGCTTGAGCTCATAAACCCGCCGGGGGATGACTGGCGATGAATGTGGCGATTCTACACGGCTGGCAGCGGGAGGGAATGCCGGGAAGCGCTGATCCAGCGCTCACGGGACGTGTTGAATGACGATCGGCGTGTGTCAGCTCGCTGTCAGGGCAACATTGCGCCGCACGATCAGCGCGTTCAAGGCGAGCCCCGCGGCACTCAGGATCAAAAAACATAAGGAGAGGGCAGTGGTCAGGTCGTCGGACACGAGGTTGATCACCACGCTGATTACGCCGCCGCACATGAAGATCATCACACCGCCGACGGAAGAGGACGTACCCGCATCTTCCGGATGAAGAGTCATGGCTCTGGAATTGGCGATGGGCCTGGCAATGGTGGTGCCGGCCGTACAGATGAGCATGGGGATCAGCACGGCCGTCGCCGTGAGCCCGAACTGATTCGCCAGCCACAACATGACCACCCCCGACAGGGCAATCAGCCCGAGGCCGACAATGATCTGGGTGTTGGCCTGTAAGCGCCGATGCAGTGCGCTCGCGACGATTCCGCCAAACACATACGCCACGCCGTACAGCAACAAGGCCCAGGCAAATTCGTAGGGCGAGAGTGCCAGGCGCTCCATGAAAATGATGGGCGAAATGACGATGAATGAAAAATGGCAGGCGAACGCCAGGCCCGAAATAAGCCAGTAACCCATGAAGCGTACGTCGGAACAAAGTCGCCAGTAAGCGCTGAAAAAGCGTCCTGGTGATGCATCGCGACGGGGTGGCGTGTCCCGCAGCAGCGCGCTGGCCTTCACCCAGACGACGGCAGCCAGCGCGATGAAAACATAGAAGCTGCCTTCCCAACCCAGGTGCAATTGCAACCAGGTTCCCAGCAGCGGCGAGATGGAAATGAACACGCCGCCGGCGGTGGTCATCCAGATCCTCATTCGCTCCTGCTCCTTGCCGACGAACAAGTCCTGGATCAGCGCCTGTGAGAGCACAAAGGATCCGCAACCCACGGCCTGTATGACCCGGAACAGCAGGAACCAGCGGTAATCGCTGGAAACCAGGCAGCCGGCCGCACCGATCATCGAGATGGCGATGCCCATCAGCAAAAGCCTCTTGCGCCCCCATAAATCCGACAGCGGCCCGACAAGCACCACCGATAACGCAAGGCCAATGGCGAACAGGCTTACGGAGAGGGCAATGTCCGAGGCTGAGGTCTGGAAGTAGTCAGAGAGCGCGGGAAAAGAGGGGAGTACGACGTCCAGCGGAAAAACGCCGAGAAGCGTCATGCCCATCAATAGCAGGATGAGCGACGATTTGTTCGTGGTGTGCGGGGAGGGGGTCATCGACAACGCTCTCGATCCGTGAGGGGTGGCCGAGAGTTGACTTGCTGAAGAGGGAAGTCAATGCAGAAGGTGTGTGGCTTTTGTGAATCTGTCGCCGGAGCGATTTGACTCGCTCCCGCAATCAGGTTGATCGACATGCACCTTGATGGTGACTGCTTCGCAGCCGAACGCAGCCTTCGGCAACTGCTACAGGAACCGCGATAGGTGGCCGTGCAGGCTTTATGTAGCAGCTGGCGCAGCCTGCGTCGGGTTGCGCAGCGACCCCGGTTTTCAGGGCCGACAACGCAACGTCCGCAGGGCGACCGATTAGCTGTTCGGCAACAACCGGCAGGTGATGCTCTTGATGTAGCGCGTTTCAGCAATCGCCGGGTGAACCGGATGATCCGGGCCCTGGCCGCCACGTTCCAGCATCTGGATATTGCGGTCCAGGTGGCGGGCGCTGGTCAGCAGGATGTTCTGCAGATCGTCTTCCGGCAGGTGCATCGAGCACGAAGCGCTGACCAGGATGCCGTCCTTGCTGAGCAGGCGCATGGCTTGCTCGTTCAGGCGACGGTAGGCGCCTTCGCCGTTTTTCATGTCTTTCTTGCGTTTGATGAACGCCGGCGGATCAGCCACGATCACGTCGAAACGTTCTTCGCTGGCTTTCAGTTCTTTCAGGGCTTCGAAAACGTCGCCTTCGATGCAGGTCATTTTTTCGGCGAAGCCGTTCAGGGCGGCGTTACGCTCGACACCGTCAAGGGCGAAGGCCGAAGCGTCGACGCAGAACACTTCGCTGGCGCCGAACGCGGCAGCTTGTACGCCCCAGCCGCCGATGTAGCTGTACAGGTCGAGTACGCGTTTGCCTTTGGCGTACGGCGCCAGGCGAGCGCGGTTCATGCGGTGGTCATAGAACCAGCCGGTTTTCTGGCCCTGAATGACCGGCGCTTCGAATTTCACGCCGTTCTCTTCCAGCGCAACCCACTCCGGCACCAGGCCGAAAACGGTTTCGACGTAGCGGTTGAGGCCTTCGGCATCGCGTGCAGCGGAGTCGTTCTTGAACAGGATGCCGCTTGGCTTGAGCACTTGGGTCAATGCTGCGATCACGTCTTCTTTATGGGCTTCCATGGTCGCCGAGGCGATCTGGACGACCAGGATGTCGCCGAAACGGTCGACCACCAGGCCCGGCAGCAGGTCGGAATCGCCGTACACCAGGCGATAGAACGGCTTGTCGAACAGGCGATCACGCAGGGACAGGGCAACGTTCAGGCGGTGCACCAGCAGTGATTTGTCCAGCGGCAACTTGATGTCGCGCGACAGCAGACGGGCGCAGATCAGGTTGTTCGGGCTCATGGCAACGATGCCCAACGGCTTGCCGCCGGCGGCTTCGAGGATCGCCTGATCGCCGGCCTTGAAGCCGTGCAACGGGGTGGCGGCCACGTCGATTTCGTTGCTGTAGACCCACAGGTGGCCGTTTCGCAGGCGACGGTCGGCGTTGGCTTTGAGGCGCAGGCTAGGCAGGGACATGACGTCGCTCCGGAAAAAAGAGCGGGAGTATAGCGTGTTGTACAGCGCCTCTGTTCCACGGATAGACCTGTGGCGAGGGGATTTATCGGAATGCCGCACCACCCCGTTCGGCTGCGAAGCAGTCGCAAACATTTTGGGGCCGCTTCGCTGCCGAACGGGGTGGTGCGGCATTCCGATAAATCCCCTCACCACATGGGTAAGTATCAGGCCGACAACGCGCCGATCAACTCCCGATTAAACGCCGGAATATCGTCCGGCTGACGGCTGCTGATGAGATTGCCGTCCTTGACCACCTCCTTGTCCACCCAGTTCGCGCCGGCGTTCACCAGATCATCCTTGAGCGTCTTGTAGCTGGTCATGGTCTTGCCGTTGACCAATCCGGCCGATATCAGCAACCAGCCGCCATGACAGATCACCGCAATGGGCTTGCCGGCCGATGTACCGGTCTTGACCAGGTGTTGGGCGTCCTGGTCGATACGGATGGTGTCGGAGTTCTGTACGCCGCCCGGCAGAACGACGGCGTCGTACTGATCGATGCTGGTGGCCTTGAAGGTACCGTCAACCTTGAAATCGTCCGCGGGTTTGTCGTGATTCCAGCCTTTGACCTGGCCTTCCTCGGCCGACAGGATATCGACCTGAGCCCCGGCCTCTTCCAAAGCCTTCTTCGGCCCGGTGAGCTCGACCTGCTCAAAACCATCGGTCACCAGAATTGCGACACGTTTGCCATTCAGGGAATTGGACATGAATACAGCTCCTGACGTGAGTAAGTGGATGCCCGAGGGCATTACTCAGTCCGAAGCCTGCGCCTGAATGAAAGTTCCTCCGATGTGCCGGCTGGTGTGTCGGATCCAACTTCATAAAGGTTAGAATCGCCGCCTGTCCAAGAGCGTGTACTTATGTCCCAAGAGCTGACCACCGAACAAATTCAACAGTCCCTGCAAGGCATCAGCGTGCCGGCCCAGCCGCAGATCATGGTGGATTTGCAGATGGAGCAGTACATGCCGGACCCGGACCTGGAGGTGATCGCCAAGCTGATCTCCCAGGATCCCGGCCTGTCCGGTTCCCTGTTGAAAATCGTCAACTCGCCTTATTACGGTCTTTCCAACAAGATCGCCTCGATCCAGCGCGCAGTGAACCTGCTGGGCAGCCGGTCCGTCATCAACCTGATCAACGCCATGTCGATCAAGGGCGAGATGAACGATGACACCATCGTGACGTTGAACCGTTTCTGGGATACCGCTCAGGACGTGGCGATGACCTGTCTGACCCTCGCCAAACGCATCGGTGGCCAGGCCGGTGACGAGGCCTATGCGCTGGGTTTGTTCCACGATTGTGGCGTGCCGCTGATGCTTCAGCGCTTCCCTGACTACATGAGCGTTCTGGAAAAGGCCTACGCCAATGCCAGCCCGGAATGCCGGGTAGTGGACACCGAGAACAGCCTGTTCAATACCAACCATGCAGTTGTCGGTTACTACACGGCCAAATCCTGGCGTTTGCCGGAACACGTCAGCCACGCCATCGCCAACCACCACAACGCCCTGGCGATTTTCAGTGACGAGTCCTCACGCAACAGTCAGCTGAAAAATCTGTTGGCGATTCTGAAAATGGCCGAGCATATTTGCGCGTCCTACCGAGTGCTGGGCAATCAGAAGATTGACCATGAGTGGAACAGCATCAGCCATCTGGTGCTCGATTATGTCGGCCTCTCGGACTACGACTTCGAAACCCTCAAACAAACGATTCGCGACCTCGGCAATCACCGCTGAGTATTGAACCTCCTCTGATCCAGAGCCTGATTCGAGAGCGCCATGCCTGAACTGCCGGAAGTCGAAACCACCCGCCGCGGGATTGCCCCGCACCTGGAAGGACAGCGTGTCAGTCGGGTCATTGTGCGTGATCGCCGGTTGCGTTGGCCGATTCCCGAAGACCTGGATGTTCGGCTGTCCGGCCAGCGCATCGTGCTGGTGGAGCGCCGTGCCAAATACCTGCTGATCAATGCCGAAGTCGGCACTTTGATAAGCCATTTGGGCATGTCCGGGAATCTGCGTCTGGTGGAAGCCGGTTCGCCGGCGGCCAAGCATGAGCATGTGGACATCGAGCTGGAGTCCGGTCTGGCGCTGCGTTACACCGATCCACGGCGCTTTGGTGCAATGCTCTGGAGTCTTGATCCGCTCAATCACGAACTGCTGATTCGCCTGGGGCCGGAGCCGTTGACCGACCTTTTCGACGGCGAGCGTTTGTTTCAGCAGTCCCGCGGGCGCTCGATGGCCGTGAAACCGTTCATCATGGATAACGCGGTGGTGGTGGGCGTGGGCAATATCTACGCGACCGAGGCACTGTTCGCTGCCGGTATCGACCCGCGGCGCGAGGCCAAGAGCATTTCCCGGGCGCGCTATTTGAAACTCGCGATCGAGATCAAGCGCATCCTCATCCATGCCATCGAACGTGGCGGCACGACGTTGCGGGACTTCATCGGCGGTGACGGTCAGCCCGGCTATTTTCAGCAAGAACTGTTCGTCTACGGCCGAGCGGGCGAGCACTGCAAAGTCTGCGGGACCGGGCTGCGGGACGTGAAGCTGGGTCAGCGCGCCAGCGTCTTCTGCCCACGCTGCCAGACCTGAAAACGTCAACGGTCTATAGTCACAGTTCTCACTGCCTAGCCGAAGGACCGTGCCATGAATTCGTTTCGAACCCTTGCCGTCGTTTTACTGCTGAGCATCGCCGCGCCGGTGCTGGCGGACAGTAGCGGCAGCGGTGACCCCCGTTACACCATCCAGAATCCCCCGGCTTACGCCATGATCGGTGACTTGCTGATCGCCCGGCCTTTGCTGGTTGTGGCGACGGTCATCGGTGCAGGAGCGTTTGTGCTGTCGTTGCCGTTCACCGCGCTGGGTGGCGGGATTGGCGATGCGGGGCAGGCGCTGGTGGTTGATCCGGCTAAGGCGGCGTTTGTGCGGTGTCTGGGGTGTATCGGGGAGGGGTTCGAGCAGCGGGAGTGACTTCAGTTACCTCAGCGGTGTACCTGATGGCCCCATCGCGAGCAGGCTCACTCCTACACTTGATCTGCGTCGTCCGCGAGACCCTGTGGAAGCGAGCCTGCTCGCGATGGCGTCAGGACAGACGCCGTAATATTCAGGCCTTACCGGTAATTACCCGATACTTCTCCATCAACTGTTCTTCAGTCTCCGGATGCGCCTCATCCAGTGGAATGCAATCCACCGGGCAGACTTGCTGGCATTGAGGTTCGTCGTAGTGGCCGACGCACTGCGTGCACAGGTTCGGATCGATCACATAGATCTCTTCGCCTTGGGAAATGGCGGCGTTCGGGCACTCGGGTTCGCAGACGTCGCAGTTGATGCAATCGTCGGTGATGATCAGGGACATGCTAACTCCAGCCAGGGCGGACAGCCCGGGCGCTATAAACCAATGCGCGCAATTGTGCCGCATTGGCGCCCGTAGTGCACGCGGGCGCCGCTTGAGCGGTCGTTACTTCTTGAAGCGTTCGGTCAGGGCATCCGCGACGGCGGGGTGCACAAACTTGGTGATGTCGCCACCGAGCGCTGCGATTTCACGGACCAGCGTCGAGGAAATAAACGAATAACGCTCGGACGGTGTAAGGAAAAGACTTTCCACATCCGGAGCCAGTTGGCGGTTCATGTTGGCCAGCTGGAACTCGTATTCGAAGTCCGACACCGCGCGCAAACCACGCAGGAAGACGTTGGCGTTCTTCTCTTTGGCAAAATGCGCCAAGAGCGTCGAAAAGCCGACAACTTCAACGTTCGGCAGATGTTTGGTGACCTCGCGGGCCAGCTCCACACGTTGTTCCAGGGGAAACAACGGGTTTTTCTTCGGGCTGGCAGCGACGGCAATGATCACGTGATCGAACAGGCGCGAGGCGCGTTCGACCAGATCGCCATGGCCCTTGGTAATAGGGTCGAAGGTACCTGGGTACAACACTCGGTTCATCGCGTCGTCCTGGCGGGAGTCCGTTGGGGAGTCGGATGGTATCGCAGCATTCCCGGTCGGCCAAGTCGCCTGTTCGGTAAGAAAGCACTATAGACGATGGGAATATTCCTCGTTTTCATGGGTTTTTTAAACGATCCGCCAATGAAGTCGCCAATTGCGCCGTCAACCCGTAGACCGATAACTGCGGGTTTGCGCCAATGCTGGTGGGGAATAGCGAACCGTCATGGATCGACAGATTGCTGATCTGGTGATGACGACCCAGGCTGTCGGTCACGGCGTTTTTCGGGTCTTCGCCCATGGCGCAACCGCCCATCACATGGGCGCTGCCCAATCGCGTGCGATACAGCTCAAGGCTCAAGCTGTCGATCAGCGTGCGCGCTTCGGCCAGGGTTTTCACGTAGCGAGCGTCGGCGTGCATGGGCATGACGGCCTTGGCGCCACCGGCAAACTGGATCTCGGCCATGCTATGGAATGCCCGGCGTAACCCGTCCCAGGCATAGGCTGAAACCTGGTAGTCGAGCACCGGCGTGTCGTCACCGCGCAGTTCGACGCTGCCCCCGGGGCTGTCCGGGTGAAAGCCATCGCGCAGCAGTGCGAGCATGGCGTGGGTGTGCGGCAGGTTTTCC
This sequence comes from Pseudomonas sp. p50(2008), assembly GCF_015351605.1. Lineage (NCBI taxonomy): Bacteria > Pseudomonadati > Pseudomonadota > Gammaproteobacteria > Pseudomonadales > Pseudomonadaceae > Pseudomonas > Pseudomonas sp. p50(2008). The sequence continues at coordinate 553,585 of NZ_JACMYF010000002.1, forward strand.
ATGTGTTGCGCGCTTTCCTTGCCCAAGCCACCGAGCAGGGTGGCGGCCAGCGCCGGGTGCAATGGCGGTACTTCGAGTTTGTAGGACATCTTGCCGGTGGCGCCGTCCGGCCACTGGAAATGGTCGGAGTAAATTGACTGCGGCGCGCCGTAGAACGGGTTGATCACCTCGTCAAACAACCCGGCGGACATGTTGACCAGATGCAGGAAGGTGCGTTTGCCCAAACGCTTGTGGGGATCGGGTACGTCTGAGCGCAGCAGTAGGGCGGGGCTGTTGATTCCGCCGCCGGCCAACACGTAATGCCGGGCCTTGACCGTGATGGTTTTGCCGGTTGGCGCGACGCAACGATCATCCATCGCGACGCACGTGAGGCCGGTGACTTTGCCATCCTTGATCGACAGTTTCTCTGCGCGGGCGAGATACAGCAGTTCCCCACCTTTTTCGAGGGTCGCGGGAATGGTCGTCACCAGCATCGATTGTTTGGCATTGGTGGGGCAGCCCATGCCGCAGTAACCGAGGTTCCAGCAGCCACGCACATTTCGCGGGATCACATGCCAGGCGTAGCCGAGTTTTTCGCAGCCTTTGCGTATCACGTCATTGTTGGCGTTGGGTGGCACCATCCACGGGGCAACCCCCAGGCGCTGCTCCATTTTTTCAAACCACGGGGCCATCTCGGCCGGGCTATGGCCTTTGACGTCGTGTTCCTTGGCCCAGTGGTCGAGCGTCGGGGCAGGGGTGCGGAAACTCGATGTCCAGTTGATCAGCGTGGTGCCACCGACTGCGCGGCCCTGAAGGATGGTGATGGCGCCGTCCTTGCTCATGCGACCGATACCTTCCTGATAAAGGCTGGTGTAGGCCTGGTCTTCGAGCATTTTGAAGTCGCTGCTGGTCTTGAGCGGGCCTTCTTCGATGAGCAATACCTTGTAGCCTGCAGCGCTGAGGATTTCTGCGGTGGTGCCGCCGCCCGCGCCGCTGCCGATGATCGCCACGTCGGCTTCGAGGGTCAGGTCCTGGGTCAGTTGCGCGCCGTTGTAGGTTTTCCAGCCGCGGGCCAGGCCTTCACGGAACGGATCGGGTACGGGCATGTTCAGGTTCTCGTTATTATTTTAAGTTCGGTGGTGTGGCGGCTGACGCTATCGTCGGAATGCCGCCCAGACCAAGCCCGCGATGGGGTCGCCTCGGTTTCAAACGGCAGGCGGTCCTGGATACCCGCAATGCGCCCAGGATTCCCGCCGGCTGTACCAGGCCATCATCACCAATTGCAGCAGCGAGCTGTGCCCCATGCGCAACAGGCTTAAAGAACTGTTTTCCCAGCGATGGAGAAACTGCCGAATCTCATCTGCGCTGGCGTTTTCCCAACTTCCCCAGATCCCGGTCAGCGGTCCGCGAGTGACCGACATTCCGAGCACATCGAACAGCTGCTGAGTCAACTTGAGCATTTCCGGCGACAGGTGATTCAGGCCGTTATCCAGGGTCTTGAGGGTGCTATCGACGGCGGCTGGCATGTGTTCGGCGGCTACCGCGCCGTCGAGCATCACCGGGATCAGCGCCCGTAAAAACAGCAGGTCACCGCGACGCAATATGACGAAACCGCTGGCGGGGGTGCTTGAGGAGCAGCCGCTGAGGCTCGCGCCCAATCCAGCCGTAGCCAGAAAGGCGCTGGCGCCCAGGCTGAATTTAAGCAGCCCGCGTCGTGACAGGGCGGGTGTATCGGAAAGGCTGGGGCTCATTGTTTTTATTACCCGGCGGTGATGATCGTTAGCGAATAAACAATTTCTGGATCAGTTTCTGAATGGCTTTTCCGTACGGCGGATAAATCAGCTTCGCCGCGTTGAAGCGCTGTTTGATCAGCACACCCTTGGCTTTGCTGAAGGTCAGGAAACCCTCGTGGCCGTGGTAGTGCCCCATCCCGGAAGCGCCAATCCCGCCGAACGGCATATCGTCCTGGGCGACATGCAGCAACGTGTCGTTCAAGCAGACACCGCCGGAATGGGTTTCGTGGAGCACGCGATTCTGTTCGCGCTTGTTGTAGCCGAAGTAGTAAAGCGCCAGTGGGCGCGGGCGCTGGTTGATGTAGGCAAAGGCTTCATCAAGGTCGGTGTAAGGCACAACCGGCAGCAACGGACCGAAGATCTCGTCCTGCATCACGGTCATGTCGTCGCTGACGTTAAGCAGCAAGCTATGACTCATGCGGCGCGCCTGACCCTGGTCGAACAACGGAATCAGCAGCGCACCCTTGCTGGTGGCATCGCTGATGTAGCCGTTGAGCCTGGCCAGCTGTCGGTCATTGATAATCGCGGTGTAGTCCGGGTTGTCGGTCAGTGTCGGATAGAACCCACGCACTGCCTGACGATAAGCTTCGACGAACGCCCCGACGCGCGCTTCCGGTACCAATACATAGTCCGGGGCCACGCAGGTTTGTCCGGCATTGAGGGTTTTGCCGAAAGCGATGCGTTCCGCAGCGTCCTTGAGCGGGACGTCGTGGGAAACGATAGCCGGGGATTTGCCGCCCAGTTCCAGGGTCACGGGCGTCAGGTTTTCCGACGCCGCACGCATCACATGTTTGCCGATGCTGGTGGAACCAGTGAACAACAGGTGATCAAAAGGTAGCCGGGAGAACGCCACGCCGACGTCAGCCTCGCCCAGCACGACGCCCACCAGGTCCTGTGGAAAAATCCGGCCCAGCAGTTCCTTGAGCAGTAATCCGGTGGCGGGTGTCGATTCGCTCAGCTTGAGCATCACCCGATTGCCTGCCGACAGCGCCCCCACCAGTGGCCCGATGGCCAGGTACAGCGGGTAGTTCCACGGCACGATCACACCGACCACGCCCAGCGGTTGATAAACGACTTTGGCCGATGCGGGCTGAAAGGCAACCCCGACTTTTCGCCGCGAGGCTTTCATCCAGCCTTTGAGGTGCTGGCTGGCGTAATGAATGCCATGCAGGCTTGGCATCAGTTCGGCGAGCAGGGTTTCATCGGCGCTGCGGTGGCTGAAGTCCTGGCTGATGGCGTCGATCAGTGCCTGGCGTTCGTCGCTCAACAGGTCCCGCAGTGCTTTGAGCCATTGCTGGCGCTGGGCTGCCGGCGGCATCGGGTTGGCTGCGTAGGCGGCGCGCTGAGCGTCGAACAGGGTTCGAAGTTCATCCAGCGGCTGCTGTAAGTCTTGCAGGTAAGCGATGTCAGCGGTCATGGCCAGCTCCGGATTTTTATTGTACTGAAACACTTTTTAGAGTCTATGCTCTATAAAGTCAAATGACATCCTGGCGCAGCTTTGTTTTATCCCATCGTGGATAGGTCGTAAGATGCCCTTCATCGCACTCTGAATTTAAGCTCAAGCCATGGCCCCTCGAATAAAAACCAGCGAGCGCATCGTGCAGAACAGCCTGGAGCTGTTCAATCAGCAAGGCGAACGCAGCATCAGCACCAATCACATTGCCGCCCACATGGAGATCTCTCCGGGCAACCTGTACTACCACTTCCCTAACAAGCAGGCGATTATCGCCGTGCTGTTCAGCGAGTATGAAAGCCTGGTGGACAGCTTCCTGCGTCCGCCTCAGGGCCGTGCTTCGACGGTGGAAGACAAGCGCTTCTATCTGAAGGAACTGCTCGCGGCGATGTGGCGCTACCGGTTTCTACACCGCGACCTCGAGCACTTGCTCGACAGCGATCCGGAACTGGCCGCCCGTTATCGGCGCTTTTCCCAGCGCTGCCTGATTTACGGCACGCACATCTACGCCGCCTTCGTCGACGCCGGCATCCTGCGCATGGACAAGGTGCAGATCGAATCCCTGACCCTGAATGCCTGGATCATCCTCACGTCGTGGGTGCGTTTTCTGTGCACCACGCGGGAAAACTCCAATCACTTGAGCGAGCAAGCCATCAAGCGTGGCGTGTATCAGGTGTTGGTGCTTGAAGCCGGTTTTGTCACGGATGAGGCGCGCGACGCGGTCAACGCGTTGTATGAGGAGTTTTACGTGCCGCTGGGTCAGGCGCTGGAAGAAGTGCAACCGGAATCAGAACCGCTTTAATCACAGGAGCCTGTTATGCCTATTGCGCAGTTGATCAGCCCGCAAGCGTTGGACCTGAAAAAGGAGCAGCCGGGGCTGGTAATCCTGGATTGCCGTTTCGCCCTTGAAGACCCGGATTACGGTCAGCGCAGCTATGCCGAAGGGCATATTGCCGGGTCGAGTTTTGCCGACCTGGAACGTGATTTGAGTGGGACGGTGGTCAAAGGCGTGACCGGGCGCCATCCGTTGCCGGAGCCTGAAGACCTGATCGAACGGCTGCAATCCTTCGGCATCAATGCCGACAGCGACGTGGTTTTGTACGACGATGGCCCCGGCGCCTTTGCGGCACGCGCCTGGTGGTTGCTGGCCTGGCTGGGCAAACGTGACGGTGTGTTCATTCTGGATGGCGGGCTAAAAGCCTGGCACGCGGCGGGTCTGCCACTGAGCCTGGATGCCTGCAATAACAAGCGCGGTACCTTCACTGGAGCGCCGGACGATTCGTTGACCCTGACCGCCGAAGAGCTTCAACAGCGTCTCGGCCAGCCATCGCTGACGTTGCTCGATGCCCGCGCGTTGCCGCGATTCAAAGGTGAGGTGGAACCGATCGATCCGGTCGCTGGGCATATTCCTGGCGCGCAATGTGCGGCGTTCACCGACAACCTGGACAGCGACGGGCGTTTCCTGCCGGCCGATCAGCTCAAGCAGCGATTCGCCGCGAAGCTCGGTGAGCGCTCGCCGGTGGAGTTGGTGGCGTATTGCGGTTCTGGCGTGACGGCTTGCCATAACCTGTTTGCGTTGAGCCTGGCGGGATATCCGTTGGGTGCGTTGTATGCAGGGTCGTGGAGCGAATGGATCAATGAGCCTGCGCGGGGCATTGCGAAAGGCGAGTAGAAGATCAAAAGATCGCAGCCTGCGATCTTTCAATGGTTGGCCAACCACTGCGGAATACGTCGTTCCAGGTAGTAACCCGGCCGCCGGAACGTGCCATCCACAAAGCCGACATGCCCACCTTTGGCCTGCAATTCAAATTCAGTGCATGCGGACAATTCGTCCGCTTGCGGCAGGCTGTGCGGGAACACAAAGGGGTCGTCGGCCGCCTGAATGATCAACGTCGGTGTGCGAATTTCGCTCAGGAAATATCGGCTTGAAGCACGGCGATAGTAATCCTCGGCATCAACGAAACCATGCAGTGGCGCGGTCACCCGACCGTCGAAATCCCAGAAGGTGCGCATGTTTTCCAGCGAACCAAGGGCCGCTAACGCTGCGATGCCATCCTCCCGGCCATCATGCTGAAACTGGCGCTGCTTGTTCTTGATGTAGCCGACCATCTCGCGCATGAAGTGCGCCTGATAGACCTTTGAGAATCCCTGGCCGATACGGTCGGCGCACTGATCCAGACGAAAAGGCACGGACACCGCCACCGCGCCGAGCAGCCCGCTTTCACTGCCCGTCTCACCCAGATGCTTGAGCAGGACATTACCGCCCAACGAGTAACCCACCGCGTACAAGGGGGCCAGCGGCCGTTTGGCTCGCAGGTGCTTGATGGCTTCGGCCAGGTCTTCGCTGGCGCCGGAGTGATAGCTGCGCGGTAGCAGATTCGGTTCGCCCGAGCAGCCTCGCCAGTTCAGCGCCACGCTCGCCCACCCTTGGGCCGCCAGCGCTTTTTGCACGCCGGCCACGTACGGCGAGTTCGATGAACCGGTCAGACCGTGCAGCACCAATACCAACGGCGCATCGGCACTGTGCGGGCCGTGCCAGTCCAGGTCGAGGAAGTCACCATCCTCGAGCCACAGGCGCTCACGCTCCCGAGTGATGTGTGTGGTTTTGCGCCATAGCGGTCCCCACAAGGTCTGCAGGTGCGGGTTGCCAAGGCCGAAGGCGGGGGAAAAGCGTTCTGAAGAAAGGGGCACAATTGTTCTCGATGCAGCGGTGCGCGCCTTGAGCAAGGTGCGCACCTTTTTCAGGCCAGTCGATTAACCGGCGATCTCTGCCATACGTTGCCACAACGCGTAGTACACCCGCCCGGATTTTTGCTCCCGGTGGAGGCGCCAGTTACCGGGCAGGCCCAGGGCAGAAGGCGCATTTTCGCTTTCGGTGTAGATCCAGGCTTCATTGGCCAGCCATTGGCGCTCTTCCAGCAGCGTGCAGACGGTTGGCAGCAGATTCTGGTTGAACGGCGGATCCAGGAATACCAGGTCGTATTCAACCGCGGTCTGGGTTTCCAGATAGCGCAAGGCATCGGCCGTCTGGATCTGGCCAGTGGTGCAGCGCAGGGTGCCCAGGTGTTCCTTGATGCTCGCTACCGCGATGTTGCTGGCGTCCAGGGCCTGGCCCATCGCTGCGCCACGGGACAACGCTTCGAGAAAAAGCGCGCCACTGCCGGCGAACGGATCAAACACTTTGGCGCCAGCGACATAGGGCGCGAGCCAGTTGAACAGGGTTTCACGCACCCGGTCAGGCGTCGGACGCAAGCCCGGCGCATCGGGGAAGCTCAGCTTGCGGCTGCCCCATTCACCGCCAATGATACGAAGTTGGTTCACACCGTTGTGCACGTTGTGTACGGGTTTTTTAGCACGAGTGGCCATTAATGCTCCGGAACCCCGAGCGGTTGCTCGGCAGGTTTATCAGATGGGGCCGGTAACGGCTTTTGCGGCACGGTCGGGCCAGCGCTGACGATGACCAGTTTGTCCGTGCTCAAGTGTTTGTTCAGTGCAGCTTTGACCTGTTCCACCGTCAGGCTCTGGGACTCGCGCATGAAGTCATCCAGGTAGTTCAACGGCAGGTTGTAGAAGCCCATTGCACCCAGTTGCCCGACGATATCGGCGTTGCTGGCGGTGGACAGCGGGAAGCTGCCCGCCAGTTCACGCTTGGCGTCGTCGAGTTCTTTTTCGGTAGGACCGGTTTTAAGGTAGTCGGCGAGCACGTCCTGTACCAGTTTCAGCGTGCCTTCGCTCATCTCGGCGCGGGTCTGCAGGTTGATCATGAACGGGCCGCGCGCCTGCATCGGGGTGAAGCCCGAATAGACACCGTAAGCCAGGCCGCGCTTCTCGCGCACTTCGCTCATCAGTCGGGTGCCGAAGCCACCGCCGCCGAGGATCTGGTTGCCCATGGACAGTGCGGCATAGTCCGGATCGTCCCGGTCGATGCCCAGTTGCGCGAGCATCAGGTTGGTCTGTTTGGACGGGAATTCGATATGACCAACGCTGGCCTTCGGATCAGCCGGTTGCGGGATTTTTGCCAGGGCCGGGCCTTTTGGCAGCGCGCTGGAAACCTGCGAAGCAATGGCCTCGGCTTCCGCGCGGGACAGGTCCCCCACCAATGCGATCACGACGTTGCCGGCGGCATAGGCTTTCTCATGAAACGCCTTGAGCTGCGCCAGCGTGATAGCCGGTATGGATTTCGCCGTGCCGTCGCTGGAGTGCGCGTAAGGGTGATCGCCGTACAGGCGATTCATCAGCTCCAGGCTCGCCAGTTTGCCGGGGTTCTGTTTCTGATATTCGAAGCCGGCGAGCATCTGGTTCTTGATGCGCGCGAAGGAGTCGGCCGGAAAGGTCGGTTGACCCGCGACTTCAGAGAACAGTTTAAGCGCAGGCTCTCGTTTATCCGTCGCGCTAAGGCTGCGTAGCGAAAGGAGCGCCATGTCCTTGAACGCGCCGTTGCCAAAATCTGCACCCAGGCCTTCGAAGCCCTGGGCGATGGCGCCGACATCCTTGCCCGCAACACCTTCGTTAAGCATCGCGTTGGTCAGCAACGCCAGGCCCGGTGCGTTGCCGTCCTGGCTGCTGCCGGCGGCGAAGATCAGACGCATGTCGAACATCGGCAGCTCGCGGGCTTCGACGAACATCACCTTGGCGCCTTCCGCCGTGTTCCAGGTTTGCACGTTGAGTGTGCGATGACTTGGGGCTTTGCCGTCGAGTTCGGCTAGCGATTGCAGCTTTTGGCTGGATTTGGCTTTGTCGAGGGCTTCGCTGGCGGTCGACTCGTCGGGCCGGAACAGGTAGGCGACGGCGGACCCGATCAGGGCGACAACGATCAAGCCGATCAGGGCTACGCGTGGTTTTTTACGCTCACTCATGAGTCGTCTCCAATGGCAGTACATGGGCGACGCTGAGACGTTCGCGTGTGAAGTACAACTTGGCGGCGTTCTGGATATCTTGCGGGGTCACGCTTTCCAGGTCGGCGAGTTCCGTGTCCATCAGCTTCCAGGACAGGCCCACGGTCTCCAATTGACCGATGGCAGTGGCCTGGCTGGTGATCGAGTCGCGCTCGTAGACCAGGCCGGCGATGACTTGAGCGCGCACGCGTTCCAGTTCTTCGGCAGTTGGCGCGGTGGTTTTCAACTGTTCGAGCAGTTTCCACAAGCCGGCTTCGGCTTGGGCGATGGTTTTGTTTTTCTGAGTGTTGGGCGTTGCCGACAGGGTGAACAGGCTGTCGCCACGGGTATAGGCGTCGTAACTCGACGCGCCACCGGACACAAGCTCTTCGCCGCGTTCCAGCTGAGTCGGGATGCGTCCGCTGTAGCCGCCATCGAGCAGGGCTGAAATCAGGCGCAAGGCGTTTACCGAGCGTTTGTCTTCAGCAGTAGCGATGCTCGGTACGTTGAAGCCCAGCATCAGGCTCGGCAATTGAGTCTGCACGTGCAGGGTGATCTGCCGTTCGCCGGGCTCTGCCAACTCAAGCGGGATTTTAGCGGGCGGCACGTCGCGCTTGGCGATCGGGCCGAAATAGCGCTGGGCCAGGGTTTTCACTTCGTCCGGGGTCACGTCGCCGACCACCACAAGGGTGGCATTGTTCGGCACGTACCAGGATTGATACCAGTGGCGCAGTTCTTCGACTTTCATGCGGTCCAGGTCAGCCATCCAGCCGATGGTCGGCGTGTGGTAACCGCTGGCCGGATAGGCCATGGCCTTGAAGCGCTCGTACGCCTTGGACATCGGCTTGTCGTCAGTGCGCAGGCGGCGTTCTTCTTTAATGACCTCGATTTCGCGGGCGAACTCGTCAGCCGGCAGGCGCAGGCTGGCCATGCGGTCGGCTTCGAGCTCAAACGCCACGCCCAGACGGTCACGGGCCAGTACCTGGTAGTACGCGGTGAAGTCGTCGCTGGTGAAGGCATTCTCTTCGGCACCGAGGTCGCGCAGGATCAGCGACGCTTCGCCGGGGCCGACTTTTTCGCTGCCCTTGAACATCATGTGTTCCAAGGCGTGGGACAAACCGGTCTGGCCTGGGGTCTCGTAGCTGGAGCCGACCTTGTACCAGACCTGGGAAACCACGACGGGGGCACGATGGTCTTCGCGCACAACGACCTTCAGGCCGTTATCAAGGGTGAATTCGTGGGTGGGTTGCGGGTCGGCAGCCAAGGCTGAAAGTGGCAGACAAACTGTGCTGAGCAGCAGGCCTGCAGCGCGGCGGGCTAGAGCATTCATTCGTTTTTAAACCTGTTGGGCTGCCCGCTTGGTCTTAGCGTCAGCGGGCGAGAGGGTGCTAGGATACTGATCCGTTTTACTGGCGGCCACGCCTATGAGGCCTTTGATCGGTCAGCAGGTTGCTTGGGTTTGCGGCGTGAACTTTGAGTTTGTCAGCTAAACTCTGCGTTTTCGCCGACGATGCCGTTCCAGTCCTTCGTATTAGTCGACTTTTGAGGTGCCGTTGGCACCTCGACAAAATGTTGCGCGTGAACAAGCTGGATCAATCGCAGTCTGTTCTGCATCGAATATTTATTTGCCGGGGCGCCCTTAGGCGCGTCGCTACCGTGAGATAGCCGTCCTCCATGTTTGGTTCCAACGACGACAAGAAGACCCCAGCTGCGGCTGGTGAGAAGAAAAGCCTGTTCGGATGGCTGCGCAAAAAGCCGCAGGAACCCGTCGTCGAACAGCCACAGCCCATTCCTGAGCCAACGCCTGCGCCTTTAATAGAAGAAGAGCCCGCGCCGATTGTCCTGCCGATAGCCGAGCCGGTACTTCAGCCAGTGGTTGAGGCTGAGCCGGAAGTGGTGGCTGAGCCATCGAAGCCAGCTGCCGAACCGTGGCTGACGCTGCCAGTGGCGGAAGAGCCGGTGGCGCTGGTCGAGGATGATGTGGCGCCGCACGTGACGCCACCGATCCCTGCGCCAACTTCATTTACGCCTGAGCCTGTCCAGGCGCCAGTGATTGAGCCAATCGTCGAGCCTGTTTTGGTTGTGGCCGAGCCTGCGCCTGTTGCCCCGGAACCTGTCATCCCTGCGTTCGTTGCGCCCGCCGCTCCGGTGGTTCAAGCGCCTGAGCCTGCGCCGATCGTTGCTCCGGTTCCTGCTGTTGAAGTGCCTGTCGTACCGGTCGAAACCCCAGCTGAACCTGCGCGCACTGAAGAAACCAAAGCCGGTTTCTTTGCCCGCCTCAAGCAAGGCCTGTCGAAGACCAGCGCCAGTATCGGCGAGGGGATGGCCAGCCTGTTCCTGGGCAAGAAAATCATCGATGACGAGTTGCTCGAAGACATCGAAACCCGTTTGCTGACCGCTGATGTCGGCGTGGAAGCCACCTCGGTGATCATCCAGCGCCTGACCCAAAAGGTTGCGCGCAAAGAACTGGCTGATGCCGATGCGCTGTACAAATCCCTTCAGGCTGAACTGGCTGCAATGCTGAAGCCTGTCGAACAGCCGCTGAAAATTGCCTCGCAGAACAAGCCGTTCGTGATTCTGGTTGTCGGCGTCAATGGCGCCGGCAAGACCACCACCATCGGCAAACTCGCCAAGAAACTGCAGCTGGAAGGCAAGAAAGTCATGCTCGCCGCAGGCGACACCTTCCGTGCGGCGGCGGTCGAGCAATTGCAGGTCTGGGGTGAGCGCAACAAGATCCCGGTCATCGCCCAGCACACCGGTGCCGATTCCGCTTCGGTTATCTTCGATGCCGTGCAGGCCGCCAAGGCTCGTGGCATCGACGTGCTGATCGCGGATACCGCCGGTCGTCTGCACACCAAAGACAATCTGATGGAAGAGCTGAAAAAGGTTCGTCGGGTGATCAGCAAGCTCGACGCTGATGCGCCCCACGAGGTGCTGTTGGTCCTCGACGCTGGCACGGGTCAGAACGCGATCAGCCAGGCTAAACAGTTCAACCAGACCGTTGAATTGACCGGTCTGGCACTGACCAAGCTCGATGGCACCGCTAAAGGCGGGGTGATTTTTGCCCTGGCCAAGCAGTTTGGTTTACCGATTCGCTACATCGGCGTCGGTGAAGGCATCGACGATTTGCGTACTTTTGAAGCAGAACCCTTTGTCCAGGCACTGTTTGCCGAGCGGGAGCGTTCATGATTCGTTTCGAACAGGTCGGTAAGCGCTACCCGAACGGTCACGTCGGCTTGCATGAGCTGAGCTTTCGAGTCCGTCGGGGTGAATTCTTGTTTGTAACCGGGCATTCCGGCGCCGGTAAAAGCACGCTGTTGCGCCTGTTGCTGGCCATGGAGCGTCCGACCACAGGTAAATTGCTGCTGGCCGGGCAAGATCTGGCCACCATCAGCAATGCGCAGATTCCATTCCTGCGGCGGCAGATTGGGGTGGTGTTCCAGAATCACCAGTTGCTGTTCGATCGCACGGTGTTCAACAACGTCGCGTTGCCATTGCAGATCCTGGGCCTGTCCAAGGCCGAGATCGTCAAGCGTGTGGATTCGGCTCTGGAGCGCGTGGCGCTGTCGGACAAGACCGACCTGTATCCGGGTGACCTGTCTACCGGCCAACAGCAGCGGGTGGGCATCGCCCGTGCCATTGTTCACCGTCCGGCCTTGCTGCTGGCGGACGAACCCACCGGTAACCTCGACCCGCGTCTGGCGGCCGAGATTATGGGCGTGTTCGAAGACATCAACCGCCTGGGTACCAGCGTGTTGATCGCCAGTCACGACCTGGCACTGATCGCCCGCATGCGTCATCGCATGCTGACCCTGCAGCGTGGCCGATTGATCGGCGACGGGGAGGCCGGCGTATGAGTGCGACACGCACCCCCAAGGTTTCCGAGCGCGTGGCCCCGAAGGCCGCCGACCCGCAGCCGCAGAAGAAGAAACGTAACGATGATGATGGTCCGGATTTCGCGACATTGTTTCGTGCCTGGGTAGAGAGCCACCGTGCCAGCTTGCTGGACAGCTTGCGTCGATTGGGCAAGCAACCGATCGGCAGCTTCTTTACGTGCATGGTGATGGCGGTTGCCCTCAGCTTGCCTATGGGCCTGTCACTTTTGCTAAGCAACGTGGAGCGGCTGGGCGGGTCCTGGCAGCGTGCAGCGCAGATTTCCCTGTACCTGCAACTCGACGCCAGCCCGACCGAGGGTGAAGCGCTGCGCGAGCAGATCAAGGGCATGCCCGGTGTCGCGGAGGCCGAATACGTTGGCCGTGATCAGGCGCTGGAAGAGTTCCAGCAGCAGTCCGGTCTGGGTGACGCGCTCAAGGAGCTACCGGAAAACCCCTTGCCGGGCGTGGTTCTGGTGACGCCCAACGAAGTCGACAAGCCCGCGCTTGAAGCATTGAGACAAAAACTTTCCGAGTTGCCGAAGGTACAGCAGGCGCAACTTGATCTAGTCTGGGTCGAGCGTTTGGCGGCGATTCTCAAGCTGGGTGACCGATTTGTCTTCGGGCTGACCGTGCTTCTGGTTTCTGCATTACTTTTGGTGATAGGCAATACCATTCGTCTTCATATTGAAAACCGCCGCACAGAGATAGAAGTGATTAAACTCGTCGGCGGCACTGACAGTTATGTGCGCAGGCCTTTTCTGTATATGGGTGCGTTGTATGGCTTCGGTGCGGGGATTTTTTCATGGGGCGTTCTGGCGTTCGGCCTGGACTGGCTGAACGATGCAGTCGTCGGTCTGGCCGGTTTGTACGGCAGTAATTTTGCGCTGGCGGGAGTGCCAGTAGCCGACGGTCTGTCTCTCTTGCTTGGCGCTGTGCTGTTGGGGTATATCGGTGCATGGATTGCAGTCGCACGCCACCTGCGGGAGCTTGCGCCAAAGTAATATCATTTTGCTCGTATTGACCTTTCAGCGTTTATGGGAACTTGTTCTTCGGTTTCCGGTCAATTTTCGCAGTGCTGAACTGCACGAGTTTGTAAGTCGGAGGTTTTTTCGTATGACCAATTCTTTGCAACCTGCATATGCTCTAGTCCCAGGCGCGAACCTGGAAGCCTATGTGCACACGGTGAACAGCATTCCATTGCTGACGCCGGAGCAGGAGCGTGAACTGGCCGAGAGTCTCTATTATGAGCAGGATTTGGGGGCGGCTCGGCAGATGGTGCTCGCCCACCTGCGTTTTGTTGTGCATATCGCCCGTAGCTATTCCGGCTACGGTTTGGCTCAGGCTGACCTGATCCAGGAAGGCAATGTCGGCTTGATGAAAGCCGTGAAGCGCTTCAACCCGGAAATGGGCGTGCGCCTGGTGTCCTTTGCCGTGCACTGGATCAAGGCGGAAATCCACGAGTTCATCCTGCGTAACTGGCGCATTGTGAAAGTGGCGACCACCAAGGCTCAGCGCAAGCTGTTCTTCAACCTGCGCAGCCAGAAGAAACGTCTGGCTTGGCTGAACAACGAGGAAGTCCACCGTGTGGCGGAAAGCCTTGGGGTAGAGCCGCGGGAAGTGCGTGAGATGGAAAGTCGCCTGACCGGCCACGACATGGCATTCGACCCGGCTGCGGAAGCGGACGACGACAGTGCTTTCCAATCGCCGGCCAACTACCTGGAAGACCACCGGTACGATCCGGCTCGTCAACTGGAAGATGCCGACTGGAGCGACAACTCCAACCATAACCTGCACGAAGCGCTGGAAGTGCTGGACGACCGTAGCCGTGACATCCTCTATCAGCGCTGGTTGGCTGAAGAGAAAGCCACGCTGCACGACCTCGCGCAGAAGTACAACGTGTCGGCCGAGCGTATTCGTCAGCTTGAGAAAAGCGCGATGAACAAGCTCAAATTGTCGATTGCTGCCTAACCGGCGAACCGGCAATAAAAAACGCCCCGATCATTGATCGGGGCGTTTTTGTTTTGTACGACACAATCCCCCTGTGGGGGAGTCAGTGTCTGAATTACTGCGCCCAAGGCGCCCGACGGGAATCGTTCAGCCCCACCAGGTAGCTATCGCCCCCCAGCTGGCTCATCTGCTGCCGAATCCAGCCTGCCCGCCGCGCAACATAGTTGGTTGGATGGCTCGCGCTCCACACCCGAGGATTTGGCAACACGGCAGCCAGCAAGCTAGATTGCTGACGGCTGAGGCCTTTGGCGCTGACGCCAAAATGATGCCTGGCTGCGGCTTCCGCACCAAACACGCCCTCATCCCATTCGACGCTGTTCAGGTAAACCTCAAGAATCCGCTGCTTGGGCCAGAGCACTTCGATCAATCCGGTAAACCAGGCTTCGAGCCCTTTACGCAGCCAGCTGCGGCCAGACCACAGGAACAGATTTTTCGACACCTGTTGACTCAAGGTGCTGGCACCGCGAATAGACCCGCCAAGCTCGTTATGGGCAAGGGCTTTCTGGATCGCGCCAAAATCAAACCCCCAGTGTTCCGGGAATTTCTGGTCTTCACCGGCAATGACCGCCACTTTCAGGTCATCGGAGATTTCATCCCAGGGTTTCCAGGTGCGCTGCAGGTCGATGGGTTCGCCGTCGAACCAGGATTCGACTTTGCGCTCGACCATCAAAGCCGTTCCGGGGGGCGGCACGACGCGAAAGATCAGCACCAGCAATACGCTGCCGCCCGCGAACCAGAGTACGGCCTTGGTAAATCGTCGTAGAAATAAACGCAGCATAGAGATGGCTTGGCCGAACCCATTGAGCGGGCCATTATACAGACCCTGTTGATCGAGAATGACTGGAGTTCTTCATGCTGCGTGGCTTTCTGATGCTGGCCGCTTTTTTCGGCTTCACCGGTGTCGCCCTGGGGGCGTTTGCGGCCCATGGCCTGAAAAACCGGCTGACGCCCGAGTACCTGGCGATTTTCCACACCGGTGTCACCTATCAACTGGTGCACACCTTGGCGTTGCTGGGCGTGGCTTTGCTGGCCACACAGATTCCAGGTCGCTTGATCACCTGGGCAGGCGCCTCGTTCTGCATCGGCATTCTGCTGTTTTCCGGCAGCCTGTACCTGTTGACCATGACGGGCGTCAGCAAACTAGGAATCATCACGCCGTTTGGTGGCCTGGCCTTCCTGGTCGGCTGGTTCTGCCTCGGGCTCGCTGCCTGGAGGTTGAGCTGATCCGGGACATTGCCAAATAGCCTGAACTTGTCCCGCAGGAGTTGCCGCAGACCCGGGCCGCGCTCGGACGATCTTCTGATCTTTAAAGAACAGGATCAAAAGATCGCAGTCAGCGGTAGGTCCAACAGGGGGGAGCATTTCAAGACGAATGGCTTGGGTCGCCAAGTCTGATCGGGCTAGAATGCCTGCCCCTAAAAATGATGGCGGCATTCAGTATGCGCATTCAGTTGAACGGCGAATCCCTTGACCTGCCCGACGGTGAAACCGTTGCGGCCCTGCTGACCCGTCTGGAATTGACCGGACGCCGGGTGGCGGTCGAACTCAATCTGGACATCGTCCCGCGCAGCCAGCATGAACAGACCACGCTCAACGACGGCGATTCAGTCGAAGTGGTACACGCCATCGGCGGCGGCTAGTCACCGGGTCCGCAAGGGCACAGAATTTCGCAAGAACCTCACCCCAACAGAGGATTTCCCATGAGCAACGTTCGTAGCGACAAGCCCTTCGTCCTGGCCGGTCGTACTTACCAGTCGCGTTTGCTGGTAGGCACCGGCAAGTACCGCGACATGGAAGAAACCCGTCTGGCCATCGAGGCCTCGGGTGCCGAAATCGTCACCTTCGCCGTGCGTCGCACCAACCTTGGCCAGAATCCGGGTGAACCGAACCTGCTCGAAGTCCTTTCGCCGGATCGCTACACCTTCCTGCCTAATACTGCCGGTTGCTTCGACGCTACCGAGGCCGTGCGCACTTGCCGCCTGGCCCGTGAGCTGCTCGGCGGGCACAACCTGGTGAAACTGGAAGTGCTGGCGGATCAGAAAACCCTGTTCCCCAACGTGATCGAAACCCTCAAGGCCGCCGAAGTGCTGGTCAAGGAAGGCTTCGACGTGATGGTCTACACCAGCGATGACCCGATCATTGCCCGTCAACTGGCGGAAATCGGCGTTATCGCGGTGATGCCGCTGGCCGGCCTGATCGGCACGGGCCTGGGAATCTGCAATCCGTACAACCTGCAGATCATCCTCGAAGAAGCCAGGATTCCCGTGTTGGTGGATGCGGGTGTGGGTACCGCCTCGGACGCCACCATCGCCATGGAACTGGGTTGTGAAGCGGTGCTGATGAACTCGGCCATCGCCCATGCCCAGCAGCCGATCATGATGGCTGAAGCCATGAAACATGCCATCGTCGCGGGCCGTCTGGCCTACCTCGCTGGTCGCATGCCGAAAAAACTCTATGCCAGCGCCTCTTCGCCGCTGGATGGTCTGATCAAGTAAGAGCCATTGATGACTGAATCGAACGACACGCCTATCCAGCCGGAAGAAGGCGACGAGCGCCAACACCGCCGCATCAAGAGTTTCGTGATGCGCGCCGGTCGCATGACTGAAGGCCAGCAGAAAGGTCTGGAGCAAGGCACACCGCTGTTCGTGCTGCCGCTGGCCGATGCCCCGGTGGACTTCGATCAGGTGTTTGGGCGCTCTGCACCACGCTCGCTGGAAATCGGTTTCGGCATGGGCCATTCGCTGCTGGAAATGGCCGCAGCCTCGCCGGAACAGGATTTCATTGGCGTGGAGGTTCACCGTCCGGGTGTCGGTGCGCTGCTCAATGGCGTGCTGACTCAGGGGCTGACCAATCTGCGCGTTTACGATTGCGATGCGATCGAAGTACTCACCCAGTGCGTGGCGGACAACAGCCTCGATCGCCTGATGCTGTTTTTCCCGGACCCGTGGCACAAGAGCCGTCACCATAAGCGTCGTATCGTTCAGGCGTCTTTCGCCGAACTGGTACGCAGCAAGTTGAAGGTTGGCGGTGTGCTGCACATGGCCACGGATTGGGAGCCGTACGCCGAGTACATGCTGGAAGTGATGAACGTTGCACCGGGTTATCGCAACCTGGCAGAAGACGGCAAATGCGTCCCGCGTCCGACCGAGCGCCCGATCACCAAGTTCGAACGCCGCGGCGAACGCCTTGGGCATGGCGTTTGGGATTTGAAGTTCGAAAAACAGTCCTGAGCCCTACGCAATACCAACTGTAGGAGTGAGCCTGCTCGCGATTGCGATCTGACATTCAACATCTTCGTTGACTGTCAGATCGCAATCGCGAGCAGGTCACTCCTACAGTTGTTTTGTATGTTCCGTAAAATCAGCGTCGGTCGGCGACCACACCGATAAGCACCAACACCACCACCAACACCGGTGCCAGGCTGTAGTTGTTGAACTGGCTCAGGCCTTTGACGATCCACGGCGTGGCGTAGATCAATGCCGCGCCGCTGCCGACCATGCACAGCAACGCCATCATCGGCACGCGCAGGGCGCCGGCGACGCTGCCCAGGCGTTGTTCAACCCAGCCTTTGAAATCCGCACCGAACAACACCAGCAAACAGCCCACCAGCGCCAGGGCGATTTCCGAGAGGTTGCTACGGCTCCAGCGAGACACCGTGGCAAGCAGGTCGAGTATCAAATCCATTCGTTGTCCCTTAAGTCTGAAATCAGCTCAGAAATTTCTGCAGCAGGTCATTGAGAAATAGCTGGCCGCGCTCGGTGGCCGCCAGGCGTGACGGTTCGACCTGTAACAAGCCACTTTGTTCTGCCTCGAGCCGGCCTTCGGCAAGGCTTTCCACGGACAAACCCGTACGTTCCGGATACAGCCGCGATTCCACGCCCTCGGTCAGGCGCAAGGCATTCATCAGGAACTCGAATGGCAGCTCGTCATTGGTCAGCGCTTTTTCCCCTGCCTTGAAGCTTTTGGCCGGGTTGAGGTAGTCCTTCGGCAAGCGGGTCTTCCAGGTACGAACGATGCGACCGTCCGGATGGCTGAGCTTGCCATGGGCGCCGGCACCGATGCCGATGAAGTCGCCAAAACTCCAGTAATTGAGGTTATGCCGCGCTGCACGGCCGGGTTGCGCATAGGCCGAGACTTCGTATTGCGCGTAACCGTGCTCGGCCAACAGTGCCTGACCGGCTTCCTGGATGTCCCACAACGTGTCGTCTTCCGGCAGCGTCGGCGGCTGGTTCCAGAACACCGTATTGGGTTCCAGGGTCAGCTGATACCAGGACAGGTGAGTGGGTTTCAAGGCAATGGCGGTACGCAGGTCGGCCAGCGCATCGTCCAGGGACTGATCGGGGAGCCCGTGCATCAAGTCCAGGTTGAAGTTGTCGAACCCGGCCTGACGCGCCATGCCAGCGGCTCGTACCGCTTCATCACCGTTGTGAATCCGCCCCAGAGCCTTGAGTTTTTCTTCCTGAAAACTTTGGATGCCGATCGACAGGCGATTGATACCGAGAGCCCGATACGCCACGAATTTGTCCTGCTCGAACGTGCCCGGGTTGGCTTCCAGGGTTATTTCGATGTCGCTGGCAAACGGAATCCGTTGCTCGACACCTTCAAGCAAACGGCCCAACGCCTCGGCGCTGAACAGGCTCGGCGTGCCGCCACCGAAGAAGATCGAACTCAGTTCACGGCCATAGACGGCGTGCAGGTCCTGATCGAGGTCGGCCAGCAGTGCGTCGACGTATTCCTGTTCCGGCAGCACAGGGCTCGCCGTGTGGGAGTTGAAGTCGCAGTAAGGGCATTTGCGCACACACCACGGGATGTGGATGTACAGCGCCAAGGGCGGCAGCACGGGGAGTGCGGCCCGAGGCGATTGCGCGGCGCCGCCGAAGATCAGCGGCGACGCGGATGATTCATGAGTCATATCAGGCCTAGACGCTGGCGCAGCAGATCCATTGCACGGGCGCGGTGGCTGATGAGGTTCTTTTCGCTCGGGCTCAGCTCGGCGCTGGAGCAATCACGCGATGGCACCCAGAACAGCGGGTCATAGCCAAACCCGTGCGCACCGCTGGCGGCGCGCAGGATACGGCCATGCCACAGGCCTTCGCAGAGGATCGGCAGCGGATCATCCGCATGACGCACCAACGCCAGCACGCAGACGAATTGCGCACCGCGTTCGGCGTCAGGCACGTCTTTCATGGCGTCGAGCAGCTTGGCGTTGTTCGCCGCATCGCCCTGTCCGTCAGCGTAACGCGCCGAATAGATACCTGGCGCACCGCCAAGGAAATCTACCGCCAGGCCCGAATCATCGGCCAGCGACGGCAGACCGGAAATGCGCGCGGCATTGCGGGCCTTGAGAATGGCGTTCTCGACGAACGACAGCCCGGTTTCATCAGGCTCGACAGTGCTGAACTCGCCAATCGAGCGCAATTGCACCGACTCGCCGAGCATGGCCTGGAGTTCCTTGAGTTTGCCGGCGTTGTGGCTGGCCAATACGAGTTGCGTGAAGTTCATCATTCGCCGGGGAAAAGCTCTTGGTTGAAATTGATGGTGTGGATTTTATCGCCGTTCTGCACCTTGATTTCGAAAGTGCGAATTTCCTGCTGATCCACCGGGTATTGCGCGATGTAGTAGACCGCACCCTGCTCGGTAATCTGCTTGAATTTCAGCGGAACGCTTTGGCTGGTGAGGTCTTTGACCGTCCCGTTGACCTGGGCGATGAGCGGCTTGCCGTCCTTGATCACCGACACGTTGATCACACCCTGGTTCTTGCTGCGCACCAGCTCGGCCGCTTTGGCGATGTCCGGCGTCAGGAAGGTGGAGTTGAAGGTGTTGTAGTGCACCGTCACGTCGCCAAAGGTTTCCTGACGGTCGCCCTTGATGACGTCGGCGGCCATGGCAGTCACGCTCAGGCAGGCAGTAAGTAAAAACAGCGCTAGACGACCCATGTTCGTTCTCCTGGAAATGTCGTGTTTCAGACCGCGATCTTGTGGTCTTGCAGCCCCGGGCTGCTGACGCGGTAGATACCGATTTCACCTAATAGATTAGGCCATAGCTTACTGGCCCACCCGTGGCGATGCTGTTGATCCACGGCAAGTCGATCAATGACCTTGGCTTCACGTTCGCGACACAGCTCTTCAAAGTCACCGAAGGTGCAGAAGTGGATGTTCGGCGTGTTGTACCAGGTGTACGGCAGGAAATCGGAAACCGGCATCCGGCCCTTGCTGGCCAGGTACCAGCGGCAGCGCCAGTGGCCAAAGTTCGGGAAGGTGATGATGCACTGGCGACCCACGCGCAGCATTTCGTCGAGGATTCGGTCCGGGTAATGCACCGCTTGCAGCGCCTGCGTCATGACCACGATATCGAAGCTGTTGCTGGCAAAGTTGCCCAGGCCCTTGTCCAGGTCCTGCTCGATGACATTGATGCCCTTGGCCACGCACTCGGCAATGTTGTCCGGGTCGTTTTCCAGGCCATAGCCGGTGACTTGCTTGTTGTCGCGCAGCCAGGTCAGCAATTCGCCATCACCGCAGCCGAGGTCGAGCACGCGGCTGCCGGCGGGAATCCATTCCTGGATGATTTCCAGATCGGCTCTCATGGCTTTCTCACAATTTGATTCGATTCATGTAGTTGCTGAACGCCTGCAAATAACGCGGGATCGGAATCAGGAAGGCGTCATGGCCTTGCGGAGCGTCGATCTCGAGGTAGCACACGTCTTTTTTGGCCGCCATCAGGGCGTCCACCAGTTCCCGCGAGCGGGCAGGGGAGAAGCGCCAGTCGGTGGTGAATGACATCACGCAGAACTTGGCCTGTGCGTTGGCGAAGGTTTTTGCCAGGTCGTCGTCAAAGTTTGCGGCCGGATCGAAGTAGTCCAGGGCCTTGGTCATCAGCAGGTAGGTGTTGGCGTCGAAACGCCCTGAGAACTCTTCACCCTGATAACGCAGGTAGCTTTCGACCTGGAACTCGACGCTGTGGAAGTCGTAGTTGAGCTTTTCGCTCTTCAGGCCCCGGCCGAATTTCTCGCCCATGGAGTCATCGGACAGGTAGGTGATGTGTCCGACCATGCGCGCCAGCATCAAGCCACGCTTGGGGATGACACCCGCTTCCTGGAACGAACCGCCGTGGAACTCGGGGTCGGTGAGGATCGCCTGGCGGGCGACCTCGTTGAAGGCAATGTTCTGCGCTGACAACTTTGGAGCCGAGGCGATGGCCAGGCAATGACGAATGCGTTCGGGGTAGGTGATGCTCCATTGCATCGCCTGCATGCCGCCCAGGCTGCCACCGATCACGGCCGCCCATTGGCCGATGCCGAGCCGGTCCGCCAGGCGTGCCTGGCTGTGCACCCAGTCTTCCACGGTCAGTACCGGGAAATCGGCGCCGAACGGTTTGCCGGTGTCCGGGTTGATGCTGCTCGGGCCGGTAGAGCCATTGCAACCGCCAAGGTTATTGAGGCTGACCACGAAGAACTTATTGGTGTCGATCGGTTTTCCGGGGCCGATGCAGCTGTCCCACCAACCGGGTTTGCGGTCGTCAGGGCTGTGGAAGCCGGCGGCGTGATGGTGGCCAGACAAGGCGTGACAGATCAGCACGGCGTTGCTCGCCGTGGCGTTCAGCGTGCCGTAGGTTTCGTAGATCAGGTCATAAGCCGGGAGCGAACGACCACAGGCCAGGGCCAGAGCTTCGCTGAAGTGCGCCACTTGCGGCGTCACCAGACCAACAGAATCGGGGGGAAAGGCAGTTGGCATCGACCCTGCTCTCGTTGAAATGAGGCGTAAGTCTAAAGACCGGTGGGGTTAGCGGCAAGCAAAGGGCGGGCCTGATTTCATTCAGTCAGACCGAGGCGCAGCCATCGCGAGCAGGCTCACTCCCACATTGGAATGTATTCCCCTGTGGAAGCAGCCTGACTCCACTTTGGAATGCTTTCCAATGTGGGAGTGAGCCTGCTCGCGATGAATATGCCTCGGTGAGCCTGCGTGTTACATCAGCAGGCGCAGGATTTCCGGCATCATCGTCATGGCAGCGAGGTTGTTGATCACCAGCATGTCGATCAACTTGAGCACCATGAAGGCCAGGATCGGCGAGATATCCAGGCCACCCAGGTTCGGCAGGATCTTGCGGAACGGCGCCAGGGCCGGCTCGCAGATCTGATTGACCAGTTCGGCGCCAGGGTTATGGCTGCCAGGTGCGACCCAGGACAGGATCACGCTGATGATCAGGGCGAAGAAGAAAATCTTCAGGAACAGCGCGGTGACGCCGATCAGCGACCAGATCACCAGTTGCAGCGGGTTGCCGGTGGTGCCGTAGGTCAGCAGCAGCGTCAGGGCCATCAGTGCCAGTTGCACCAGGATCGCCAACACCAGCGAAGACATGTCCAGCCCGAACATGCTCGGGATGATCCGGCGCAGCGGCTTGAGCAGCGGCTGGGTGGCTTTCACTGTGAATTGGCAGAGCGGGTTGTAGAAGTTCGCACGCACCAGTTGCAGCACGAAGCGCAGCAGCACGATCAGCAGGTACAGACTGCCGAGGGTTTGCAGCACGTAGACCGCTGCAGTGTTCAATCCAATCATGTAAGGCTCCTTATTGACCCAGTTGTTCGGCCATTTCGGCCGAGCGGTGCGCAGCGGCGCCAAGTGCTTTTTCTACCAGGGCTTCGAAACCGCCGGCCTGGAACGATTTGATGGCGGCTTCGGTAGTGCCCGCAGGCGACGTGACGCGACGACGCAATTCAGCAGCATCGACATCGCTGGCGACAGCCATGTGAGCAGCGCCCAGCGCGGTCTGCAGGGTCAATTGCGCGGCGATTTCAGCTGGCAGGCCGAGTTTCACGCCTGCGGCGGTCATGGCTTCTATCAGCAGGAAGAAGTAAGCCGGGCCCGAACCGGACACCGCGGTTACCGCGTCCAGCTGCTGCTCTTCGTTCAGCCACAGGGCAATGCCGACGGCAGAGAGCAGTTCTTGCGCTTGCTCGCGTTGCTCGGCCGTGACGTGTTCGGTGGCGAACAAACCACTCACGCCCTGACGCAACAGCGCCGGGGTGTTGGGCATGCAACGCACGATTGGTTGGTCGCCAAGCCAGTTGTTCATGCTGGAGCAGGTGATGCCGGCAGCAATCGAGACCACCAGTTGATTGGGCTTGAGGCTCGGACGAATAGCCTCGCACACGGCCTTCATCGCCTGGGGCTTGACCGCCAGTACGACGACGTCCGCGCCTTGAATGGCTTCTGCGTTGTCCGCGAATACTTCAATGCCGTGCTCGGCGTTCACACGAGCGCGGGTTTCGGCGCCCGGATCGCTGGCGCGGATCTGCGTGGCATCCAGACCTTTGGCACGCAGGCCGCCGATCAGGCTGGCGGCCATGTTTCCGGCACCGATAAAGGCAATACGAGTCTTGCTCATGTCAGGTCCTTATATAGAGGGGAATCAACCACGTTGTGGTTGGCTATAGTCGCGAGCGCCAAACAGGGCTGTACCGATGCGAACCCAGGTGGCGCCCATGGTAACGGCGGACTCGAGGTCATGGCTCATGCCCATGGACAGCGTGTCGAGCGGCAAGCCCAGGCTGTCTTGCAGGCTTTTGTTCAGGTCCCGCACGGCCGCAAAAGCTGCGTCCTGGGCGGTGCGGTCTTCAGTCGGTTCGGGAATCGCCATCAACCCGCGCAACGTGATCCGTGGCAGCTCGCTGATGGCTTTGGCCAGGGCCGGAAGGTCTTCCGGTGTGCAGCCAGACTTGCTGGCCTCACCGCTGACGTTGACCTGAATGCAGATGTTGAGTGGAGGCAAATCGGCAGGACGTTGTTCGGACAAGCGTTGAGCGATTTTCAAACGATCCACAGAGTGCACCCAGGCGAAGTGCTCGGCGATAGCGCGAGTCTTGTTCGATTGAATGGGGCCAATGAAGTGCCAGATCAAGGGCAGGTCGGCCAAATCGAGCTGTTTGCCCAAGGCTTCCTGCAAGTAGTTCTCGCCAAAGTCGCGGAGCCCGGCGGCATACGCTTCGCGCAAGGCTTCGGCGGGCTTGGTTTTGCTCACGGCCAGCAGCTGAACGCTGTGCTCATCGCGTTGCGCGGCCTGTGCAGCAGCGTGGATGCGTGAACTAACCTGAGCGATGTTGTCTGCTATCGTGGACATTCAAGAGGCGCCAGGGTCTGTGGTTTGGCGGCATTCTACTGGAATTGAGGAGCGCTATGGATATCACTGAGCTGCTGGCCTTCAGCGCGAAACAGGGCGCGTCCGACTTGCACCTGTCTGCCGGGTTGCCACCGATGATTCGCGTCGACGGCGATGTGCGGCGCATCAATTTGCCTGCACTGGACCACAAGCAGGTGCAGGAGCTGATCTACGCGATCATGAACGACACCCAGCGCGTGGACTTCGAGAAGCATCTGGAAACCGACTTTTCCTTCGAAGCACCCGGCGTAGCACGCTTCCGGGTCAATGCTTTCAACCAGAATCGCGGTGCAGGCGCCGTGTTCCGGACCATTCCTTCCAAGGTGTTGAGCATGGAAGACCTGGGCATGGGCGAGGTGTTTCGCAAGATTACCGAGGCGCCTCGTGGCCTGGTGCTGGTGACCGGCCCGACAGGCTCGGGCAAGTCCACGACCCTGGCGGCAATGATCGATCACCTGAACAATCATCGCCACCACCACATCCTCACCATCGAAGACCCTATCGAGTTCGTCCACGAATCACGCAAATGCCTGATCAATCAGCGTGAAGTCCACCGTGATACCCGCAGTTTCGCCACCGCCCTGCGTTCGGCACTGCGCGAAGACCCGGATGTGATTCTGGTGGGCGAAATGCGCGACCTGGAAACCATTCGCCTGGCGCTGACCGCCGCCGAGACCGGTCACCTGGTCTTTGGCACGTTGCACACGACGTCGGCGGCGAAAACCATCGACCGCGTGGTGGACGTGTTTCCGGGGGATGAGAAGTCGATGGTGCGGTCCATGCTGTCTGAGTCATTGCTGGCGGTGGTGTCGCAGACACTGGTCAAGAAGATGGGCGGGGGGCGGATCGCGGCGCATGAAATCATGCTGGGGACATCGGCGATCCGTAACCTGATCCGCGAAGACAAGGTGGCGCAGATGTACTCGTCAATTCAGACCGGCGGGAATCTGGGGATGCAGACGCTGGATATGTGCTTGAAGGAGCTGGTGACCAAGGGCTTGATCAGTCGCGAGCATGCGCGGGAGAAAGCGCGGTCGCCGGATAATTTTTGATCGATTGAGTGGTTTAACCTGTGGCGAGGGGATAAATCCCCTCGCCACAAATACCCGCTTTCAGATCAGCGCTGAACCACCTGAAGACCACTCTTCTCTTTCGGCAGAACCCGCTTGGCAACCACATAGTGCTTTTCCCAATACGGCTTGTTCAGCGTATCGATGCTCACCGACTTGCCACGACGAGGTGCGTGGATGAAGCGGTCGTTGCCCAGGTAGATGGCAACATGATTGACCCGACGACTCTTGATGTTGAAGAAAATCAGGTCGCCCGGCTTCAGATCCTTGCGATCGACTTTCTCGCCATGACCACTGGCCATGGCGTTTGAAGTACGTGGCAGGTCAAAAGTGGCATCGTTAAATGCGTATTTCACCAGACCGCTGCAATCGAACCCTTTACTTGGGCTGCTGCCGCCCCAACGATAAGGTGTACCGAGGACGTTGACGGCACGGCTCAGCACATTGCTGCTTTCCTTGCTCGCCATCGGCGGAACCAGGCTGCTTTTGCTGGTCAGTTGCGGTGCGCGGTTGGCGGTTTTCTTGTTTTTGCTCGAAGGAGCAGAAACATGGGATTTTGGGGTGTAACCATTAACGTTTGGAAGACGTTGCTCACGATTGGTGGCGTGGGCGGCCAGTGGCATTAACAGGCAAATGGTTAGCCATGTCTTGAAAAATGGACGCATTAGGCAAGGCTCATATAGGTGAACGCGCAACTTTATAACAGCTTTTTTGTCCTTTTTTGGCCCGTTGGTCGATTCAACCTGGGGGCAACGGAACCAAATAAGCGGCAAATTGACGCGATTGTCGGACAGAAGTCTGGTGTTATAAGGCTTTGGCGGGAGTGAATGTATCACTTGCCATACGTCGGCCACCTGTAAAAAAGTCACAAAGATTTAAAGAATATTTATCTATCGTGTGATTCGAGGTCATTCATGAACACCTATCAACACCCCGTTCCACATCAAGACACCCATAGCAAAGTGATCGGATACCTGCTGTGGATTTTGGGTTTCACCGGGGCTCACCGCTTCTATTACGGCAAGCCGGTGACCGGGACGATCTGGTTTTTTACTTTCGGTTTGCTGGGTATCGGCTGGCTGATCGATTTGTTCCTGATTCCAGCCATGGACCGTGAGGCAGACCTGCGTTTCACCGCTGGGCCAATCGAATACAACGTGGCGTGGATTCTGCTGACGTTCCTGGGTGTGTTCGGTGTGCACCGGATGTATCAGGGGAAGTGGATCAGCGGGTTGCTGTACCTGGTGACGGGCGGGTTGTTCTTCCTGGGGGTTTTGTATGACTTCTGGACGCTGAATGATCAGGTGTCGATTCGCAATGCGCAGAACAGAGGCGCCTTCCAGTAAGCCATCGCCAGCAGGCTGGCTCCCACAGGGATTTGTGTTGCTCACAGATCCTGTGTGGGCGCTAGCCTGCTAGCGATTGGGGCAACCCGGTATCAAGCCTGGTGGCTGATTCGCCCATCCACCAGGGTGTAACGCACCACACTCGGCAAGCTGTGCCCAATGAACGGGCAGTTATCGCCCTTTGACAGCCAGGTCTCGCCCGCAACGGTCGAGGCCGCCGGGTCGAACAGCACAATGTCTGCTGCCCCGCCCACCACCAACTTGCCCGCAGGCAAACGCAATGCCTCGGCCGGTCCGGCGCTCAAGCGTGCCAGCAACGTTGGCAGATCCAGCAAACCATCTTCTACCAGCGTCATCGCCAGCGGCAGCAGCAGTTCAACACTGCTGATACCCGGCTCGGTGGCGCCGAACGGTGCCAGTTTGGCGTCTCGCTCGTGGGGCTGGTGATGGCTGGAAATCGCCGAAATCACCCCCGACTTCACCGCGTCACGCAGGCCATCACGGTCGGCGCGTGTGCGCAGCGGTGGCTGGACGTGATAGAGGCTACTGAAATCGATCAGCGCTTCATCGGTCAGGATCAACTGGTACAAGGCGACATCGGCGGTCACCGGCAGTCCGCGAGCCTGGGCTTGAGCGATCAGGGCCACGCCGCGAGCGCTGGTGAGCTGGCTGAAGTGCGCGCGCACGCCGCTTTGCTCGACCAGCAGAAGATCCCGGGCCAGGGCCACGGTCTCTGCTGTTTCCGGAATACCCGGCAAGCCGAGGAAGCTGGCGGTCGGGCCTTCATGGGCCAGGCCGCCTTCAGCCAGGTCATGGTCCTGAGAGTTGAAGATCACCGTCAGGTCGAACGTTGCCGCGTATTCCAGCGCCCGGCACAGGGTGCGGGTGTTGCGGAAGCTGTCCAGGCCGTTGCCGAAGGCGACGCAACCGGCATCGCGCAGTGCCACGAGCTCCGCAAGCTGTTCGCCCTCCAGGCCTTTGCTCAGAGCGCCGATTGGAAAGACTTTGGCGTTGCCAGCCTCACGAGCGCGGTCGAGGATCAGTTCGGCGACTGCCGAGGTGTCCAGCACCGGCTTGGTTTTCGGAGGGCAGCACAGGCTGGTCACGCCGCCAGCTGCAGCGGCGCGGGTTTCGCTGACAATCGAACCTTTGCGGCTATAGCCCGGTTCGCGCAGGGCGACGTTCAGGTCGACGAGACCCGGGGCGGCCACCAGGCCTTGTGCGTCGATGGTGTCGACCGCGACAAAACCGGCAGGCGCAGCGCCAATGGCGACGATTTTGCAGGCTTCAATGTGGATATCAGTCACTTGATCCAGGCCACTGACTGGATCGATTACGCGTGCGCCGAGAATGCTGAGCTTCACTGGGCGTTCTCCTGCTCGAATTGGCCTTGTTCGAATTGACGTTGCGCTGTCTGTCCGCTCATAGCCATCGACAACACGGCCATACGAATGGCGATCCCGTAGGTCACCTGATTGAGAATCACCGAGTGCGGACCATCGGCCACCGCTGACTCGATTTCCACCCCGCGGTTGATCGGCCCCGGGTGCATGACGATGCAATCCGGCTTGGCCCCGGCCAGGCGTGCGGTGGTCAGGCCGAACAAGCGGTAGAACTCGCCTTCGCTTGGCAGCAGGCCGCCGGTCATGCGTTCGCGTTGCAGGCGCAGCATGATCACCACATCGACGTCCTTGAGCCCTTCGGTCATGTCGGTGTAGACCTTCACGCCGTATTGCTCGACGCCAATCGGCAGCAGGGTTTTCGGCGCGATCACGCGGATGTCCGGGCAACCCAGGGTTTTCAGCGCCAGCATGTTCGAGCGCGCAACCCGCGAGTGCAGGATGTCGCCGACGATAGCTACCGAGAGATTTTCGAAACCGCCCTTGTGTCGGCGGATCGTCAGCATGTCGAGCATGCCCTGGGTCGGGTGGGCGTGACGGCCGTCGCCGCCGTTGATGATTGCCACTTGCGGGCAGACATGCTCGGCGATGAAGTGCGCCGCGCCGGAATCACCGTGACGCACGACAAACATGTCGGCGGCCATGGCCTCCAGGTTGCGCAAGGTATCCAGCAGGGTTTCGCCCTTGCTCGCCGACGATGTGGACACGTTCAGGGTGATCACGTCCGCCGACAGCCGCTGAGCGGCCAGTTCGAAGGTGGTGCGGGTGCGGGTAGAGTTCTCGAAGAACACGTTGCAGACGGTCTTGCCGCGCAGCAACGGGACTTTCTTCACCGCCCGGGCGCCGACTTCAAGGAACGAGTCGGCGGTGTCGAGGATTTCCGTCAGAAGCTCGCGACGCAAACCGTCGAGCGAGAGGAAGTGGCGCAGCTGGCCCTGATCATTGAGCTGCAGCGGGCGCTTGGTGTCTAGAGGCGTCATCGCGAGGGGACTCTCAATAGGGCGAATTAAAGGGCGAGGTCTTGCAGTTCAAGCACAAGCGGCGACGGGCCGGACAGCTTCACCCGTTCGTGGGCGGCCAGTGACAACGTCGCGCCAACCACATTCGGGCGGATCGGCAGCTCGCCGGCGTCCAGGTCCAGCAGGCAAACCAGGGTCACGCTGGCTGGACGGCCGTAGTCGAACAGTTCGTTCATCGCGGCGCGGATGGTGCGGCCACTCATCAGTACGTCGTCGATCAGCACCAGGTCCTGACCTTCGATCTCGAAGGGCAGCGCGGACGGCCGTACTTGTGGGTGCAGGCCGTTCTGGCTGAAGTCATCGCGGTAGAAGGAAACATCCAGGGTGCCGAGGGGCGAATCGCTGCCCAGCTCTTCAAGCAGCGCCTGAGCGACCCAGATGCCGCCCGTGCGAATGCCGATGTAACGGGGTTCGCTGATGCCGCGGTGTTCCAGGTGCGCCTTCAGACGGATCGCCATCTGGCTGATCAGTTCGGCGGGATTGGGCAGGCTCATGGTTGCTCCTTCTTGGGCCCGAGCCGGGTGTGCGTCATGTCATGGCTCGGGTTGTAGCTAAGAGAGACGGGCTAACGGCTCTTCAGGATTGGGTGCGATCAGGATTCGAACAGGGCGCTGTTTTCGTCGAGCCAGCCTTGCAGCAGCAGGGCGGCGGCGATGGCGTCGACCGGGTTGTCGCGGTAACTGCCTTTTTGGCCGCCGCGATCACGCCGTTCGCCCTTGGCTTCGAACGTCGTCAGGCGTTCATCGTGGGTATAAAAGGGCAGGTTGTAGCGGCCGTTCAGGCGGCGGGCGAATTTTTCCGCTCGCAAGCACATGTCGCTTGGCGTGCCGTCCATGTTCAATGGCAGGCCGACCACCACAGCGTCAGGCTTCCATTCCTTGATCAAGGCTTCGACCTGATTCCAGTCGGGAATACCGTTTTGCGCCTTGAGGGTACACAGCTCGCGCGCCTGGCCGGTAATCACCTGGCCGACCGCAACGCCGATTTGTTTGGTGCCGTAATCGAAACCCAGAATCAACCGCAGGGCCATCAGGCGTGCCCCGCCTGGCTGGTCAGCAAACTCAGATTGATGCCCAGGTGCCTGGCCGCTGCTTCAAGGCGCAGTTCACTGCTGGTGTTGAACAGAATGTCGGCATTGAACGGGCAGGTCAGCCAGGCGTTGTCGGCCAGTTCGGCCTCAAGCTGCCCGGCTTCCCAGCCGGCGTAACCCAGGGCAATCACGCTTTTCGCAGGCCCAACACCGTCGGCGATGGCGAAGAGCACGTCCTGGGAGGTCGACAGGGACAGCTCGCCTTCCAGATCAACGGTCGCCTGGTAGCTCTGTCCTGATGGATGCAGGACAAATCCGCGATCGGTTTGCACCGGGCCGCCAATGAAGATCGGTACGTGGCGGCAGAGCGCTGGCGGTTCGATGTCTGGGCGCAATTGCTCGAGAATCTCCGCCAGGTTCAGGTCTTGCGGACGGTTGACCACCAGCCCCATGGCACCACTGGCCGTGTGCTCGACGATGTAGGTCAAGGTATGGGCAAAGTTCGGGTCGGCCATGTGCGGCATGGCGATCAGGAAGTGATGCTTGAGGTAGCTGGGGCTGACGTTTTTCATGAGCGCTAGTGTGGCGTTGGAGGGGCGAACTGACAAGCTGGGGATGCCGCAATTTGGCAGCCAACACCTCTTGAATGTGGGAGTGGGCGTTTGTGGCGAGGGGATTTATCCCCGTTGGGTCGCGCAGCCACCCCAAGCTTGCAACTCCGTTGGATCTGACGAAACGCATGCAATAGCTTGATGACTGCTGCGCAGCCGAACGGGGCGGTGCGACGTTTCGCTAAATCCCCTCGCCACACAAGCCCGCTGCCACAAGGGATTTGTGGGTGTCAATTACTGGACAACCTATCCCCGCGCGCAAACTTCCACGTCCGAATGATCTCCAGCCGGTCGATGTCCGACAAATCCCCGCTGAACGGTGAAAACGGCGCTGCCAGCCGCACGATGCGCTGGGCTGCCTGATCCAGCAACGGTTGCCCGGAGGATTCCAGCACCAGCACTTCATACAGCGAGCCATCGCGGTTGATCGAGACCATCAGGCGCAAATTGCCGTAGATCTGCTTGCGGCGTGCTTCGTCCGGGTAATTGAGGTTGCCGATACGCTCGACCTTCTTGCGCCATTCGTCCTTATACCAGGCACCTTTGTCGCGCATGGTCGAGGCGGCGCTCAAGCGATGGATGCGTGGCCGCTTGGCGTACAGCTGTTGTTCGTTGGCCAGTTCCGCTTCCAGGCTGGCAATGTCGCTGGACAGCTGCTCAGTGTCGAACGTCGGCGCAGCCACCTTGGGTTTGGTGTCTGTCTTGGGGGCTTCGGTTTTGGTCGGGGCTTTTTTCGGCTTCGGTGCGACGGTTGTCACGGCAGCCTTGGGCGGCGCTTCCTGGGCTTCAGGCTGGGCGGCCGGCGGAGGCGTGACTTTCTGCACTTTATTGTCCTGGAATGGCGCGACCTCAGTGGTCTTGGGGATGGCCTTCTTGTCCAGGGTGCCGCTGCCTTGCTGATTGTCCTGCGCGAGGAAATCGGCTTTCTCAGGCTTCTTTTCGCTTTTGAAGGTGGCGAGGGTGATTTCCAGGGTTTTGCTGATCTGCTTGGGTTCGACCATGGTGAACCCGACGCCCAACAGCAAGGCCAGGTGAATCAGCGCCGCGAGAAACAGGGTAAATCCGAGGCGATCGGCCGGGCGCACACCACGGTGGGCGAGTTCGGCGGGCAGATCGGACGGAAGAGTCATAACTAGAAAACCAACATCGCGTTTTTCACAGGCCGCGCATGATAACGCAATGTTGGTGATTTCCTGGCTGTTCTATATCAACGAGCCTTGAGCTTCTGATCGATGGCATCCATCAGCAGGCCGCCGATATCGGTGCCGAATGCATTGTCGATCTCGCGAATGCAGGTCGGGCTGGTGACGTTGATTTCGGTGAGGTGTTCGCCGATCACGTCGAGGCCGACGAACAGCAGGCCTTTTTCCCGCAGGGTCGGGCCGACTTGCGCAGCGATCCAGCGGTCTTTTTCACTCAGCGGGCGGGCTTCGCCACGACCACCGGCGGCCAGGTTGCCACGGGTTTCGCCGGCGGCCGGGATGCGCGCCAGGCAATAATCAACCGGCTCGCCGTCGATCATCAGGATGCGCTTGTCGCCATCCTTGATTGCCGGCAGGTAAGCCTGGCCCATGATCTGCTGGGTACCCAGTGCCGTCAGGGTTTCCAGGATCACCGAGAGGTTTGGATCACCGGCGCGGTGACGGAAGATCGAGGTGCCGCCCATGCCGTCCAGCGGCTTGAGGATCACATCGCCGTGCTTGGCGGCGAATTCACGCAACACATCGGCGCGACGGCTGACGACGGTCGGCGGTGTGCACTGCGGGAACAGCGTGGCGAACAGTTTTTCGTTGCAGTCACGCAGGCTCTGCGGCTTGTTGACCACCAGCACGCCTGCGCGCTCGGCTTGTTCGAGCAAGTACGTGGAGTACACGAACTCCATGTCGAACGGCGGATCCTTGCGCATCAGGATCACATCCAGATCGCTCAGCAACGCGTCAGTCTCGGCTTCCAGCTCGAACCACTTTTCAGGGTTGGCGAAGACTTTCAGAGGCCGCATCCGCGCCCGCGCTTCGCCTTCTGCCTGATACAAATCGCGCTGTTCCATATAGAACAGTTCCCAGCCGCGCTTCTGTGCGGCCAGCAGCATGGCCAGCGAGCTATCCTTCTTATAGGAAATGCCGGCAATAGGATCCATGACAATCCCGACGCGAACGCTCATGGGTTTTTCCTCGAAATTTGGGGGGCCAAAGGACCGTATAAAAGTGGCGTCAGAGTGGCGCTGAGTGTGTTCCCGGTCAAGGAAAAACCACTGCGCAGGCTGGCCGATAGATTGGTATTGGAGACTGTGTTAAAAAGACTGCCAAGCAGTACTGGCCCTTGAGTATCAAGGGTTTCGAGCCTCCGGTGGACCGGAAACGGACAATTTGATTCGCAAAGGCGACGGTAGAGCAACTATGGATCAGCATTCCAGCGCCTTGAAGGTCATGGTGATCGACGATTCGAAGACGATTCGCCGCACCGCCGAAACGTTGCTGAAAAACGTGGGCTGCGAGGTCATCACGGCCATCGACGGTTTCGATGCGCTCGCCAAGATTGCCGACAACCATCCTGGCATCATCTTCGTCGACATCATGATGCCGCGTCTGGATGGTTATCAGACCTGCGCTTTAATCAAGAACAACAGTGCATTCAAGTCCACGCCAGTGATTATGCTGTCGTCGAAGGATGGCCTGTTTGACAAGGCAAAGGGGCGCATCGTCGGCTCCGACCAGTTTCTGACCAAGCCTTTCAGCAAGGAAGAACTGCTGAACGCGATCCAGGCCCATGTACCGGGTTTCGCCGCCGTTTTGCCGCAGTAGGACACGCACAGTGACGCTCGGCCAACGGGCCTGGCGTCGACAAGAATGGGGAAAACCATGGCACGTATTCTGATCGTCGATGATTCGCCGACCGAAATGTACAAACTGACCGGCATGCTGGAAAAGCACGGTCATGAAGTGTTGAAAGCCGAGAACGGCGCCGACGGCGTAGCCCTCGCTCGTCAGGAAAAACCCGACGCCGTGCTGATGGACATCGTCATGCCCGGCCTCAACGGTTTCCAGGCAACCCGTCAGCTGACCAAGGATCCGGAAACCGGGCACATCCCGGTCATCATCATCACCACCAAGGATCAGGAAACCGACAAAGTCTGGGGCACACGCCAGGGCGCCAAGGACTACCTGACCAAACCGGTCGACGAAGACACCCTGATCAAGACCCTGAACAGCGTGCTGGCCGGTTGATCTGACCGCCATGACCGAATCACTGACTGCCTTCGAATTGCTGCTGCAGATCGATCAGCGTTGTCGGCTGCTGGTAGCGGACTTGCCGTCCCAGCCAACCCGGCAGGACAGCTGGAGCGGTATCGGCTTCCGCCTGGGCGAGCACTGGTATGTCGCGCCCATGAGGGAAGTCAGCGAAGTTCTGCCCGAGCCGCGGCTCACTCAGTTGCCAGGGGTGAAACCGTGGGTGAAGGGTGTCGCTAACCTGCGCGGCCGACTGCTGCCTGTCATGGATGTGTGCGGCTTCTTCGGTGATGAATTGTCGGCGGTGCGCAAGCAACGACGCGTGTTGGTGATCGAGCACAGCGATGTGTTTGCGGGGTTGATGGTTGATGAGGTTTTCGGCTTGCAGCACTTTGCCCAGGAAAGCCTGGAACCGACAGGTTTCATCAACGGACCGATCGCACCGTTCATCAAAGGCAGGTTTCAGCGCGAGCAGAACTGGCAAGTATTCAGCCCGTTTGCGCTGGTGCAGTCGCAAGGTTTCATGAACGTAGCGCTGTAAACACGACCACCTTATGTAGCAGCTGCCGAAGGCTGCGTTCGAGGGCAAGCCCTCGCAAAATCGGGCAGCGCGGTTTTCAGATACACCGTGACGCGAAAGTTTACGACCGCTGCGCGGTCGGACGCAGGCTTCGCCAGCTGCTACAAGGGGCCGCGTAGGTGTTGAGGATCGGCGGCGATAGAGAATTCAGCTGTTCAGGCGAGGACCGATGACAAAAGCAAAAACAGGCAAGTCAATGGAAGGGTCGCGCAGCCGCTCGCAGATCATCGTGCTGTTCATCGCGCTGATCATCTTCATCATGCTGCTCTTCGCCAACTTTGCTTACCTCAACACCCAAGCCACGTACGACAAACAGTACATCGGCCACGCCGGTGAACTGCGCGTGCTATCCCAGCGCATTGCCAAAAACGCCACCGAAGCCGCCGCCGGCAAGTCCGCCGCATTCAAGCTGCTCAGCGATGCACGCAATGACTTTGCCCAGCGCTGGAGTTACCTGAAAAAAGGCGACCCCTCCACCGGACTGCCGCCGGCGCCGTCCACCGTGCGCCCGGAAATGCGCGCCGTGCAGCTGGATTGGGAGCGCCTGCTGAAAAACACCGACACCATTCTCTCCAGCGAGCAGACCGTATTGTCGCTGCATCAAGTCGCGGCGACGTTGGCCGAAACCGTGCCGCAATTGCAGGTCGAGTACGAAAAAGTCGTCGAGATTCTTCTACAGCGCGGTGCACCGGCCGCCCAGGTCGCGATGGCTCAACGTCAATCGCTGCTGGCCGAGCGTATTTTGGGCGCGGTGAATACCGTACTGGCCGGCGATGAAAGTTCGCAGCAAGCCGCCGACATCTTCGGACGTGACGCAGCGCGATTCGGCCAAGTGCTCAACGGCATGCTTCAGGGCAATCCGGCGCTGAAAGTCAGCCAGGTCGAAGACCGCGATGCGCGAGCGCGTCTGATCGAGATTTCCGAGCTGTTTGAGTTTGTCTCGGGCTCTGTCGATGAAATCCTCGAAACCTCACCGGAGCTGTTCAAGGTCCGTGAGTCCGCCACCAACATTTTCAGCCTGTCGCAAACCCTGCTCGACGAAGCTTCACACCTGGCCACCGGTTTTGAAAACCTGGCCGGCGGGCGCACCACCGACACCATTGGCGGCTATGTGCTGGGGCTGCTGGCACTGGCGTCGATCATCCTCATTGGCATGGTGATGGTGCGTGAAACCAATCGTCAGCTGCGGGAAACGGCTGAGAAGAACGAGCGCAACCAGACCGCGATCATGCGCCTGCTCGACGAAATCGAAGACCTGGCTGACGGTGACCTGACGGTGACGGCCTCGGTGACGGAAGACTTCACCGGCTCCATCGCCGACTCGATCAACTATTCCGTGGACCAGCTGCGGGACCTGGTCGCCACCATCAACCTGACGGCCGGCCAGGTCGCGGCTGCCGTGCAGGAAACCCAGGCCACCGCCATGCATCTGGCGCAGGCGTCGGAGCATCAGGCCCAGCAGATTTCCGAAGCGTCCACGGCCATCAATGACATGGCGCAATCCATCGATCAGGTATCAGCCAACGCCGCGGAATCTTCGGCGGTGGCCGAGCGTTCGGTGGAAATCGCCAACAAGGGCAACGAGGTGGTGCACAACACCATCCACGGCATGGACAACATCCGTGAGCAAATTCAGGACACCGCCAAACGCATCAAGCGCCTGGGCGAGTCCTCTCAGGAAATCGGCGATATCGTCAGCCTGATCGATGACATTGCCGACCAGACCAACATCCTCGCCCTGAACGCAGCCATCCAGGCCTCGATGGCCGGTGACGCCGGGCGCGGTTTTGCGGTGGTCGCCGATGAAGTGCAGCGTCTCGCCGAGCGTTCCTCCGCCGCGACACGGCAGATCGAAACCCTGGTGCGGGCGATTCAGACCGACACCAACGAAGCGGTTATTTCCATGGAGCAGACCACCACCGAAGTGGTGCGCGGAGCACGCCTGGCGCACGATGCCGGCGTGGCCCTGGAAGAAATCGAAGGCGTTTCGAAAACCCTCGCTGCGCTGATTCAGAGTATTTCCAACGCCGCCCAGCAGCAGACGTCTTCGGCCGGACAGATTTCCCTGACGATGAACGTGATTCAGCAAATCACCTCGCAGACCTCGTCAGGTTCCACCGCTACCGCCGAGAGCATCGGTAACCTGGCGAAAATGGCCAGTCAGCTGCGGCGTTCGGTGTCCGGTTTCACCTTGCCGGCGGCCAAGTCGCAAGCAGCGGATAAAGTGTGAAGCGCCAGAGAGCGTATGCTTTTTTTTAAGAGGGGCAGTGAGCGGAGTGGTTATGGGTGATCGGCACGACTATGTGGCCCTCGAGTGGGTCAAGGGTGAGATTGCCGAAACGCTGAGGCAGGCGGCTCTTCACCTGGAAAGCATGGCCATCGACGAGGAGCAGACAACGCCTGCGCTCGGTGAATGCCTGGCGTGCATCCATCAGGTCCATGGCGTACTGCAGATGGTCGAATTCTACGGCGCGGCGTTGCTCGCCGAAGAGATGGAACAGCTGACCCTGGCCCTGTTGCAGAACCGCGTCAGTCATCGTGATGAAGCGATCCACCTGCTGTTGCAAGCCCTCGGGCAGTTGCCGATCTACCTCGATCGGGTACAGGGCGCACGGAGGGACCTGCCGCTGGTAGTGCTGCCGCTGATCAATGATTTGCGTAGCGCGCGTGGCGAGAGCCTGCTGTCAGAGACCAGTCTGTTCAGCCCGCAACTGCCGGACTTGCCCGCGCTGGATGAAGAAGAACTCGCGCTTCTGGAGCCGGCGGAATTACCCAACGTATTACGCAAGTTGCGGCAGATGCTGCAGATGGCGCTGGTCGGTTTGCTGCGCGAGCAGGAGGACGATACTCACCTTGGCTACCTGGCCAAGGTCTTTGCGCGCCTGGAAGGCATCTGTGGCGATGCGCCGCTGAGCCCTTTGTGGCAAGTGGCTTCGGCGTTGGTCGAAGGCATGCGCGGCGGTGCCATTGCTAACAGTCCGGCATTGCGCAGCCTGTTCAAGGACGCGGACAAAGAACTCAAGCGCCTGCTCGAACAGGGCATGCGCGGCATCAACCAACCAGCGCCTCCAGAGTTGCTCAAGAGTTTGCTGTTCTACATTGCCAAAGCCGACCACCCCACCGGGCAGATGCTGACCATGAAAGATCGCTACTCACTGGACGACGCATTGCCTGACAGCGCAATGGTCGACGAAGAACGCGCCCGGTTGGCCGGCCCCGACCGCGATGCCATGCGCTCGGTGCTGGCGGCGCTCTGCGAAGAACTGGTGCGGGTGAAAGAGCGCCTGGACCTGTTCGTTCGCAGCGACCGCCAGCACACCTCGGACCTCGAAAGCCTGCTGTCGCCCCTGCGACAAATCGCCGACACCCTGGCGGTGCTGGGATTTGGCCAGCCGCGCAAGGTCATCATCGATCAACTGGCGGTAGTACTGAGCCTCGTTCAAGGCCAGCGCGAACCCAGCGATGCCGTTCTCATGGACGTCGCCGGTGCCTTGCTCTACGTCGAAGCCAACCTGTCCGGCATGGTCGGCACGGTTGAGCCGGAAAGCCAGGAAGACAGCCGCCTGCCGACCACCGACCTGACCCAGATCCACCAGATCGTCATCAGGGAGGCGCGCATCTGCCTGCAACAGGCCAAGGACATGATCGTCGACTACATCGACGCCGACTGGGACCGCCAGCACTTGCAGCCATTGCCGGCCTTGCTGACACAGGTGCGTGGGGCGCTGGCGATGATTCCATTGAGCCGCGCAGCCAGCCTGATCGAATCCTGCAATCACTTCATTCGCGAGCACTTGCTGCTGGACCCGGACCAGCCCGGCTGGCAGGAGCTCGACAGCCTCGCCGACGTGATCACCAGCATTGAATATTACCTGGAGCGTCTCAGTGATGACCCGGAGGCTCCGGGGGAGCACCTGCTCGACGTGGCGCAAAAAGGCCTGGCTGCCCTGGGTTTCTTCCCCAACGAGCGGCATGTGCCGGTGCTGGAAGATGTGCTGAGCCCCAGCGAAGCGCAGGTGATGCAGGAACAGCAGGCTCTGGAAGATCCAGACGTGGTCCAGACCTTGGCCGATGTATTGGCCAGTCCCGTTTCCACCGTGAATCCCCCCGCCCTGAACACGCCTGGCAGTCTGCTCCCGCCACCCGCGGACGAAGAGCCGGTAGACGATGAATTGCGTGAAGTGTTCCTCGAAGAAGCTGAAGAAGTTCTGGATACCCTTCGCGAATATTTGCCGCGCTGGACCGTAACACCCGAGAACACATCGGCCCTGAG
Source organism: Pseudomonas sp. p50(2008) (assembly GCF_015351605.1). Lineage (NCBI taxonomy): Bacteria > Pseudomonadati > Pseudomonadota > Gammaproteobacteria > Pseudomonadales > Pseudomonadaceae > Pseudomonas > Pseudomonas sp. p50(2008). Next base: position 592,274 of record NZ_JACMYF010000002.1, read on the forward strand.
TGAGTTACGCCGGGCCTTTCACACCTTGAAAGGCAGCGGCCGGATGGTCCGGGCATTGGTGTTGGGCGAGCTGGCCTGGGCGGTGGAGAACCTGCTCAATCGCGTGCTCGAACACAGCGTCAAACCCGGGCCTGCGGTGAATCAGCTGCTGGATGATGTGATGCAATTGCTGCCGGAACTGGTGGCTGAATTTGCGAGCAACACCCAGCGCCAACGTAATGATGTCGACCAATTGGCCGCCCGAGCGCATGCCCTGGCCAAAGGCGTTGAACCGCTGCTGGACGAGGACGTGCAAGACGTCGCCGCGCTCGATCCCCTGCTGCTGGAGATCTTCCGCAACGAAGCCGAAACCCATCTGGCCAGCCTCAACCGATTCCTCGAACAAGCCGCCGAGCATGTGCCGTTGCAGGCCAGCGACGACTTGCAGCGCGCCTTGCATACCCTCAAGGGCAGCGCCTCGATGGCCGGCGTTTTGCCGATTGCCGAACTGGCGGCGCCGCTGGATCAACTGGCTCGCGAGTACAAGGCGCATCTGTTAGCGCTGGACCTGGACGAAGTCGAGTTGTTGCTGGAGGCCGAAGGCTTGTTCCGGCTCGGATTGCGCCAGCTGAAAATCGATCCACTGGCTGACATTCCCGGTGCGCGTACCTTGATCGAAAGAACCCAGGCACTGCTGGCCGAGCGTCTGGAAACCCTTTTGAACGCACCGCATACCCGGATGCGTATCAAGCGTGATCCGCAACTGATCAACAACTTCCTCGCCCAAGGCATGGACATCCTGCTGGACGCTGAAAGCCTGTTGCAACGCTGGCAGCAACATCCGGGCGAGCGCCAGGAACTCAGTGCACTACTGGATGAATTGACCACCCTTGGCGAAGGCGCGCACCTGGCTGATCTGCATCCGGTGGATGAACTCTGCGAAGCCTTGCTCGACCTGTATGGCGCGGTGGAAGAAAGCAGTCTGGCAGTCAGCGACCGGTTTTTTCACGAAGCGCAAAGTGCCCATGAAGCGTTGATCAACATGCTCGACGAACTGGCGGCGGGTCAGGAAGTCAGCCCTCAACCGGAGCGGGTGCGAGCGTTGCGCGGCTTGCTCGATGAGAGTCTTGATCCCTCGGCGATGGGCCTGATTCGCAGCGACGGCAGCCGCACCTTGAGCATCCGTGAACTGGGCAGTGCCACCGCCGAACTGGCGAAGACCGAATCTCCTGCCGAGCGCGACGATGCAATCGTGTCGATCTTCCTTGAGGAAGCGGTCGATATTCTCGAGAGCGCCGGGCAGGCCTTGCAACGCTGGTTGAGTGATCCGGACAACGCCGCGCCGCTGCTGTCTCTGCAGCGTGATCTGCACACCCTCGAAGGCGGTGCGCGGATGGCTGGAATCGAGCCGGTGGGCGATCTGGCCCATGAGCTGGAAGGCCTTTACCAAGGGTTGGCAGACCGCCGTTACAGCCACAACGACGTGTTGGCGCAGCTGCTTGAGCACAGCCATGACCGCCTCGCACAGCTGCTTGAGCAGTTGCACAGTCACACGCCATTGGACAATCCGGATGAGCTGATCGAGGCCATCCGTGAGTACCGCCAGCACAATGTCACCAGTGCGGAAGTCGCGCAAACAACACCCGTCAGCGATTCGCCGGGCCATGATCCCGAGTTGCTCGATATCTTCCTGGAAGAAGGTTTCGACATCATCGAAAACTCCGGCGCCGCGTTGGTGCGCTGGCAGGCGGAACCGTCGAACCGCCAGGAAGTGGAAACCTTGCTGCGGGATTTGCACACCCTCAAGGGCGGGGCACGGATGGTGGAAATCGCACCCATCGGCGACCTGGCCCATGAGCTGGAAACCCTTTACGAAGGCTTGTCCGCGGGTGTGTTGCAACCGACCGGGGCGTTGTTCGCCCTGTTGCAAAGCAGCCATGACCGACTGGCCCAAATGCTCGACGCGGCCCGCGCTGGCCAACCCTTGCCGCCGGCCGACCGGCTGATTGATGCGATCAGGAATTTCAGTCATCCGGCAGTGCCTGACGTCGCGGTGGTCGCACCCGCCGCGCTCAAGCCCGAACCGCCGATCCTGCAGCCCGATATCGGCGCGGACATGGTCAAGGTCTCGGCGGAACTGCTCGACGATCTGGTCAACCTGGCGGGTGAAACGTCGATATTCCGTGGCCGCATCGAGCAACAGGTCAACGATGCCCGCGTGGCCCTGAGCGAGATGGAAACCACCATCGAGCGGATGCGCGATCAGCTGCGTCGGCTCGATACGGAAACCCAGGGACGCATCCTCAGCCGGCAGCAGGTCGAAGCCGAACGCCTGGGTTACGAGGAATTCGATCCGCTGGAAATGGACCGCCATTCGCAACTGCAGCAACTCTCACGCGCGTTGTTCGAATCCGCCTCCGACTTGCTCGATCTCAAGGAAACACTCGACCGGCGCAATCAGGACGCGCAGAACCTGCTGCAACAGCAGGGCCGCATCAATACCGAGTTGCAGGAAGGCCTGATGCGTACGCGCATGGTGCCGTTCGAACGAATGTTGCCGCGGTTGAAACGCATCGTCCGCCAGGTCTCCAGTGAGTTGGGCAAAGACGTGGAATTCATCGTCGGCAACGCTGAAGGCGAGATGGACCGCAATGTGCTCGAACGCATGGCGGCACCCTTGGAACACATGCTGCGCAACGCGGTGGACCATGGGCTGGAATCCACCGAAGCACGCATTGCGGCGGGTAAGCCGGCTCAAGGCATGATCACCCTGGACCTGTCGCGAGAGGGTGGCGACATCATTTTCGACATCCGCGACGACGGCGCCGGCGTGCCGCTGGACGCCGTGCGCCGCAAAGCGATCAAGCGGGGTTTGCTGGCGCCCGACAGCGATATCAGTGACCGCGACGTGCTGCAATTCATCCTGCAACCGGGGTTCTCGACAGCGGAAAAAATCACCCAGATTTCCGGGCGTGGCGTCGGCATGGACGTGGTCCATGAAGAGGTGCGGCAACTGGGCGGCAGCATGAGCATCGACTCCCGGCCGGGGCAGGGCGTGCATTTTCGGATTCGCCTGCCCTTCACGGTGTCGGTCAACCGGGCATTGATGGTGCAATGCGGTGAGGATCAATACGCGATCCCGCTGAACACTATCGACGGCATTGTTCGCGTGCTGCCCAACGAACTCGAAGGGCATTACCGGCTGGATCCGCCGACTTATAAATACGCCGGACAGCACTATGAATTGTGCTACCTGGGTGAACTGCTCAAAACCAGCTCTCGCCCGAAACTGTTGGGCCAGAGCCTGCCATTACCGGTGTTGCTGGTGCAGTGCAACGAGCGTCACATCGCTGTGCAGGTCGATGCCATGGCCGGGACTCGTGAGATCGTGGTCAAAAGCCTCGGTCCGCAATTTGCGGCCGTGAAAGGCTTGTCGGGGGCGACCATTCTGGGTGATGGCCGGGTGGTGCTGATTCTTGATCTGCTGGCGCCGCTGCGCGCCATGCAGGCCCGTGTCCCGCAGGCCAATGACGATGCGGAAGTCGAACCGCACAAGCCATTGCTGGTGCTGGTGGTCGACGACTCGGTCACGGTGCGCAAGGTGACGAGTCGCCTGCTCGAACGCCACGGCATGAACGTACTGACGGCCAAGGACGGTGTCGACGCCATGCTCCTGCTCGAAGAACACCTGCCTGACCTGATGCTGCTGGATATCGAAATGCCGCGCATGGACGGTTTCGAGGTGGCCGCACAGGTTCGTGCCGACGAACGTTTGCAGCACCTGCCCATCATCATGATCACCTCCCGCACCGGCCAGAAACACCGCGACCGTGCCATGGCCATCGGCGTCAATGACTACCTGGGCAAGCCGTATCAGGAATCGGTGTTGCTCGACAGCATCGCCTTGTGGAGCAAACCCCATGCTTGAACACCGCACCAGCAACCTCACCGGACTGCTGCTGCCCCTGGCAGATCGCAACCTGATCCTGCCCAACGTCGCGGTCGCCGAGCTGATCGACTATCAGCCCGGTGCTTTCGATCTGGATACACCGCCGTGGTACCTGGGGCGAGTGACGTGGCGGGATCGGCACATTCCATTGCTCAGTTTCGAAGCGGCGTGTGGCAGCAAAATCGTTATCGGGGACCGTGCGCGGATCGTCATCCTCAACGCACTGGGCGGGCGGCCGGAGCTGCGGTTCATCGCGCTGCTGGTACAAGGGATCCCCAGGTCCTACAAGCTGGACAGTCAGCTGAGCTATGTGGATGTGCCGTTGTGCGCGCTGGAAATGGCGGCGGTGCAGGTGGGGGATCAGGTGGCGAAGGTGCCGGATCTGTTGGCGCTGGAAGTGTCGCTAGTGGCTGCAGCGCTGGTTTAAGACTGGAGGATTCCCAATAAGGGACCTATAGTTCCTTTTTTGGGACTTATCAGGCATGACCTTGGAAAATCTTTCGCTCAGCGATGCCTTATTCACTTCGACTCAACAAAAGGTATTGGGATTGCTGTATGGCAAACCCGATCGTAGTTACTACGCCAACGAGATTGCCCGGTGGGCACAAGTCGGTAAAGGCAGCCTGATGCGTGAGCTCGACCGTTTGCAACGAGCGGGGGTACTCACCATGACGCGAATTGGCAACCAGACTCATTACCAGGCCAACGTTGACTGCCCGATATTTGTCGAATTGTTGGGCATCTGCCGTAAAACCTTCGGTATTGCCGAACCATTGCGCCAAGCGCTCCAGCCATTCACTGACCATATTGTCTGGGCGTTCGTGTATGGATCCATTGCCAAGGGACAGGCAAACGTATCCAGTGACATAGATCTCATGCTGATTGGAGAGGGCCTGCACTACAGTGAAGTGATGGAGCGGCTCATGCCGATGGAAGAGCAGCTGGGCCGCACCATTAACCCGACGCTCTACACCACCGACGACTGGATCGCCAAACAGGAGGCCCAAAACAATTTCGTCGTGCGTGTAGCGCAGCAGGACAAGATCAATCTAATGGGCAACAACCCTGCGGAGGCCAAGGATGGGCAGCAACGAGAATCTGGAGAATTTGCTACGTAGCGGCGGATTGAAACTTGAGCCTCCGGATCGCAAGGAATGTGAAGGTCTGATGCGTTCAGCATCTGACCGGCTGATGGACGCGAAAACCGCATCACTTTCTTTCGCGAGCCGATTCGACCTGGCTTACAACGCTGCTCATGCCATCGCGCTGACCAATTTACGATTACAGGGTTATCGTTCAGACAAGCGGTATCTGGTTTTTCAGTGCCTGGTGCACACCTCCGATGTCAGCAAGGTGCATGTTCGCTTGTTTGCGTTGTGCCATGAACGACGCAACCTGGCTGAGTACGAAGGGTACTTGGACGAAGACGAGGCATTGTTGGCGCAGCTTCTGGACAGTACTGGCCGACTTTTGATAGCCGTTCAACAGCAGATGGGCGAGCTTTGAAATAAGTCATCGCCTTCCATGGCCCATTCTGATCTCTAAGCACCTGTTGGCAATTTCGGCCCCATCTCGGGCAAGCCTTGCTCCTACAGAGGGTGTGCGTGATCGAGAACTTCGAGGTAGACGCATTTACTGTGGGAGCCGGGCTTGCCCGCGATGGCGGTGGCACTGACGACTAGGCTTTCGAATCATTACTCTGACCGTAACTATCCGCCACTGCGCTTGATTGATGCTCCACTCCAACGCTCCTAAGGTGACCCCCACGATAGCGAACCCGTGGAGTGGTCATGACAACAACAATATCCCCCGACTCGCGATGGACGCGGCGGCGCAGCGAGAAGCAGCGGCGTCTGGAGTTGGTCAAGGATCTGGCCGACGGTGTGGTCCTTCCCACCGACAAGATCGTTGCCGCGCTTGAAGCGTTGATCCTGCCGGGCGACCGTGTGGTGCTCGAGGGCAACAACCAGAAGCAGGCGGATTTCCTTTCCCGTTCCCTGGCCAAGGCTGATCCCGCGAAGCTGCATGACTTGCACATGATCATGCCCAGCGTCGGTCGTTCCGAGCATCTGGACCTGTTCGAACGCGGCATTGCCCGCAAGCTCGACTTTTCGTTTGCCGGCACCCAAAGCCTGCGCATCAGCCAGTTGCTGGAAGACGGACTGCTGGAAATCGGCGCCATCCACACCTACATCGAACTCTATGCACGGCTGGTGGTGGACCTGATTCCCAACGTCGTGCTCTCGGCCGGCTTCATGGCCGACCGCGCCGGCAACATCTACACCGGCCCTAGCACCGAAGACACCCCGGCGCTGATCGAGCCGGCCGCGTTCAGCGACGGCATCGTGATCGTCCAGGTCAATCAGCTGGTGGACGATGTCAGCGAACTGCCCCGTGTCGACATCCCCGCGTCCTGGGTGGATTTCGTGGTGGTGGCGGACAAGCCTTTCTACATCGAACCCCTGTTCACCCGCGACCCGCGGCACATCAAGCCTGTGCATGTGCTGATGGCGATGATGGCAATCCGCGGGATCTACGAAAAACACAATGTCCAGTCGCTCAACCACGGCATCGGATTCAACACCGCCGCCATCGAATTGATCCTGCCGACCTACGGCGAGTCCCTTGGCCTGAAGGGCAAGATCTGCCGCAACTGGACCCTCAATCCCCATCCCACACTGATACCGGCGATTGAAAGCGGCTGGGTCGAAAGCGTGCATTGCTTCGGCACCGAACTGGGCATGGAAAACTACATTGCCGCCCGGCCAGACGTGTTCTTCACCGGGCGCGACGGTTCCCTGCGCTCCAACCGGATGTTCTGCCAACTGGCCGGGCAATACGCCGTGGACCTGTTCATCGGTGCGACCTTGCAAGTGGATGGCGACGGGCATTCATCCACCGTGACGCGTGGACGACTGGCTGGCTTCGGTGGCGCACCGAACATGGGCCACGACCCGCGCGGTCGTCGCCATGGCACACCGGCGTGGCTCGACATGCGCCACGACGACGCGCCTGAAGCGCTGCTCGAGCGCGGTAAAAAACTCGTGGTGCAAATGGTCGAGACCTTCCAGGAGGGCGGAAAACCGACCTTTGTCGAAACCCTGGACGCTGTGGAAGTCGCGCGCAAAAGTGGCATGCCGTTGGCGCCGATCATGATCTACGGTGACGACGTCACGCACCTGCTGACCGAAGAAGGCATCGCTTATTTGTACAAGGCGCGCTCGCTCGAAGAGCGTCAGGCGATGATCGCCGCCGTCGCCGGAGTCACCACCATCGGGCTGCGCCACAACCCCAAAGACACCGCCCGCATGCGCCGTGAAGGCTTGATCGCCTTGCCCGAGGATCTCGGTATCCGCCGCACTGACGCCACTCGCCAATTGCTGGCGGCGAAAAGCGTGGCAGACCTGGTGGAATGGTCCGGTGGCCTCTACAACCCGCCCGCCAAGTTCAGGAGTTGGTAATGCACGCATTCAATCTGCAACCCAAACCTTTAACCCTGGCCGAACGGCTGGCGGACCTTGCGGTGGACGCACTGATCGATGAAGCGGATCTGTCGCCGAAACCGGCGCTGGTCGACCGTCGCGGCAATGGCGCTCACACCGATTTGCACCTCGGACTGATGCACGCCTCGGCGCTGTCGTTGTGGCCGGCGTTCAAGGAAATGGCTGAAGCGGCCATCGAGCTCGGCGAAGTGAATGTGCAACTGCGCGAAGCCGTCGGGCGTATCGGCCGGGAAGGGGAGCACGCCATGCTCACCACCACGGCCGGTGTGAATACCCATCGTGGCGCTATTTGGGCCTTGGGTCTTTTGGTCACAGCCGCCGCTTTGGCGCCTCAAGCCAATGCCCCGCATAGCGTGGCCCTGCGAGCGGCGCGATTAGCCCTGCTTGATGACCGTTACGCGCCGCGCCCCCGGAGTCATGGCGCCCAGGTCGCCCAACGATACGGCGCACGCGGTGCCCGTGAAGAAGCGCAGCTGGGTTTCCCGGCCGTGATTCACCGCGCGTTGCCACAACTCAAACGCAGTCGTGCCGCTGGAGACGGCGAGCAGAATGCCCGCCTCGATGCGTTGCTGGCGATCATGACTCAACTGTCCGATACCTGCGTGCTGTACCGCGCCGGTGAGCAGGGTTTGCACGCCATGCAGGCTGGCGCCCAAGCGGTGCTCGACAAAGGTGGCAGCGCCAGCCTCGCCGGTCGCCGTCATCTGCATGAACTCGACCAACAACTTATCGCATTGAATGCCTCGCCCGGCGGTGCCGCAGATCTGCTCGCCGCCTGCCTGTTCCTCGACCGCATCGAGTCCGGCGCCGGCATTATCCAGGGAGCGTCCTGATGGAAACCTTATCTTTTGAATTCCCCGCCGGTCAGCCACCCCGTGGCCGCACGCTGGTGGGCTGTGTCGGCTCGGGCGATCTGGAAGTGCTGATCGAGCCCGGTCAGGCGGGCAAGTTGAAGATCCAGGTTCAGACCTCGGTCAACGGTAGCGAGCAGCGCTGGCAGCATCTGTTTGCGCGCATGTTCGAAGGCCAGACACCCCCGGCGATGGACATCGATATCCACGATTTCGGCGCGACCCCGGGCGTGGTGCGCCTTCGTCTGGAGCAAGGCTTTGAGGAGATCGGCCATGACTGACAACGCAGCGCTTGCCCACAAACACAGCTTCGTCGAACTCGGCGCGCGACAACGGGCGAAAGCCTTGCTCGATGCCGGCACTTTTCGCGAACTGCTCGACCCCTTCCAACGCGTCATGTCGCCGTGGTTATCGCGCCAGGGCGTGGTGCCACAAGCCGATGACGGTGTGGTTATCGCCAAGGGCAGCCTCGGCGGATTACCCGTGGTCATCGCCGCTATCGAAGGCGCATTCCAGGGCGGCAGCCTGGGGGAAGTCGGCGGGGCCAAGATTGCCGGCGCACTGGAACTGGCGGCCGAAGACAACCGCAAGGGCACGCCGACCCGTGCTGTATTGCTGCTGGAAACCGGGGGCGTGCGGTTACAGGAAGCCAACCTCGGTCTGGCCGCGATTGCCGATATTCACGCGGCCATTGTCGATCTTCAGCAGTACCAGCCTGTCGTCGGCGTCGTGGCGGGCAGCGTCGGATGCTTTGGCGGGATGTCGATTGCCGCCGGGCTCTGCAGCTATCTGGTGGTGACGCGCGAAGCACGGCTTGGCTTGAACGGTCCGCAAGTGATCGAACAGGAAGCGGGACTTGAGGAATACGACTCACGTGATCGTCCTTTCATCTGGAGCCTGACCGGCGGCGAGCAACGTTTCGCCAGCGGTCTGGTAGACCGTTACGTCGCCGACGACGTCGAGCAGATCCAGCAACACGTCAGTCAATTGCTCAAGCAAGGGTTGCCGGCACAACCGCGCAGCCATCAGGCCGAACGGTTTCTGCAACGCCTGGCCCGTCTGGACGCCGTACCGCAAATCGAGCCGGCGACGGTTCGCGATCTGTATCAAGGAGAGCGCTCATGAGTTCCTATTCAGTGCGAGGCTTGAACTGGTTCGAGGCCTTGAGTGCCGGCGCAAAATTGGTTGAAGGTTTGCCGCCCTCGCTAAAGGTCGCCGATGGCGTAATGGGTGATCAAACCGTTCGGTTCATTGCCGTTGTGGCCGATCCCGACAACCGTTTTGTGCGCGCCCGCAATGGCGAAGTCGGCCTGCTGGAAGGGTGGGGGCTGGCCAAGGCTGTGGATGAAGTCATCGCGGCCGATCAGGACACACCGCACAAACGCGCGGTGATCGCTATTGTCGATGTGCCCAGTCAGGCCTACGGCCGACGCGAAGAAGCGCTCGGCATTCACCAGGCGTTGGCGGGTGCGGCAGACAGTTACGCCCGCGCTCGATTGGCTGGTCACGCGGTGATCGGGTTGTTGGTGGGCAAGGCGATGTCGGGTGCGTTTCTGGCCCATGGTTACCAGGCCAACCGGCTGATCGCGCTGCGGGATCCGGGGGTGATGGTGCATGCCATGGGCAAGGCATCGGCCGCGCGCGTGACGTTGCGCAGCGTCGAAGAACTTGAAGCCCTGGCCGCCAGTGTGCCGCCGATGGCCTATGACATCGACAGCTATGCCAGCCTTGGATTGCTCTGGGAAACCTTGTCGGTGGAGCGCATCGAACAACCCACCGCTGCTGATCTGAGCCGCGTGACTGAATGCCTGAGCCAGGCGATTGCTGATGTCGCTGTCAGCGGTCGCGACCTGAGCAGCCGTTTGGGCGCGAGCAATCGTGCCGCCTCGAGCCAGGTTCGCCAACTGTTGAGAGCACAGTGGTGAACGCGATACTGGCCCATGACCTGATCTGGGGAATGCCCCCGGAGCAGTTGCCGGCGGACGCGCCTGCGTGGGTGATCGATTCGATCGACGCAGGGCAGCCAGTGGTGGTTCGACGGGCGTTGTGCGCGGCGGGCGACATTGCAGTCGGGGTGCGTGGGCGCTTGCGTGAACAGCGCTTCGCAACGGTCATGCGGGTCGACGGGATTCAGCGACGCGTCAAGCCGGAAGCGCTGTGTCACGTCTTGATCGAACGGGATCTGCCGGCAGTACGCGCCCTCGATCAACTGCGACCGATGCTTGACGACTGCGGTTGGGTCTGGGGTGTCAGTGGCAGTGCCGGGTTCGAGCTGGCCAGCGGTATTGAGGCATTGCACCCGCAGAGTGACCTCGACTTGATCCTGCGTACGCCGCAACCAGTGTGTCGGTCGCAAGCCCGGGAACTGGTGAACCTGCTGGATGCTGCGTTATGCCCGGTGGACATGCAGTTGCAGACGCCTTTCGGCGCCGTCGCATTGCGCGAGTGGGCCGGTTCTACGCGAAAAGTCCTGCTCAAAAGTGCTATCGGTGCCTGCCTGGTCGACGATCCCTGGAACCCACAGGAGCAGGCAGCGTGAGCAGTTTGCTGGTGTTCCCGGGACAAGGCGCGCAGCAGCCGGGCATGCTCCATCGTTTACCCCACGAGACGGTTCGCGAGGCGAGTGAAGCGCTGGGTGAAGATGTTTTGCTGCTGGATGACGCCGACGCTTTGAAGTCGACGAGGTCTGTGCAGCTGTGCCTGCTGATCGCCGGCGTGGCTGCGTCGCGCCAGTTAGCAGTGACGGCGGATTACGTGGCCGGCTTATCCATCGGTGCTTATCCAGCCGCCGTGGTGGCCGGTGCCTTGAGCTTCAGTGATGCGCTGCATCTGGTCAGCCTGCGCGGTGAGCTGATGCAGCAGGCTTATCCACGGGGCTACGGGATGACTGCGATCATCGGCCTTGATCTGGCCACGGTAGAAGGTTTGCTGGCGCAGGTTCACGGTGTCGACGCACCGGTCTACCTGGCCAACATCAACGCCGATAACCAGGTGGTCATTGCCGGCAGCGATGATGCGATGCAAGCGGTTGCGGCGCTGGCGAAGCGTCACGGTGCGGGCCTGGCCAAACGCCTCGCGGTCAGCGTTCCGTCGCACTGCCCGTTGCTGGAAGGCCCGGCCAAAACCCTGGCGCAAGCGTTCGCCAAGGTGCCGATGAAAACGCCGGTGTTGGGCTACCTGAGCGGTAGTCGCGCCCGGCCAATCATCAACACCGATGCCTTGCGCGACGACCTGGCGTTCAACATGTGCCGCGTCGTCGATTGGCGCGGCACCGTGCAAAGCGCCTACGAACGTGGGGTTCGTCTGCAGATCGAACTGCCGCCTGGCGCGGTGCTGACGGGACTGGCGCGCCGGGTATTCGAGCAAGGCACCGTCATCGCTTTCGATGGCGCGCGGCTCGATACCCTGCAAGCGCTTTTGCGTGAGGAGGGAAGCCGCCAACACTAGATCTGCGACTCAGGCTTCGAACAACAAAAACAATATTCGACGATGCACTTTGAGGACTACAACAATGATTATCTACGGTGTGGCGTTTCTCGCCTTTTGTACCCTGGTGGGAATTTTCATCGGTGAACTGCTCGGCAAGCTAATCGGCATTCCGGCCAATGTGGGGGGTGTCGGGATTGCGATGCTGCTGTTGATCGGCCTGGGCAGCTACCTCAACAAAAGCGGATGGTTCAAAGGCAAGACCGAACAGGGCGTGGAGTTCTGGAGCGCAATCTACATCCCGATTGTCGTGGCCATGGCGGCGCAGCAGAACGTGTACGGCGCACTAAAGGGTGGCCCGATGGCGATTCTCGCAGGGACGGTGGCGGTGTTCATTGCCTTTGCGATGGTGCCGGTGCTGGTGCGTATCGGCAATAAAGAGCCGGCTACGGTCACTCCTCCGAAGACAGTAGGGTGATCACCATGTACGAATCGTTGATGAAGGTGATTACCGGTTACGGCATGATCAGTGGCTTTTTGATTGTTGGCGTGACTATGTGGGTGTCCTACTGGATTTCCAATACGTTCACCAAGGGACGCCTGCACGGCTCAGCCATCGCCATTCTTCTTGGCCTGTTGCTGTCGTATGTAGGCGGTGCGTTGACCGGCGGACAAAAAGGTGTGGTGGACATTCCGTTGTTGTCCGGGATCGGTCTGCTCGGTGGCGCGATGTTGCGTGACTTCGCCATTGTCGCCACGGCATTTGGCGTGAGTGTCGATGAGCTCAAGCGTGCCGGGTTTGTTGGAGTGCTGGCGCTGTTTGTCGGGGTCGCTACCTCGTTCATTGCCGGTGTCGGGGTGGCCATGGCGTTCGGTTACACCGATGCTGTGAGCCTGACCACTATCGGTGCTGGCGCGGTGACCTATATCGTCGGCCCGGTGACCGGTGCGGCTATCGGCGCGAGTTCCGAGGTGATGGCGCTGTCGATTGCGGCCGGTTTGATCAAGGCGATTCTAGTGATGGTCATGACGCCGTTCGTGGCGCCGATGATTGGCCTGAACAATCCGCGCAGCGCGGTGATCTTCGGTGGCCTGATGGGCACGTCCAGCGGGGTGGCCGGTGGGTTGGCGGCGACTGATCCGAAACTGGTGCCCTATGGCTGCCTGACGGCGGCGTTCTATACCGCGCTGGGGTGTTTGCTCGGGCCTTCGGTACTGTTTCTGATCATGCGCGGGTTGATGGGGTAGGTCATCGGCTCATCGTTGAATGTGCTGACGCCATCGCGGGCAAGCCACGCTCCCACAGGGATATGCGTACTCTGTGGGAGCGTGGCTTGCCCGCGATGCAGGCGACACGGTTTCAGGCTTGCCGATTGGCATACATCCGACACTCCGCCAGCAACGCCAGCAAATTCGGATCGCGCTCCTTGGCCTTCAGGAACACCACGCCAATGTGCTGCTGCAGCCGGTACTTTTCCTGCAGTGGAATCAGCTTCACCCGGTTCTCGTACACCGCCGCAATTCGCCCTGGCAGCAACGCATAACCCACCCCGGAGCTGACCATGCTCAGCAGGGTAAAGATGTCGTTGACCTGCATCGCCACCTTCGGCTCGAACCCCGCCTGCTCGAAAACCCGCTTGCCGTCCTGATGGGTGGCGAAGCCTTGGGTCAGGGTGATGAAGGTTTCATCCCGCACCTCGGCGAGGTCGACTTCAGCCCTGTTGGCAAACTTCGAATCGGCCGGCGTGGCCAGGAAGATATCGTCGGAAAACAGCGGAATGTGCTCGCAGTCCGGATCGTTGATGCTGTCGTCCAGGGACACCAGAATCGCGTCGACTTCCATGTTCTTGAGCTTGTACAGCAAGTCGAAATTGGAGCCCAGAATCAGATCGATGTTGAGTTCGCTGCGGCGAATTTTCAGGCCCATGATCAGCTGGGGCACGGTCTTCACCGTCAGCGAATACAGTGAGCCCAGCTTGAAACGCTCGGCAGAGAAACCGGCGGCCTCGCGGGTGAGGCGCACGCTTTCCACGACGTCCTGAATGAGTTTCTGCGCCCGCTCTTCCAGCACATAAGCGCTCTCAAGTGGCGTGAGATTGCGGCCTTCGTGCTTGAACAACGGGCAACGCAGGGCGCTTTCAAGGGAATGGATGGCGCGGTGCACGCTGACGTTACTGGTCTGCAGTTCGGCAGCGGCTCTCGCCAGGTTGCCGGTACGCATGAAGGCCAGGAACACCTCGAGTTTTTTCAGGGTCAACTCTTCGTCGATCAGCATGATGTGGACTCTTATTCGAATGGCTCGATTGTGCACGCATACGAGGGATTTGTTTTTTGAAACATTGCGCTTTTAGCCTCAAGGCCTGAGCCTTGCTCAATGCTGTGACGAATTCAGAGGTGTGCAATACATGTATCACGGGGAAAAATTGAACGCCTGGACGCATCTGGTCGGGGCGGTTGCGGCGTTTGTCGGTGTGGTGTGGATGCTGGTCATTGCCAGCCTGGACGGCAGTCCGTGGAAGATTGTCAGTGTGGCGATCTACGGGTTTACGTTGCTGGTGCTGTACAGCGCCTCGACGGTTTACCACAGCGTGCGCGGGCGCAAGAAAGCGATCATGCAGAAGGTCGATCACTTTTCGATCTATCTGTTGATTGCCGGCAGCTACACGCCGTTCTGCCTGGTGACCCTGCGCGGGCCATGGGGCTGGACGTTGTTCGGGATTGTCTGGGGGCTGGCGCTGATCGGCATCCTGCAAGAGATCAAGCCGCGATCCGAAGCGCGCATTCTGTCGATCGTGATTTACGCGGTGATGGGCTGGATTGTGCTGGTGGCGGTCAAGCCGCTGATGGCGGCGCTGGGTGGCGTCGGGTTTGCCTGGTTAGCAGCGGGGGGGATTCTGTACACCGTGGGCATTGTCTTTTTTGCCCTCGATCATCGCCTGCGCCATGCCCACGGGATCTGGCATCTGTTCGTGATCGCCGGGAGTTTGCTGCATTTTGTGGCGATATTCTTTTATGTCTTGTAGACCGTGTCGCGGCTGATCGCGAGCAGGCTCACTCCTACAGGTACGGCGGTGCACTTGTAGGAGCGAGCCTGCTCGCGATAAGGCCTTAGAAGTCGCCCCACAGCTGCTGCGCCACCGCCAGCGCCACCACCGGCGCGGTCTCCGTGCGCAACACCCGCGGACCAAGACGCGCAGCATGGAAGCCTGCATCTTTGGCCTGATCAACCTCAGCATCCGACAACCCACCCTCGGGCCCGATCAGAAACGCGAGGGTAGCCGGTTTCGCATGACTGACCAGCGGCTCGGCCACCGGGTGCAGCACCAGTTTCAGCTCGGCTTGCGTCTGCTTCAACCAATCGGCCAGCAGTAGCGGGGGATGAATCACCGGCACACGCGAACGCCCACATTGCTCGCACGCGCTGATCGCTACCTGGCGCCAGTGCATCAGGCGTTTGTCGGCGCGTTCATCTTTTAATCGGACTTCACAGCGGTCGCTGAAGATCGGGGTGATTTCGGTCACGCCCAGTTCGGTGGCTTTCTGAATCGCCCAGTCCATCCGCTCGCCACGGGACAGACCCTGGCCGAGATGGATCTGCAGCGGCGACTCGACCTGACCAGGAAAGCTTTCATCGATCTGCACCACGACGCGCTTCTTGCCGACGTCGACCAGCCGAGCGCGAAACTCATCGCCCGAGCCGTCGAACAGCTGCAACGCATCGCCTTCGGTCATGCGCAGCACACGGCTGATGTAGTGCGCCTGGGCCTCGGGCAATTCGTGCTCGCCGATGCTCAGGGGGGCGTCGATAAAGAAGCGGGACAGTCTCATGCGGGTTCTCTAAAAATGGATCGTAGTCGCTTTTGTGCTGCTGACTCTTTGTGGTGAGGGGATTTAGCGAAACGTCGCACCGCCCCGTTGGGCTGCGAAGCGGCCCCAAAAATGGGACTGCTGCGCAGTCCAACGGGGCGGTGCGACGTTTCGCTAAATCCCCTCGCCACAGATAAACCCCTAACAACAGGGGAACTGCGTCAAGCTTTAGCCCGGATCACGGAAACCCGGATGAAAGTCTTTCGGCACCGACACGCTGACGCTGTCACGCGTTGCGATATCGATGCCTTCACTGGCCACTTCAGCCAGGAAGTCGATCTGCTCTGGCGTAATGACATACGGCGGCAGGAAATACACCACGCTGCCCAACGGACGCAACAGGGCGCCACGCTCCAGTGCATGCTGGAACACCTTCAAGCCGCGACGTTCCTGCCATGGATAGGCTTCCTTGGTGGCCTTGTCCTTGACCATCTCGATGGCCAGCACCATGCCGGTCTGGCGCACTTCCGAAACATTCGGGTGATCGACCAGGTGCGCGGTGGAGGAGGCCATGCGCTGCGCCAGCGCCTTGTTGTTTTCGATGACGTTGTCTTCTTCGAAAATATCCAGCGTCGCCAATGCCGCGGCGCACGCCAGGGGATTGCCGGTGTAGCTGTGGGAGTGCAGGAACGCGCGCAGGGTCGGGTAGTCGTCGTAGAACGCGCTATAGACGTCTTCGGTGGTCACGCACGCGGCCAGTGGCAGGTAGCCGCCGGTCAGGGCTTTGGACAGGCACAGGAAATCCGGACGGATGCCGGCCTGTTCACACGCGAACATGGTGCCGGTGCGGCCAAAGCCGACGGCGATTTCGTCGTGGATCAGGTGCACGCCATAACGATCGCAGGCTTCCCGCAGCAGCTTGAGGTACACCGGGTGGTACATGCGCATGCCGCCAGCACCCTGGATCAACGGCTCGACGATCACGGCAGCGACGGTATCGTGGTTGTCCGCGAGGGTCTGTTCCATGGCGGCGAACATGTTGCGCGAATGCTCTTCCCAGCTCATGCCTTCCGGGCGCATGTAGCAATCGGGGCTTGGCACCTTGATGGTGTCGAGCAACAACGCCTTGTAGGTTTCCGTGAACAGCGGCACGTCGCCCACCGACATCGCCGCCATGGTTTCGCCGTGGTAACTGTTGGTCAGGGTGACGAAGCGCTTTTTGTTCGGCTGGCCGCGATTGAGCCAGTAGTGAAAGCTCATCTTCAGCGCAACTTCGATGCAGGACGAACCGTTATCGGCGTAGAAGCATCGGGTCAGGCCTTCCGGCGTCATCTTCACCAGGCGCTCGGACAACTCGATCACTGGCTGGTGGCTGAAACCGGCGAGGATCACGTGCTCCAGCTGATCGACCTGATCCTTGATGCGTTGATTGATCCGTGGGTTGGCATGGCCGAACACATTGACCCACCAGGAACTGACGGCGTCGAGGTAGCGTTTACCTTCGAAGTCTTCAAGCCACACGCCTTCACCGCGCTTGATCGGGATCAGCGGCAGTTGTTCGTGGTCTTTCATCTGGGTGCAGGGATGCCACAACACGGCGAGATCGCGCTGCATCCACTGATTATTCAGGCCCATGTTCAGTCTCCTCGAGGCTTCCTGCGACATGCGCGGAAATACAATCGCGCAAGCCTATGCAATGCGCGGCATCGGAACAACCCATTGTGTCAATTGAGCTACTTTGTATGGGGCGATAGACGTCGCTGGCGGCCATTTGATGGCTGACGTATTCTTCGCCGTTCCTTGAGTCGTCTGACTCGAAAAAACTGTTTCCTTGTGTATTTCCGGAGTTCTCTGAATGTCTGCTGGTTGGCTGCGCGCCTGTGCGCTGGTGATGTTGGGGCTGTTCAGCGTGTCTGCGCTGGCCAAGGATAAAACGGCGATCGTGATCGGCGGGGGCCTGTCGGGCCTGACGGCTGCTTACGAACTGCAAAACAAGGGTTGGCAAGTGACCCTTCTGGAAGCCAAACCGAGCCTGGGCGGGCGTTCCGGCATGGCCACCAGCGAGTGGATCGGTAACGACAAGACCCAGCCGGTGTTGAACAAGTACGTGTCGAACTTCAAGCTGAGCACCACGCCAGCGCCGGAATTCGTGCGTACGCCGAGCTATCTGATCGACGGCGTGTATTACTCCGCCGCTGATCTGGCAACCAAGGATCCGACCACTGCCCAAGCGCTCAAGCGCTACGAAAAAACCGTGGATGATCTGGCGCGCTCGATCGAAGATCCACAGAACCCTGCTGCGAACAACACGCTGCACGCGCTGGATCAGATCAACGTATCCAACTGGCTCGACCGTCTGACGCTGCCTGCCACGGCCCGTCAGCTGATCAACCAGCAAATTCGCACCCGTTATGACGAACCTTCGCGTCTATCGCTGCTGTACTTCGCACAGCAGAGCCGCGTTTACCTGGGGGTGTCTGACCGTGACCTGCGTGCGTCGCGCCTGCTCGGCGGTAGCCCGGTGCTGGCTCAGGCGTTCGTCAAACAGCTGAAAACGATCAAGACCAGTTCCCCGGTCTCGTCCATTACCCAGGACAAGGACGGCGTGACCGTCAAGGTCGGCAGCGTTGGCTATCAGGCAGACTACGTGATCGTGGCGGTGCCCTTGCGCGCACTGGCCAAGATTTCGATGATCCCGTCGCTGGATGCCCAGCACATGGGCGCGATCAAGGGCACCAACTACGGCTGGCGCGACCAGATCATGCTGAAATTCAAGACGCCGGTGTGGGAACCCAAGGCGCGCATGTCCGGCGAGATCTACAGCAATACCGGTCTGGGCATGCTGTGGATTGAGCCAGCGCTGAAGGGTGGCGCCAATGTGGTGATCAACCTGTCCGGCGATAACGCCCGCGTGATGCAGGCTTTCGGCGACAAGCAGATGGTCGATCAGGTGCTGATCCGTCTGCACGCGTTTTATCCACAGGCCCGTGGTTCGTTCACCGGTTATGAAATCCGCCGCTACAGCACCGACCCGTCGATGGGCGGTGCTTACCTGGCCTTCGGCCCAGGGCAGATCAGCAAGTACTGGCGCCTGTGGGAGCGTCCGTTGCAGCGCGTAGCGTTCGCTGGCGAACACACCGACACCTTGTACCCGGGCACGCTGGAAGGCGCATTGCGCACCGGTCAGCGCGCGGCGAGTCAGGTTGAAGACCTGGCCGCTGGCAAATCGTTTGAACCGGCGAAGGTTGTCCCGGCAGCGGCCGCTGTAGCGGCAGGTGCAGTGGCAGCGAAGAAGGGTAACTTCTTCACCAACCTGTTTGGCGGCTCGGATGATGACAAGAAGCCGGAGCCGGCCAAGGCTCCAGCGCCGGTCGCTCCAGTGGCTCCAACGCCTGCGCCGACCCCGGCACCTGCGCCGGTCGAAGCACCGAAGCCTGCGGCACCGGTAAAAGCCGAGCCTGTTAAAAAGGCGCCTGCGAAGGCACCGGTGAAGAAGCCGGTGGCAAAAACCGAGGCTAAAAAGGCTCCGGTGAAGAAGGCTGAACCGGCGAAGAAGCCAGCAGCCAAACCCGCTGCGACGACTCCGGCAGCGACAGATACCAAAGCGCAGTAAGGTTTTGGAGTGAAAAAAAGCGCGGCTTAAGGGCCGCGCTTTTTTTTGCCTGATAGATGGCTATCGCGAGCAGGCTCACTCCTACAGGGGACGTTTGCCATTGGTATCCGGCCCTGCTGTCGACATACATTTCCCTGCTCGCCACCAAACATCCCGCCACACTTTGGCCTTTAATCTTTCCTTAACTAAGCTATTTCAGACTCTTCATCGTATTTCTCGATATTTCAAAGCGAAATTTTCCGCTTTAATTCGATAGATAACTCGATAGTCTTGGTCGCAGTTCTCACGGGATTTGGGCAATGCAACTACGTAATTCTTCCTCGCGCTACGGTTGGGTCAGCGTCTTCATGCACTGGGGTGTGGCGCTGGCAGTCTTTGGATTGTTCGCGTTGGGCTTGTGGATGGTCGGTCTCGACTACTACAGCACCTGGCGCAAAGACGCGCCGGACCTGCACAAAAGCATTGGCCTGGTGTTGTTTGCCGTGATGCTGGTGCGGGTGGTGTGGCGTTTTATCAGCCCGCCGCCACCGACATTGGAAAGCTATAGCCGAACGACGCGCCTTGGCGCCAAGCTCGGGCATTCGTTCCTCTACCTTGCCTTGTTCGCTGTGATGATTGCCGGTTACCTGATTTCCACCGCAGACGGTGTCGGTATTCCGGTGTTTGGCTTGTTCGAAGTGCCTGCACTGATTTCCGGGCTACCGGACCAGGCGGATACCGCCGGTGTCATTCACTTCTACCTGGCATGGGCGCTGGTAATTTTTTCCGGCCTCCATGCGTTGGCAGCATTGAAACACCACTTTATCGACCGTGATGCGACCCTGACGCGAATGCTGGGCCGCAAAGCTTGAAGTTCAACCTCGACTCCAAAGGAATAGAAAGCATGTTGAAAAAGACTCTCGCCGCTCTGGCAATTGGTTCTGCTCTGCTGTCCGCTAACGTGATGGCGGCTGACTACACTGTCGACAAAGAAGGCCAGCACGCCTTCGTTGACTTCAAGATCAGCCACCTGGGTTACAGCTACATCACCGGTACCTTCAAGGATATCGATGGCAAGTTCAGCTTCGATGCTGCCAAGCCTGAAGACAGCAAGATCGAATTCAATGTGAATACCGCCAGCGTATTCACCAACCATGCCGAGCGCGACAAGCACATCGCCAGCAAAGACTTCCTGGACGGGTCTAAAGCCAAGTTTGTTTCTACCAGCGTCAAATCCACCGGCAAAAACGCCGCTGGCAAAGACACTGCCGACGTGACCGGCGACCTGACCCTTCTTGGCGTCACCAAGCCGATCGTGGTCAAGGCCACTTTCCTGGGTGAAGGCAAGGATCCATGGGGCGGCTACCGTGCCGGCTTCGAAGGCACCACCAGCATCAAGCGTTCGGACTTCGGCAAGCAGAAAGACCTCGGCGCAGCGTCCGATGCAGTCGAGCTGTACATCTCGTTTGAAGGCGTGAAAGCGAAGTAATGCTGAGACTGTAGGAGCTGCCGCAGGCTGCGATCTTTTAAGATCAAGAGATCGCAGGCTTCGCCAGCTCCTACAAAAGCTTTTCCCAGCATCAAAAAAATGCCCCGGATCTCACGATCCGGGGCATTTTTTATTGCAGCGTCAAATCAGCGGTTGCGGGTCAGCAACGCTGGTTTCTCGCCGCGAGGACGGCCTGGCAATTGATCAAGCTGTTCAGGTGTCGGGAAACGATCGGTTTTCGACTCCTTGTGAATGATCTTCGGCGCTGGACCGCGCGGGTTCTGCACCGCTGGTTCAGAGCGCGGTTGGTCGTCACGAGCGGGACGACGGTTGCGGCCTTCTTCGCGACGGGCCTGACCGTCACGTGGAGCACCGCTGCGTGGGCCGCTGCGCTTGGCTGGCGGGGTGCCGGTGGTGGCGCCATCGCTGCTGCGCGGACCGCTTTGGCGACCTTGCGGCTTGCCACCGGTGCGCGGAGCACCTGCGCCTGCTGTCGTGCCCTGTGCCGGAGCACCTGGACGACGGCCGCGACCCTGGGCTGGCTTGGCCTGTGGAACGTAGTCGACACGATTACCGAAGTTATCGATGTCGTCGTCCAGGAACTCGTCCGGTGCGCGATCAGCAGAGGCCGCGCGTGGAGCCGGGCGTTGTTGCTCGCGAGCCGGGGTGCCTTCACGTGGTTTGTGTTCACGTGCCGGACGATCGCCGCGGCCAGTGGCGGCAGGTTTTTCCTTGCCGCCCTTGTCCTTGCCTTTGTCCTTGCGACCGCCACCACCGCCACCGCCGTTTGGACCGTCGCCGCGCGGGCCACGTGGGTTGCGCGGGTTACGCACATCCGGTCGCTCGCGAACTTCAGGTTTTTCAGCTTCCACAGCGCTGGAATCAAAGCCCATCAGGTCGCCGTCGGCGATTTTCTGCTTGGTCATGCGCTCGATGCTTTTCAGCAGTTTTTCTTCGTCCGGGGCAACCAGAGAGATCGCCTCGCCCGAACGACCGGCACGGCCAGTACGGCCGATGCGGTGAACGTAATCTTCGTCGACGTTCGGCAGCTCGAAGTTGACCACGTGTGGCAACTGGTCGATGTCGAGGCCGCGAGCGGCGATGTCGGTGGCAACCAGGATGCGCACTTCACCGGCCTTGAAATCGGCGAGTGCTTTGGTACGGGCATTCTGGCTCTTGTTGCCGTGGATCGCGACGGCGGAAAGACCGTGCTTGTCCAGGTACTCGGCCAGACGGTTGGCGCCGTGCTTGGTGCGGGTGAACACCAGGACCTGTTCCCAGGCGCCAGCGGTGATCAGGTGAGCCAGCAACGAACGCTTGTGGTTAGCAGGCAAACGGAACACGCGCTGCTCGATACGCTCGACCGTGGTGTTCGGCGGCGTGACTTCGATGCGTTCCGGGTTATGCAGCAGCTTGCCGGCAAGGTCGGTGATGTCCTTGGAGAACGTCGCCGAGAACAGCAGGTTCTGACGTTTGCTCGGCAGACGAGCCAGGACCTTCTTCACGTCATGGACGAAGCCCATGTCGAGCATGCGGTCCGCTTCGTCCAGCACGAGGATTTCCACGTGGGACAAATCGACGCTGCCTTGGCCGGCGAGGTCGAGCAGGCGGCCCGGGCAGGCGACGAGCACGTCTACACCGCGGGACATGGCCTGAACCTGTGGGTTCATGCCGACGCCACCGAAGATGCAGGCGCTGACGAACTTCAGGTCACGGGCATAGATCTTGAAGCTTTCGTGTACTTGAGCGGCGAGTTCACGGGTAGGGGTCAGGACCAGTACGCGCGGTTGGCGCGGGCCATGACGCTGGGACTTGTCCGGATGACCATTAGGGAACAACCGCTCCAGGATCGGAAGGGCGAAGCCACCGGTTTTACCAGTACCTGTCTGAGCCGCAACCATCAGGTCGCGACCTTGCAACACGGCGGGAATAGCCCGCTGTTGCACCGGAGTAGGCTCGGTATAGCCCGCTGCCTCGATGGCGCGGACTAAAGCCTCGGAGAGACCGAGGGAAGCAAAGGACATGAGTAATCCTGTTTTAGTTAGGGCTTGGCCCAATGGGAGTCTTGCCTGGCGCGAATCGCGTTTAAGAAGAACGCAACCCCGTCCGGTCCTGCTGGGCCTTGAAAGCTCGTCTGGAGCGCTCGCGCGGGCTGAAAAGCTGCGCTGTAGCGGGGTCGAGATGCCTTGAACAAGTCCGAGCGTCCGGGCGTGAGCCTGGCGGGAAGGCCGGAGTATAACAGAGCAATCACTGCGCGCTGCTTTCCTGCTGCTCAACGGTTTTTCCGCTGGCACGGGTGACGCTGGCGGCGTTGGCATTGGCGGCAGGTCCGGCACCGTATCTGGCACTCAGTTCCGCGTAGGCGGGCTCCCGCTTGAAGCGTTTGAGCTCGGCGCCGAAGCGTTGCACCAGTAAGTCCATCCCAGCGTTGCGTCGTACCGCCAGATACTGGCTTTGCTCGCTGATGATCAGCGGGTTTTCGGTGATCTCGTCCCGGAGGTTCAACTCGTCGATCAGGTGCTGACCGACTCGGCGATCGGTGATCAGCAGGTCGATTCGTCCTCGTACCAGTTTGCCGAAGTTGGCTTCGTGGCTCGGCGCGGGCTCCCGTGTGAACAACGTCGACTCGCTGAAATCCGTGCTGTAGAGATAGCCCGGCGAGGTCCCGACGCTTAGTCCGCGTAAACCATCCAGGGTACTGAACGGGTGAGGGCGGGCGTTGGCGTAGAACATCACGAATTGCACTTGCGAGAGGGGTTCGCTGGGGTAGAGCAGGGTCGCATCGCGCTCGACGCTGTGGAAAATATCCAGCGCTCCGTCGGCCTGACCCTGCTCGAGCATCGACAGGCAGCGCTTCCATGGCAGGAACTGCCACTCCACTTCAATGCCCAGGCGCTTGAAGACAATGGCGGTGGTTTCGTAGTCCAGCCCCAGCTTTTTGCCGTTCTCCTCGTACACGTAAGGCGCCCAGGGTTCAGTGACAATGCGCAGTTTCTCGGCCCGAGCGGTAAAGCTCAGGCACGTGAATAAAATCACTGTCAGCAACTGTGAGATCAAAGGCATGGCTTGAGATTACGACGAGAAACCGGAAAGAGCCAGAAACTGGCCGCAGAAGCTCTAACTCCGTGTATTGGCGCACAAAAACAGGGCGTTAAAAGCAAAAAATCACAGCCTTTGACAGGTCCTGCAGAGTTAAACAAACCGTGCAGGAGCTGCCGAAGGCTGCGATCTTTTGATCTTGCTTTGCTGTGTATTAACGCGGCAACTTCAGGTTGTTCCACACCGCCAGGCTCGGTTCAGCCTGGTTCAAGGTGTAGAAGTGCAACCCTGGCGCGCCACCTTGCAGCAGGCGTTCGCACATTTCGGTGATCACTTGCTCACCGAAACCTTGAATGCTCTTGGTGTCATCGCCGTAGGCTTCCAGCTGCTTGCGGATCCAGCGCGGAATTTCCGCACCGCAGGCATCGGAGAAGCGCGCGAGCTTGCTGTAGTTGGTGATCGGCATGATGCCCGGCACGATCGGAATATTCACGCCCAGTGCCCGTACACGCTCGACGAAATAGAAGTAGCTGTCGGCGTTGAAGAAGTACTGGGTGATCGCGCTGTCGGCGCCGGCATTTGCTTTGCGAACGAAGTTGGCGAGATCGTCTTCGAAGTTGCGCGCTTGCGGGTGCATTTCCGGGTAAGCGGCGACTTCGATATGGAAATGATCGCCGGTTTCTTCACGAATGAATTCCACCAGGTCATTGGCGTGGCGCAGTTCACCGCTGGCCATGCCCATGCCTGATGGCAAATCACCGCGCAGGGCGACGATACGCGTGATGCCGGCAGCCTTGTACTGAGTCAGCAGGCTGCGCAGATCATCCTTGCTGTCGCCTACGCAAGACAGATGCGGTGCGGCAGGGACTTTGACTTCGCTTTCCAGCTGCAACACGGTGTTGATGGTGCGATCACGGGTCGAACCGCCAGCGCCATAGGTGCAGGAGAAGAAATCGGGGTTGTACGTGGCCAACTGACGGGCAGTGGCGAGCAGCTTTTCATGCCCAGCGTCGGTCTTCGTAGGGAAGAACTCGAAGCTGTAGCGACGGTCTTGGGACATGGTCGTATCCTTGGAAACTCATGAGCCTGGAAGGCTTGCACGGTACCTGTGGAAGCGGGCTTTTGTGGTGAGGGGATTTATCCCTGTTGGGTCGCGCAGCGACCCCATAGCTTTGCGACTGCTTCGCAGCCGAACGGGGCGGTGCGACGTTTCGCTAAACCTTCACCACAAAAGCCCGCTCCCACAGGGGGAGCAGGCAGCAGGACCGATCAGTAACGGTAAGCGTGCGGCTTGAACGGACCTTCGACGGTCACGCCGATGTAGTCGGCCTGGGTCTTGGTCAGTTGAGTCACGACGCCGCCAAAGCCGCGGACCATTTCCAGGGCCACTTCTTCGTCGAGTTTCTTCGGCAGTACTTCAACCGTCAGGCGCTCGGCTTTCTGGGCTGGCGACAGGTCGGCGTATTTCTGGCCGAACAGGAAGATCTGCGCCAGAACCTGGTTGGCGAACGAACCGTCCATGATGCGGCTTGGGTGACCGGTGGCGTTGCCCAGGTTAACCAGACGGCCTTCGGCCAGCAGGATCAGGTAGTCGTCGTTCTGAGCGTCGAATGCGCCAGGACCGGTACGGTGGATCTTGTGTACCTGTGGCTTCACTTCTTCCCATGCCCAGTTCTTGCGCATGAAAGCCGTGTCGATTTCGTTGTCGAAGTGACCGATGTTGCAGACAACGGCGCGCTTCTTCAGGGCTTTGAGCATGTTCGAGTCGCAAACATTGACGTTGCCGGTGGTGGTCACGATCAGGTCGATCTTGCCCAGCAGTGCTTTGTCGATGCTTTCTTCAGTACCGTTGTTGATACCGTCGATGAACGGCGAAACCAGTTCGAAACCGTCCATGCAGGCTTGCATGGCGCAGATCGGATCGACTTCGGACACTTTAACGATCATGCCTTCCTGACGCAGGGACTGGGCCGAGCCCTTGCCCACGTCACCGTAACCGATGACCAGCGCTTGCTTGCCGGACAGCAGGTGGTCGGTGCCGCGCTTGATCGCGTCGTTCAGGCTGTGACGGCAGCCGTACTTGTTGTCGTTCTTGCTCTTGGTCACCGAGTCGTTGACGTTGATGGCCGGGATTTTCAGCTCGCCCTTGGCCAGCATGTCCAGCAGGCGGTGAACGCCAGTGGTGGTTTCTTCGGTAACGCCGTGGACGCGGTCCAGGATCGCCGGGTATTTCTTGTGCAGCAGCTCGGTCAGGTCGCCGCCGTCGTCGAGGATCATGTTGGCATCCCAAGGCGCGCCATCTTTAAGGATGGTTTGCTCCAGGCACCACTCGTACTCTTCTTCGGTCTCGCCTTTCCAGGCGTAGACAGCGATGCCGGCAGCGGCGATAGCGGCAGCGGCCTGATCCTGAGTCGAGAAAATGTTGCAGGACGACCAGCGCACTTCGGCACCCAGGGCAACCAGGGTTTCGATCAGCACGGCAGTCTGAATGGTCATGTGGATGCAGCCGAGGATCTTCGCGCCTTTGAGCGGCTGCTCACCGGCGTACTTGCGGCGCAGACCCATCAGGGCAGGCATTTCGGATTCGGCGATGATGGTTTCGCGACGACCCCAGGCAGCCAGGGACATGTCGGCGACTTTGTAATCGTTAAAATCTGCAGGCGTGATGACAGCGCTCATGATGAGCCTCCATTCGTAATGTATGCGAATGGGCGCCGTTGTGCGTTTAGTGTCCGGTCGATGATGACCGGGCAACGCCCCATCCGAGCCTGACAGGTCGAACCTGCTGCAGCGCCCCTCGGACAGGTGGCGGGAAAACGGTACCAATCGATGATGACCGTTTTGAAACGGTGGCGATTATAGCGGGCTAAGCTGATCTTCCAAAGTCTTTCTGCAGGTCAATGCCTGAACGGTAATCGCGACCATAGTCGAAGCTTAATAGAGCTCTAGCCCGGGCTCTGCCATGATGTGCGGCATCAATCGGCAAGACGGTCAGGAGTGAATATGAATTTCCACACCCGCAAATGGGTAAAACCAGAAGACCTCAACCCCAACGGCACGCTGTTCGGCGGCAGCCTGTTGCGCTGGATCGACGAAGAAGCGGCGATCTACGCCATCGTCCAGCTGGGCAACCAGCGCGTGGTCACCAAGTACATTTCCGAAATCAACTTCGTCAGCGCCTCGCGCCAGGGCGACATCATCGAACTGGGCATCACCGCCACCGAATTCGGTCGTACCTCGATCACCCTGACCTGCGAAGTGCGCAACAAGATCACCCGCAAAAGCATTCTGACGGTCGAGAAGATGGTGTTCGTGAACCTTGGCGAAGACGGCTTGCCCGCGCCCCACGGTCGCACCGAGATCCTGTACGTCAAAGACCAGTTCAAGGATGAAGGCTTAAGCGAGTAATGCGAGCCCTGTAGGAGCTGCCGGAGGCTGCGAGCTTTTGATCTTGTTTAAAAAAATAAAGGCCAAAAGAAGCAGCGTTTACCGGCGCCTACAGAACGGAATCCGAGCCGCGCATGTCGTACGTACATCACACGCCACCGGTTTCGGAGCTCTATGGACACTCAACAAGACGGCAAGACCCCGAACCTCTCGGCGCAAGAGAAGCACGACGTCGACAAAAACCAGCCCCCGCGCGCGGCGGTGCTGCACGAAATCATCCGCACCCAGGGTGATCAGGAGCTCGAGCGTAGCGTCGCCGCGCTCTGGTGGTCGGCCCTGGCGGCCGGTTTGACCATGGGCCTGTCGCTGATGGCCATGGGGCTGCTCAACTCCCGCCTGCCGGACGGCGAAGCCTTCAAGGTGATCGCCAGTTTCGGGTACTGCGCCGGTTTCCTCGCGGTGATCCTCGCCCGCCAGCAACTCTTTACCGAAAACACCCTCACGGCCGTGCTGCCGGTCATGACCAAGCCCACGCTGAACAATTTCGGTCGGCTGATCCGGCTGTGGAGCGTGGTGCTGGTGGGCAACCTGTGCGGCACCTTGCTGGTCGCCTACGTGATGCTGCATCTGCCGATTTTCGATACCAAGACCGACATGGCGTTCCTCGACATCGGCCGCAAGGTCATGGAGAACGACGCCAGTAAGATGTTCGCCAAAGGCATCGTCTCCGGCTGGATGATCGCCACCATGGTCTGGATGATCCCGTCCATGGAAAGCGCCAAGATGTGGATCATCATCCTCATCACTTATTTGATGGCGTTGGGAGACTTCACTCACATCGTCGTCGGTTCCGCCGAAGTGTCGTATCTGGTGTTTGCGGGTGAGTTGTCGTGGGGAGATTTCTGGATGGTGTTCGCCGGTCCGACGCTGGCAGGCAACATCATCGGTGGCAGCTTCATCTTTGCACTGTTAAGCCATGCGCAAATTCGCAGCGAGAGCGGGCCGCCGAAGCAGAATTCGGATCAGCAGGATAATGGGCAAAAGCACGAAAAATAATCAGTGATGCCCGGCCTGTGCCACTGGCACAGGCCCTTCACGAATCACGTTCCAGCCCCGCTCCCCTGATGTTTACCCGCCCCCAAAACACCGGTTTAAAGATAAAAGTGATCGAAACAAGACCGATTATCGCCTGCATGCAGGGCGTTGGATCCGATGGCTTGCGCCGGTCTGGGCCTGTTCTACACTGCAAAAGTTGCACGAAAAATGACGTAGAGCCCCGGAAGACGTGCCTTGAGCCTTTCGTGGTGACGACTTGTCACCTTCGGCAACGCGCAGGCGGATTGAATTAGAGATGTCATTCCAACGACGCCACCGAAGGTCACCATCATGGCCAGAGCCTTAAGCGTTTGCCGATTTACGCTTTACGCATGCCTGGTAGCCCTGGCACTGAACGGCTGCACAACTCAACAGGCCACCGAGCCCGCATCCCAGCCATTGCGCAAGAATCCCGAGTTTTCCTACGACGCCAGCGGCGTCACGCATGCCACGCTGACGGCGGCCGAGCAGCAGGTCAATGTGGGTAACGAGCGTTACGTCTCGTTGGTGTTCAACGGCGATTACGATTCGCCGCTGATCCGCACGCGACCGGGTGGAACCATGGCGATCCGCCTGGATAACCGCATGGACGAGATCACCAACCTGCATTTCCACGGCATGCAGGTGTCGCCGCTGGACGAGGGCGATAACATTTTCCGCATGACCCAGCCGCATCAGGTGGGCGAATACAACGTCAAGCTGCCCCCGGAGCACAGCCCCGGCGCCTACTGGTATCACAGTCATTTCCACGGTGGCTCCCAGCGCCAGGTGTCTGCCGGGATTGCCGGGCCGATCCTGGTCGACGGCATGCTCGATCCATTCCCTGAGCTCAAGGGCATCAAGGAACAAGTGCTGGTCCTGCGTAACTTCCAGAAAACCCTGACCGGCAAAGTGGCGAGCGAAATCATCACCAGCGCCCCGTCGATTCGCACGGTCAACGGCCAGGAAGTGCCCACCATCGATATCAAACCCGGCGAAACCCAGCTCTGGCATTTCATCAACATTGCCGCCAACCAGTATTTCCGGATTCGCATCAACGGCCAGAAGATGCAGATCCTGTCTCGGGACGGCAACACCGTCACGCGCCGGGTCGATGATGACCAGGTGCTGATTGGCCCGTCGGCGCGGTTCAGCGTGTTGGTGGTGGGCCCACCGGCGGGCTCCTACGATGTCGAGTTGGGAGAGGCCGATACCGGGCCGGCGGGGGACAGTTATCCGGCGACCAAACTGGCGATCCTGCGCTCCAGTGGTGAACGGGTTGCGACCCGGCAGATCACCAGCCCTTATCCACCGGCCGAAGACTTCAGCAAACAGGCGGTGAACAAGACGCGCCAGTTTGTCTTCCAGGATTCCGACACCGACCCCAATGCGTTCCTGATCAATGGCACCCGCTTCGAACTGGACAAGGTCAACACCACGGTCAAGCTCGGTGATGTGGAAGAGTGGCGCCTGTTGAACCCGTCTCAGGAATTGCACCAGTTCCACATTCACCAGGTGGATTTTCAGGTCACCGAAATCAACGGCAAACCCGTGGAGTTCAGTGGCTACCGGGACAATGTGTTTATCCCCGCCACCGGCTCGATCACCGTGCGCATTCCGTTTCGCGATCCGGTGATCCTGGGCAAATTCGTCTATCACTGCCACATCCTCGAACACGAGGACGGCGGCATGATGCAGGCGATCCAGGTGGTCAAACCCGAAGACTACGAGCAAGCGGTCAAGCTCGAACCCTTGGGCGGCCTGTACGGCGAAAACAATCAGTTGTGCGCCTTCCTGCGCAACACCGGACAGGACCCGAAAACGTCCAGCCCGTCGATCCCGCTCGTCAAATAAGGGGGGAGCGCCATGAGTCACTATCGCTTGGCTGTGTTGCTGTTGGGATCAGTATGGGGCGTTGACCTGGTGTTGGCCGATGACGGGCAATACCCCAACGTGGGCATGGATTACGACGCGACGTTTCAGTACGACCATGTGCATGGCGACACCCCTCAAGGCGGTAACCGCAACAGCACCGATGCGTACCCGGATATCAACAGCACCTTCTATTTCCGTTTTACCCACGATCAGCAGATTCAGCTGTCGACCGAGATCAATCCTGTGCAAGGGCCCGAGCCTGGGCAAAAGCGGTTTTTTGAAGACGTGGGGCTGGTGATCAACGACCTCAACTATTACCAGAACAACGCCAATTCAGCCTTTATGGTCGGCAAATACCACGTGCCCTTCGGTCGTGCGCAGGATCAGGCGCCGGGGCTCTACACCGAGGATTTCGTCAGCACCTACGACCTGGACGGCATGCTCGGTGGCACGGTGGCGTATCGGTTTTTCGATCAGCAACTGGGCATGATCGAGCCCAACGTCAGCCTCTACACCGCCGACAACTCGATCCTCGGCCGGCCGTATTTCCGCCATGGCGAAAAGCTCGAGCGCTCCGATGGCGGTCCGTCCAACACCGGCAAACTCGACTCCTACGCCGTGTCGGTGAATTGGCTGGCGATCCCGGCCATCCCCTTTCTCGAAATGCAGGTGGGGTACATGGAGAACAAAAAAGGGGATGACGTAGTGCAGTCCGGTCCGCCGTTCGGGGAGGCGGCAGATGAGAAAATCAAGATCGCCTCGGCTCGCTACATCTGGGCCTATGCGCCAAGTACGGAACTGGAGCCGACACTGGACGGACGATATTTCGATATCGTGCCCTTCATCGAATTCGCCGATGTCGAAAACGAAGACGCGATTCAAGGCAATGACACGCGCTACCTGACCACGTCCCTGACCTTCGACTTCGGTGATTGGGCACTGGGTGCGACTCGCACCGACAAGCATCGTGAGTCATCGGGCGGCGCGGATCGGCAGGATTACCTCAACGAACTCAGCCTGACGTACAACATCACCGGCCAGGTCAAACTCGGGCTCTCGGCGGGTACGCAGAAAGAGGATGGCGAGATGTCGGAACTGGTGGGTCTGGCGCTGACGTATTCGGGAGGGTTCTGACCGATGAAGCTGTTACTGGCAGCCGGCGTGATGCTCTTGATGGGGTTGGCGGCCGATGCGGTGGCCGCGACGCGCACCGACATCGGCGGGCCGTTTCAACTGACCAATCAGAATGGCCAGCGCGTCACTGAACGCAGCTTTGGCGAGCCGGCGCTGCTCTATTTCGGCTTTCTCACCTGCCCGGATATCTGCCCCACGGATCTGGCGAAAATGGCCCGCATCAGTCGCCAGCTACAACAGCAGCAGGGCATCAAGGTGCGTCCGGTGTTCGTCACTGTCGACCCGGAGCGTGACACGCCGGACAAGCTCAAGGTGTACGTGAAGTACTTCGCCAGCGACTTTGTGGGGTTAACGGGTTCGGCCCAGGAGATCGCCCGCATAACCGATGCTTATCACGTGTATTACAAGAAAGCCCCCTACGGTGATCAACCGGGGCAATACATGATGGATCACTCGACGATTCTGTTTTTGCTCGACAGTCAGGGACGCTACCTCAAACACTTCGGTCGCGGACTCGATGAGAAGGAAATCGAGAAGCAGGTAGTGACCGCATTGGCGGATCAAGAGGCGGGTAGATAAGCGCCTGAAATCAAAGATAAATTTTTAACCTGGCGGAATGATGGGGCAGCGTTTGTTGTATATTGCGAACGCTTCCCATTCATTGAAGACGGATCTTTATGCAATTTTCAGTTTCCCCTCCGGCGCGCCTTCTTGGCGCGTTTGTGCTGATGGTCATGACGTTCGGCACAGCTCAGGCCAAGGACGATGGCACCGACCTTTCGGTAACGATCGAGAAAGAAATCCAGGCGAATGTCATCAATGCCGATGGCAGTTTTGTCGTTACCAGTGACACGGTTTACCTGATCAATGAAGAGCGGGCCATCAAGGATCATGCGCAACGCTCACTGAACTACAACCGCACCCTCGAAACCCTGGATGTAGTTGAGGCCTATACGCAAAAGCCCGATGGCCGCAAAGTCGTGGTCAAGCCCGAGCAGATCAAGGAGCAACAGGAACAGGCCTCTACCCAGGCGCCGATGTTTCAGGATACGCGGGTCAAAATGGTGATCTTTCCGGAGGTTGCCGTGGGTGATCGCCTGGTGCTCCAGTACAAGAAGAATCGCGTGACGGCGTTGTTTCCCAATCAGTTTGAAGACCTGACCGCTCCGATGTTCTACCCCACCCGGCAACTCACGCTGATCTATGACCTGCCGGAGAACATGCACCTGAACGCGGACGCAAAAGGATTCAGTGCGTCAACGGAGATCGCGGCGCCCGGCCGCAGGATTTATCGTTGGGACTATGTGCCTGCCGACAAGGCCCGGATAGAGCAGGGGGCGGTGTCGTATCTGGATTACGGTCAATACCTGGCGGTCTCCACCTTCACTGATTTTGCCGAGTTCGCCAAAGCCTACGATTCCCGGGCCCACGTCAATGTCACGCCGCAGGTCCGCGAACTGGCTAAAACCATCACCTCTAAACTCGACAACTCTCGGGCCAAAGCCATCGCCCTGAATGAATGGGTGCGCAGGAACATTCGCTACGTGGCTGTTTATGTCGGCGCAGGCGGTGTGGTGCCGCATTCGGTGGAGACGATTCTGGCCAATCGCTATGGCGACTGTAAGGACCACGTGGCATTGCTCGAAGCGTTGCTGATCGCAGCAGGGATAGAAAGCACGCCTGCATTGGTCAGCTTGGGCAATGCGTATGAACTACCGAAGGTGCCGACCCTGGGCGTGCTGAACCACGCGATCACTTATGTGCCGAGCCTGAACCTGTACCTGGATTCGACCGCCGAGGGCGTTGCTGGCGGCTACCTGCCGGTGCTGGTACTGGATAAACCGGTGGTGCTGGCCAAGTCGGGCGAGCTGGGGCGCACGCCGGCCGCGCAGGATGGCCTGGTGAAAAACGACACGCTGTACAAGGTCTCGAAAACGGGCGCGGCAGACTTCACTCACACGTCCCGCGTGGTTGGCTGGGCGGCGGAAATGAACCGCTATGGCATGAAGTCCATGACACCGACCAATCGCGATCAGATGATCCAGCAAGTCCTCGCTTCGTATGGACTCAATGGCACGGGCAAATTCGACGCCGGGGAACTTGAAGGCACAGGTGACGATTATGAAATTAAGCTGGCGGGGCGCGTGGACAACCTGGTCAACCTGCCCGGTCCTATCGGTGTGTTGACCATGAGCAGCCTGTCCGGCGGCATCGCGCAAAACGTATTTGGCTTTCTCATGGAGCAGGACCGGACTCAGGCATTCACCTGTATATCCGGCGTGACTGAAGAGCAGGCGCGTTTCGAGTTTCCGAAAGACGTGAGCATTCTCGCCGCCCCCAAAGCGATTTCGTTGAGCGGCGAACGCTTCGACTACAGCGCCACGTACACCCGTGAGGCTAACGCGGTGGTGGTCAAACGGCGTTTCGCGTTCAAGCATCCGAGTGCGGTGTGCACGCCTGAAGACTTTCAGGCGATGAGGGCGACGGCTGAAGTGATGATCAATGATCTGAAAAGCCAGATTATCGTGCAGGCGTTGTAAGGCTTTCGGGCCTGGAAGATCTCCTGTAGCAGCCGGACGCAGGCTTCGCCAGCTGCTACAGGTTGTCGTGCGCAGGCGCAGTTGGTTTTTTACGCCAAATTGGCCAGCTGCGCTTCGCGCCGTTGCCGATAGATAAAGTACAGCGCGGCGAACACGGTCAAACCGCTGACCAGCGCACCGGTCCATGGCAAGTCAGCCAGGTCGGCGCCGCTGGCCACGACCAGCCCGCCGATCCAGGCGCCCGCCGCATTGCCGAGGTTGAACGCACTCTGGTTCAGCGTCGAACCCAGGTTCGGTGCCTCATGGGCCTGATCGATGATCAGCAGTTGCAGGATCGGGCACAGGGCGAAGGCAAAAATCCCCCACAACACCAGCGTGATTGCGGCCGGGATCACCGAGTGGCTGGTCTGCGTGAATGCGGCCAGCACCACGACTGTCGCCAGCGCCATGCCCACCAGCGATGGCAGCAAGCGACTGTCTGCCAGTCGTCCGCCGAGCATGCTGCCCGCCGTCAAACCTACGCCGAACAACAGCAACATAATGGTCACGCCATGCGGGCTGACGCCGGTAATGTCCTGCAGGATCGGCGCGATGTAGGTGAACACGCTGAACAGGCTGGTCGATGCCAGCACGCTCATGCCCAGCGCCATCAACACATTGGCCTTGCCCAGCACTTTGAACTCGCTGGCCAGGTTGGCTTTGTCCATGGCGATGTCCTTTGGCAACCAGACCCACTGCGCGATAGCGGCAATTACACCAATCACCGACACCGCCCAGAACGTCGAGCGCCATCCGGCGTATTGTCCGAGCGCAGTGCCCAATGGCACGCCAAGTACATTGGCCAAGGTCAGGCCGGTGAACATCATGGCAATCGCCTGGGCGCGTTTGTTCGGTGCCACGAGGCCGGCAGCCACCACTGAGCCGATGCCGAAAAAAGCGCCGTGACACAGCGCCGTGACCACACGCGCGGCCATCAACGTGGCGTAGTTGGGCGCCAGTGCGCAAAGAATGTTGCCGAGAATGAACATCAGGGTCATGCCCAGCAGCGTGGCTTTGCGCGGCATGTTGGCGGTGCCGACCGCAAGGATTGGCGCCCCGAACACCACGCCCAGGGCGTAACCGGTAATCAGCAGGCCGGCGTGGGGAATGCTCACAGCGAGGTCGCGAGCGACATCGGGCAGCAGGCCCATGATGACGAATTCAGTGGTGCCGATGCCGAATGCGGCAACAGCAAGGGCAAGCAAAGCGAGTGGCATGCGCAAGGTCTCTGTCGGTAGTCTTGACGCTGTGATCAGGCATACGCATGCCGACGTCCGATCTGGATCAGAACGGGCGCGGGCAAAAATTATTGGAATTAGTCTGTGTGCAACTGAGTGCGGCGTGGTCGCTTGCAGTATAAACAGCTGCTGACATATCGCGAATCAATTCTCCGCGCCAACATCGCCTACAACGAACGTTGGGGATTTAAAAGGAGTCAGCATTAGCGTGAATGTGGTGGTGTAGTTTGCGTTACCTGAAAGAACCTTTCGGTCGACCACGGCTCTTAGCCTGTGGGCGGGTATTGATCGGCTTGTTGACGATGAAATTTTTGACGACTGATAAAAATTCAAATACTGAAAAAGGGACTGATTTATGACGGTTGCTCTGTGGTGCGTATTGATCGCGTTTTGCCTGCCTTACCTTTGCACGGGTGTTGCCAAGATCAGCGGCCGGTTCACGCTGAAAGACAACCATGACCCCCGGGACTTTCTCGATTCACTGAACGGTTTGGGCAGGCGCGCCTATGCCGCGCAACTGAACAGCTTCGAAGTGACCCCGTTTTTTGCTGCGGCGGTGATCGTGGCTCACCTGGTGGGCACCGCCCAGTTGGTGACGGTCAATGTGCTGGCCGTGTTGTTTGTTACCAGCCGGCTGCTGTTCATTATTTGCTACCTGGCCGACTGGGCGATCTTGCGCTCGTTGGTGTGGTTTGTGGGGATGGGGTTGATTGTGAGTTTCTTTGTGGTGTCGGCCTAAAAACAAGATCAAAAGATCGCAGCCTCGTTTCACTCGACAGCTCCTGCCAGGGATAGGTGTGCAACCCTGAAGGAGCTGGCGAAGCCCGCGATCTTTTGATTTTAAAGCTTGTCAGCCACCTGAGGGACCTGCGGCAGCGCCGCGCCCTTCGGCCACAACATCCAGATCTGTCCCTGCTGTTTCATGTCTCCTGCCAACTGCCCGGCCGCTTCGCCGGTGCCCCAGAACAGATCCGCACGTACTTCACCGGCAATCGCCCCGCCGGTGTCCTGAGCCGCTACCGGGCGAACCAGTGCCGTGCCATCCGGTCGCGTTGTCGATAGCCACAGCAGACTGCCCAGCGGAATCACCTTGCGATCCACCGCCGCGCTGTAGCCGGCTGTCAACGGTACGTTCAACGAGCCGCGAGGGCCTTCGTTGCTGTCCGGATTTCGGGTGAAGAACACATAGCTTGGGTTACTGCCGAGCAGTTCCGGGATGCGCATCGGATTGGCCTTGGCCCAATCGCTGATGGCGCCCATGGTCACGTCTTCTTTCTTCAGCTCCCCTTGCTCCACCAGCCAGCGGCCGATCGGTCGATACGGGTGACCGTTCTGGTCGGCGTACGCAATGCGCAACTGGCGTCCGTCATCGAGCTGAATACGACCCGAACCTTGTATCTGCAGGAATTGCAGGTTCATCGGATCAGTCAGCCAGGCCACGACAGGTGCTTTGACCCCTTTGGTTTCAATGGTGGCTGCATCGTCGTATGGCTTGAGCACGCGACCTTCAAGGCGTCCCCGCAGGCGCTTGCCCTTGAGCTCGGGATAAATGCTGTCCAGAGAGACGATGATCATGTCTTCGGGCACGCCGTATACAGGAATGTTCGCCGCCGCGGTTTGCGTCAGGCTGCCGGGGTAGACCGGCTCGTAGTAGCCGGTGATCAACCCGTTAGGGTTGTCATTGGCGGCGCGCAGCCCGTAGACATCCAGGTGTTGTTTCAGGAACCCGCGAATCTCGTTGGCGGTTTGCGGCACGTTGGCAGAAGCCGCGCAGGTCGAGCCCCAGACCGGGTCGGCCTTGAGCCGGTTGCAGGCGCTGCGCCATGAACCGAAACCGGCGATCAGGTCGTTGTCGGAGACGGCCGGCAGTGCGTCCCAGGTAGCGCTGGAATAGGTCGCCAGTGCATGGGTTTTGGGGGTGTTGTTTTCGCCACCGGTGCAGCCCGCGAGCACGGCTACCATCGGAAGGGTCCAGGCCAGGCTGTGACGCCATGCCTTGATACGGCTAATCATGGAGTGATTCCTTTGACGGTCGCTCGAGTGCTCCATGCGCTCGAACAACCCATATTGATAATAGGGCTATTGGTCTTTATCGATGACGCGAGGATACTGGCCGCCGTTCCCGTGACCTGAAGCCACCATGATTCTTAAAAGATTTTCAGTTGTATTGCTGGCCTGCCTGACGTTGTCTGCCTGCGGCGGTGTCGACCCGAATTCCCCACTGGGCCAGCGCAAGGCGATCTTCAAACAAATGCTCAAGACCGGCGAAGACCTGGGTGGCATGTTGCGCGGTCGCATTCCGTTCGACGGTCCGAAGTTCGCCGAGGGTGCCGTGAAGCTTGATGCGTTGTCCCATGAACCATGGAAACATTTTCCGCAGGTGCGCGAAGAAGATCACACCAGCGCCAAGGATGATGTCTGGCAGAAACAGACACGCTTCCAGGAAATGGCCCGCCACCTTGAAGCTGCCACCGGTGAACTGGTGATCGCCAGCCAGGTTCAACCTTACAAGGTGAGCAACCTTGGGCCGGCGGTACAAAAAGTCGAAGACGCCTGCAGTGCTTGCCATAAAGAGTTTCGGGATCATTGATCATTACTGATTTACATGTGGCGAGGGGATTTAGCGAAACGTCGCACCGCCCCGTCGGGCTGCGAAGCGGCCCCAAAAACCTGCAATCGAGACGTATCAGGTACGCCGCGTTTGATGGTTTCACGACCGCTGCGCAGCCGAACGGGGCGGTGCGACGTTTCGATAAATCCCCTCGCCACAGTACTGCGCTCACCTGAAGATCTCCTTAAGTGAACAGCATTACGGTTCAGTGGGTTCTTACTTATCCAGCTCGTCCAGCGCTTCCTGCAATTCCTTGCGGGACTCGGCGAGTTTGTCTTTGCGCTTGTTGATCTTTTCCGGGTCGCCTTTTTTCATGGCCTTATCAAGATCCGCCTGACGCTTGCTGACTTCATGCTTGGCGTCGAGGACCTTGTTTTCCCGTTCCTTTTGCAGCGAGGCGTCGGTGCAATGAGCGGTGACTTCGCTGAGGGCTTTTTCCAGTCCGGCCTGCTGATCGGCGTTGCCGTGAGACTTGGCCAGTTCGATCTGGTTGATGATGCCTTGTTTCTTGGCCGCGCAACCGGTCAGGCCCGGGGCCTCTTCGGCGGCCATAAGTGGAGCAGCCATCGCACTGCAAAGGGTCAGCAGGGCGAGCGAAGAAAGAAATTTCATAAAAGCTCCAAGTGCAGAGGCAAACGGGTCGAGTGGCGTCGGGCTGTTTGAGCCCTTGTCGACACTTTGGGTTCCCGGGTGGTTGGACAACGCCGGCTGCTAGAAACCGTCGATGCCCGCCATACGTAATGTTTCGCTCAAGGCCAGGACCTGCGGGTCGCGGAAAAAGGCGCTCAATTGCGCCGCGCGTCCCGGGCCGATACCGGCTTCAGCCTGCCATTGTTCGGTGTTTCGTTGCGCCAGCTCCTGCCATGAATCCGCAAGTACTGCCTGTCCCGTCGGCGGTAAACCCAGCGCTTTGAGCCAGTGCGCGAAGGGACGTTCCCGGGCACTGTTGAAACTGTTTAACAGACGAGCCGTGCTGCGCTCGCCGAAGCCGTTAATGTTAGCAAGCTCTTGAGCATCGAGGGTCAACCAATCCAACAGGTTGTTTAGACGGCCTGTTTCGAGAAGTTTCTCCCAGATGCCGGGGCCGACATGGGGCATGGCCAGTCCCTGCTTGCCGCTAAGCCAGGCCAGGCGCGCAAGAAACTGACCCTCGCATCCCGGCGTGGGTTGCCAGCAACTGAGCTGATGAAAGTCCGCTGCCAGCGGCACGGTCAACTCAACACGCTCGGTGCTGCGCAGCACAACGCTGTCCAGTCTGGGAATGGTCAGTCCCGCCAGACTGATGGACACCTGATCGCCGGGACGAATATCGAGCTCCTCCCAGCGCCGCAGGGAGCTGACACTGACGCGCTTGATCTGCCGGTCATCGAGCCACACCGGTGCCAGGTCCAGCACCGGTGTAATCCTGCCGGTCCGGCCAATCTTGAACTGAACCTTGCGCACCTCGGCCAGCGCCTCGGCGAATGGGTACTTCCAGGCAACGATCCAGTAAGGCGCTTTGGCTTGCCAGCGATCCGCCGGGGGACGTTGCTCCTGGCGCAAGACGATACCGTCGCTGGTGAAGGGCAGTGGAGAGCGATACCAGTGTTCACGCCAGCGCTCGGCGTCGGCAAAAGCCTGGATCGGGTGGCTGAAAAGCGCTGTGCTGGGGAAACCCAGTTCATCCAGTGCCGCCAGGCGTGCGGGCAAATTGGCCGGGCCCTGTGGCCAATCCCAGACAAACAAACCGATACCTGCGGCAAGTTCAGCGCTCAGTGCCTTGCGGGCCATCAATCCGGCTACCGTGCCCCGTGCGTTGAGGCTGCCCGCCGTGGCCTGGACGTGATCGGTCAGGCGCCAGTAAAGCTCGCCTTGCAGCACCAGGTCCAGTGGCTGCTGCAGTTGCTGGGGGATGTCTTTGATCTGGCGAGCGGACGCCGTCCAGTCCTGGCCTTTGACCCCGTCACCACGGCTGATCGCCTGAGTCAGCTGACCGTTTCGGTAGACGAGCGTGACCGCCACGCCGTCGACCTTTGGCTGCACCCAGACATCGTTGCGATCCTTCAACCAGGCGTTGACGGCGCGTGCATCACTGAGCTTTTCCAGACCGGTGTGCACGATGGGGTGAGCAACGGGGCCGCCAGCGGTGCGCAACGGTTTCGCGGGAGCGCTGAGGTTGAAACATTTACGCCACGTTGTCAGTTGCGCGAGGGACTGGTCATAGAGTTCGTCGGCAACAAGTGAGCGGCCCTGGCGATGATAGTTATCGTCCCAAAGGTCGATTTGTTTTTGCCGGCTGGTGATTTCAGCTTGGGCGCGGGGAGTGGGCCAGTCGGGGCATTCGGTGGCGTTGACGGCGATGCAGGAGAAGGTCAGGAGGAAAGCGATCAATAAGCGCATCGTGAGCGTCCTTGCTCAATGGGATGCTCAAAGGCTAGTCAGTTTTAGCCTTTTGGGATCAGGGTATGCATTCAGTATGTTTCGTGGGCGAGGATCAAAAGATCGCAGCCTTCGGCAGCTCCTACAGAGTCTCGCTTGCAACTGTAGGAGCTGCCGAAGGCTGCGATCTTTTGATTTTCATACAATAAAAAACCCCACACGGCGAACCGTGCAGGGCTTTGGGTACCGCCGGAGAAGTTTTACAGACCGGCAGCAGCGCGCAGATACTCGGCGCGATCGGTTTTTTCCCAGGTGAACGTGGTGAACGTATCGTCGCCCACGGTCTTGGTTTGCGGCGTGCGACCGAAGTGGCCGTAGGCAGCAGTTTCCTGATACATCGGGTGCAGCAGGTCGAGCATGGTGGTGATTGCGTAAGGACGCAGGTCGAACACTTCACGGACCAGGTTGATGATTTTTTCATCGCTGATCTTGCCGGTGCCGAAGGTGTTCAACGAGATCGACGTCGGCTGGGCAACACCGATCGCGTAGGAAACCTGAATCTCGCAACGCTCGGCCAGGCCGGCTGCGACGATGTTCTTGGCCACGTAACGACCGGCGTAGGCTGCCGAACGGTCAACCTTCGATGGATCTTTACCGGAGAACGCCCCGCCACCGTGACGGGCCATGCCGCCGTAGGTGTCGACGATGATCTTGCGACCGGTCAGGCCGCAGTCGCCCACCGGGCCACCGATGATGAACTGACCTGTCGGGTTGATGTGGAACTGGGTGTCCTTGTGCAGCAGTTCGGCAGGCAGTACGTGCTTGACGATCAGCTCCATCACGCCTTCGCGCAGGTCTTTGTAAGACACTTCCGGGTTGTGCTGGGTCGACAGAACAACGGCGTCGATACCGACAACCTTGCCGTTTTCGTAACGGCAGGTGACCTGGGACTTGGCGTCCGGACGCAGCCAAGGCAGCAGTCCGGATTTGCGCGCATCGGCCTGACGCTGCACCAACTGGTGAGAGAAGGTGATCGGCGCTGGCATCAGCACGTCGGTTTCGTTGCTGGCGTAGCCGAACATCAAACCCTGGTCGCCGGCGCCCTGATCTTCTGGCTTGGCACGGTCGACACCCTGGTTGATGTCAGGGGACTGCTTGCCGATGATGTTCATCACGCCGCAGGTGGCACCGTCGAAGCCAACATCGGAGCTGGTGTAGCCGATGTCAGTGATCACGTCACGGACGATCTGCTCCAGGTCAACCCAGGCCGAAGTGGTGACTTCGCCGGCGATGATCGCCACACCCGTTTTCACCAGAGTCTCGCACGCCACACGGGCGAACTTGTCTTCAGCAATGATTGCGTCCAGCACCGCGTCAGAAATCTGATCGGCGATTTTGTCCGGATGCCCTTCAGACACGGACTCGGAGGTGAAGAGGGAGTATTCGCTCATCTCGATGTTTTCCTGAATTTACCGATGGTGAGTGTCGCCAGGCGGTCGCTGAAAATGGCGGACCTGAATCTGGAAACCATTACGTAAGCCTACATAGAGGCTTTCCCCGGGAACGAGTCCCGCAGCGGTGGCCCAACGGGCCAGATCGTCCTGTTCAAACCCCAGCCAGAGATCACCGCAGGCCTCCTTGGCCCAACTCTGGTTGTGGCTACATAACTCTGTCACTAGCAGGCTTCCGCCCGGTTTCAGCAAGCCGGCCATGTGCTTGAGCGCATCAGCCGGCGCGGCAAAATGGTGCAGCACCATGTTCAGTACAACGCAGTCCGCCTCGAGGCTGACGCCGTTCAATGCATCGGCCAGCTGCAGGCTGACGTTAGCCAACGACTCGCGCTCGCACACCTGGCGCGCCAGTTCGAGCATTGCCGGGCTGTTGTCCAGCGCTGTGACCTGCGTAAAACGGCGCGCCAGCTCCGGCAGAAAAGCACCGTCACCGGGGCCGACCTCAATAGCCGTGGCGCCGTCGTTGAAACTCAACTTGTCGAGCAGGGCCACCACGCTTTCGCGGTACTGCGGCAGTCCGGCAATCAAGTCTTGCTGGGCGCGAAACTTCTCCGCAACCCGTGAAAAAAAGTCCTGGCTGGCCGCCGCTCGTTGGCCATGGACCTGGGCAATTCGCGAGCGAACGTCAGCAGGCAGGGTCAGGTTGTCGACCTCTTCGAGCAAGGCGGTGTGCAGCTTGCCGCCCGGCAGGTCGGTGTGGGGCAGGGCGCGACGGTAGAAGATCGCATTGCCTTCACGGCGAGTCGCCACCAGCCCGGCCTGGGACAACACCTTGAGGTGATGGCTCATGCCGGATTGGCCCATACCGAAGATCTGCGCCAGTTCCAGTACGCCAAACGAATCGTTGGCCAGCGCACGCAATACATTCAGGCGCAGAGGATCACCGGCGGCCTTGCAGAGGGCCGACAGATCGTCGCAATCGTCATGTCGAATGGAAGGCGCGCGTAAATTCATAAGGCCGGCAGTCTAGTCACGGGTCGAAAACACCGCAAGGGCAATATCAAAAAGTTTTGATATTGCTCGATAGATGGCACTTCTGCGTGCCTGGTCCACTCTACAAACGAGCAGCGGAAAGGTTTCACCAACCGAAACCACCGCTATCCATGGGAAAAACGTCCCCGGATGACTATCTGTCATTGCCCCGAGGCCGGTCGGTGAGGGAAAATGCTCGCCTTTTTTCCGATTCGTTTTAATCAATCCCCAGGAGAACAGCGATGCCCAGCCGTCGTGAGCGTGCCAACGCCATTCGTGCCCTCAGCATGGATGCCGTGCAAAAAGCCAACAGCGGCCATCCCGGTGCCCCTATGGGTATGGCGGATATCGCCGAAGTACTTTGGCGTGACTTCCTGAAGCACAACCCGAGCAATCCATCGTTCGCCGACCGTGACCGCTTCGTGCTGTCCAACGGTCACGGCTCGATGTTGATCTACTCGCTGCTGCACCTGACCGGCTATGACCTGTCGATCGATGACCTGAAAAACTTCCGCCAGCTGCACAGCCGTACGCCGGGCCACCCGGAATTCGGCTACACCCCGGGCGTTGAAACCACCACCGGTCCACTGGGCCAAGGCCTGGCTAACGCCGTTGGTTTCGCCTTGGCAGAAAAAGTGCTGGCGGCGCAGTTCAACCGTCCTGGCCACAACGTCGTTGACCACCACACCTACGTGTTCCTGGGTGATGGCTGTATGATGGAAGGCATTTCCCACGAAGTGGGTTCCCTGGCCGGTACCCTGGGCCTGGGCAAGCTGATCGCTTTTTACGACGACAACGGCATCTCCATCGACGGCGAAGTCGAGGGCTGGTTCACCGACGACACGCCGAAGCGTTTCGAAGCCTACAACTGGCAGGTGATTCGCAACGTCGACGGTCACGACCCTGAAGAAATCAAGACCGCCA
This sequence comes from Pseudomonas sp. p50(2008), assembly GCF_015351605.1. Taxonomy (NCBI): domain Bacteria; kingdom Pseudomonadati; phylum Pseudomonadota; class Gammaproteobacteria; order Pseudomonadales; family Pseudomonadaceae; genus Pseudomonas; species Pseudomonas sp. p50(2008). Next base: position 635,572 of record NZ_JACMYF010000002.1, read on the forward strand.
TCGAGACTGCACGCAAAAGCGAGCAACCGACGCTGATCTGCTGCAAGACCACCATCGGTTTCGGTTCGCCGAACAAGCAGGGCAAAGAAGATTGCCACGGCGCCCCGCTGGGTGACGCGGAAATCGCGCTGACCCGCACAGCGCTGAACTGGAACCACGGTCCGTTCGAAATCCCGGCTGACATCTATGCCGAGTGGGACGCCAAGGAAGCAGGCCTCGCGGCTGAAGCCGAGTGGGATCAGCGTTTCGCGGCCTACTCCGCTGCTTTCCCTGAGCTGGCCAACGAACTGGTCCGTCGTCTGAGCGGCGAACTGCCGGCTGACTTCGCTGAAAAAGCATCGGCCTACATCGCTGAAGTCGCGGCCAAGGGCGAGACCATCGCCAGCCGTAAAGCCAGCCAGAACGCACTGAATGCCTATGGCCCGCTGTTGCCTGAACTGCTGGGCGGCTCCGCTGACCTGGCCGGTTCCAACCTGACCCTGTGGAAAGGTTGCAAGGGCGTTTCGGCTGAAGACGCCAGCGGCAACTACATGTACTACGGCGTTCGCGAATTCGGCATGAGCGCGATCATGAACGGCGTGTCCCTGCACGGCGGTCTGGTGCCTTACGGCGCGACTTTCCTGATGTTCATGGAATACGCACGCAACGCAGTTCGCATGGCGTCGCTGATGAAGAAACGCGTGGTGTTCGTCTACACCCACGACTCCATCGGTCTGGGCGAAGACGGCCCGACTCACCAACCGGTCGAGCAATTGACCAGCCTGCGCAGCACGCCGAACCTCGACACCTGGCGTCCAGCCGATGCCGTTGAATCGGCCGTTTGCTGGAAACTGGCTCTGGAGCGCAAGGACGGCCCTTCGGCGCTGATCTTCTCGCGTCAGAACCTGCAGCACCAGGAGCGTGACGCCGGCCAGATCGCCGACATCGCCCGTGGCGGTTACGTGTTGAAGGACTGCGAGGGCGAGCCTGAGCTGATCCTGATCTCCACCGGTTCCGAGGTCGGCCTGACCGTTCAGGCTTACGACAAACTGACCGAACAAGGTCGTAAGGTTCGTGTTGTTTCGATGCCTTGCACCACCGTGTTCGATGCTCAGGACGCCGGTTACAAGCAAGCGGTTCTGCCGTTGCAGGTCAGCGCCCGTATCGCCATCGAGGCCGCCCACGCGGACTACTGGTACAAGTACGTGGGCCTGGAAGGTCGCGTCATCGGCATGACCACCTACGGCGAGTCGGCGCCTGCGCCTGCCTTGTTCGAAGAGTTCGGCTTCACCCTGGAAAACATCCTGGGTCAGGCTGAAGAGCTGCTGGAAGACTAAGTCCAGGTGATGTCTTGCCTGTTCTGACGCCATCGCGGGCAAGTCGAATCGTCGCACCGCCGCTCCCACAGGGATTTACACTGCCCATGTGGGAGCGGGCTTGCCCGCGATTAGCGGTCGATCAGGCGACGCTGGATTGAAAGATTCACCACGGTAATCGAGAACCCCATGCCCCAACCGCGTCCCTACAAAGTTGCACTCAACGGCTACGGCCGGATTGGTCGTTGCGTCTTGCGTGCGTTGTTCGAGCGTGGCGAAAAGGCCGGGTTTGAAATTGTTGCGATCAACGATCTGGCCGACATGGCCAGCATCGAATACCTGACACGCTTCGACTCCACTCACGGGCGTTTCCCCGGTGAAGTGAAGGTCGACGGCGATTGTCTGCATATTAATGGCGTCTGCGTGAAGGTCCTGCGCAGCGCCACCCCCGAAGGCATCGATTGGGCGTCGCTGGACGTCGATCTGGTGCTGGAATGCTCCGGCGCTTACCACACCCGTGAAGACGGCCAGCGTTTCCTCAACGCCGGCGCGCCAAGGGTGCTGTTTTCCCAGCCGATGGCCAGCGAGGCCGATGTCGACGCCACCATCGTCTACGGCGTGAACCAGGATTGCCTGACCGGCGACGAGCTGCTCGTGTCCAACGCGTCCTGCACTACTAATTGCGGTGTGCCGCTGCTGCGCTTGCTGGATAAGGCCATTGGCCTGGATTACGTATCGATCACCACCATCCACTCGGCAATGAACGACCAGCCTGTGATCGACGCCTATCACCACGAGGACCTGCGCCGCACCCGTTCGGCGTTCCAGTCGGTGATTCCGGTGTCCACTGGTCTGGCACGTGGCATCGAACGCCTGTTACCGGAACTTGCCGGGAGAATTCAGGCCAAAGCCGTGCGGGTGCCGACGGTGAATGTGTCCTGCCTCGACATTACGATGCAGACCGCCACCGCGACGGACGCCACCGAGATCAACCGGATTTTGCGCGAGGCTGCCACCAGCGGCCCGCTCAAAGGCTTGCTGGCCTATACCGAGTTGCCGCACGCCAGCTGTGATTTCAACCATGACCCTCATTCGGCGATCGTCGATGCCAGTCAGACCCGGGTTTCCGGGCCCAAGCTTGTGAATATCCTGGCCTGGTTCGACAACGAATGGGGTTTTGCCAACCGAATGCTGGACGTTGCAGAGCACTATCTGCAAACAGCTTCTCCACTCTCTGCTTCTCAAAAGCCGTAACTCAGGAAATGCGACCCATGACCGTGTTGAAGATGACCGACCTCGATCTGCAAGGTAAACGCGTACTGATTCGCGAAGACCTCAACGTCCCAGTCAAGGACGGTGTTGTCACCAGCGATGCGCGAATCCTGGCCTCGCTGCCGACCATCAAGCTGGCCCTGGAAAAAGGCGCGGCCGTGATGGTCTGCTCGCACCTTGGCCGTCCGACTGAAGGCGAGTTCTCGGCCGAGAACAGCCTCAAGCCAGTGGCTGACTACCTGAGCAAGGCCTTGGGCCGCGAAGTGCCACTGGTGGCTGATTACCTGGGTGGCGTCGACGTGAAAGCCGGCGACATCGTGCTGTTCGAAAACGTGCGCTTCAACAAAGGCGAGAAAAAGAACGCTGACGACCTGGCCCAGCAATACGCTGCCCTGTGCGACGTGTTCGTGATGGACGCCTTCGGCACTGCTCACCGCGCCGAGGGTTCGACCCATGGCGTGGCCAAGTTCGCCAAAGTCGCTGCGGCGGGTCCGCTGCTGGCTGCAGAGCTGGACGCATTGGGTAAAGCCCTCGGCGCTCCGGCCCAGCCTATGGCCGCCATCGTTGCCGGCTCCAAGGTGTCGACCAAGCTCGACGTACTGAACAGCCTGAGCCAGATCTGCAATCAGCTGATTGTCGGTGGCGGCATCGCCAACACCTTCCTCGCTGCTGCCGGTCACCCGGTCGGCAAGTCGTTGTACGAGCCGGACCTGCTGGACACCGCGCGCGAAATCGCCGCCAAGGTCAGCGTGCCATTGCCGGTCGACGTTGTTGTTGCCAAGGAATTCGCTGAAAGCGCGACCGCGACCGTCAAGCTGATCGCTGATGTGGCCGCAGATGACATGATCCTGGACATCGGTCCGCAGACCGCGGCGAATTTCGCCGAGCTGTTGAAGTCGTCCAAGACCATCCTGTGGAACGGCCCGGTAGGCGTGTTCGAATTCGACCAGTTCGGTAACGGCACCAAAGTGCTGGCCCAGGCCATCGCAGAAAGCTCGGCGTTCTCCATCGCTGGCGGCGGCGACACCCTGGCAGCCATCGATAAATATGGCGTTGCCGACCAGATCTCCTACATTTCTACCGGTGGCGGCGCATTCCTCGAATTCGTCGAAGGCAAAGTGCTGCCGGCCGTTGAAGTCCTGGAAAGTCGGGCCAAGGCCTGAGGCGGTTCATTTGACCAGGAAAGGGAGTGTTCACATGGTCAAGACGTTAGCGCTGTTGATCGTCGCGGGTTCACTGGCGGCTTGCGGGAGTAACCCGAAAGCCACCCCGGAACCTGCTCCGTCCGAGGTGGAGAAAGGCTGCTACCAGGCTGACTGGCAGGCGGAAACCAACCCGGTGATCAACAAGCGTTCCGGGCCTGATGGCCTGGACAAATACGAGACACAGACCCCCGCCAAGGAACGTGGTTGCCCTTGACGGGTCTGACTCATTACTCAAGGCCGGCGGCGTGCGCCGTTGGTCGAGGAACATGGATGAAAGGTTTTATCGCCGTCATGGCGCTGGCTCTGCTGGCAGGTTGCTCGAATTTCAACCTGTTCAACAGTTCAGCCCCAGCGGACAACTGGACCACCTGGACCTGCGACAGCCAGGCCAAAGTGGTATGGCGCTATGCTGATGCTGCACGCGAGGAAGTCGATGTGCGGCTTGGCGGCGCCGACCAGGTCTATCGTCTCAAGCAGGAACCCGGCGCGTCGGGTTCGCTGTACAGCAACGACATGCTGGCGTTTCACATCAAAGGTGAGGAAGGCCTGGTTTACTGGGTCGCTACCAATGATTTGATTGGGCGCGGGTGTAAAGCGCAATAACTGACACACCACGGACTCAATGTGGAAGCAGATCCAAATGTGGGAGCGGGCTTGTGTGGCGAGGGGATTTAGCGAAACGTCGCACCGCCCCGTTGGGTTGCGAAGCGACCCTGAAACCTGCAATTCCGGCATGTCGGATATACCGCTTGCATTCGATTTACGACTGCTTCGCAGCCGAACGGGGATAAATCCCCTCGCCACACAAGCCTGCTCCCACAGTGGCTCTGTGCAGGTACAACAGATTTGGCAACACCGAATTCGCAGCCCGGGCCAACCCCCGATCTGCAATAACTTGAATAGCCGCCGCCGCTACGGCAGGCTGGCACGATTAACGACCCTAAACCGGGAGAGACACACACAATGGCACTTATCAGCATGCGCCAGATGTTGGACCACGCAGCCGAGTTCGGCTACGGCGTTCCAGCCTTCAACGTCAACAACCTTGAGCAGATGCGCGCCATCATGGAAGCCGCTGACAAGACTGACTCCCCGGTGATCGTCCAGGCTTCGGCTGGTGCCCGCAAATACGCTGGCGCGCCGTTCCTGCGTCACCTGATCCTGGCGGCCATCGAAGAATTCCCGCACATCCCGGTGTGCATGCACCAGGACCACGGCACCAGCCCTGACGTCTGCCAGCGCTCCATCCAGCTGGGCTTCAGCTCGGTCATGATGGACGGTTCCCTGGGCGAAGACGGCAAGACGCCGACCGACTACGACTACAACATCCGCGTGACTCAACAAACCGTAGCCCTGGCTCACGCCTGCGGTGTTTCGGTAGAAGGCGAGCTGGGCTGCCTGGGTTCGCTGGAAACCGGTATGGCCGGTGAAGAAGACGGCATCGGTGCAGAAGGCGTGCTTGATCACAGCCAGATGCTGACCGACCCGGAAGAAGCCGCTGACTTCGTCAAGCGCACTCAAGTCGATGCCCTGGCCATCGCCATCGGCACCAGCCACGGCGCCTACAAGTTCACCAAGCCGCCTACCGGCGACGTGCTGGCGATCGACCGCATCAAGGAAATCCACAAGCGCATTCCGAACACTCACCTGGTCATGCACGGTTCGTCTTCGGTGCCTCAGGACTGGCTGGCGATCATCAACCAGTACGGCGGCGACATCAAAGAAACCTACGGCGTACCGGTTGAAGAAATCGTCGAAGGCATCAAGCACGGCGTGCGCAAGGTCAACATCGACACCGACCTGCGCCTGGCGTCCACCGGTGCGATGCGTCGCCTGATGGCCACCAATCCGAGCGAGTTCGACCCACGTAAATTCTTTGGCGCTACCGTCACTGCAATGCGTGATGTATGTATCGCTCGTTACGAAGCTTTCGGTACCGCAGGCAACGCTTCGAAGATCAAGCCGATCTCCCTGGAAGCGATGTATCAGCGTTACCTCAAAGGTGAGTTGAACGCCAAGGTCAACTAAGCCTCAGCGTCAATCAGCACCCACAAAAAACCCGCAGCGATGCGGGTTTTTTGTGGGCTGACATTTGCCCCCTGTAGCCGCTGCCGAGCCCGCGAGGCTGCGTTCGAGGACGAAGTCCTCGCCAGATAGTTAAGCCAGCGTTACCCCAAAGAATGCGGTATGGATCGGGACGATTTGGAATTTACTTGTCGTGATCAATATCCAGCTTGCTGAACGTCACCTTCCCGCCTTCGCTGGTGTATCCGGTGTGATCCTGAACATACACCCCGGCCTTGAAATACAGCGGCTTGTCTCGCCAGGTCTTGCTGATATCGGTGTCCCATTGATAGCCCGCAGCACTAATGCCTAACGAACCGCCGGGACTCAGGTGAATCAGGTAGGAGAATTGCTGATCCAGCTTCACCCCGGTAGCGATGGTGATGACTCGACCTTCACCGTCGTCGGGGCGCATGCGCACCTTGGCGACGATGTTGCCTGACTGCGTGCTGGTCTTGTACTGATACTCGACCTTCACCATCGGCTTCTGGCTTTGATAGGCATGAATCTGACCGATAACGATCTTGCCCGAGCTCGGCACCTGATTCACCGCCAACGTGGCACGCAGGGAGTTGTCGGCGTCCGGGTAAAGCCAGTTGCGCAGGGTGCCGTTGCTGTAGGTTTCGCGAAGCTCAGTGCGAGGATATTTCGCGTTTTCAGTTTTGGAACCAGTCACCGGTGACCAGAAAAACAAGGTGCCGGTATCGGAATGGAAGTATTGATCCTTGAACCCCTTCACCAGTTTTGCAGTTTCAACGGTGTAGGGCGGGTTGCCGACGGGAACGCTGAGGTTCCAGGTTGCGAGATCGATCATAGACAAAGCTTCCACAAATTTTGCTGCACGCACGTGCCAGAAGCTCTAGCACGCGCCTTAGAGGGCGGTCTTTATAAGCGTAGAAGGCAACATTGTTAACGTCGAACTGACAGATGGATGACGTCAAAATCCTGTTAAAAGGCCATCTTCCCCGGTTTTAGCGGCCTGTAGGCGCGACCGTTAGTCGGCGAATTAACGCTTTCGTAGAATGATGGCGCTCTGACAGCTACTGCTTTCCTGGATCCAGGTCTAGAGTGATGGCTTGGTAATTGTCCGGTTTTTACCCAAAACCGGCCTGACTCCCCGAACAAAGAGAAGCAGCATGGAATGCGGGCAACTTACGCCAGGTGAAGGCAACCCTATCCTGTTAATCGTTGACGATTACCCTGAGAACCTCGTCAGCATGCGTGCTTTGCTGGAGCGCCAGGACTGGCAAGTAATGACCGCGCTTTCGGGTTTCGAAGCCCTCAGCCTATTGCTCGAACACGATGTGGACCTGGTGCTGCTGGACGTGCAGATGCCCGGCATGGACGGTTTTGAAGTCGCACGACTGATGCGCGGCAGCCAACGTACTCGCCTGACGCCGATTATTTTCCTTACCGCCAACGAACAGTCCCAGGAAGCCGTGATCAAGGGTTACGCCAGCGGCGCGGTGGATTACCTGTTCAAGCCGTTCGACCCGCAAATCCTCAAGCCCAAAGTGCAGGCGCTGCTGGAACACCAGCGTAATCGTCGCGATTTGCAACGCCTCAGCCACGATCTGGAAGTAGCGCGCGCTTTCAACGCCTCGGTACTGGAAAACGCCGCCGAAGGCATTCTGGTGGTTGGCGAGGATGGCCTGATCCAGTTTGCCAATCCGGCCATGTCACGGATGCTCAGCGCCACGGTGCAAGAGCTGCAAGGCAAGGAATTTCTGGATTTCCTGCAAAAACCGCACATCCCGATCTGGGCCGATTCCGAGTGGCTGGCGGGTTACAAGCGCGGTGAGACTTTGCGCCTGCACGACGCACTGCTGCGTACCGCACCCAATCAGCAGGTCCCTGTCGCGCTGTCCTGCGCGCCGTTGCCGGCCGAGCAGCATGCCATGGTCGTGACGGTGCTGGACATGTCGGTGGTGCGTCATCTTCATAAGCAACTGGAGTTCCAGGCTGTCACCGACCCGTTGACCGGACTGCTCAACCGGCGCGGGTTTTATCAAACAGTGGAAAACCTGTTGTTGCGCGGCGAACGAACCGACGGGGCCTGGGTGCTGTTGTACCTGGATCTGGACGGCTTCAAGCGGGTCAACGACTCACTCGGGCATGATGCTGGCGACCGGGTGCTGCGCTGGGTCTCCGAGCAATTGAAAGGCTCGCTGCGTCCCCTGGATGTACTTGCGCGTATGGGGGGCGACGAGTTTACGGCGTTGCTCGACCTGGATTTTCCCGAGCAGGCGGCGAAGATTGCCGAAAAACTAATCGATCGAGTCTCGGCCTGTCAGCAAATCGAAGGCCTGGACATCGCGCTGGGCGCCAGCATCGGCATCGCCACCTTCCCGGACTGCGGTTCCAATCTGGATGGTTTGCTGCGAGCGGCGGACATCGCCATGTACGAAGCCAAACGTGCCGGGCGTCAGCAGTATCGTTTCTACGACCATGACATGAATGGCCGCGCCCGCTCGCGATTGATGCTGGAAGAGAGCGTTCGCGACGCCATCGAGAATCGTGATTTCAATCTGGTGTACCAGCCGCAGGTGTCCATCGCCGACGGGCACCTTCGCGGCTTCGAGGCCCTGCTGCGCTGGCAGCATCCGAGCGTCGGCGATGTCCCGCCCGGGTTGTTTCTGCCCTTGCTGGAAGAAGCGCAGCTGATCAGCCGTCTCGGCAGCTGGATTTATCAGCACGGAGCAGGGCAGCGCAAGGCGTGGGAAACCGTATTTGCCTCGGATCTGGTGTTGGGCGTCAGTTTGAGCAGCACTCAGTTCGGCATGCCCCATCTGGTCACCGAATTACGCCAGGTGCTGGAGCGCCATGGTTTGCAGCCGCGCTATCTGGAAGTCGAGGTGACCGAAGAGGCGTTGGCGCAAAACCCTGAGGAAACCCGCAAGCAACTGCGGTTGCTGCGCAATCTCGGAGTGCGGGTGGCGTTGGATGATTTTGGGTCTGGCGCATGCTCGCTGTCTTACTTGCGCGACCTGGAACTGGATACGCTGAAAATCGATCGGCACTTGATTGCGCGGTTGCCGCACTCCTCGCGGGATGCGGCGCTGGTGCGAAACGTCATCGACCTGTGCAAGCAATATGGGTTGCTGATCGTTGCCGAGGGCGTCGAGACCGTTGCGCAATATGAATGGCTGCAAGCCCATGGTTGCGAGTACGTGCAAGGATTTCTGGTGGCACGGCCGATGATCGCCGAGGAAGTCACCGACTTCGTGCAGCCGTTTGACTGGAACGCGCTGAGCCTCTGAATTCGCTACACTGACGACCTTTTCGTGATTGACGTTGCCCGCCCCGATGACCGCGTTGAAATACCTCCAGGCCTATCCCGCAGCATTGCAGGACCAAGTACGCCAACTGATCAGCGAAGGTCGGCTGGGCGATTACCTGAGCCAGCGTTACCCCGAGAAGCACGGGGTACAGAGCGACAAGGCGCTGTACACCTACGCGCTGGACCTCAAGCAGGAATACCTGCGTAACGCGCCGGCCATCGATAAAGTGCTGTTCGATAATCGCCTGGACTTGACCCACCGCGCCCTCGGCCTGCACACCACCATTTCCCGGGTGCAAGGTGGCAAGCTCAAGGCCAAGAAAGAAATTCGCGTGGCCTCGCTGTTCAAGGAGGCACCCTCCGAGTTTCTGAAAATGATCGTGGTGCATGAACTGGCGCATTTCAAAGAGTCGGATCACAACAAGGCGTTCTACAAGCTGTGCGAACACATGTTGCCGGGGTATCACCAGGTGGAGTTCGATCTGCGGGTGTACCTGACGTGGCGGGATATGCCAGCGCCCACGGGCGCGTAGGAGCTGCCGCAGGCTGCGATCTTTTGATCTTCCAATGAATGCGGGGTAAATGGATGGACGTTAGCAAGACAAAAACCAGTTTCTACCGCCGGCTATACGTGGCTTACCTGATCGACAGCGGGCTGGCCAGCAGCGTTCCCGCATTGACCGAGGTCACCGGCATGCCCCGGCGCACGGCGCAGGACACGATTGCTGCGCTGGCGGATCTGGACATCGTGTGCGAATTCGAACAGGAAGAGGGCGCGCGCAATCATGCCGGGCGCTATCGGATACGCGCGTGGGGAGCGATTGATCGCGGCTGGATCGAGCGTAATTTGCGGCAGGTGAAAGCCGTGCTCGAATACCCCTGAATTTGCAGTGTCAGGTCTGACGCCATCGCGAGCAGGCTCACTCCCACATTGGAATGCATTACCCTTTGAGACAGTTTCAGCAGCACATTTCAAATGCATCCCTGCAGGAGTGAGCCTGTTCGCGATAGGGCCCTCAGGGGCGACGCATCCCGATATGCGCAATTCCGTCTTCCATGTATTCCTCGCCCGCGACGACAAACCCGTACCGCCCGTAATACCCCTGCAAATGCGACTGGGCTGACAAATAGATCGGCACATCCGGCCAGCGCTTTGCAGCCTGTTTGAGCGCCTGGGCCATCAACTCATGCCCGAGCCCGGTTCCGCGTGCCTGAGGGGCAATGATCACCCGGCCGATCACCACGTCACCGCCCTGAAGCTCCGGGTCGAGCAAGCGCAGGTACGCCACCAGACGATCCTCCTCCCAAGCCATCAAATGGCAGGTGTCGCCTTCCAGGTCCTGGCCATCGATGTCCTGATACACACACTTCTGTTCAACGACGAAGACCTCCGCCCGCAGTTGCAGAATGGCGTACAGCTGCTCTTTGCCCAAATCGCTGTGGTGTTTGCACACCCAATCAATAGTCATGTCCACATTCCTTGATCAACGTCGCCCGATACTAAGCTCCCTGATGAAAGATGTCTTTATGGCGGTCGAATCTGTGACAAAGGCCAAAATGCCATCATTCATTTCGCGCGGGATTGTTTTCTTTGTGTAATCTTCGATGACAGTCCGCCCGCCAAGGATTTTCCAGCATGCCGCGAGTGCATCGAGCCTTTGCTTTGATTGGATTGCTGTTGCTGACTCAGAGCGCGGTGGCGGAAAAGTTGCGACTGGTCGCCGATGCCTGGCCCCCCTTTACCGACGCCACGTTGATTAACGGCGGTCTGGCCACGGACATCGTCAGCACCGCATTGGCCCGAGCCGGTTATGCCAGCGATTTCGAGCAAGTGCCTTGGGCGCGAGCCTTGCTCGGCATCGGCGAGGGGCGTTACGACGTGCTGGTGAATGCCTGGTACAACCAGGAGCGCACCAAGATCGGTCAGTTTTCCGGCGAATACCTGCTTAACCGGGTGCGCTTTCTCAAACGCAAAGACGTGGCCATCGAGTACAACAATCTGCAGCAACTGCACACCTACCCGATTGCGGTTGTGCGCGGTTATGCCTATTCGGCGGCATTCGATGAGGATGCGTCGCTGCAGAAAGTCCCGGTTCACAACTTCGCCATGGCAGTGCGCATGGTCGCGGCCGACCGGGTCAAGTTGACCTTGGAGGACGAATTCGTCGCGCGCTATTACTTGTCCAGGGAATCTTCAAAAGTGCGCAACTCGGTGGAATTCCTGCCCAAACCACTGAGCGAGAACAGCCTGCACATACTGGTCAGCCTGAAGAATCCCAGGCATGAACAGATCGTCGCGGGATTTGATCGCGAGATCGCGGCGATGAAAGCCGACGGAAGTTATGAGCGGTTGATGAAGCAGCATGGCATGTGAAATCGCGTACAGAAGTACCTGTAGCAGCTGCCGAAGGCTGCGTCCGCTCCGGGGTCGCGCTCGACCGAAGCGGTCGCTGTCCAGACGCTGTGATGCCCGCTTGAAAATCAGGGCCGCTTCGCGCCCCAACGCAGGCTTCGCCAGCTGCTACAGGTGGCGGGGTTTGCACGGGCTCTGTGTAGCAGCTGCCGAAGGCTGCGTCCGACTGCGAAGCGGTCGCTCTCCAGGCGCTGTGATGTCGGCTTGAAAATCAGGGCCGCTTCGCGCCCCAACGCAGGCTTCGCCAGCTGCTACAGGAAGCTATCCATCACTGCGCGCTGGTGTCCTTGATCAGGTGCGCCGCCAACGTCCGCAATGGCCCAAGCTGCCGGCAGATCAACGCCAGCTGGGTCTGCACCAACCGCTGCCCTTCATCGATTTCATCCGGCATCTGCTCAAGCTCGTTAGCCAGTGCCTCTTCCTCATCGCTCTGAATCGCGATCGGCGTTTTGCTCGCCAGGCCTTGGGCGATCTCATCAATGCTGGCGGCCAGTTTCACCCCGGCCCCCTCAATCAGATGCTCTCGAACATCCGCTGGCAGCTGCGTCTCACGGTGTGCACCCAGCCCTGACAAATAACTGAGCAAGGTGTGCGACAGCACTAGGAAACGAAAGCCCACGTCCGCCTCCTTACGGAAATGGCCCGGCTCCATGAGCATGTTGGCCAGCGTGGTCGACAAAGCGGCGTCGGCATTGTGGGCGTTGCGTCGGGCCAGGCGATAGGCGAGGTCGTCGCTTTTGCCGGCGGCGTATTGCTGCATGATCTGGCGCAAGTAAATGCTGTTACACGTCAGGGTGTTCGCCAGCACTTTGTTCAAGCGCCGTCCCTGCCAGTCCGGCAGGAACAGGAACACCGCCAGGCCGGCAATCAGGCTGCCGAGCAAGGTATCGAACAACCTTGGCAGAAACAGCCCGTAGCCGTCGCCCACCTGATTGAAGCAGAACAGCACCATCAGGGTGATCGCGGCGGTTGCCAGGGTGTAGCGGGTGGTGCGGTTGATAAAGAACACCACCCCGGCGGCAATGGCGAAGCACGACTGAACCAGGGGGTTCGGGAACAGATCGAACAGCGCCCAGGCCACCGTCAGGCCGATGGCGGTGCCGATGATCCGCTGGCCGAGTTTGCGTCGCGTGGCGCCGTAGTTCGGTTGGCAGACAAACAGTGTGGTGAGGATGATCCAGTAGCCCTGGGACGGGTGAATCAAATGCACCATGCCGTAGCCGATGCTCAGCGCGAGGGGCAATCGCAGGGCGTGGCGGAACAGCAAAGAGGTCGGTGTCAGCTGCGTGCGCAGGCGAATCCACACATCCTTGAGGCTGCGGGGCGAGCGGTCGAGCAAGCTGCTGTCGGTGGCGTCCGCCAGGGCATCCGGGTTGCTGGCATCGCTGAGCAGGCGGTCGAGGGTGCCCAGGTTCGCCGCCAATGCCCGCAACGAACGCAACAGGCCACGCCAGGCCGGATTGCTCTGGCCGCGCAAGTGTTCCAGGGAGGCGTCCAGGTCGCTCAGCGCTTCGGCGAAGCTGGCGTCGTAGATAAACGGCTGGCGCATCTGGATCGATTCGGCCAGTGCTCGACAGGCTTTGCCCTGTTGGCGCAGCAGGCGCTGACAGCGGAACAGCACGTCACTGTGGAAGAAGGCCTCGGCCAGCGCGTTGTAAGGATAGTGCGAGGAGCTGGCGCGTTCGTGGATGTCCTGAGCGAGGAAGTACAGCTTCAGGTAGCGACTGACTTTCGAACCCGGTCGACCATTGCCGACCCGGTGCAAAATGATTTCCTTGGCGGCGTTCAGTGCGGCGACCACGCGCCCATTCTGTTGGGCCAGTTCCAGGCGGCGCGCTTCAACGTCCATCTGACGGATTGGCTCGAACAGCGATGATTTCAGCTTCAGGTAAAACCCCAACTCCCGAAACAACCGCGCCAGGCTCTGTTGCACTGGCTGGTTGGAAAACATCGCCTGCCACAACACCGACAGCAAGCCGTACCAGGCGGCACCGGCGACCAGCAGCAGCGGCTCGTGCCAAAAGTCAGTGACCGCACCACCGCGCTGGTCCACGCCGATCATCGTGTAGACCGACAGGATCAGTGTCGCCGAGGCTATCGCACCGTAGCGCTCGCCCAGGGCGCCGAGCATGGTCAGGCCGAAGCTCGCCAGTGCCAGGGCGATGACGAAGACGATGGGGTAGGGGAACAGCAATTCGACGGAGAGCGCGGCGACGCTGAAGCACACCAGCGTCACGGCCAACGCGTTGAGGCGGCCTTGCCAACTGTCGTCGGTCTCGGCCAGGGCGCTGGCGATGATGCCCAGGAACAGCGGGATCAGCAGCCCCATTTCATCCTGATACCAACACAGCGCCATGCTGCCGGTCAGGGCGATGAACACCCGCACGCTGTAGCTGAATTTATCCAGCGCCCAGAGGCGACGCAGAGACTGATGAAGTGGGGTCGATGACATGAAGTGCGAAGGCCTTCCGAGGCAATGCCGCTAAATTGAGCCAGTAATGACGTCGACGCAATGGCGTCGATCACATCTGGCAGCAAAATTTGTTCCTTGATCAGATCCAGAGAACGCATTGATCCCTGTGGCGAGGGGATTTATCCCCGTTCGGCTGCGAAGCAGTCGTAAATCTGCGAGCGGGGTCTGCCTGACATAACGCGTTTGCCGATTGGGGCCGCTTCGCAGCCCGACGGGGATAAATCCCCTCGCCACAAAAGCCCTATCTCATATTGATGCGTATCAGACGTACTGCGCAGCCGCGTAACCCGAGGCCCAGGCCCATTGGAAATTGAAGCCGCCCAGGTGCCCGGTCACGTCGAGCACTTCACCAATGAAGTACAGGCCAGGGCTTTTCAGCGATTCCATGGTCTTGGATGACACTTCATGGGTATCAACGCCCCCCAGTGTCACTTCGGCGGTGCGGTAGCCTTCGGTGCCTGCGGGTACGACTTTCCAGCTCGCCAGTTTTTCGGCGATGTCAGCGATTTCCGCATGGGTGTACTGCTTCATCGGTTTCGAGACGAACCAGTTGTCCGCCAGCAGGTTGGCCATTTTCTTGGTGAAGATCTCACCCAGCAGGGTTTTCAACTCGCTGTTCGGGCGCTCGGCCTGTTGCTGTTGCAGCCAGCCAGGCACGTCGTGATCGGGCATCAGATTGATTTCTACGGTGTCACCCGATTCCCAGAACGAAGAGATCTGCAAAATCGCCGGTCCACTCAGGCCGCGATGGGTGAACAGGATGTTCTCGCGGAAACTCTGCTCGTTGCAGCTCACCAGGCAATCCACCGACGTACCGGACAGCTCGGTACACAGCTCTTTGAGTTGATCGGTGATAGTGAATGGCACCAGGCCTGCGCGGGTCGGCAACAGATCGTGGCCGAACTGCTTCGCCACTTGGTAACCAAAACCGGTAGCGCCCAAGGTCGGAATCGACAGGCCGCCCGTGGCGATCACCAGGGACTCACAGCTGATCTGGCCCAGCGTGGTGTCCAGCAGGTAACCGTTTTCGAGCTTCTCGATCGTCTGGATCGAGGTGTCCAGGTGCAGGCTGACGCCGACCTGATTGCACTCATCGAGCAGCATCTCGAGGATGTCACTGGATTTGTTATCGCAGAACAGTTGGCCGAGCTTTTTCTCGTGATAAGGCACGCCGTGTTTGGCGACCATCCCGATGAAATCCCATTGGGTGTATCGGGCCAGTGCTGATTTGCAGAAGTGTTCGTTCTGCGAGAGAAAATTGCCCGGTTCGGTGTACATGTTGGTGAAATTGCAGCGTCCACCGCCGGACATCAGGATTTTCTTGCCGGCCTTGTTCGCATGGTCGAGCAACATCACCTTGCGCCCGCGCCCGGCGGCGGTCAGCGCACACATCAACCCTGCGGCGCCAGCGCCAATGATCACGACTTCGGTAGAGCGCAAAACGGTGTCCTCACACAATGGCTGAGCTGGAATGCAATCAAATGTGGGAGCTGGCTTGCCTGCGATGGCATCGACTCGGTCTGTCAGTTAGACCGAGTCGATGCCATCGCGGGCAAGCCCGGCTCCCACAAGGGCAAGCGACGTTCTTTAGAGAATACGAACGCGCAGCGAACGGCCTTTGATCTTGCCGTCGTTCAGGCGTTGCAAGGCTTGCTTGGCGATGCCACGTTCAACCGCCACATACGCCTGGAAGTCGAAAATCGCGATCTTGCCAACCTGAGCGCCCGGAATACCGGCATCGCCTGTCAGTGCGCCGAGGATATCGCCCGGACGAACCTTGTCTTTACGGCCTGCGCCAATCACCAGCGTGCTCATCACCGGCAGCAGCGGTGCGCCGCCCTGAGATTTGAGGTTGTCCAACTGGTCCCAGCTCAACGGCGACTTCTGCAGTTGCTCGATGGCCTGGGCGCGATGCGCTTCGGAGGGAGCAACCAGACTGATCGCAATACCTTTCTCACCGGCGCGGCCCGTACGGCCAACACGGTGAATGTGGATTTCCGAGTCACGGGCCAGTTCGACGTTGATCACCATGTCCAGCGCATCGATGTCCAGACCGCGCGCGGCAACGTCAGTGGCCACCAGTACCGAGGTACTGCGGTTGGCGAACATCGCCAACACCTGGTCGCGGTCACGCTGCTCCAGATCGCCGTGCAGGCCGACGGCAGAGATGCCTTTGGAGGTCAGGTGATCAACCGTTTCCTGTACCTGCTGCTTGGTGAAGCAGAACGCAACGCAGGTGGCCGGACGATGGTGCGCGAGGACTTTGACCACGGCGTCCATGCGCTCTTCCGGGGAGATTTCGTAGAAGCGCTGCTCAATCTGCGTGTCGTCGTGGAACGCCTCGGCCTTCACGATTTGCGGGTTGCGCATGAACTTCGACGCCAGTTGCTTGATGCCCACCGGGTAAGTGGCGGAGAACAGCAGGGTCTGGCGGCGCTCGGGGCACTGGGCAATGATTTCTTCGATGGAATCGTAGAAACCCATGTCGAGCATGCGGTCGGCTTCGTCGAGGATCAGTGTGTTCAGGCCGTGAAGAATCAGCGAACCCTTGCGCAGGTGCTGCTGGATACGACCCGGGGTGCCGACGATGATGTGCGCGCCGTGCTCCAGCGAACCGATCTGCGGTCCGAATGCAACGCCGCCGCACAGGGTCAGTACCTTGATGTTGTCTTCGGCACGGGCCAGACGACGGATTTCCTTGGCGACCTGGTCGGCGAGCTCACGAGTCGGGCAAATGACCAGTGCCTGGCAACCGAAGAAGCGCGGATTGATCGGATTCAGCAGGCCGACACCGAAGGCGGCGGTCTTGCCGCTACCGGTCTTGGCCTGAGCGATCAGGTCCATTCCCTTGAGGATCACCGGCAAGCTTTGCGCCTGGATCGGCGTCATCTGGGCATAACCGAGGGAGTCGAGGTTAGCCAGCATGGCGGCGGACAGCGGCAAAGTATTAAAAGCGGTGGCAATGGTGGTCACGGGACTGGCCTGCAAAACAAAATGTCGCGCAGTGTATCAGCCTACGACCACTTACCTCGAATGTTCTGGACGAACGCAAACCCTGTGGTGAGGGGCCTGACCTGTGGCCAGGGGATTTAACTGTTACCAGGGGCTTTATCTGTGGCCAAGGGATTTAACTGTTGCCAGGGGATTTATCTGTGGCCAAGGGATTTAACTGTTGCCGGGGGCTTTATCTGTGGCCAGGGGATTTAACTGTTGCCAGGGGCTTTATCTGTGGCGAGGGGATTTATCCCCGTTGGGGCGCGAAGCGCCCCTTGGATCTGCCACTTTGGTGGTTCAGATTGATCGCATTCATCTTTTAAGGGCCGCTTCGCGCCCCAACGGGGATAAATCCCCTCGCCACAGATAAAGCCCCTCGCCACAGATGAATCCCCATCACCACAGATGAATCCCATCACCAGGGATGAATCCTTTATCCCAATTGCGCTGTTCAGGGTTCGATGTGCTCTTCCGGACGTTTGACTCGCCGTCCGTCTTCCTTTGAAAGCTGCGAGAAGATCGTCGCAGCCAGCATCGCCATGATCCCGACCGTCACAAAGGTCAGCTGGAATGCGCCCAGTACAGTGTCCACCCCGTCATTACCCACCTCTGCCGTAAACCCACCGAGCAGGGCGCCTGCACAGGCAACACCCAGGCTCAGGGACAACTGCGCGACCACCGACAGCAAGCTGTTGCCGCTGCTGGCGCTGGCGTCATCGAGGTCGATCAGGGTCACGGTGTTCATTGCAGTGAACTGCAACGAGTTGATCGCCCCGAGAACCGCCAGCATCCCCAGCAGCAGCCAGTACGGCGTCTGCTCGCTGACCAGGCCCATGCTCGCCAGCATCGCGCCCAGTGCCAGCGTGTTGCCGGTCAGTACGATGCGATAGCCCAACCGTTCAATCAACGGTCGTGCCACCGACTTGGCAACCATCGCCGCAGCGGCCAGCGGTAGCATGCTCATCCCCGCTTGAGACGGCGAGTAACCCAGTGCCACTTGCAGCAGCAATGGCACGAGAAACGGCAGTGCGCCGCTGCCCAGTCGGGCGAACAGGTTGCCGAGGATGCCCACGGCGAAGGTCCGTGTCTTGAACAGCGACGGCGCGAACAGCGGGTTGTCGATACGTCCGGCCCGTAACCAATACGCGGCGAGGCAGGCCATGCCGCCGAACAGCAACAGCATCACGCGCAAGTGCGGCAAGTGCAGTTCGCCCAGGCCTTCCATGGCGATGGTGATCAGTACCATCGCAGCCCCAAACAGCAGGAAGCCGAGGCTATCGAAACGGGTGCGTTCAGTGCCGCGCAGGTCGGGGATGAATTTCCACACGGCGTAGCAACCGACGGCGCCCACGGGCAGGTTGATCAGAAAGATCCAGTGCCAGGTCAGGTATTCCACCATCCAGCCGCCCATCGTCGGGCCGATCAATGGACCGAGCAATCCGGGAATGGTGATGAAGCCCATGATCCGCACCAGCTCGGAACGCGGGTAGGCCCGCAGCACCACGAGGCGCCCGACCGGCAACATCAACGCACCGCCCAGGCCCTGAATCACCCGAGCGCCGATCAGCATGCTCAGGCTGCTCGACAGGGCGCAGAGCAACGAGCCAAAGCTGAACAGGAGGATGGCGCCGAAGAATATCTTCTTGGTACCGAAGCGGTCAGCGATCCAGCCCGAGGCAGGGATGAGCAAGGCGACGGTGAGCATGTAGGCGATGATCACGCCCTGCATGCGCAAGGGATCTTCCGCCAGATCGCGAGCCATGGCCGGCAGGGCCGTGTTGAGGATGGTCCCGTCGAGGGACTGCATGAAGAACGCGATGGCGACAACCCACGGCAACCAGCGGGCGGTGACGGCGTCGAGAGGTGGGCGGTTGGGCATGGGACCTCTTGTGGGTTGGAGTGGCTGCAAGGTCATGGCTGACGCTGTGGCAAGGGGATCCTGTGGCGAGGGGATTTATCCCCGTTGGGCTGCGCAGCGGCCCCCAAAATCGGAAAACGCGGCACAGCAGATAAACCGTGTTGGCCGGCTTTACGACTGCTTCGCAGCCGAACGGGGATGAATCCCCTCGCCACAGGGTCTCCCATGGCGTTGGGATGCTGTGTTCACAGCGTTAGAGTAAGTCGGCTGATCAGCGCCCCCGGCAGCAGCGCAGAATCCGTCGCCCGCTGACTGTAGGTGCTGGCCGACAGCAGGAGTTCCCTTTCCTGAGTCAACGCTTCCAGCTGCGATCCCAGCAAGCTGTACGCACTGTCATCAAAACGCATGGTGCTGACCGGCGCCTGGATTTCGCCGTTCTCGACCCAGAATGTCGCGAACCGGGTCATGCCCGTCATGCGCGCACCCGGCTGGTCCGAGTAGTTCAGGTACCACAAGTTACTGATGTACAGACCGGTGCCCAGTTGCTTGAGAATGTCCGCATTCGGCAAGGTTCCGGCCGCCATGTTCAGTGCGCCGGGCGATTCACCGCCGCCGGCGCCATTGGCGGTCAGGCCATATTCGGCGGCGCTGCGAGAACTCACCAATTGATCGCCGGCCCGACCTTCAGTAATCAACTTCAGGTCACTGCGTGGGTAGCCTTCACCCGAAAACGCCGGGCTTAACGAACCACTGACTTTCTCGTCCAGCGACACCAGCGGGCTGAAGGCCTGATCTCCAGCGTAGAGCTTCTGCAACGGGCTGCTCTTGCTGGCGATCGACTGCGCCGAGAACCCGCCCCAGCTCAGCATGCCCATGATTTCTTCCAGTGCGGCCGGGGCCAGATACGCGCGGTACTGACCGGGCGCCAACGTGCGCAATGGGCGACCGAGAAATTCCAACTGCTCGCGGGCCTGCTGGAAACGCTTGGCGAACCCGTCGCTGCTCCAGTCGTGCCCGGCGTAGCTGGCTTTCACTGCCTGGCCGTTTTCGTGGAACAGGCTGAAATCGAAGTTGAAACTGTTGGCCTGATGCCACCCGAACGCGCCCGCAGAACTGGCAAACCCGCGACTGATCGGGCCTGCGGCGTAGAACCCAACCAGGTCCAGCCCTTCGGCGGCCCGGGTGATTTCAGCGACGACCTGCTCGGTGTCCGGCAACGGATGATCCTGCACGTTCTTGCTCTGCCAGCCGTTGAAGTTGAGCAGCAAGTAGGGATCTTTCGGCAGCAACGGCAACGTCTCGCGCAACTGTTGCAGCCCTTCGGCGAGACGCTGCAGGTCAACCTGCGCATCACCCGACAGCGTGATGTCGAGGTCCGCATGGCGACCTTCGTTGATCAACTTGAAGCCGATACTCGCCTGCTGCACCTGGCCGGCCTGGCGCACTTTGGCGTGGTTGAAACGCACAAAGGCAGAAGACTCGGCGGCGTAGCTGAGAGTGAATTGTTCCGGCTCGCGAATGGCATCGCGCAACCAGTTGACCAAGGCTTTGAACGACTCGGCCTGGTTTTTGGACAGGCTCATCAGGCGTCTCCTCCAAACACATCCACATGGCTGAACACACACGCGGGCGAAGCATGACCGACGCGGATGACCTGATTCGGCTCGCCCTTGCCGCAGTTCGGTGTGCCCAGGACCTTGAAGGTGCTGGCATCGCCGACGGCGCTCAGGCTTTTCCAGAAGTGCGCGGAAATGGCCCGATAGTTCGGATTTTTCACCACGCCTTTGAGCTCGCCATTCTCGATCAACTGACCCCATTCACAGCCGAACTGGAACTTGTTGCGCGCATCGTCAATGGACCACGAACGGTTGGTGCTCATCAGGATGCCGTGCTCGATGTTGCCGATCAGCTGCGCCAGCGGTTGATCACCGGGCTCGATATTGAGGTTGGCCATGCGGTCGATCGGTGGGCGGTTCCAGCCACAGGCACGGCTGTTGGCAACGCCGTCCATGTCGGCACGGAACTGCGAAAGGGCGCCGCCCAACGGACGCAGGAGCAGGCCTTCCTTGATCAGAAACTGCTTGCTTGCCGCCGTGCCATCGTCGTCATGACCGTAGCTGGCGAGCTGTTCGGGAATGTCCGGGTCGAACGTCACGTTGAGCAGCTTCGAGCCGTATTGCAGGTGGCCGAAGTCTTGCGCCTTGACGAAGCTGGTGCCGGCGTAATTGCGCTCATCGCCGAGGATGCGGTCCAGTTCCAGCGGGTGGCCGATGGATTCATGGATCTGCAGCATCATCTGGTCGGGCATCAACAGCAGGTCGCGCGGGCCTTGCGGGGTGTTCGGCGCGAGGAGCAACTGCAGTGCCTGATCGGCGACTTGCGGGCCGGCGCCCACCAGTCCACAGCGGCTGATCACATCGGCGCTACCTTGCTGGCCAAAGTTTTCGCGGCCGAGGCTGCGTGTCTGGCTGTCATTGCCGTCGTAGGCGGTCACGTCCAGACCTGGATAGACAAAGCGCTGGGCCTGGCGCAATTCGGCGCCTGCGCTGTTGAGGTAGATCTGCTCGACGTGCGTAATGCCCAGGCTCACCTGCCAGTTCACCAGACGCTTGTCCTTGAGCACGGCCGCGGATTCGGCGCCGAGCAACTGGTAGCAGTCGCTCAGGGACGGGAAAGGCTGATCGAGGTTCGGCGAAAAATAATCGGCGCGGTCGCTGGAAACGGCATGTTCACGAAGGTCCAGCAGCGCGTGAGGCTTGAGGTGCCGTGCCTGTCCCTCGGCTCTTTCGAGCGCGGCTTGCAGGCCTTGTTGTGACAGGTCATTGGTCGCGGCATAGGCTTCGACGCCATTGACCCGGACCGTCAGCATCGCACCTTCATCACGGCTCAGGCTCGGAGGTTCGGCGACGTTCTTGCGCACCGACAGGTACTGGCCGGACTCGCGCACATAACGCAGCGAAAAGAATTCAGCGCCCGTGCGCAAGGCAGCAAAGCGCTGCTTGAGCTGGGGGTGGAAATCGAACATTCGGAAACCTCCTTGGTATGGAGTGGCGGTGCAGCGGTGTTGCGAAGGGGGGTGAAACGTTTGCGTGGCGCTAGATTAGGCCTGCGGGGAGGGAGGATCAAGGGTGCAAAGCTGTGGGGAGAGAATACCGGGGCGTGTCAGAGGAAGAGGTATTGGCTAGTAGGGCCTCATCGCGAGCAGGCTCACTCCTACAGGGGGCTCCGGCGAACAAAAATGTGTGTTCACTGGAGTCCCTTGTAGGCGTGAGCCTGCTCGCGATGGCAGCACCTCGGTGTAACGGTCTTACTGCGCAGTAAGGCTCACATCCCGCATCGGCTTGCCACGCACCGGTGCATCACCGGCCACATAGTAATCAGCCGTGCTGCGCGGCAGAGGCTGGCGGCCGCGGATCTTGTCGGCGATTTTCTCGGCGATCATGATCGTCGGCGCATTCAGGTTGCCGGTGGTGATGATCGGCATGATCGAAGCATCGACCACACGCAGGGCTTGCATGCCATGCACGCGACCTTCGCCATCGACCACGGCCATTTCGTCGGTGCCCATCTTGCACGAGCAGGACGGGTGGAACGCGGTTTCGGCGTGTTCGCGGATGAACTTGTCCAGCTGCTCATCGGATTGCACGTCGATGCCCGGGCTGATTTCCCGGCCACGGAAAGCATCCAGCGCCGGCTGCTGCATGATTTCGCGGGTCAGGCGGATGCCGTCACGGAATTCCTGCCAGTCCTGTTCGGTGGCCATGTAGTTGAACAGGATGCTCGGGTACTCGCGCGGATCCTTGGACTTGGCCTGGATACGACCACGGCTCGGCGAACGCATGGAGCCCATGTGCGCCTGGAAACCGTGCTCCTTCACGCCGTTGCTGCCGTTGTAGTTAATGGCAACCGGTAGGAAGTGGTACTGGATGTTCGGCCAATCGAAATCTTCGCGAGTACGGATGAAACCGCCCGCTTCGAACTGGTTGCTGGCGCCGATGCCGGTGCCGTTGAACAGCCACTCGGCACCAATGGCTGGCTGGTTGTACCAGAGCAGCGACGGGTACAGCGAGACCGGTTGGGTGCACGCGTATTGCAGGTACAGCTCGAGGTGATCCTGCAGGTTTTCGCCGACGCCTGGCAGGTCGTGGACCACCGGGATGTCGAGCTTGTTCAGCAGTTCGGCCGGGCCGACGCCGGAGCGTTGCAGAATCTGCGGCGAGGCGATGGCGCCGGAGCACAGCAGCACTTCCTTGCGAGCGCGGGCTTCAATGCGCTCTTCAGCCGCGCCGATCAGGTAACGCACACCCACTGCACGTTTGCCTTCAAACAGGATCTTGTCGGTCAGGGCGTGGGTGACGATGGTCAGGGTCGAGCGCTTCTTGGCCGTGTCCAGGTAACCGCGAGCGGTGCTGGCGCGACGGCCGTTCGGCGTCACGGTACGGTCCATCGGGCCGAAACCTTCCTGCTGATAACCGTTGAGGTCTTCGGTGCGCGGGTAACCGGCTTGCACGCCGGCTTCAACCATCGCGTGGAACAGCGGGTTGTTGCCGGCTTTCGGCGTGGTCACGCTGACCGGACCGTCGCCACCGTGGTAGTCGTTCGGGCCGATATCGCGGGTTTCAGCCTTGCGGAAATACGGCAGGCAGTTCAGGTAGTCCCAGTCTTCGAGACCTGGCAGCTTGGCCCAGTTGTCGTAGTCCATCGCGTTGCCACGGATGTAGCACATGCCGTTGATCAGCGAAGAACCACCCAGGCCCTTGCCGCGACCGCATTCCATCCGGCGGCCGTCCATGTGCGGCTCTGGATCGGTTTCGTAGGCCCAGTTGTAGCGACGGCCTTGCAGCGGAAACGCCAAAGCGGCGGGCATTTGCGTGCGGAAGTCCAGACGGTAATCCGGGCCGCCTGCTTCGAGCAGCAGGACGGTGACGCCTTCGTCTTCAGTCAGACGGGTCGCCAGGGTATTACCGGCCGAGCCGGCACCGATGATGATGTAATCGAATTCTTGGGACATTGAATGCACCCTCTTTGAAGTTGGTCAGGTCACCTGTAGCAGCTGCCGAGGTACGAGGCTGCGTCGGGTTGCGCAGCGACCCCCGGGGGCGGTCCTGCGGACGCGCAACGCAGCCTCGTGCCTCGGCAGCTGCTACAGGTTGTGCGGTCGTTCCTTAGAACACCGAGGCGTAATCGCCCAGTTCGACCTGTACCGATTTGATGCGTGTGAAGTTGTTCAGCGAGCTGATACCGTTTTCACGGCCCACGCCCGACTGCTTGTAGCCACCGACCGGCATCTTGGCGTCGGACTCGCCCCAGGCGTTGATCCAGCAGATACCGGCTTCCAGTTGATGAATCACGCGGTGGGCGCGGTTCAGGTCCTTGGTGACGATACCGGCAGCCAGGCCGAAATCAGTGTCGTTGGCACGACGGATCACTTCGTCTTCGGTGTCGTAGGTCAGGATCGCCATGACCGGGCCAAAGATTTCTTCGCGAACGATGGTCATTTCGTCGGTGCAGTCGGTGAACACGGTCGGTGCCACAAATGCGCCTTTGGCCAGGTCGCCTTCGGTCAGACGGCTGCCGCCGCACAGGACGCGAGCGCCTTCTTCCTTACCTTTGGCGATGTAACCCAACACGCTTTCCATGTGGGCAAAGCTGACCAGCGGGCCGAAGTTGGTGTTCTCGTCTTCCGGGTTGCCGATGCGGATGCGCGCTACGCGCTCAGCGATCTTGGCTTCGAAGGCCGCTTTCAGGTGAGTCGGTACGAACACGCGAGTGCCGTTGGTGCAGACCTGACCGGAGCTGTAGAAGTTGGCCATCATGGCCGTGTCGGCGGCGCGATCAAGGTCGGCGTCGTCGAAAATGATCAGCGGGGATTTGCCGCCCAGTTCCATGGTCACGTCTTTCAACGACGAGCTGGAAGCGCTGGCCATGACCTTTTTGCCGGTGTCGGTGCCGCCGGTGAAGGAGATCTTTTCGATGCGTGGGTGTTCGGTCAGCCAGGTGCCGACTTCACGGCCGCTGCCGGTCAGTACGTTGAACACGCCCGCCGGAACGCCGGCTTCGGTGTAGATCTCGGCCAGTTTCAGCGTGGTCAGGGAAGTGACTTCACTTGGCTTGAAGATCATTGCGTTACCGGCTGCCAGGGCTGGCGCGGATTTCCACAAGGCGATCTGGATCGGGTAGTTCCACGCGCCAATACCGGCCACGACGCCCAGCGGCTCGCGACGGGTATAAACGAAGGAAGTGGTGCGCAGCGGAATCTGCTCGCCTTCGATGGCCGGAACCAGGCCCGCGTAGTACTCCAGCACGTCAGCGCCGGTGACGATGTCGACGTACTTGGTTTCGGAGAACGACTTGCCGGTGTCCAGGGTTTCCAGGGCGGCCAGTTCATCGTTGCGCTCGCGCAGGATGTCCACGGCACGACGCAGGATGCGCGAACGCTCCATGGCGGTCATCGCGGCCCAGATTTTCTGGCCCTTTTCGGCGCTGACCACGGCGCGTTCAACGTCTTCCTTGGTCGCACGCTGGACGTTTGCGAGGACTTCACCGTTAGCCGGGTTGATGGCTTCGAATGTAGCGTCGCTGCTGGCGTCACTGTAGCCGCCATCAATGTAAAGTTTTTGCAGTTCGAAACGGGCCATAAAGTCCTCGCAAGAGCATCAGTAGGTTGGCGGTAACCACCGCGGTGATGCCATATGGTTGTGGCAACACCGATCGGTAGCAGTTCAGGGGTTGAGCGTTTATGTGTGCTCTAACTCACCTGCTTGGCCAATTGGATATCCATGTATTCGTAAGCGATCTGTTGCGCCTGCTCAGTGTCGAAAGCATCTCCCGACAGTGCGCCGCGCAACCACAAGCCATCAATGAGGGCTGCCAGGCCCCGAGCTGCACTGCGCGCGTCGTTGAGCGGCAATACACGGCGGAACTGGCAGCACAGGTTGGAATACAGGCGGTGATCGTTAATCCGCTGCAACCTGTGCAAAGACGGCTGGTGCATGCTGGTGGCCCAAAAGGCCAGCCAGGTTTTCATTGCCGGGCCATTGACCTGGCTGGCGTCGAAGTTGCCTTCGATGATCACCTGCAGATGCGCCCGCGGGCTTTCATCTGTCAGCGCCAGGCGGCGCGCGGTGACGTTCTCGCTAAGGACACTCATCAGATACCGCATCGTGGCGGCGATCAGGCCATTCTTGTCCTGAAAATAGTGACTGATGATGCCGTTCGAGACACCGGCCAAACGGGCGATCAGCGCAATGCTGGCGTCCCCCATTCCAACCTGATCGACGGCCAGCAATGTGGCTTCGATCAACTGCTGACGGCGGATGGGTTGCATACCGACCTTGGGCATCTTGCACATCTCCTTAGGCCTTCCGGCAGACGTCGAACGTCTATCGGATTGAGGGCCAGTCTATTTTGTTTTGATTGAACGTTCAATCAACAAAGAATAAGCTCTGCGACAAATCGTCGCTATTTACAGATTTTTCCTACGTGTGAATGGCGATAAACCGACATCCAAAATCGCTCGAAACCTATACGCCCCGGTGCTTCTGGGCTTTCGGGCATTTGCGGGGTGTCTTTATATCACCCGCCGGTCGGCTGCCAACTAACCGATTGGTCGGGTATCGCGTTGCCTTGTGTCCTTCTCTCGCACTGCCCGGAGCTTCTGTGCCATGAGTTCTGCCTCTCTAATAAAGATCCCACCCGAGAAGGTGACGGTCAACGGTTGGGTGTTCTACACCTCTACCGCGCTGGTTCTGCTGTTGACCGCCATTCTGATCATCGCCCCGCAAGAGGCGGGCAGGGTGCTCGGTATTGCTCAAGCCTGGTTGTCCCGCAGCTTCGGCTGGTACTACATGGTGGTGATTGCGGCCTATCTGGTATTTGTCGTCGGCCTGGCGTTTTCGTCTTATGGAAAACTCAAGCTGGGCAGCAAGGACGACACGCCGGACTTCAGCTACGGCGCCTGGGCGGGGATGCTGTTCTCGTCGGGTATCGGCATTTCGCTGCTGTACTTCGGCGCTTCCGAGCCGCTGGACCACTACTTCAACCCGCCGGAAGGCGTGGCCGCCAGCAACATGGCCGCTCGTCAGGCCGTTCAGCTGACATTCCTGCACTGGGGCCTGCATGGCTGGGCAATCTATGCGCTGGTCGGTCTGGC
This sequence comes from Pseudomonas sp. p50(2008), assembly GCF_015351605.1. NCBI lineage: Bacteria > Pseudomonadati > Pseudomonadota > Gammaproteobacteria > Pseudomonadales > Pseudomonadaceae > Pseudomonas > Pseudomonas sp. p50(2008). The sequence goes on from NZ_JACMYF010000002.1 coordinate 662,578, forward strand.
CGTTGCTTACTTTGCCTACCGTCACAACCAGCCGCTGGCGTTGCGTTCGGCGCTGTATCCGCTGGTGGGCGAGCGTTGGGTCAAAGGCGCGGCCGGTCATGCGGTGGACGGCTTTGGCATGTTTGTGACCCTGTTGGGCCTGGTGACGAACCTGGGGATTGGTTCGCTGCAAGTGTCCTCCGGGCTGGAAAACCTGTTCGGCATGGAACACAGCAACACCAACCTGCTGATCGTGATCATCGTGATGAGCACCGTGGCGACCATCGCCGCCGTGTCCGGTGTGGAAAACGGCATTCGCCGTCTGTCCAACTTGAACATCGTGCTGTTCAGCGGCCTGTTGATCTTCGTCCTGCTGTTCGGCCCGACCCTGCACCTGCTCAACGGCTTTGTGCAGAACGTTGGTGATTACCTCAACGGTATCGTGCTGAAAACCTTCGACCTGTATGTGTATGAAGGCAGTGCCGAGAAAACCGAACGCTGGATGGGCCTGTGGACCCTGTTCTACTGGGCCTGGTGGATTTCCTGGGCGCCATTTGTAGGCATGTTCATCGCGCGTATTTCCCGTGGTCGTACGGTGCGCGAACTGGTGGCCGGCGTGCTGCTGATTCCACTGGGCTTCACCCTGGCGTGGCTGTCGATCTTCGGTAACTCGGCGCTGGACCTGCTGATGAACCATGGGGCGGTGGAGCTCGGGAAGACGGCGCTGGAACAGCCGTCCATGGCGATTTACCAGTTGCTTGAGCACTACCCGGCATCGAAAGTGGTGATCGGCGTGTCGATCTTCGTGGGTTTCGTCTTGTTCCTGACCCCGGCGGATTCCGGCGCGGTGATGATGGCGAACCTTTCGTGCAAGGGCGGCAATGTCGATGAAGATGCGCCGCACTGGCTGCGGATTTTCTGGTCGGCGGTGATCACCCTGGTGACCATCGGCCTGCTGTTCGCCGGTAACTTCGAAGCCATGCAAACCATGGTAGTGCTGGCCGGTCTGCCGTTCTCGGTGGTGCTGGTGTTCTTCATGTTCGGCTTGCACAAGGCCATGCGCCAGGACGTGCAGATCGAACAGGAGCAGGCGGAGCTTGCCGCGCGTGGTCGACGTGGGTTCAGCGAGCGTCTGACGCAGCTGGATTTGCAGCCGAACCAGTCGATCGTGCAGCGTTTCATGGACAAACAAGTCACCCCGGCGCTGGAAGAGGCCGCTGCGCAGATGCGCGCGCAAGGTCTGGAAGTTCAGACGCTGGTGGGCAAGTCCAAACGCTGCATGGGCCTGCGGATCGAGATGGAAGAGGGCAACCCTTTTGTCTACGAAGTGAGCCTGGATGGTTACCTGGCGACGCCGACCGAATCGGCTCAGTCCGATGAGACCCGCCAGCGTTACTACCGCGCCGAGGTGTACCTGCACAACGGCAGCCAGGACTATGACTTGATGGGCTTCACCCACGAACAGATCACCCGTGACGTGCTCGATCAGTTTGAAAGCCATCGGCAGCTCCTTGGCCGTGTTTATAGCTGAGTAGTGAGTGCACCGCAGATCCTTTGTGGCGAGGGGATCTATCCCCGTTGGGTCGCGAAGCGGCCCCAAAACCAGACACAGCGGTATTTCGGGAGTTCGCGTCGGCAGGTTTTACGGCTGCTGCGCAGCCGAACGGGGATAAATCCCCTCGCCACAGTAGTCCGCGTTTAAAACTGAATATCTGCACTAACAAAAACGCCGCGATCCTCTCGCGGCGTTTTTGTGTCCGGGGTCCTTACCCCAGGTTCTTGCCGAGCAGCGCGTGATAAAGCTCGCTGTCCCCAAGAATGCCCACCACATGATGGTTGTCGTGCAGCACCAGCTTGTTCCCGGTCTGATAGCGAATCTGCAGCGCATCACGCATGCCGATGTTCGAGTCCACCAGCGTTGGCCGGCGACCCAGACCATCGACCGCTTGCCCCGGCACCCAGTTCTGCAGGTCAAGGCTCTCACCGTTCTGGCGGGCGCCCTTGATCGTGTTGCCCTCAGCCAGGTCCAGCCACGAATCGCCACCCGGATCGAGACAGACCGAGCCGTTGATGCGTTTGCAGTTATCCAGCGTGCGCATCAGGCTGCGACCGCACAGCACGTTCAACGGGTTGGTGTGGGCGACAAAGGTCCGCACGTAGTCGTCCGCCGGGTTGAGAACGATTTCTTCCGGCTTGCTGTACTGCACGATCCGACCGTCCTTCATGATGGCGATACGGCTGCCCAGCTTCAGCGCTTCATCAAGGTCGTGGCTCACGAACACGATGGTTTTGTTGAGCTTGCTTTGCAGTTCCAGCAGTTCGTCTTGCAGGCCTTGGCGGATGAGCGGGTCGAGTGCAGAGAACGGTTCGTCCATCAGCAGAATGTCGGCGTCCATCGCCAGTGCGCGGGCGAGACCCACACGTTGCTGCATGCCGCCGGACAGCTCGTCAGGCTTCTTGTTACGCCATTGGGTCAGGCCCACCAGTTCGAGTTTTTCATCGACCAGTTTCTTGCGTTCTTTCTCCGGCCGGCCCTGCATCTCCAGGCCGAAGCTGATGTTCTCGCGCACCGTCAGCCACGGCATCAGGGCGAACTTCTGGAACACCATCGCGATGCGCTTGGTGCGCATCATTTTCAGCTCTGCCGGAGTACAGGACGCGATATCGATCTGCTTGCCTTCGTGCTCCACAAACAACTTGCCACGGCTGACCGTGTTCAGGCCGTTGATGCAGCGCAGCAGGCTGGACTTGCCGGAACCGGACAAGCCCATCAAGACGCAGATTTCGCCCTTTTCGACATCCAGGCTGGCTTTTTCAACGCCAACGATTTGTCCGGTTTTTTTCAGGATCTGGTCGCGCGTCATGCCCTGGTCGAGAAGCTTGAGTGCTTCTCGCGGGTCTTTGGAGAAAATTACGTCGACGTCTTCGAAGCGAATAATGCTCATGCGTCACCCCCTACTTTAGCGTCGGGTTGTTTGCAGATACGGTCGAGCATGATCGCCAGCAGTACGATCGCCAGGCCCGCTTCGAAGCCCAGGGCGATATCAGCAGTGTTCAGTGCGTTGACCACGGGTTTGCCCAGGCCGTCGGCGCCCACCAGTGCCGCGATCACGACCATCGACAACGACAGCATGATGCACTGGGTGATGCCGGCCGCGATGCTCGGCATGGCGTAGGGCAGTTCTATGCGCGCAAGCAGTTGACGGCGCGAGCAGCCAAAGGCTTTACCGGCGTCCATCAGTTCTGCGGGAACATCACGAATACCCAGGTAGGTCAGGCGGATAGGCGCGGCAATCGCGAACACCACCGTGGAAATCAGGCCTGGAACCACGCCCAGCCCGAAGAGGGTCAGGGTAGGAATGAGGTACACGAAGGTCGGTACGGTCTGCATCAGATCGAGCACCGGACGCATCAGTGTGTAGAACATCGGTTTGTGCGCGGCGACAATGCCCAACGGCACGCCGATGACCACGCAGACCAGGGTGGCGAACAACACCTGGGCAAGGGTTTCCATGGTTTCCTGCCAGTACCCCAGATTGAGGATCAGCAGGAAGGAGGCGATGACGAAAACCGTCAGTCCCCATTTGCGTTGAATGAAATGCGCGAGGAGTGCGATAAGGCCGATCAATGCCAGCGGGTTGAACCAGGTCAGCGCAAAAGTCACGCCGTGGATCATCGTTTCCAGTGACACGGCGATGGCGTCGAAGGTGTTGGCGCCGTGTTGCGTCAACCATTCAACGAAGCCTGCGATGTACTGGCCTAAAGGGATTTTCTGATCAATCAGCATGGTAGTGAACGTCCGCATGCAAGGAAAAAACAGCCCGGACGACCGAGGTCGCCCGGCGTAAGCGATTTTACTGAGCGAGCTTGGCTTTCACGGCTTCCAGGCCAGGTTTACCGTCAATGGTGGTCACGCCAGCGAGCCAGGTATCGAGCACCTGTGGATTCTTTTTCAGCCAGGCCCTGGCGGCCGCGTCAGGCTTCATCTTGTCGTCCAGGACGTTGCCCATCAGCGTGCTTTCCATGTTCAGGGTGAACTGCAGGTTTTTCAGCAGTTGACCGACGTTGCTGCATTCCTGTGCATAGCCCTTGCGGGTGTTGGTGTAGATGGTTGCCTGACCAAAATTCGGGCCGAAATAGTCGTCGCCGCCGGTCAGGTATTTCATCTTGAATCGAGTGTTCATCGGGTGTGGTTCCCAGCCCAGGAACACCACGGCGGTGTTGCGCCGCTGTGCACGATCGACTTGCGAGAGCATGCCTGCCTCGCTGGACTCGACCACCTTGAAGCCGGCGTCTTTGAGGCCGAAGGCGTTCTTGTCGATCATGCTCTGGATCAGACGGTTGCCGTCGTTGCCAGGCTCGATGCCGTAGATCTTGCCGTCGAGTTCTTTCTTGAACTTGGCGATGTCGGCGAAATCTTTCAGACCTTTGTTATACAACTCTTCCGGGACGGCGAGTGTGTATTTTGCGTTTTCCAGGTTGGCGCGCAGGGTGTCCACGGTACCGGCATCGCGATAAGCCTTGATGTCGTTTTCCATGGTCGGCATCCAGTTACCCAGGAACACGTCCATGTTCTTGCCGTCGGCCAGGGACTTGTAGGTCACCGGTACGGAAATCATTGTGGTTTTGGTCTTGTAGCCCAGTGCGTCGAGGACGACGCTGGTGGTCGCGGTGGTGACGGTGATGTCGGTCCAGCCGACATCGGAGAAGTTTACGGTGCTGCATTGGGCCGGTTCTGCAGCTTGCGCCAGAACCGGCAGACTAAGCATGGCGGCCAACAACAACGACGGGGAACCTTTCATTGACTGACTCCTTGGTGTTTTTTTTGGCAGTGTTCCGACTGGACCACCGCACTTATAGGTTGCGGTTGGATGGCGTTTTTGGGGACAGCTCTACCGCGGCGCCTTGCAATCGAGTCGATACGATCATGTACCAGTGAAAATCAGACGCCTACAGGGTGCGTCGTATCCAGTACAGGGAGGGTCGCATCCAGTGTCGGTGACGTCGTTTACAGCTTTTTTTAGCCCTCTTTGTTCCTCTGCACCGTAAAAAAACGGCGAAAACGCAGCGTGGACGACCTGCGGCGTTCGTGGACAAGAGTGCGTCGGTTAGAGACGCCGAACGACAGGGTAAAAGCCTGATGATGCAGCCATATCGGCGGATTGCAGCTTGAGCGTAGCAGCTCCGTCACTGGGCGCTTTTGCGTCTGGAGTTGGGCATATCCAGGAGTTCTGCAGTAATGGCTATCAGCGTTTTCGACCTGTTCAAAATCGGCATTGGCCCTTCCAGTTCGCACACTGTGGGGCCGATGCGCGCCGCAGCCCTGTTCGTGCAAGGTTTGCGCGAACAGGGTCTTTTGGAGCAAGTGCGGCGCGTCGAAGTTCAGCTGTATGGCTCGCTGTCGGCCACAGGCATCGGACATGGCAGCGACAACGCCGTGATCATGGGGTTGATGGGCGAGTGGCCGGACGCGATCGATCCGTCGCAAATCGGCATCCGCATCGCCACCCTGCGTGAAACCAATGAGTTGCTGCTGGATGGTCGTTTACCGGTGCCGTTCATGTGGGCGCGGGACATGCGCCTGATCGACGAGAACCTGCCGTTTCATCCCAACGCCATGACGCTGATTGTCGAAGGCGACGCCGGCGAGCTGCACCGTGACACCTACTATTCCGTCGGCGGCGGTTTTGTCGTGGATGAGGCGCAAGCCAGAAGCGGCGTGGTGGACATGGATAGCACCGTATTGCCATACGACTTTTCCAGTGCGGCCGAATTGCTCAGCCTCTGCCAGACACACAACCTGCGCGTGGCCGAACTGATGTTGGCCAACGAGAAGGTCTGGCGCAGCGAAGACGAAATCCGCAGCGGTTTGATGAAGCTGTGGCGGGCCATGCAGGATTGCGTCGAACAGGGCCTCAAGCACGAAGGCATCCTGCCGGGCGGCCTGAACGTTCGCCGTCGTGCCGCCAGGTTGCATCGCAGCCTGCAGGAACTGGGCAAGCCCAATGTCATCGGCTCAACCCTGAGCGCCATGGAGTGGGTGAATCTGTTCGCCCTGGCGGTCAACGAAGAAAACGCTGCCGGCGGGCGCATGGTCACGGCGCCGACCAACGGCGCGGCGGGCATCATCCCGGCAGTCCTGCATTACTTCATGAAGTTCAGCGAAGCGGTGACCGACGCCAATGTCGTCGACTATTTCCTCGGCGCTGCGGCGGTCGGGATCCTGTGCAAGAAGAACGCGTCAATCTCCGGTGCCGAAGTCGGCTGCCAGGGGGAAGTCGGATCCGCCTGCGCAATGGCCGCGGCCGGCCTGGCGGAGATTCTCGGCGCGACACCAGAACAACTGTGCAACGCGGCGGAAATCGGCCTGGAGCACAACCTCGGTCTGACCTGCGACCCGGTGGGTGGGCTGGTGCAGGTGCCGTGCATCGAGCGCAATGCGATTGCGGCGGTGAAAGCGATCAATGCGGCGCAAATGGCGTTGCGTGGGGATGGTCAGCACTTTATCTCGCTGGACCGGGTAATCCGCACCATGCGTGATACGGGGGCGGACATGCATGACAAATATAAAGAGACATCGCGGGGCGGGTTGGCGGTGAGTGCGGTTGAGTGTTGAGCCTGTAAACCTGTAAACCTGTAAACCTGTAAACCTGTAAACCTGTAAACCTGTAAACCTGTAAACCTGTAAATCGGTAAATCGGTAAATCGGTAAATCGGTAAATCGGTAAACCTGTGGCGAGGGGATTTATCCCCGTTGGGTCGCGAAGCGACCCCAAAATCTTTACAACTGCTGCGCAGCCGAACGGGGCGGTGCGACGTTTCGCTAAATCCCCTCACCACAAACGCCTCACCTGACACCGCTCCACCAGTCAAAACTGCGCGCTAACTGAACACCCGATCCAAAACTCGCCACCTTTTGGCGCGTCGCTTACAGATAAGCGCCTTGCCTGAGATCCGGGATCCAGGTTGACCATTACCGCCTGTCACCTGTGCTTGTGGTGACACTCTTTCAGAACGCGCCGTAGCCCTGTTCCCACAAGTGCTACCGATTTGCTCACACGCATCGGGGCAGCGCACTTGCCTCGCCTGATGGCACTTTTAAACCCTACTCCCCGCGCGTCATATCCAGACACATCCCGACGTCGTTTTCAGGAGTTATTGAACGCGCATTCAATTTTAGGCATGGCAATTGCTCTGTCATTACAAAGCCCGTCTCCCACGCGAGAACGATGGCAATAACAAGAGCCTCCGCCTGAGGCCATCACCCGCTTTGTGTGAGGAGATACCGCGATGACGACGTCCAACTCCGGGGCCCAACCCCAGAACCGTGCGCCTCAATCCATCGGCTTTTTGCTGCTGGACAATTTCACGCTGATTTCTCTGGCCTCCGCAGTGGAACCCCTGCGCATGGCCAACCAATTGTCCGGTCGCGAGCTGTATCGCTGGACCACACTTACCGTGGATGGCGGTCAGGTCTGGGCCAGTGACGGTCTGCAGATCACCCCCGATTGCTCCATGCACAAAGCCCCGGCGCTCGACACCATCATTGTCTGCGGCGGCATCGGCATTCAGCGCACTGTCACCCGTGAGCACGTGTCGTGGTTGCAAAGCCAGGCGCGTCAGTCCCGTCGTCTCGGTGCGGTGTGCACTGGCAGCTGGGCCCTGGCGTGCGCCGGCCTGCTGGACGGTTTTGATTGCAGCGTGCACTGGGAATGCCTGGCCTCGATGCAGGAAGCGTTTCCGCGTGTGGCCATGAGCACTCGACTGTTCACCCTCGACCGTAACCGCTTCACCAGCTCAGGCGGCACTGCGCCGCTGGACATGATGCTGCACCTGATCAGCCGCGATCACGGGCGTGAACTGTCGGCCGCGATCTCGGAAATGTTCGTCTACGAACGCATCCGCAACGAGCAGGATCACCAGCGCGTGCCGCTCAAGCACATGCTTGGTACCAATCAGCCGAAACTGCAGGAAATCGTCGCGCTGATGGAGGCCAATCTGGAAGAACCGATCGACCTCGACGAACTGGCGGTGTATGTCGCGGTGTCGCGTCGTCAGCTCGAACGGTTGTTCCAGAAATACCTGCACTGCTCGCCGTCGCGTTACTACCTGAAACTGCGCTTGATCCGCGCCCGGCAGCTGCTCAAGCAAACGCCGATGTCGATCATCGAAGTGGCGTCGGTGTGCGGTTTTGTGTCTACGCCGCACTTCTCCAAGTGCTACCGCGAATACTTCGGCATCCCGCCGCGTGACGAGCGCGTAGGTTCCAATACCACGCAGCAAGTGGCGATGATGCCGCTGCCGCAAGCCTTGGTGCTGTCGCCGTTGTCGGGACCGTTGTCGGCGTTGAGTCAGGCGCGGAACGAGTCGACGTTTGCGAGTGTAAGGCTCTAAACCGAGGGGCCATCATCGCGGGCAAGCCCGCTCCCACAGGGATTTGATGTGTGAATACAAACTATGTCACACGGCAGATCCTTGACGGAGCGGGCTTGCCCGCGAAGGCGTACTGTCAGGCGCTGCGGCTCTGCTGAAACTCCGCCAACGCCGGCAGCAATTGCCTGTCGATGGCCTGGCGCACGGCCGGCAGGATCGTCGCGCTGCTGGTGTACATCTGCTTGACCATTGTGCGCAGCACGATGGCCCGTTCGTTGTTCAACCCCCGCACTGCACACTCGCAAGCCTGTTCGGCGGTGGCGCCGCTGGGTACTTGAAAACCCAACGATTTCAGCTGGCCCAACAGGTCTTCCTGGTCAATCAAATCGGCGTACATCATGACGCAATCCTTCTTCAGGGAACGGTGTCGTGGCTCGATTCTCGTAGGGGTGAGAGGTGGCGGCAAGGACGATTTGTCGCAATGGCCGGTATACCTATGAACAGGTCGTTTTCGGCTAACTGATCGAGTAGGGGAGTGGGCACACTGGACTCAGCTCGCTTCACGAAGGTTTGGTCACCCTCGCGCAACGGCTCCTCAACAGTACCCTCCTCAGCTCCGATCCTGTCACGGCTTGATCGGGGTTTTTTTTGCCTGTGAATCAGGATGGGATGTGCAGTCCGGACCGACGCCATCGTCGGAATGCCGCCCAGAGCAGGCTCACTCCCACATTGACCGCATTCTTCTGGGAGGAACCCGGTTGAATGTGGGAGTGAGCCTGCTCGCGATGAACGATGACTCGGTCTAGCGTTGCAACACCAGAATCCGCGACAGCAACTCGTCCCGATCCACATAACACCCCTGGAAATGCCGAGCCCCGCTGGCAGGGTCGAACGCATTGCGCGCATGCAGGGTGCGTCGGTTATCGAAGCACCACAGCTCCCCGGGATTGAGTCGTTGCATCAGCCTGAACCGAGGCTCGCGCGTCATCGCGATAAAGCGCCGATACGCGCGATAGAGCCTGGGCATCTCATCCACGGACGCATCGAACGGCCCGCGTAAAAAGTTCGCCATGCGGATCTCCGACACCTGCCCCAACGCATCCAGCGCGATGATCGGCGCCAGGCACCGGTAGTCGCTGTGGCGGTCCTTGTTGCGGAATTCCACGGGGATGTTGCACAGGCTGTGGAACGACTCGGGATCCTCTTGGCGCAAGGCGTGTGCAATGGCAAACCCGTCGACGAAAATACTCTCGCCACCGTCGGCGTCATTCACCAGGCAGTGCAGAAATTGCAGTCCCGGTTGCAGCTCCCGGGTCGGCAAATCGCTGTGCAGCGGCAGGTTGAAGGCGGTGTAGGCATTGCTGTCGGCATCAGCCTTGGATTGCACGTTGAACAGCACACCGAAATTGCTCTCGCGGATGAAGGAAATGCGTTGCGCAATCAGCTTCAAAGATCCGGGTTCCGTGGGAACGCCGCGGACCTGGGTGAGGCCGATATCCCGTACCGCCAGCAGCCACTGCAACAACGCGTCGTTGTCGTTCATCAGCGCCGAATATTCGAACACCGGCAGCTGCACATCGCTGTGCCACAGCGTGGCTTTGGGTTTGCGGGCCCGACGTTCGGCGCGGGATTCATCGTCATACGCATGCGCCCGCAACCAACCCGGATCGAAGCGGCTGAGGTGGCCGTCCTGCCAATCGACACTGAGGCAGCCGTCTGCGTCAATGCGGGTATCGGTCGGTATCAGGTGCTCTGGGACGTCGACGATCTCCAGCACTTGCTCGCGAGTCACCGTGTAGACGCACTGTGGACACGGGCAGTTGTCGCGCAACCACTGATGATGGAACGGGCTGATGCGCCCGTCGGCCCAGGTCACCTGAGCGCGGTCCGCCAGGGTTTGCACGGCGGTCAACGCGCTGATCAACGGGTAGGTACGGAAGTCGGCAAAAGCGGCGGCGGTGTTCATGGCGATCTCCTTGTTATTTTTTTGGGGGTAACGCAATCACTCGGCCAATGTAGTCAGGAACAGGCAGGTCGGTTTGTTCGGCGACGATGGCTTGCAGCTTGTTCAGGGTGTCGTCGCTGAACGGTGCGGAGCGCGGTCCGGCGAGGTCGACGTGGAGCAGCATTTGCTCGTTAGCCGCCAGCGCCTTGTCATCTCCGGCCAGGTGCAGGCTGTGGTAGAGGTGCAGGCGTTTGCTGTCGTGAGCGATGATTTGGGTGTGCACTTCGACGTCGGCGTCGAGCTTTACCTCGTGCAGGTAATTGAGGTGCAGTTCGAGGGTGAACAGCGAGTTGCCGCTGGCTTCGCGGTGGCTGCTGTCCATGCCGAGGCGGTCCATCAATGCGTCGGTGGCATAGCTGAAAATGAGCAGGTAGAAGGCATCGCGCAGGTGGCCGTTGTAGTCGACCCACTCGGGGATGATGCGGGTTTGGTAGGTGGTGAGTGCGGGCATGGTGGCTGATCCAGAACAGATTGTGATTGGAATGCCGTCATCGCCAGCAGGCTGGCTCCCACATTGGAATGCATTCTCCTGTGGGAGCCAGCCTGCTGGCGATGGGGCCAGTCCTGATAGTGGATTACTCGCTGAATGCCATCCCATGCTTTTCTTTGGTGGTTCTCACCGCCTCGAGCACCGCCAGCAAGCAATCATCACGATAGCGCTCCAGCGCCGAAATGCTGTGGGTGCCCAATTGATCGCTGGTCCCATCGACCACGTCATCGATCAACTTGTCGGTCAGTTCCGGTGCCGGCAAGTACGTCCACGGCAACTGCAACGCCGGTCCGAACTGCGCCATGAAGTGCCGCATGCCCGCATCGCCACCCGCCAGGGTGTACGTCAGGAACGTGCCCATGAACGACCAGCGCAGTCCCGCGCCAAAACGAATTGCATCGTCGATCTCGCCGGTGGTCGCCACCCCGTCGTTTACCAGGTGCAGGGCCTCGCGCCATAGCGCTTCGAGCAAGCGGTCGGCGATAAATCCTGGCACTTCCTTGCGCACATGCAGCGGACGCATCCCCAAGGATTCGTAGACTTTCATGGCCGCCTGTACGGCTTCGGGTGCGGTGTTTTTACCACCCACCACTTCCACCAATGGCAACAGGTAAACCGGGTTGAACGGGTGACCGACGACACAACGTTCCGGGTGCGTCGAGCTTTCGTAAAACTCACTCGGCAACAGCCCTGACGTACTGGAGCCGATCAGCGCGTTGGACTTGGCTGCCGCGCTGATTTTGCTGTGCAGTTCCAGTTTCAGATCGAGGCGTTCCGGGGCGCTTTCCTGAATGAAATCCGCATCGCGAACACACTCTTCAATGGTGGCGACAAAGCGCAGGCGATCTTGCGACGCGCCAGGTGCCAGGCCTTGTTTCTCCAGTGCTCCCCACGCATTGGCCACGCGTTTGCGCAATGCGGCTTCGGCACCCGGTGCCGGGTCCCACGCCACTACGTCGAGGCCGTGGGCGAGGGCGCGGGATACCCAGCCGCTGCCGATGACACCGCTGCCCAAGGCTGCGAAGGTTTTGATTTCGGTGATAAAGGTCATGGCGCCGTCCTGAATGAATTCGGTGATCCGCTGTGGGTGTGATCCCCTGTGGGTGTGGTCTCTTGTGGTGAGGGAATGTGTGGTGAGGGGAGGTGTGGTGAGGGGATTTAGCGAAACGTCGCACCGCCCCGTTCGGCTGCGAAGCAGTCGCAAAACCGGTGACTGCGGTCTATCTGAGATACCGCAGTCACAGACCTGGGGCCGCTTTGCGACCCAACGGTGCGGTGCGACGGTTCGCTAAATCCCCTCGCCACATAACCCCTCGCCACATGTCTCCTCACCACCAAGCCCGCTCCCGCAGGGTTATGCATAGGTGTGGGTTAGCCGCGCTTGGTCAGGCCCATTTTTACCCGGCCTTCAGCAGGGGTCAGGACACGGGCGCCGAGGCGACTGAGGATTTCGCTGGCGCGTTCGACCAGTTGGCCGTTGGTGGCCAGTACGCCTTTGTCCAGCCAGATGTTGTCTTCCAGACCGACCCGCACGTTGCCGCCCAGCAGCACCGCTTGAGCCGCCATCGGCATCTGCATGCGACCGATGCCGAAGCCCGCCCAAACCGCATTGGCGGGCAAGTTGTCGACCATCGCCTTCATGGTGGTGGTGTCTGCCGGCGCGCCCCACGGGATGCCCAGGCACAGCTGGAACAGCGGATCGTCGAGCAGGCCTTCCTTGATCAGTTGTTTGGCAAACCACAGGTGACCGGTGTCGAAAATTTCCAGCTCGGCCTTCACGCCCAATTCCTGAATGCGTTTGGCACCCGCACGCAGTTGAGCCGGCGTCGATACATAAATGGTGTCGCCATCGCCGAAGTTCAGGGTGCCGCAATCCAGGGTGCAGATTTCCGGCAGCAGCGCTTCGACATGCGCAAGACGCGTCAGCGGGCCGACCAGGTCGGTGTTCGGGCCAAACTCCATCGGGTTTTCGCCCGCACCGATTTCCAGGTCGCCACCCATGCCGGCGGTGAGGTTGACGATGATGTCGACGTCCGCCTCGCGGATGCGCTCCATCACTTCGCGATACAACGCCACGTCACGGCTGAACTTGCCGGTTTCGGGGTTGCGCACGTGGCAATGAACCACCGTGGCGCCGGCCTTCGCGGCTTCTACTGCAGCGGCGGCGATTTGTTTCGGGGTGACCGGCACGTGTGGGCTTTTGGCGGTCGTGTCGCCAGCACCGGTGAGTGCGCAGGTGATGATGACGTCGTGGTTCATGAGGCGGGTTCCTTGCAGGCGTGATGATTTCGTTCGCAGCCCATACGGGCTGCGATTCGACGGTTCAATCAGGGTTTATTTGGTGGTGAGTTGCAGGTTTTCAGCGGCAGGTTTGCCATCGAAGGTGGTGACGCCCTCGAGCCAGCGCTGTTTGTCTTGCGGGTGATCTTTCAGCCATTGCTTGGCCGATTCGAAAGCGTCTTTGTGATCCAGCAGCGGCTGCATCATCCGGCTCTCGTCTTCGGCGGTGTAGGTCAGGTTGCTCAGCAAGCGGCCGATGTTCGGGCATTGCTCGGCATATTTCGGCGCGGTGACGGTCCAGACGGTCGCCATGCCTTCGTTCGGGCCGAGCGCATCGTCACTGCCCGTGAGGTAGGTCATCTTCACGTTGACGTTCATGGGGTGCGGCGCCCAGCCGAAGAACACCACGGCTTCATTGCGGCGCACGGCACGATCCACCGCCGCGAGCATGCCGGCTTCGCTGGACTCGACCAGCTGGAACTTGCCGAGACCAAACTGGTTCTTGGTGATCATCGCCTTGATCTGGGTGTTGGCGCCCGAACCGGGCTCGATGCCGTAGATCTTGCCGCCCAGTTCTTTCTCGAATTTGGCGATATCAGCGAAGGTTTTCAGACCCTTGTCCGCCAGATAGGTCGGTACGGCGAGGGTGGCGCGGGCGTCTTTCAGGCTGGGTGCTTCAAGCACCTTGACCTGGTTGGCCTGGACGAACGGCGTGATGGTCTGGGTCATCAGCGGGTTCCAGTAACCCAGGAACAGGTCCAGCCGCTGATCACGGATCCCGGCGAAGATGATTTGTTGGGACGCGCTGGTTTGTTTGGTGTTGTAGCCGAGGCCGTCGAGCAGGACCTGGGTCATGGCGCTGGTGGCGATCACGTCGGTCCAGTTCACCACGCCCATGCGCACGTTCTGGCAGGACGCGGGTTCGGCCGCCATGACGCTGGCGCTCAAGAAAGCGGTACCGCTGAGTGCAAGAACACAGCTGCTGATCAGTCGTTTCATGTCGGGTTCCTCGGCAGACGTTATTGTGGGTTCCGGCGTCTGCGCGCCGGTGATGCCAAGTTACGCAGCTATAGGCCCGTGGAAGCGCACTACGGCGACCAGCTCTTGCACTGCAGCGACCTGTGCTCTTGAATGCCGCTCGCAAGTGGCGTATCAACGTCTGCACGCTTCCCGCCCTCTCGCTACCAGCCATTGAGTGCGTTCCATGTCCCAGGATTTCTACTTCTTGCTGATGCCCGGTTTTTCGGCCATCGGTTTTATCTCGGCCATTGAGCCGCTGCGGGTCGCCAATCGCTTTCGCGGCGAGCTGTATCGCTGGCATGTGCTGAGCGCCGACGGCGGTGCGGTGTTAGCCAGCAACGGCATGTCGGTCAACGCCGACGCCGCACTGGAACCGTTGAAAAAAGGTGCGACGCTCTTGGTGGTCGCGGGGTTCGAACCGCTGAAATTTGCCACGCCCGCGCTGGAACACTGGCTGCGCCGCCTGGACATCGATGGCGTGACTCTCGGCGCCATCGACACCGGGAGCTTTGTCCTTGCCGAAGCCGGCTTGCTCGATGGCCATCGCCTGACCCTGCACTGGGAAGCGATCGACGCCTTCAAGGAATCGTATCCGCAGCTCAGCGTCACCCAGGAGCTGTTCGAAATCGACCGCAAGCGCATTACCTCGGCAGGCGGTACAGCCTCCATCGACCTCATGCTCGACCTCATCAGCCAGGCCCACGGCCCGGAATTGGCGATTCAGGTCAGCGAGCAATTCGTACTCGGCCGCATCCGCCCACGCAAAGACCACCAGCGTATGGAAGTGGCCAGCCGTTATGGCATCCGCAACAAGAAGCTGGTTCAGGTGATCGGGGAAATGGAGCAGCACAGCGAACCGCCGCTGACCACGCTGGCGCTGGCGGAGTCGATCAAGGTGACGCGGCGACAGCTCGAGCGTTTGTTTCGACTGCACCTGAATGACACGCCGAGCAACTTTTACCTGCGATTAAGGCTGGAGAAGGCCCAGCAGTTGTTGCGGCAGACGGACATGAGCGTGCTGGAAGTGAGCATCGCGTGCGGGTTTGAATCGCCGTCTTATTTCACCCGAAGTTATCGGGCGAAGTTCGAGCGTTGTCCGCGGGAAGACCGGCGTACCGCAAAAGCATGAACAGCAGCGAAACCTGTGGGAGCCGGGCTTGCCCGCGATGAGGCCGGCACTTTCAACATTGATGTTGACTGACACACCGCAATCGCGGGCAAGCCCGGCTCCCACAGGTTCTCTGTGTTGGTAGAAAATTGAGTTACTTCTTCACCAGCGCCGAACACGCCGCTTTGTACGCCTCATGCTGATACTTGTTCAGCGTCGCGGGTGGCTCAAACCCGTGCTTCTTGGCCTGCGCATTGATCGTCTGCGGCGACAGCAGCGTCACCTCGCAACTTTCCAGCAACTGGAAAATGCCCTCGATCTTGAACGTGGTCGGTCCGCCGGCAAACTCACCTTTCTTGCTGCGCTTCTTGATCGCGATTCGGTCGATGGAGTTCTCACGAACAAAGGACGCCACCTGCGCGGCAAAAACTTTGACGTTGGCCGCTTCGTCGTCGTCTTCCAGGGCGATTTTCTTGGTGGCGAGGGGGACGTGACTCAGCGTCTGACCGTCGAGGGAGGCCACGGCAATGATTGCTTCGCTGCCTTTGATTTCGATGCCGCAGATTTTCATTTCGAATCCCTTTAAAAATGGTTGTGCGCAAGCTACAGCTCAAGCTGATTGGCAGTCATGCCAAACGCCAAGGCTCTCGCGGCGAAAGCCGACAACGGCGCCAGCTTCCGATGGAATTACAGGATCACTCCTGCCCAATCGACTCCAAAAACTCCGACCGCTCATCACTCATCCGCGCCACGCAATCATTCTGCGCAATGGTGAACGCCTTGCTGCCGCTCGTCGCCGGGAACGCTTCGACGGCGCAATCGGCATCCCGCGTCTTTAGCCATTGCTGTTGGGAGGCTTTGATCCTGGAAGTGATGTCGGTCAATTGCGACGGGTTCTTGCCGTAGAGCGTCTGCATGCGCTCCGCCAGGCTTTGATAGTTGTCTTTGAGCAGGTCTTCGGCTGTGGTTCGGCTGTAGGCCGAGCATTCCAGGGTCTGGACGTCGTTTTCGACGGCATCGCAGGGGGTGCTGTCGGACTCTTCCTGGGCCTGTACGCCCGTCGCCGTCAGTAGTGCCAAGACCAGAAAAATCGTTTTCATAGCGCTGCCGTCCCCTTTATTCCATTCAAAGCTTCAGTAACGCGTTATTGAAGCATCCAGTGATGCGGCGAATTCTGGCCCAAGCGGAGGGGCTTGAACAGGCGGGCGATCAGGCCTGTCGACGACCCTTTGTCGCGGATTGACGCTTTCGGCAATTCCCCTGTCGTTTTTGCACCCGGCTGCCGAGGCACCGAGGCATATGCTGGCCCCAAAGCGCCGGCACACGATTCGGCGCACGAATCGCTAATAGGGGACAGCCTGATGAGCCCAGCCGAATTGCACGCCGACAGTATCGTTATCGACGGGCTGATTATTGCCAAGTGGAACCGTGAGCTGTTCGAAGACATGCGCAAGGGCGGTCTGACCGCGGCCAACTGCACCGTGTCGGTGTGGGAAGGCTTCCAGGCGACCGTCAACAACATCGCCGCCAGCCAGAAACTGATTCGCGAGAACAGCGACCTGGTGATTCCGGTGCGCACCACCGCCGACATCCGCAAGGCCAAGGAGCAGGGCAAGACCGGCATCCTTTTCGGCTTCCAGAATGCTCACGCCTTTGAAGACCAGATCGGCTACGTCGAGGTGTTCAAGCAGCTGGGCGTCGGTATCGTGCAGATGTGCTACAACACCCAGAATCTGGTCGGTACCGGCTGCTACGAGCGCGATGGCGGCCTGTCGGGCTTCGGTCGTGAAATCGTCGCCGAGATGAACCGTGTCGGCGTCATGTGCGACCTGTCCCACGTGGGTTCGAAAACCTCCGAAGAAGTCATCCTCGAATCGAAGAAGCCGGTCTGCTATTCCCATTGCCTGCCGTCGGGCCTGAAGATTCATCCGCGCAACAAATCCGATGAAGAACTGAAGTTCATTGCCGACCACGGCGGTTTTGTCGGCGTGACCATGTTTGCGCCGTTCCTGGCCAAGGGCATTGATTCGACCATCGACGATTACGCCGAAGCCATCGAATACACCATGAATATCGTCGGCGAAGACGCCATCGGCATCGGCACCGACTTCACCCAGGGCCATGGCCAGGACTTCTTCGAATACCTGACCCATGACAAAGGCTACGCACGCCGCCTGACCAGCTTCGGCAAGATCATTAACCCGCTGGGCATCCGCACCGTCGGCGAGTTCCCGAACCTGACCGAAACCCTGCTCAAGCGCGGCCATTCCGAGCGCGTGGTGCGCAAGATCATGGGCGAGAACTGGGTGAATGTCCTGAAGGACGTCTGGGGCGAATAAAAACCGGCCTCCCAACAACCCTGTAGCAGCTGCCGAGGCACGAGGCTGCGTTGCGGTCCGCAGGACCGCCCTCGAGGGCCGCTGCGCAGCCCAACGCAGCCTCGCAGGCTCGGCAGCTGCTACAGGGCTACGACACGCAAATACAACGAATTTTTCTGGAGTTAAGTTTCCATGGCCAAGATCGCCCCGCAATTGCCAATCGAAGTCGACAGCGAGACCGGTGTCTGGACCTCTGACGCCCTGCCGATGCTGTACGTACCGCGGCATTTCTTCGTCAACAACCACATGGGTATCGAGGAAGTGCTGGGCGCCGAAGCCTACGCCGAAATCCTCTACAAGGCCGGCTACAAATCCGCCTGGCACTGGTGTGAGAAAGAAGCCGAATGCCACGGCCTTGAAGGCGTCGCAGTGTTCGAGCACTACATGAAGCGCCTGTCGCAACGCGGCTGGGGCCTGTTCAAGATCCAGGACATCGACCTCGACAAAGGCACCGCCAGCGTCAAGCTCGAACACTCGGCGTTCGTGTACGTGTACGGCAAGGTCGGGCGCAAGGTCGACTACATGTTCACCGGCTGGTTTGCCGGTGCCATGGACCAGATTCTGCAAGCCCGCGGCAGCAACATCCGTACCGTTGCCGAACAAGTCTACGGTGGCTCTGAAGAAGGCCACGACGACGGTTTGTTCACCGTCAAGCCGTTGTAAGTCGAGGAACCCGCCATGGCTTTCGAAGCAATGTTCCAGCCGATCCAGATCGGCAAACTGACCATCCGTAACCGCGTGCTCAGCACTGCGCACGCCGAGGTCTACGCGACCGACGGCGGCATGACCACCGATCGGTACGTCAAGTATTACGAAGAGAAAGCCAAGGGCGGGATCGGCCTGGCGATTTGCGGCGGTTCCTCCGTGGTGGCCATCGACAGCCCGCAGGAATGGTGGAGTTCGGTGAACCTGTCCACCGACCGGATCATCCCGCACTTCCAGAACCTCGCCGACGCCATGCACAAGCACGGCGCCAAGATCATGATCCAGATTACCCACATGGGCCGTCGCTCACGTTGGGACGGCTTTAACTGGCCGACCCTGATGTCGCCGTCGGGCGTGCGTGAACCGGTGCACCGTGCCACCTGCAAAACCATCGAGCCGGAAGAAATCTGGCGAGTGATCGGCAACTACGCGCAGGCTGCTCGCCGGGCCAAGGCCGGTGGTCTCGATGGCGTCGAACTGTCCGCTGTGCACCAGCACATGATCGACCAGTTCTGGAGCCCGCGCGTCAACAAGCGTACCGATGAGTGGGGCGGCAGTTTTGAAAACCGCATGCGGTTCGGCCTGGAAGTATTGAAGGCTGTGCGGGCTGAAGTCGGCCCGGATTTCTGCGTCGGCATCCGTCTGTGCGGCGACGAATTCCACCCGGACGGCTTGTCCCACGAGGACATGAAGCAGATCGCCAAGTACTACGACGACACCGGCATGCTGGACTTCATCGGTGTGGTGGGGTCGGGTTGCGACACTCACAACACCCTGGCCAACGTCATTCCGAACATGAGTTATCCACCGGAGCCGTTCCTGCACCTGGCGGCCGGTATCAAGGAAGTGGTCAAGGCTCCAGTGCTGCACGCACAGAACATCAAGGACCCGAACCAGGCGACCCGAATTCTGGAAGGTGGTTATGTGGACATGGTCGGTATGACCCGTGCGCACATCGCCGACCCGCACTTGATCGCCAAGATCAAGATGGGCCAGATCGACCAGATCAAGCAGTGCGTCGGCGCCAACTATTGCATCGACCGGCAGTACCAAGGGCTGGACGTGTTGTGTATCCAGAACGCTGCGACCTCCCGCGAATACATGGGCGTGCCGCACATCATCGAAAAGACCACCGGCGTTAAGCGCAAGGTCGTGGTGGTGGGTGCCGGGCCGGCGGGGATGGAAGCCGCTCGCGTGGCCGCCGAGCGTGGCCACGACGTGACCTTGTTCGAGAAAAAAGAATTCATCGGCGGGCAGATCACCACTGCTTCGAAAGCACCACAGCGCGACCAGATCGCCGGTATCACGCGCTGGTATCAGCTTGAACTCGCAAGGTTGAAAGTCGACCTGCGCCTGGGCGTGGCGGCGGATGCGCCGACCATCATGGACCTGCGCCCCGACGTGGTCGTGCTCGCGGTAGGCGGTCATCCGTTCCTCGAGCAGAACGAGCATTGGGGCGCGGCTGAAGGCCTGGTTGTCAGCAGCTGGGACATTCTCGATGGCAAAGTTGCGCCAGGTAAAAACGTGCTGGTGTACGACACCATTTGCGAGTTCACCGGCATGTCGACCGCTGACTTCCTGGCCGACAAAGGCAGTCAGGTCGAGATCGTTACCGACGACATCAAGCCTGGCGTGGCGATCGGCGGCACCTCGTTCCCGACCTACTACCGCAGCATGTACCCGAAAGAAGTGATCATGACCGGCGACATGATGCTGGAGAAGGTCTACCGCGAAGGCGACAAGCTGGTGGCGGTACTGGAGAACGAATACACCGGCGCCAAAGAGGAGCGGGTGGTGGACCAGGTGGTCGTGGAAAACGGCGTGCGTTCGGACGAAGAAATCTACTACGCGATGAAAGAAGGCTCCCGCAACAAAGGCCAGATCGACGTCGAAGCTTTGTTCGCGATCAAGCCGCAACCTTGCCTGGAACAGACCGGTGACGGTTACCTGCTGTTCCGCATCGGTGACTGTGTGGCTCAGCGCAACGTACACGCGGCGATCTACGACGCGCTGCGGCTCTGCAAGGATTTCTAACGGCTTGCACATAACCCTGTGGGAGCGGGCTTGCCCGCGAATGCAATCGATCAGTCGATATTGATGTCGACTGACCCACCGCTTTCGCGGGCAAGCCCGCTCCCACAGGAACCGAGTAAGGCATCTCGACCTGCAAGACCCCGAGGTCTTTGGGAGCTCCACCATGTTGAACACCCTTCTTCCAATCCTGCTGTTCGCTGCCCTGGGCCTGGCTGTCCTCGGCGCGGTGCGGCGGGTGGCTATGTGGCGCCGGGGACGAGCCTCGAAGGTCGACCTGATCGGTGGCCTCTTCGCCATGCCCAAGCGCTACATGATCGATTTGCACCATGTCGTTGCGCGGGACAAATACATCGCCAACACCCACGTCGCCACGGCCGGTGGTGCGGTGGCGTCCATTGTGCTGGCGATACTGGTTCACGGTTTCGGCCTGCACAGCCGCATTCTCGGCGTTGCCCTGTTGATTGCCTCGGCGGTGATGTTCGTCGGCGCGATTTTCATGTACCTGCGTCGTCGCAACCCTCCGGCTCGCCTGTCCAAAGGGCCATGGATGCGTCTGCCGAAAAGCCTGTTGGCATTCTCGGCGAGCTTCTTCCTGTTGACCCTGCCGGTGGCCGGCATCCTCCCGGAAAACTTCGGCGGCTGGATGCTTGCAGCGATCCTTTTTGTCGGCGTGCTGTGGGGCGTGTCGGAATTGTTCTTCGGCATGACCTGGGGCGGGCCGATGAAACACGCCTTTGCCGGTGCCTTGCACCTGGCGTGGCACCGTCGCGCCGAACGCTTTGGCGGTGGCCGCTCGACTGGTTTGAAACCACTGGACCTCAACGACCCAACCGCACCGTTGGGTGTGGAAAAACCCAAGGATTTCACCTGGAACCAGCTGCTCGGTTTCGACGCCTGCGTGCAGTGCGGCAAGTGCGAAGCGGCGTGCCCGGCGTTCGCCGCCGGTCAGCCGCTGAACCCGAAAAAACTGATCCAGGACATGGTGGTTGGCCTGGCGGGTGGCACCGACGCCAAATTCGCCGGTAGTCCCTATCCTGGCAAAGCCATTGGTGAGCATGCCGGTAATCCGCATCAACCGATCGTCAACGGCCTGGTGGACGCCGACACCCTGTGGTCCTGCACCACCTGCCGTGCCTGTGTCGAGGAATGCCCGATGATGATCGAGCACGTCGACGCCATCGTCGACATGCGTCGCCATCTGACGCTGGAAAAAGGCGCGACCCCGAACAAGGGGGCCGAAGTCCTGGAAAACCTGATTGCCACCGACAACCCTGGCGGCTTCGCACCGGGCGGGCGGATGAACTGGGCCGCGGATCTGAGTTTGAATCTGCTCAGCGAGAAGAAATCGGTCGACGTACTGTTCTGGGTCGGCGACGGCGCTTTCGACATGCGCAACCAGCGCACTTTGCGCGCCTTCGTCAAAGTGCTGAAAGCGGCCAAGGTCGACTTCGCGGTACTGGGCCTGGAAGAGCGCGACAGCGGTGACGTGGCACGGCGCCTGGGCGATGAAGCGACGTTCCAGTTGCTGGCCAAACGCAACATCCAGACCCTGGCCAAATACAGCTTCAACCGCATCGTCACCTGCGATCCGCACAGCTTCCACGTGCTGAAAAACGAGTACGGCGCTTTCGATGGCCACTACCTCGTGCAGCACCACAGCACCTACATGGCGGAAATTATTGGTGCGGGCGCCCTGACTCTCGGTCAGCACAAAGGCAGCAGCGTGACCTATCACGATCCGTGCTACCTCGGTCGCTACAACGGCGAATACGAGGCGCCGCGCGAGGTATTGCGTGCTCTCGGCATCGAAGTGAAAGAGATGCAACGCTCTGGTTTCCGCTCGCGCTGCTGCGGTGGTGGCGGTGGTGCGCCGATCACCGACATTCCGGGCAAACAACGGATTCCGGACATGCGCATGGAAGACATCCGCGAGACCGGCGCCGAGTTGGTGGCCGTGGGTTGTCCACAATGCACGGCGATGCTCGAAGGCGTTGTCGAACCGCGCCCGATGATCAAGGACATCGCCGAACTGGTGGCCGATGCATTGCTCGAAGACGCAGCCCCGAGCAAACCGAATGCGCCGCTGAAACGTGAAGAACCTGCGGAGGCCCACTGATGAGCGACATTATCCGCCGCGACCCCCGCGCCGAATGGATTGCCCGCAACCGCCTGCACCCGCTGCATGCGGCCATGCAACCGGCGCAACACAGCTGGATGGGGCCCAATGGGGTCATTCGCAAGAATCCCCATGGCATGGGTTTCATTGGTCCCAATGGCATCAAACGTATTGACCGCAGCGGCGCACAGCAGGGCGGAGCGACCAAACGCTCGGCCACAGTTGAAGTGCAATTACCACTGCATCAAGTACCGCAGCCAGCGTTTTATATCAGTGTGGTGCCGGACATGGTGGGTGGTCGCTTGAGCAGCCACGATCGCGACTTGCTGGGTCTGGCGCATCAACTGGCCGGTCAGGACGGCGCGGTGTTGGCCGTGATTTTTGGCGAGCACAAGGAAGCGGCCTTCGCTAGCGCCGGCGTGGATCGGTTGCTGGTGCTCGACGGCGAGGAATTCAGCGGTTATGCACCGGAACAGCGGGTCCAGGGTTTGCGAGCTGTGGATAACCAGTTCAGTCCGCGTCACTGGCTGCTGCCCGACAGCCGCAGCGGCGGCGGCGAACTGGGTCGGCGCTTTGCCGCAGCCCTCGGCGAGCGCCCGGCCACACGGGTCTGGCAGGTCAAGGATCAGGAATGTATCGGCCGTGCCGGTGCTGGTTTGCAAGACCTGGCGCGGCCGGTTGCGCGCTTGATTCTGGCCGCCGTCGAGTGTGCCGAACCTGTGAGTGAAACCCGTCACGAAGCCTTGCCCGTGGAGTTATCCACAACCGTGGCGCGCAGTCTTTCCCGTATCGAAGATTTGGGCGCGGTGGCGGTAGACCCGGCGGCGATTCCCATGGCGGAAGCCGAATTCATTTTCTCCGGCGGTAATGGCGTCAAGGATTGGGAGCTTTTCCACAGGACCGCCCAAGCCCTCGGCGCCACCGAAGGCGCGTCCCGGGTGGCGGTGGACGATGGCTTCATGGCGCGTGATCGGCAGGTGGGTGCTTCGGGGACCTGGGTCACTGCGCGGGTCTATGTGGCCGTGGGGATTTCCGGCGCGATCCAGCACCTGCAAGGCATTGGTGCCTGCGACAAGGTGGTGGCGATCAACCTCGACCCGGGTTGCGACATGATCAAACGGGCCGACCTGTCGGTAATCGGTGAAAGCGCCGAGGTTCTTCAAGCCTTGATCGATGCGATAGCGGCCTACCGCAACGACGCCAAGCGCGATGCGGCCTAAGGGAAGGAAAAGGTTATGAGCACGAAAATCATCAGCCTGGTGTCCATCGGCGCCCACCCGACCTCCGGCCGGCCACGTCGCGCCGAACAGGATGCGCGAGCGGTGGAGCTGGGTCTGCAACTCGCTGGGGATAACCTGCAAGTGCTGCATGCCGGTGACGTCGCCGAGCCTGCGCTGCGTGCGTATCTGGGCATGGGGCTGGACCAGTTGCATGTCCTGGAACAGCCGTTGGGTGCCGACGCGTTGCCGGCGTTAACTGCCTATTTGCGGGAGGCTGGCGCGCAAGTCGTTCTGACCGGCAGCCAGGCGGAAACCGGCGAAGGCTCCGGCATGTTGCCGTTCCTGCTGGCCGAGAATCTGGGTTGGCCGCTGGTGGTGGGGCTGGCTCAGGTGGAATCCATCGACGGGGGTTCGGCACTTGTTCTGCAGGCGCTGCCCCGTGGTCAGCGTCGTCGCTTGAAAGTGCGTTTGCCGTTTCTGGCGACTGTGGATAACGCTGCGCCCAAACCTCGGCAAAGTGCTTACGGGCCAGCGCGCCGGGGTGTTCTGCAGGCCGATGATGTCGAAGTGATCGACGATGAACTGCTCGCGGTCGCTACCCTGCAACCGGCGAAATCAAGGCCGAAACGCTTGAAGGTGATCAAGGCCAAGAGCGGCGCCGACCGGATGAAGGCTGCAACGGCCAAGGCCAGTGGTGGCGGTGGCCAAGTGCTTAAAGGTGTGACCGCACAAGCGGGTGCCGAGGCGATCCTCAAGCTGCTGATCGAAGAAGGCGTGGTTCGCTAACCCTCCACCGACATTAAAGCTGGCGAGGACTGCGTCCTCGAACGCCGCCTCGCGGGCTCGGCAGCTGCTACAGGATCGGGTTTCCAGTTGGGGTTTACCTACGCCCTATAAACCGCTTCTGTGGATAACGCTGCCTCACTTCCCCACACTTACCCCCGATCTCTGTTGGCGCTTCTGTGGATAAGATGTTCGCTGTCTGCTGGAGGCTATATAAACAAGGGGTTACAGGCTTTTGATTAAAAAACAACCAATCAGCCTGTTTAGGTGTGAAATCTCGTTGAAAGCCTGATGTATTAAGGGTTTTAGCGGTTTTCCACAGTGCCCGCATAGTTGCCCCCAAAGTCTGTTGGCGCTTCTGTGGATAAGGTGTTTGCGGTCGTCTACAGGCCACGTCATGTGTGGCTTTCAGGGTTGTGATCAAAAAATAATCAATCGCCGTTCAAAACCGTAAATGTTAATAAGTCACGGATTTTCTTCGGATTGTGTGGAGAAAGTTTCAGGCAGATGCACACTTGTCCCCATTAGCTGTGGGTGGAGGTGTGGATAACTTGTTCGTGGAAGGCTGCGAGGTGCGGTGCGTATAGGCCTGAACGGAATAGGTCATATTTCGTACAGTTCTACAGAGTGGTAGGTTGTCGGGAAGTGAGGTGTGGGCAGGTAAGCCGCCATCGCGAGCAGGCTCACTCCTACAGGGGACCTTTGGCATACCGAAGATCAAATGTAGGAGTGAGCCTGCTCGCGATGCTTTTGCCGTTAACCTTGAACCGGTACTCCCTTGAGGTAAGGCGCAGGCTCTGCCCCCAGATTGCTCAGCAACCGTTCGCTGTACCAATCCACGAAGTTCACCACGCCAAACTCGTAGGTCTTCGAATAAGGCCCAGGCTGATAGGCCGTGGAGTTGATCCCGCGCTGGTTTTCTTCGGCCAGACGGCGGTCCTGGTCGTTGGTTGCATCCCAGACCTGACGCATGCGGTCGACGTCGTAATCCACGCCTTCAACGGCGTCCTTGTGCACGACCCACTTGGTCGTGACCATGGTTTCCTGAGCGCTGATCGGCCACACCGTGAAGACGATGATGTGATCGCCCATGCAGTGGTTCCACGAGTGCGGCAAATGCAGGATGCGCATCGAGCCCAAATCCGGGTTCTTGATGCGGCCCATGAGTTTGGCGCAGCCCTGTTTGCCGTCCAGGGTCATCGACACGGTGCCTTTAAGCAGCGGCATGCGCACGATGCGGTTACGCAGGCCGAAGCTGGCGTGGGCGTAAGGAATCTTCTCGGCTTCCCAGGCAGCGGAAGAAGCAGCGACGTGGTCCTTGAACGCCTGATCGGCGCGTGGATCGGTGACGTCGTCCCATTCCAGCAGGGTCTTGAGCAGTTCCGGGTGCGACGCGTTGCAGTGGTAGCACTCGCGGTTGTTTTCCAGCACCAGTTTCCAGTTGGCTTTCTCCATCAAGGTGGTGGTGATTGCCACCTTGGTGTTCTCCATGTCGTACGGTTCCATGTAATGGCTCAGCGTCGACAGGAAGTCATCAATGGCGGGCGGGTTCTCCGACAGGCTGATGAAGATGTAACCGCCGGCCGTTTTCACGTTCACCGGTTTGAGGCCGTATTGCTTCATGTCGAAGTCGGCGCCCATTTCGGTGCCGGCGAACAACAGACGACCGTCCAGCTCGTAGGTCCACTGGTGGTAGTGGCAGACCAGCTTGGCGACCTTGCCTTTTTCACTGGTGCACAGGCGCGAACCGCGGTGGCGACAGACGTTATGGAACGCATGCACCACGCCTTCAGCGCCGCGAATCACGATGATCGGGTTTTTGCCGACCTGCAGGGTCAGGTAATTACCCTTGGTCGGGATCTCGCAGGTCATGCCGGCGATCAACCACTCTTTCTGGAAGATCTCCTGCATGTCGATATCAAACAGCCGCTCGTCAGAGTAAAACGGCTGCGGCAGCGAGTAAGTGCGTTCGCGCTCCTGGAGCATTTGCGCGGTGGCCTTGCGTGCGGGTTCCAGCGGATCGCCCAGGCTGATTTTTGCGGTGACGTCCATCGATATGATCCTCAAGGCCTTTCTGTGAGGCCGGCGAAAGTGGCTGATACGGTTGCTACGCAAGACACAAACAGCATTTATCTGTTGAGGCGAGTGTGGGGCCGGCGCTACCCGGAACCTTATCCATGGGCGACATGGCCCAATCTGTTCCCGACGCGCAACCCCCGGTAGTTGGGGGCTGGTCGCGATAAGTATGTGAATGTCGCAGATAGGTAAATGGGTGGTTCGCGCTATACGCAGAATCGCCAACATAAGGCCGAGCATCGGCGGTGGAGAACAGCATGTCCAACAGCTTCCTGAATCCGGTAACGACCCAGACCTGGGCCAATGGTCGACACATCGTCCGTTGCGTCAAAGTCATCCAGGAAACCTGGGACGTGCGCACCTTCTGTTTCATGGCCGACCAGCCGATTCTGTTCTTCTTCAAGCCGGGGCAGTTCGTCACCCTGGAGCTGGAAATCGAGGGCGTGCCGATCATGCGCTCATACACTATTTCGAGCTCGCCGTCGGTGCCTTACAGCTTTTCGGTGACCATCAAGCGCGTGCCGGGGGGCAAGGTGTCCAACTGGTTGCACGACACCCTGCATGAAGGTCAGGAACTGGCGGTGCACGGACCGGTCGGTCTGTTCAATGCCATGGACTTCACCGCGCCGAAAGTGCTGTACCTCAGCGGCGGCGTCGGCATTACACCGGTGATGTCGATGGCACGCTGGTTCTACGACACCAACGGCAACGTCGACATGGTGTTTATCCACAGCGCTCGTTCGCCCAAAGACATCATTTATCACCGCGAGCTGGAGCACATGGCGTCGCGGATCGACAACTTCAGCCTGCACCTGATCTGCGAGAAGCATGGTCTTGGCGAGCCCTGGGCCGGTTATCGCGGGTACCTGAACCACAAGATGCTCGAACTGATGGCGCCGGACTTCATGGAGCGCGAAGTGTTCTGCTGCGGGCCGACGCCGTACATGAATGCGGTCAAGCGCATGCTGGAAACGGTTGGTTTCGACATGTCGCGTTATCACGAGGAATCCTTCGGCGCGACGCCACCGGAAGCTCGGGCCGATGCGGTGGAGCAAGCCGAGATAGCGGCGGATGCGCCTGAAGTCGATCTGGCGGATCTGCACCAGGTGGAGTTCATTGCTTCCGGGAAAAGCATTCGTGTGGCGCCCGGGGAAACCGTGCATGCGGCAGCCGCCAAGCTCGGCCTGCTGATTCCGAAAGCCTGCGGGATGGGGATCTGTGGGACATGCAAGGTGTTGAAACTGGGCGGCGAGGTGGAGATGGAGCACAACGGCGGCATCACCGAGGAAGACGAGGCCGAGGGTTATATCCTGTCGTGCTGCAGCGTGCCAAAAGGGGATGTGCGGATCGAGTTCTGACACCCACCGAATCTCCCCTGTAGGAGCTGCCGAAGGCTGCGATCTTTTGATCCTGATCTTAAAAACAAGATCAAAAGATCGCAGCCTCGTTTCACTCGACAGCTCCTACAAGGGTGTGGGTATCTCAGTCAACAAACAGATCCGGCATCAGCTTTTCGATAGAGTCCGGTTCAAACCGATAACCTTCAAAATCCTTCACTCCGTTTTCTCTCAGAATCTCTTCATCAATCAGCAGCCGTCCAGTCATGCTGCGATTAACGCTGCTCAAAATCACATGCGCCGCATCCGCCATGATCGCCGGCGTTCGTGCGTGTTTGAAGGACTCGCGCGAACCCAGCTGAAATTCGATGGCTGCCGTCGCGATCATCGTCTGCGGCCATAGCGAGTTGACGCTGATACCGTAATTCTTGAATTCCTCGCTCATGCCCAGCGTCAGCATGCTCATGCCGTATTTGGTCACGGTGTAGGGGCTGTATTGAGCGAACCACTTGGTGGCCAGGTTGAGTGGCGGTGACAGGTTGAGGATGTGGCCGCTGCTCTTTTTCAAATAGGGCAGGGCGGCCTGACTGCACAGCAACACGGCGCGGGTGTTGATCTGGTGCATCAGATCAAAGCGTTTGAGTTCGATGTGCTGAACGCCGGTCAGCTTGATTGCGCCGGCATTGTTGATCAGCGCATCAATACCGCCGAAATGTTCGTTGGCCTGGGCCAAGGCTTCACGCACCGCCACTTCATCGCGCACATCCACCTGCAAGGCCAGCGCCTTGCCTCCCGCCGCTTCGACTTCCTTCGCGACGCTGAAAATCGTGCCCGGCAGCTTCGGATGCGGCTCGGCGCTTTTGGCCGCAATCACAATATTGGCCCCGTCCCGCGCGGCACGCAGCGCGATTTCACGACCAATCCCACGGCTGGCACCGGTGATGAACAGGGTTTTGCCTTTTAGTGACATGCGTACGCTCCTGGTTATTGTTGTCTGAGCGGAGGGCTCGACAAACAATGTAGACGATGGAGCTGACGCAGGCTGGGAGTAGAGGAGCGCCCTTGTGGCGAGGGGATTTATCCCCGTTGGGCTGCGAAGCGGCCCCAAATACTGAGAATGCGGTCTGTCTGGCAGACCGCATTGGCTGGTATTACGACGGCTGCGCCGCCGAACGGGGATAAATCCCCTCACCGCACGGTATTTGGGTAGCTGCTCGAAGGGATCAGCGGGACATGACTTCGCGGATATCCGCCGCCAGTTCCCGTACGCGTTCTTCTTCGGTATCCCACGAGCACATGAAGCGTGCGCCGCCGTTGCCGATGAAGGTGTAGAAGCGCCAGCCTTTGGCAGTCAGGGCGGCGATGGCCGGTTCCGAGAGTTGCAGGAATACGCCGTTGGCCTGCACCGGGAACATCAGTTCCACGCCCGCAATGTCGCTGACCAGTTCGGCCAGCAACTGCGCGCAGTGGTTGGCGTGGCGGGCGTATTTGAGCCAGGCGTCGTTTTCCAGAATCCCGACCCACGGCGCCGAGAGAAAGCGCATTTTGGACGCCAGCTGACCGGCCTGTTTGCAGCGGTAGTCGAAGTCTTCGGCCAGTTTGTGGTTGAAGAACAGAATCGCTTCACCCACCGCCATGCCGTTTTTCGTGCCGCCGAAGCACAACACGTCGACGCCGGCCTTCCAGGTCAAGTCGGCTGGCGAGCAGCCCAGAAATGCGCAGGCGTTGGAGAACCGCGCGCCGTCCATGTGCAGGTTCAGGCCGAGCTCTTTGCAGGTGACGCTGATGGCGCGGATTTCTTCGGGGGTGTAGATGCTGCCGACTTCGGTCGCCTGGGTCAGGGTCACGACGCGCGGTTTCGGGTAGTGGATATCCTGGCGTTTGAGCGCGACTTCGCGGATCGATTCCGGGGTCAGCTTGCCGTTTTCAGTGCGGGCGACGAGCAGCTTGGAGCCGTTGGAGAAAAACTCCGGCGCGCCGCATTCGTCGGTTTCGACGTGGGCGGTTTCCGAGCAGATCACGCTGTGGTAACTCTGGCACAGCGATGACAGGGCCAGGGAGTTGGCGGCGGTGCCGTTGAAGGCGAAGAACACTTCGCAGTCGGTTTCGAACAGTTTGCGGAATTGATCGGAGGCGCGAGCTGTCCACTCATCGTCGCCGTAAGCGCGTTGGTGGCCGTGGTTGGCCTGTTCCATGGCAGCCCAGGCTTCAGGGCAGATACCGGAATAGTTGTCGCTGGCGAATTGTTGGCTCTTGTCGGTCATGGCCGGCTTCCGTGTGCGAGGCTCTTATGGTGAAGGGCTTCGTGGTCAATGATGGTGCGCACTTTACCGAAGATCGTCCGGGGAGCACACGCGATGTATCTGTCAGAAAAATACAATGACGATGGGCAATTATGCACATGACTCAACGGGACGGGGCACTCGATCTGCTCAAGTGGCTGGCGCTGTTGAGCATGGTGCTCGATCACCTGCGATATGTCGGTTACTCCGTTGATCTGCTGTATGTGCCGGGGCGGTTGGCGTTCCCGTGGTTTTGTCTGGCGATGGCGGCGAACCTGGCTCGGGCGCGTGCAATGACGCAGGACGGCCAATGGCGATACCTCGGTTGGCTGCTGCTGTTCAGCGCCATCAGTGAAATACCCTACCGCATGTTCATGCCGGATCCCGACACCTTGAACGTGATGCCAACGTTGGTGTTGGGGTTGTTGGTGGCGCGGGGCTGGCAGCACAACACGCTGCAGACGCGGCTGCTGGCGGTCGGTGCCGTGGTGCTGGCGGCCCTTTTTCCGGAGCGACTGATGTTCGGTTTCTTCGGCGTGCTGCTGCCGCTGGCGATGTTGCTGGTGATCAGGCGGCCCTGGTATTTCAGCCTGTTGCCGGGGGTTGTATGCCTCGCTGCCAATCAATGGGAGGTGCTGTATCACTCTGCCCGGTTCGGTAACAGTGCGGCCATCCTTGGCATCGCCGTGTGTCTGGTCGCGCCATTGATCGGGTTGTTCTTGTTGCGACATGCCAGGCATCTCCAACCACCGCCAATGCGCCGCTGGGCGTATGCGCTTTATCCCGCGCATTTCCTGGCGCTTCTGGCCTTGCGCCAACTCTTGGACTGACCTTCCCCCGTGGCGAGGGGATTCTCCCCGTTGGAGCGCGTAGCGGTCCCTTGGTATTTCCCCCCTATCCCCGTCGTTGACTGACTTTGCGACTGCTTCGCAGCCGAACGGGGATAAATCCCCTCGCCACGTCGAGCTGCCCGCTTCAGGTCATTTCCCGCCATGTCGTAAACGCACCTTTGCGTGGCGTCCGTAGGCATTTGGCCTGTCTGCGCCGGTCATACCATCGCATTCAAAGGGCACTGCCGAAAGGTAAGTGCCTCACCGAGACGAATGGCGCACCACCGCCGCTGGGAGAGACGCGATGTTCAGCAAGCAAGACCAGATCCAGGGTTACGACGATGCACTGCTGGCGGCGATGAATGCCGAAGAGCAACGTCAGGAAGATCACATCGAGCTGATCGCGTCAGAGAACTACACCAGCAAACGCGTCATGGAAGCGCAAGGCAGTGGCCTCACCAACAAATACGCCGAAGGGTATCCGGGCAAGCGCTACTACGGTGGCTGCGAGCACGTGGACAAGGTTGAAGCCCTGGCCATCGAGCGCGCCAAGCAGCTGTTCGGCGCCGACTATGCCAACGTGCAACCGCACTCCGGCAGCCAGGCCAACGCTGCTGTTTACCTCGCGTTGCTGAATGCAGGCGACACCGTGCTGGGCATGAGCCTGGCCCACGGCGGTCACTTGACCCACGGCGCCAAAGTCAGCTTCTCCGGCAAGCTCTACAACGCAGTGCAGTACGGCATCGACACCACCACCGGCCTGATCGACTACGACGAAGTCGAGCGCCTGGCGGTCGAGCACAAGCCAAAAATGATCATCGCCGGGTTCTCGGCTTATTCGAAGACCCTGGACTTCCCGCGCTTCCGTCAGATCGCTGACAAGGTCGGCGCGTACTTGTTCGTCGACATGGCTCACGTGGCCGGTCTGGTCGCCGCTGGCCTGTACCCGAACCCGCTGCCGTACGCCGATGTGGTCACCACCACCACCCACAAAACCCTGCGCGGTCCACGTGGCGGTCTGATCCTGGCCAAGGCCAACGAAGAGCTGGAAAAGAAATTCAACGCTGCCGTGTTCCCCGGCGGTCAGGGCGGCCCGCTGATGCACGTGATCGCCGGTAAAGCGGTGTGCTTCAAGGAAGCGCTGGAGCCGGGCTTCAAGGCCTACCAGCAACAAGTCATCGACAATGCCCAGGCCATGGCCGGCGTATTTATCAAACGCGGCTACGATGTAGTGTCCGGCGGCACCGATAACCACCTGTTCCTGGTCAGCCTGATCCGTCAGGGCCTCACCGGCAAAGAGGCGGATGCAGCCCTCGGTCGCGCCCACATCACTGTGAACAAGAACGCCGTGCCGAATGATCCACAGTCCCCATTCGTGACCTCCGGCCTGCGCATCGGCACCCCGGCGGTGACCACGCGCGGCTTCAAGGTGACGCAGTGTGTCGAGTTGGCCGGCTGGATCTGCGACATCCTCGACAACCTCGGCGACGCCGATGTCGAGGCCAATGTTGCCCAGCAGGTTTCGGCTCTGTGCGCGGACTTCCCGGTTTATCGCTGAGTGCGGTTTTGGAGTAAATGACTATGCAACGGTACTCAGGCTTCGGCCTCTTCAAACACTCCCTCAGCCATCACGAAAACTGGCAGAAGATGTGGCGCACGCCGACCCCGAAAAAGGTCTATGACGTGGTCATCGTCGGCGGTGGCGGCCACGGTCTGGCGACCGCTTACTACCTGGCCAAAGAGCACGGCATCACCAACGTGGCCGTAGTCGAGAAAGGCTGGCTGGGCGGCGGTAACACCGCGCGCAACACCACCATCGTTCGATCCAACTACCTGTGGGACGAGTCGGCGCACCTGTACGAACACGCGATGAAACTGTGGGAAGGCCTGTCCCAGGACCTGAACTACAACGTGATGTTCTCCCAGCGCGGCGTCTACAACCTGTGCCACACCCTGCAGGACATCCGTGATTCCGAACGTCGGGTCAGCGCCAACCGCCTCAACGGCGTCGACGGTGAACTGCTCGATGCCAAGCAAGTGGCCGACGAGATTCCGTACCTCGACTGCTCGAAGAACACCCGCTACCCGGTGATGGGCGCGACCGTTCAGCGTCGCGGCGGCGTGGCCCGTCACGATGCCGTGGCCTGGGGTTTTGCCCGTGCCGCTGACGCCTTGGGCGTGGACCTGATCCAGCAGACCGAAGTGATCGGTTTCCGCAAGGAAAACGGTGTGTGCATCGGCGTTGAAACCAACAAGGGCTTCATCGGCGCCAAGCGCGTTGGTGTGGTCACTGCCGGTAACTCCGGGCACATGGCCAAGCTCGCCGGTTTCCGCCTGCCGATCGAATCCCACCCGCTGCAAGCGCTGGTGTCCGAGCCGATCAAGCCGATTATCGACAGCGTGATCATGTCCAATGCCGTGCACGGTTACATCAGCCAGTCCGACAAGGGCGACCTGGTGATCGGCGCCGGTATCGACGGCTACAACGGCTACGGCCAGCGCGGTTCGTACCCGGTGATCGAGCACACCATCCAGGCCATCGTCGAGATGTTCCCGGTGCTGTCGCGCGTACGCATGAACCGGCAGTGGGGCGGCATCGTCGACACCACGCCGGATGCCTGCCCGATCATCTCGAAAACCCCGGTCCCGAACATGTTCTTCAACTGCGGTTGGGGCACCGGCGGCTTCAAGGCTACACCTGGCTCGGGCAACGTATTTGCCGCGAGCCTGGCCAAGGGTGAAATGCACCCATTGGCCGCACCTTTCTCCATCGACCGTTTCCACAACGGTGCGTTGATCGATGAACACGGCGCTGCTGCGGTTGCCCACTAACAGGAGAAATACCCATGTTGCATATCTTCTGTCCTCACTGCGGCGAGCTGCGCTCCGAAGAGGAATTCCACGCATCCGGCCAGGCGCACATCCCGCGTCCACTGGACCCGACGACCTGCACCGACGAGGAGTGGGGCGACTACATGTTCTTCCGCGATAACCCTCGCGGTCTGCACCACGAACTGTGGATTCACGCCGCCGGTTGCCGCCAGTACTTCAACGCGACCCGCGACACCGTGACCTACGAGATTCTTGAGACCTACAAGATCGGCACCAAGCCACAATTCACCGACAAGACCGATAGCCCGAAAGCGGCCACGACGGCTCTGGGAGAGAAGGTATGAGCCAGATCAATCGCCTGTCCAACGGCGGACGGATCGACCGCAACAAAGTGCTGAGCTTCACCTTCAACGGCCAGACCTACAAAGGCTTTGAAGGCGATTCCCTGGCTGCCGCCCTGATCGCCAACGGCGTCGACATCATCGGCCGCAGCTTCAAGTATTCCCGTCCACGGGGCATCTTCGCTGCCGGTGCCGAAGAGCCGAACGCGGTGCTGCAGATCGGTGCCACCGAAGCCACGCAGATCCCGAACGTGCGTGCCACGCAACAAGCGCTGTACCAAGGTTTGGTCGCCACCAGCACCAACGGCTGGCCGAGCGTGAACAACGACATGATGGGGATTCTCGGCAAGGTTGGCGGCAAGCTGATGCCACCGGGCTTCTACTACAAAACCTTTATGTACCCGCAATCGTTCTGGATGACGTACGAGAAGTACATTCGTAAGGCTGCCGGCCTTGGCCGCTCGCCGACCGAGAACGATCCGGACACCTACGACTACATGAACCAGCACTGCGACGTGCTGATCGTCGGCGGTGGCCCCGCAGGCCTTGCCGCAGCATTGGCGGCGGCCCGTAGCGGCGCCCGCGTGATCCTCGCCGATGAACAGGAAGAGTTCGGCGGCAGCCTGCTCGACTCCCGCGAAAGCCTCGACGGCAAACCGGCCGTGGAATGGGTTGCCAGCGTCATCAACGAATTGAAAAACACCCCGGACGTGCTGCTGTTGCCCCGTGCTACGGTCAACGGTTACCACGACCATAACTTCCTGACCATTCACGAGCGCCTGACCGATCACCTTGGTGACCGCGCACCGATTGGCCAGGTGCGTCAGCGTATCCACCGTGTTCGCGCCAAGCGCGTGGTCCTGGCGACCGGCGCTCACGAGCGTCCGCTGGTTTACGGCAACAACGACGTGCCGGGCAACATGCTCGCCGGCGCTGTGTCGACTTACGTGCGTCGTTACGGCGTGGCACCGGGCAAAAAACTCGTGCTGTCGACCAACAACGATCACGCCTACCGCGTGGCGCTGGATTGGCTCGATGCCAGCCTGCAAGTCGTGGCCATCGCCGATGCTCGCAGCAATCCTCGCGGTGCACTGGTTGAGGAAGCACGCGCAAAAGGCATTCGCATCCTGACCGGCAGCGCCGTGATCGAAGCCCGTGGCACCAAGCGCGTGACCGCTGCTCGCGTGGCGGCGATTGATGTCAAAGCACACGCAGTGACCAGCCCGGGTGAGTGGCTTGATTGCGACCTGGTCGTTAGTTCCGGCGGTTACAGCCCGGTGGTTCACCTGGCTTCGCACCTGGGCGGCAAGCCGACCTGGCGTGAAGATATCCTCGGTTTTGTACCGGGCGAAGCACCGCAGAAACGTGTGTGCGTCGGCGGAATCAACGGCGTTTACGGTCTCGGCGATTCCTTGGCAGATGGGTTCGAAGGTGGCGCACGCGCAGCCAGCGAAGCCGGCTTCGGTGCGGTCGAAGGCTCGTTACCGAAAGCCCTCAGCCGTCTCGAAGAGCCGACCCTGGCGCTGTTCCAGGTGCCTCATGAAAAGAACTCTGCACGAGCGCCGAAGCAATTCGTCGACTTCCAGAACGATGTCACCGCTGGCGGCATCGAACTGGCGACCCGCGAAGGTTTCGAGTCGGTCGAGCACGTCAAACGCTACACCGCGCTGGGCTTCGGTACGGACCAGGGCAAGCTGGGCAACGTTAACGGTCTGGCCATTGCCGCCCGTTCGCTAAACGTGACCATCCCGCAGATGGGCACCACGATGTTCCGTCCCAACTACACACCGGTGACCTTCGGTGCCGTGGCGGGTCGTCACTGCGGGCACATTTTCGAACCTGTGCGCTTCACCGCGCTGCATCACTGGCACGTGAAAAATGGCGCCGAGTTCGAAGACGTCGGTCAGTGGAAACGTCCGTGGTACTTCCCGAAAAACGGTGAAGACCTGCACGCCGCCGTGAAGCGCGAATGCAAAGCCGTGCGCGACAGTGTCGGCCTGCTGGACGCCTCGACCCTGGGCAAAATCGACATCCAGGGCCCGGATGCGCGTGAGTTTCTCAACCGTATCTACACCAACGTCTGGACCAAGCTCGACGTGGGCAAGGCGCGTTACGGCCTGATGTGCAAAGAAGACGGCATGGTGTTCGACGACGGCGTAACCGCTTGCCTCGCCGACAACCATTTCGTGATGACCACCACCACCGGCGGCGCTGCACGCGTGTTGCAGTGGCTGGAGATCTATCAGCAGACCGAATGGCCAGACCTGAAGGTGTACTTCACGTCGGTCACCGATCACTGGGCGACCATGACCTTGTCCGGGCCGAACAGCCGCAAGCTGCTCAGTCACGTCACCGACATCGACTTGAGCAACGAAGCGTTCCCGTTCATGACCTGGAAAGAAGGCTTGGTGGGTGGCGTGCCGGCGCGGGTTTTCCGGATTTCGTTTACCGGTGAGCTGTCGTACGAAGTCAACGTTCAGGCCGACTATGCGATGGGCGTGCTGGAAAAAATTGTCGAGGCGGGCAAGCAGTACAACCTGACACCGTACGGCACCGAAACCATGCACGTACTGCGGGCCGAGAAGGGCTTCATCATCGTCGGTCAGGACACTGACGGCTCGATGACCCCGGACGACCTGAACATGGGCTGGTGTGTGGGTCGCACCAAACCGTTCTCGTGGATCGGCTGGCGCGGTATGAACCGTGAAGACTGTGTGCGGGATCAGCGTAAGCAGTTGGTGGGCCTCAAGCCGATCGATCCGAACAAATGGCTGCCGGAAGGTGCGCAACTGGTGTTCAACACCAAACAAGCGATTCCGATGAGCATGGTCGGCCACGTGACTTCCAGCTATGCGCACAACTCCCTGGGCTATTCGTTTGCCATGGGTGTGGTGAAAGGCGGGCTGAGCCGGATGGGTGAGCGGGTGTTCGCACCGCTGGCTGACGGCAGCGTGATCGAGGCGGAAATCGTTTCTTCGGTGTTCTTCGATCCGAAGGGTGAGCGCCAGAACGTTTGACACCACAGTCCCCTGTGGGAGCGGGCTTGCCCGCGATGAACGATAACGCGGTGTCACAGGCAGACCGAGTTGCTCCCATCGCGGGCAAGCCACGCTCCCACAGGAAATTGAATTCAGGAAAGGTGCTTTATGACCGCAGCCAATGTTTACCAACAACGTCCAACCACCGGGGCCAAGGCCGAGTCGTCGCTGCACCATGCCGACCTCGCCAGCCTGGTGGGCAAAGGGCGCAAAAACGCCGGTGTGATCGTGCGTGAGAAAAAACTGCTTGGCCATCTGACCATTCGTGGTGATGGACACGATGCGGCATTCTCTGCCGGCGTGCACACGGCCCTCGGCATTGAACTGCCAGGCGCCCTCAGCGTGATCGTCAAAGGCGAAACCAGCCTGCAATGGATGGGGCCGGATGAATGGCTGCTGATCGTGCCAACCGGTGAAGAATTCGCTGCCGAACAAAAACTCCGCGAAGCGTTGGGCGATTTGCACATTCAGATTGTCAACGTCAGTGGCGGCCAGCAGATCCTCGAACTGAGCGGCCCGAATGTGCGTCAGGTGCTGATGAAATCCACCAGTTATGACGTGCACCCGAACAGCTTTCCGGTGGGTAAGGCGGTGGGTACCGTGTTTGCCAAATCACAGCTGGTGATTCGCCATACCGCTGAAGACACCTGGGAACTGCTGATTCGCCGCAGTTTCTCGGATTACTGGTGGTTGTGGTTGCAGGATGCTGCCGCTGAGTATGGGCTGAGTGTTCAGGCTTGATTCACTCTCTTAAGGACGAGGGGCTGTTGTGGCGAGGGGATTTATCCCCGTTGGGCTGCGAAGCAGCCCTTAAACCTCACCACTCGTTATCCCGATTTGTTTGAATCGACTTTTTTGGGGCTGCTTCGCAGCCCAACGGGGATAAATCCCCTCGCCACAGGTTTTGTGTGAACACCTAATTTGCAGCAGGAGTCACCGCACTATGAGCCGCGCACCAGACACATGGATTCTGACCGCCGACTGCCCAAGCGTCCTCGGCACTGTGGATGCGGTGACCCGCTTTCTGTTCGAGCAGGGCTGCTACGTCACCGAGCACCATTCCTTCGATGACCGCCTCTCCGGGCGGTTTTTCATCCGCGTCGAATTTCGCCAGCCCGACGGCTTCGACGAGCAGTCGTTCCGCGCTGGTCTGCAAGAACGCGGTGCAGCCTTCGGCATGATCTTCGAACTGACCGCGCCGAACTACCGGCCGAAAGTGGTGATCATGGTCTCCAAGGCCGATCACTGCCTCAACGATTTGCTTTACCGCCAGCGCATCGGCCAGTTGTCGATGGACGTGGCCGCCGTGGTCTCCAACCACCCGGACCTCAAGCCGTTGGCCGACTGGCATCAGATTCCGTATTACCACTTCCCGCTGGACCCGAACGACAAGCCGTCCCAGGAACGTCAGGTCTGGCAGGTCATCGAAGAGTCCGGCGCCGAACTGGTGATTCTCGCCCGCTACATGCAGGTCCTTTCGCCCGAGCTGTGCCGCAAACTCGACGGCAAGGCGATCAATATCCATCACTCCCTGCTGCCGGGTTTCAAGGGCGCCAAGCCTTATCACCAGGCGTACAACAAGGGTGTGAAACTGGTGGGCGCGACGGCGCATTACATCAACAACGACCTGGATGAGGGCCCGATCATCGCCCAGGGCGTGGAGGCGGTAGACCATAGCCATTACCCGGAAGATTTGATCGCCAAGGGGCGGGATATCGAGGGGCTGACGTTGGCGCGGGCTGTTGGGTATCACATTGAGCGAAGGGTGTTTTTGAACGCCAATCGCACGGTCGTTCTTTAGATGGCTATCGCTGGCAAGCCAGCTCCCACAGGTTTTGTGTCGTTTACAAATCCTGTGCTCACCCCATCCACTGTGGGAGCTGGCTTGCCAGCGATGGCGGCATAACAGACAACACAAGGCTTACAGGCAACACCCAGAGCAAACAACGCGCCGCCCATTGATGGCGACGCGATCGCTACATAAAAACAACAGCGAGGTGAAAGCATGTCTGGCAATCGTGGTGTGGTGTATCTCGGCAATGGCAAAGTCGAAATACAGAAAATCGACTATCCAAAAATGCAGGACCCGCGCGGCAGGAAGATTAATCACGCCGTCATCCTGCGCGTGGTGTCCACCAACATCTGTGGTTCCGATCAGCACATGGTGCGCGGTCGCACCACCGCCCAGACCGGCCTGGTCCTGGGCCACGAAATCACCGGTGAAGTGATCGAGAAGGGCAGCGACGTCGAAAACCTGCAAATCGGTGACCTGGTCTCGGTGCCGTTCAACGTCGCGTGCGGGCGCTGCCGTTCCTGCAAAGAGATGCACACCGGCGTTTGCTTGAGCGTTAACCCGGCGCGTCCTGGTGGCGCTTATGGCTATGTCGACATGGGCGACTGGACTGGCGGCCAGGCTGAATACGCGATGGTGCCGTACGCTGACTTCAACCTGCTGAAACTGCCGGACCGCGATCGCGCGATGGAAAAAATCCGCGACCTGACCTGCCTCTCCGACATCCTGCCCACCGGTTATCACGGTGCAGTGACTGCCGGCGTTGGTCCAGGCAGCACTGTGTACATCGCAGGTGCCGGCCCGGTCGGTCTGGCGGCTGCCGCCTCTGCTCGCCTATTGGGCGCTGCCGTGGTGATCATCGGTGACGTCAACACCGTCCGCCTGGCGCACGCCAAGGCTCAGGGTTTCGAAATCGCTGACCTGTCCCTGGACACCCCGCTGCACGAACAGATCGCCGCACTGCTGGGTGAGCCGGAAGTGGATTGCGCCGTCGACGCCGTGGGCTTCGAAGCACGCGGTCATGGTCATGATGGCGTGAAGCACGAAGCGCCTGCGACTGTGCTCAACTCGTTGATGGGCGTGGTGCGTGTTGCGGGCAAAATCGGTATCCCTGGGCTGTACGTGACAGAGGATCCAGGTGCCGTGGACGCTGCCGCGAAAATGGGCAGCCTGAGCATCCGCTTCGGTTTGGGCTGGGCCAAATCCCACAGCTTCCACACTGGGCAGACGCCAGTGATGAAGTACAACCGTCAATTGATGCAGGCGATCATGTGGGACCGCATTCATATCGCGGACATCGTGGGTGTGGAAGTGATCAGCCTGGATGACGCGCCGCGAGGGTATGGCGAGTTTGATGCGGGCGTGCCGAAGAAGTTTGTGATTGATCCGCATAAGTTGTTTAGTGCGGCGTAAGAGGTTTTTAACGAAACAAAAGGGCGACTTGATGTCGCCCTTTTTAATTCTGAAATCTGATGGATAGAAAGTTGTACCTGAAGTAATCGCTCGCTTCAATTATTGGGTCATAGGGGTTGTGCTTATGAATGGTTAAACTTATGTCGGGATAATCTTCGTTATAAAATTCGTCTGCGTCGGATTTGAATTTTTTATAATAGTCTTCTATCTGATCTACTGGATTAAACGTGTTTACCTTTGTTTGTATCGTGCCTACATATCCTTTTGTCTGCTTTTTCGTGAGAGTGCTGAGATTTGCTGCGAATGAATGGATGCCGCCACTTCCTGAATAGCATGCGATAACTCTTACATTATCAAACTGTTCGAAGTCTATTCCTTGTGCTTTGGCTGCTGAATAAAAATACTCGGCGCTCCATAATTTGCCATTTACTTTTAATCCAGAACTTCTGTTGGGCGATGGTTTGTTGCCGTGGGCTAAGAAGTTAAGGCGTTTTTTTCCCTT
Organism: Pseudomonas sp. p50(2008); assembly: GCF_015351605.1. NCBI lineage: Bacteria > Pseudomonadati > Pseudomonadota > Gammaproteobacteria > Pseudomonadales > Pseudomonadaceae > Pseudomonas > Pseudomonas sp. p50(2008). The sequence goes on from NZ_JACMYF010000002.1 coordinate 703,512, forward strand.
GTACATATCCTCGAAGCTGATAGCGCCTTCACCTATTCGGTGGATGTTTTTCAAGTACCCAGTCCGTGGTACATGGATGATATTACTGGGTTGGGCCGGTTTGCTCATATTCGCTATTTTGTTCAAGTTTGATCTGACTAATGTCCAGCTATGCCCTCTTGGATCTCGACGATTAACTGGATCCCCCACACAATATGCGTACGCGTTCAGCCCTCCCTTCCCAAAAGGACTCCAACTGTCCGGGCTGTTAAACCGCATCAACACCGGGTTAAACGCCCGATGCCCGTTCCCCAGTAAATAGTGCCCGGTCACCGGATCCGGCCGTTCTCCGTTGAAACCAAGAAGGCTGAGTAGGCCGCTGGCTAAGGGGCGGTGACCGTAGGGTGTGTAAGCGATTGATCGGGTAGCGGATGTGTCGAGTACGTTCAGCACCGAGCGCTGTTGATCGGTGGCCATCAGGCTGGTTTCTACGGAGTGAGTTTTGCGCTGTTGTTGCGCCAGCAGCTGGTCTTCATGCTGCATGATTGAGCGCTTTAACGTGTCATTGATCTCGGTGGCCAGGCGATTATTTTGATAAAAGCGCCGGAGGTTTTCCTGCCCAGACAATGTGCAATCGACCAGTCGGTCCAGAGGGTCATAGTGGTAGCGGCAAAGCAGCGTTTTACTGTAAGTCTGCATGGTGGCTGACCCCCTGAAGTGGACTGATGCAAAGATTCTTTGTCTCAATCGCGGACGAACTGATTCAAAAACACTATTGAATCGAGCGGGCTCGATCGCCTTTGTCTATTATTCCAAGTTTGGTTTAATACCATCGTCAACTCTTCTTGTGTTGCCTCGTACGGTGCAATCTGGAAAACACTTTCAAGATCTAACCAATCCTCAGGTCCCAGATTTGGATATGCCGGAACGGGAGGCTCTGGGATCGCCGACTGCGACCGGCTGCGAAGCTGAGGCACGTCCGGTGTTTGATTTCGGTGGGCTATGATACTTATATCCGATAAGCGAGAGCGTTGATCTATGGTGCCGGTCCGCGATGCGACGGTACCGATAGAAGAACTGCTTCCAGCCGGTCTGTTTACGGCGGCTATATTCGTGGGGGCGCGCGATTGTGTAAGGCGCGTAAATGCGCCCCATAGCCAGTTAAATGCTCCTGAAATAGACCAGTGCCCATTTGGGTCTCGTCGACTCACCGGATTACCCTCGCAATAGCTATACGCGTTCAGCCCCCCCTTCCCAAAAGGACTTAAGCTGTCCGGGCTATTGAACCGCATCAACACCGGGTTAAACGCCCGATAGCCATTCCCTAGCAAATAATGCCCGGTCACCGGATCAGGCCGTTCGCCGTTGAAGCCGAGCAAGCTAAGCAAGCTAAGCAAGCCGCTCGATAATGGGCGGTGGCCGTAGGGTGTGTAGGTTACTGGCCGAGGAGTGGTCGCATTGAGTGCGCTCAATACAGATCGCTGTTGGTCGGTGGCGAGCAGACGCGTTTCCATGGCGTCAGTCTGGCGCTGCTGTTGCGCCAGCAGGTGATCGTCGTGCTGCATGATCGAGTGTTGGACGGTGCTATTGATCTCTGTGGCCAAGCGATCCTTCTGATAAAAGCGCCGGGCGCTTTCCTGTCCAGACAGTTTGCAGTCGACCAGCCGATCGAGAGCGTCGTAGTGATAGCTGCAAAGCGGCGTTTTACTGTGGGTCTGCATGGGCGTTGGCTCCCTGGAGTGGGCATCGATCAGGGATAAACAGTGACCTAATCCACTGGTATTGGGTACTAGCAGAACTGTTAGGGTCGACGCGCTTTCAGGTCTCCCGGGGCCTTCGTCGCAGCATCAAAACTTGCCATTCATCGCATAGCATCCGGGGTTTCACACTTCCTATACGTACGCTGCGTGAAAATGGATACATGGCCGAGGAACATGCCCGCTGATGCCCGGTCCAATCGGCAGTTTTTTCCGTTCCTGAGTGGGCGGTTTTTCATGACGCAAGAGGATGTCTGGATGAAGATTTCACGCGGTTTTGCACTGGCTTCGCTGATGAGTCTGGCGGCCAGCCCGGTCTTTGCTCAGTTCAGCCTGAACGATGCGGCCAATGCCATTTCAGGCATGAAGGGTGATAACGCAGCGACAGCGGCAGCACCGACTCCGGAAACGGCGGACCTGTTGGGTGCGCTTAGCCAGTTGAACGTGACGCCGCAACAGGCCGTGGGCGGTACCAGCGCGATGTTGGGGTTGGCGAAAAATCAATTAAGCTCGACTGATTATTCCGAGTTGGCCAAAAGCGTGCCGGGAATCGACAAGTTGTCCGGTGGTGGACAGTTGGGCGCGCTCGCCGGGTTACTTGGTTCGTCGGGCAAATCGGCGGGTCTGGAAAACGCCCTCGGCAATGTGAAGGACACCAATGACCTGAACAATGCGTTCAGCGCGTTGGGCATGGACGGCGGCATGATCGGCCAGTTTGCCCCGGTGATCCTGCAGTACCTCGGTCAGCAGGGCGTTGGCGGTTCGCTGCTGCAAAGCCTGGGCGGAATCTGGGGCGCCGGCACCGGCACTTGATTCAACGGCGTTCGGCGCGCAATGCGTCGATACGCTGATCTTTTTCGATCCAGAGCTGGTTGACCCAGTTCTGGATTTGTACGCGAAACACCGGATCGTTTTCGTAATCGCCTTGCCACAGGGCAGGGTCGAGTTCGCGGGTCTTGATGTCGATGATGACCCTTGGCACGTTGCCGCTGATCAAATCCCAGAACCCCGGAATCTTTTCCTGCGGATACACGACGGTCACATCGAGGATGGCGTCCAGTTGTTCACCCATGGCGGCCAGCACAAATGCCACGCCACCCGCCTTGGGTTTGAGCAGGTGCGTGAACGGCGATTGCTGCTGACGGCTTTTCGCCGGCGTAAATCGTGTGCCTTCCAGGTAGTTGACCACCGTAACCGGCTGGCGCTTGAACAGCTCGCACGCGGCTTTGGTGATCTTCAGATCCTTGCCCGCAAGCTCGGGATGTTTGGCCAGAAAGGCCTTGGTGTAGCGTTTCATGAACGGGTAATCGAGAGCCCACCACGCCAGCCCCAGAAACGGTACCCAGATCAGTTCTTTCTTGAGGAAGAATTTGAAGAACGGCGTGCGTCGGTTCAGCGTCTGGATCAAGGCCGGAATGTCGACCCAGGATTGATGGTTGCTGACCACCAGGTAGGAGGTATCGCCCCGCAGATCGTCGCCACCACGAATGTCCCATTGGGTGGGGATGCACAGGCGGAAGATCAGCTTGTCGATTTCGGCCCAGGTCTCTGCGATCCACATCACCGCCCAGGAGGCGACATCGCGAAAGCGGCCAGGCAGGACAAGTTTTAACAAGGCGAACACCATCAGCGGTCCGATCAGGACGAGGGTGTTGAGCAACAGCAGCAGGGTGACGAAACAGCCGGTGAGCAGGCGGCGCATAAGTAACTCTTGGAATCATTTGGGCGCGCCATGATAAGCAGCTTCGGGCGACAGGCCAAATCGGTGACGACGAATGTTTCACTTTTGGCTGGGTATGCTTTGCTCAAGTGTTGTGTTGAATGTGCCAGCGATGCGGCCTCACGGGCGAACGAATAACTCACAGACTGTCTAAAATCCCGCTGCCCACCTTTCCAAGGAAGCCCATTACGTGAAATCCCTTCTTGCACTGCTTTCCCTCGTGGCCCTGCCGGTTCTGGCCGCCGAGCCGACGCTGTACGGTCGTTACGAATACATTGCGCTGCCGGAAATCGGTGGCGAAGTGCTCAAGGCCAAGATGGACACGGGCGCCCTGACCGCGTCGCTGTCGGCCAAGGACATCGAAATGTTTACCCGTGATGGCGATGAGTGGGTGCGTTTCCGTCTCGCCACCAAGGACGCCAGTAACAAGGTTTACGAACACAAGATCGCGCGGATCAGCAAGATCAAGACCCGCTCGGAAGAGGACGCGGATGACGATGAAGCGACCGCGCCGACCAAGCGGCCAGTGGTTGATCTGGAGCTGTGTCTGGGTAACGTCAAGCGTACGGTCGAGGTCAATCTGACGGATCGCAGCAGCTTCAACTATCCGTTGCTGATCGGGGCGAAGGCGCTGCGTGAGTTTGGGGCAGCGGTGAATCCGGCTCGGCGGTTTACGGCGGATAAGCCGGATTGTTGATCGGGTGATTATTTTCGTCCTCCGGTTCTGATGGTTCTTTGGACTTGCGCATTGGGGGGCGTTTTCAATTCGGAATTCATTGCCCAATAAAGTTTCGCGTGAGTACCGGTTAGATCTGTGGTGAATTGGGAAATAACAAAGTCACTGACCGGATCGTTTCGTTTCGATGCATAGAAAGCCTCCATGTCATCGAGTGAGTCCGGGATCTGTCCCAGTGATTTTGTCCTGCGATTCATCAGGTTGCTTCTCGGTTGATGGGAAGCGCCTTGCGTTGCGGATGGCGCTGGCATATTTCTTTTGTTTGCTAGGCCAAACTTCTTAAGTGCGGCGGCTTCAGCATCGATTTCTCGTTGTGTGAATGCGTTGATGTCGATATCAGCGCTCTTGGCTGGAGTTGAGGGAGGCGGTCCGCTTTTCGCGGAGCTAATATGGCTCATAACGACTTTTTTCGACGTCGGCGAGATCTTAGGTCTCATTGCTTTCCATCCAAGACCGTACTTCGCGAGAGCTGTACCAATTCCCAAGATATGCCCGGTAGGATCAGTTCGATTGCGAGGATCCCCCCCGCAATACGCATACGCATTCAACCCACCGTCCCCAAACGGACTCCAACTGTCCGGGCTGTTGAACCGCATCAATACCGGGTTGAACTGCCGATATCCATTGCCCAAATGATAATGCCCGGTCAGCGCGTCCGGCGGTTCGCCGTTGAACCCCAGCAGGCTGAGCAAGCCATTTTCCCGTGAACGATGACCATAGGGCGTATAGGCGATAGACCGACGTCCGTTCCCATCCAGGGTGTTCAACACCGACTGCTGTTGATCGGTCGCCAGCAGCATTGTTTTTCGAGTGGGCAGAGGCATTGCTGATCTCCTTTAAAAGATTCTGATATTGGGTGTCCAAGCATCAATCCTGTATCAGCGCCTGCCTCCTGGCATAACTGTGAGGTTGACGCTCATTGCCGTCCATGACGGCAAACTGACTGATGCCGGTCATCAGTTGCAACGCATGGGAGATCATCATGGGTTTCGGACCTGCTTGTTCTGAATGGTGGGTTCGGGAAGTTTCGAGGCGTCGATTTTTAGTTTTAAGAAATCACTATCACCTCGTATCACAAACTTATTTCGCGTACGTACTGGTCTCCCCGCCGGTACCGGGTCGGGTACAGGCAGCGTGACACCATTGTTGTCAGGTGTAATGGGTTGTCCTTTGTTGACTGCTAGTTCAAGGGCCCTGCGAAACTGGACATCTGTAGTACTCGGGAGGGTGCGTGGATTTTTTACTTGCGTCGTTGGTGTGATAGATCCGGTCCCGGGAAGATCGGAGCTACCGGCAATAATTGTTTTGATATCTGCCGTTGGAGGTGCAGCAACCTCCGGAATCTTCAAAAGGTTTTTTCCGGGAGACGCTACCTCGGTGGCAGAGGCCGTTAGTTTTATTAAGGGTTTAAACATATGCCCGGTTCGGTCATTTCGGTTGACTGGCTCCCCCCCGCAATACGCATACGCATTCAACCCACCGTCCCCAAACGGACTCCAACTGTCCGGACTGTTGAACCGCATCAACACTGGGTTGAACTGCCGATAACCATTCCCCAAATGGTAATGCCCGGTCAGCGCGTCCGGAGGTTCGCCGTTGAACCCCAGCAGGCTTAGCAAGCCATTCTCCGGTGAACGATGCCCGTAGGGCGTATAGGCGATGGAACGAGGCCCGTTCTCGTCCAGAGTGTTCAACACCGACTGCTGTTGATCGGTCGCCAGCAGCATTGTTTTTCGAGTGTGCGCGGACATCGCTGATCTCCATAAAAGATCCCAATAGCGGGTGTCTCAGCATCAACCCTTTACCGACCCCTGCCTACTATCAGAACTGTTAGGTTCACTGCCGATTGACGCCCAACCCACCTTGGTTCACCGTTCGACCATTCCTTAGCCGCGCCCGGATGCCATGCCTCATATCCTGATTGTCGAAGACGAAGCGGCGATTGCCGACACCCTGATTTTCGCCTTGCAGGGCGAGGGCTTTACCACCTCTTGGGTGAGCCTCGGCGCGGCGGCGCTTGAGCATCAGCGCCTGACGCCGGCCGATCTGATCATTCTCGACATCGGGCTGCCCGACATCAGCGGCTTTGAAACCTGCAAGCAACTGCGGCGCTTCAGCGACGTGCCGGTGATGTTCCTCAGCGCCCGGGATGGGGAGATCGATCGGGTGGTAGGCCTTGAGATCGGTGCTGACGATTACGTCGTCAAACCATTCAGCCCCCGTGAAGTGGCAGCGCGGGTCCGGGCGATTCTCAAACGCATGGTGCCGCGAGCGGTGCCCGAGGCGACATCGGCCTTGTTTCACGTCGACAGCGAGCGCGTGCAGATCAGCTATCGCGAGCAACCGCTTAGCCTGACTCGCCACGAATTTCGTCTGCTGCACTGTCTGCTGGATCAGCCCGAGCGCGTATTCAGTCGTGAGCAGTTGCTGGATGCGCTGGGTGTCGCGGCCGATGCCGGTTACGAGCGCAGCATCGACAGCCATATCAAGAGCGTGCGCGCCAAATTGCGGCTGGTGAAGGCTGATGCCGAGCCGATCCAGACACATCGTGGCCTCGGTTACAGCTACAGTCCGGGGCGCAGCTGATGCGGCTGGGGATACGGATTTTCCTGGTCTTTGTACTGTTTATCGGGCTGACCGGTTACTTCGTACTCAGCACCGTCATGGAAGAGATCCGCCCCGGTGTGCGCCAATCCACCGAAGAAACCCTGGTCGATACGGCCAACCTCATGGCCGAAATTCTGCGTGATGACTTCAAGGCCGGCACCCTCAATCAGAACCGCTGGCCACAACTGCTCAAGGCTTATGGCGAGCGGCAACCGAAGGCGAGTATTTGGGGATTGCCGAAAAATCAGGTTAACCACCGGATCTATGTCACCGACGCCAACGGCATTGTGGTGCTGGACTCCAGCGGGCTGGCGGTGGGCCAGGATTACTCACGCTGGAACGACGTCTACCTGACCCTGCGCGGCGAGTACGGCGCGCGTTCTACTCGCAGCGATCCGCAGGATGCCAGCTCGTCGGTGATGCACGTGGGCGCGCCGATCCGCGACAACGGCCAGATCATCGGCGTGGTCACCGTCGCCAAGCCCAACAGCTCGCTGCAACCGTATGTTGATCGCACCGAACGACGGCTGCTGATCTACGGCGCCGGTTTGATCGGCCTCGGCCTGTTGTTCGGCGCGCTGTTGTCGTGGTGGCTGAGCGCGGCGCTACGTCGTTTGACGGTGTACGCGCAGGCCGTCAGTGAAGGCCGGCGAGTCGAGGTGCCGCACTATCGCGGTGGCGAGCTGGAGCAACTGGCGACAGCGGTGGAACAGATGCGCACGCAGCTCGAAGGCAAGGCTTACGTGGAGCGGTATGTCCATACGCTGACCCATGAACTGAAGAGCCCGCTGGCGGCGATTCGGGGCGCGGCGGAGCTGCTGCAAGGCGAGATGCCGTTAGCGCAGCGGCAGCGGTTCGTCGGCAACATCGACAGCGAAAGCGTACGGATGCAGCAGTTGATCGAGCGCTTGTTGAACCTGGCGCAGGTGGAACAACGGCAAGGGCTGGAAGAGCGGGTAGCGGTGCCGTTGGCGGGTTTGGTGGATGAGCTGTTGAATGCGCAGGCGGCGCGGATCGAGGGCAAACAGTTGCGCGTCGAACAGCGAATTGCCCCGGAACTTGAACTGCACGGTGAGCCTTTTTTGTTGCGTCAGGCGCTGGGGAATTTGCTGGAGAACGCGCTGGATTTCACACCGGTTCAGGGCGTGCTGCGATTCAGTGCCGAGCGCATTGGGGGGCAGATTGAGTTCAGGTTGTTCAACCAGGCTGACCCCATTCCCGACTATGCGTTGCCGCGATTGAACGAGCGTTTTTACTCGCTGCCGCGTCCGGACAGCGGACGTAAAAGTACGGGGTTAGGGCTCAATTTTGTCGAGGAGGTGGTGAAGCTGCATGGTGGTGGTTTGACGGTCGGGAATACCGAGGGCGGCGTGCAGGTGATTTTGCGTCTGCCCTAGAGCCCTTAAAGATCGCAGCCTGCGGCAGCTACTACAGGGGATGGTGGTGGGCCTGGGGGGCTGGCTTTGACAAAAATCCTGAGCTGTCGAGAGAAACGAGGCTGCGATCTTTTCGAATTCCACACACTCTCCATATTCCTCACATAAAACCCCCATACAGCCAACCCAGACTCTCCCCATCCAAACAAGGAGAGTCCCATGAACCGAAGCCTGACCCTGAAACTCGGGGCCATTGCCCTGTTGATTCTGTTGTTGCTCATTCCATTGCTGATGATCAGCGGCGTGATCCAGGACCGCCAGCAACTGCGCGATGGCGTGCTCGAAGACATCGCCCGCAGTTCCAGTTACAGCCAGCAGCTCAGCGGTCCGCTGATGGTGGTGCCGTATCGCAAGGTGGTGCGCACCTGGAAACTCAACGAGAAAACCAACCAACGCTATCAAGACCTCAGTGAAGAGCGGGGTCGTCTGTACTTTCTGCCGGAACATTTCGAGCTCAATGGCCAGGTTGAGACGGAATTGCGTAAGCGGGGGATTTACGAGGCGCGGCTGTTCCATGCCGACAATCGCATCAGCGGGCACTTCTCGTTGCCGGCGCAATTGGGCATCAAGGAAGACTTCAGCGATTACCAGTTCGACCAGCCCTTTCTGGCCGTCGGGATCAGTGACATTCGCGGCATCGAGAACGCGTTGAAACTTGAGCTGGGCGGCCAGCGTCTGGACTTCGTTCCGGGCAGCCAGGTGCGCTGGTTGGGCGAGGGCGTGCACGTAACGCTGCCTGCTCTGGACGCCAAAGCGCCGACTGAACTGACTTTCGGTTTCGACCTGCGCCTGCAAGGCACCGGTCAGTTGCAGGTTGTACCGGTGGGCAAGACCAGCAAGGTGTCGCTGGCTGCCAACTGGCCGCATCCGAGTTTCGTCGGCAACTACCTGCCGGCCCAGCGGGAAGTCACCGATCAGGGCTTCACTGCCCATTGGCAGACCTCATTTTTCTCCACCAATCTGCAAGAAGCGATGAACAGCTGCGTCTCCGGCAAGAACTGCGAAGTGTTCAATAGCCGCAGCTTTGGCGTGAGCTTTATCGACCCAGTGGACCAGTACCTGAAAAGCGATCGGGCGATCAAATACGCGCTGCTGTTCATCGTCCTGACATTCGCCGGGTTCTTCCTCTTCGAGGTGCTGAAAAGCCTGGCGGTGCACCCGGTGCAATATGCGCTGGTGGGGGTGGCATTGGCGTTTTTCTATCTGCTGCTGTTGTCGCTGTCCGAACACATTGGTTTTGCCTTGGCGTATCTGTTGTCGGCCGGTGCCTGCGTGTTGTTGATCGGGTTCTATGTCTGCCATGTGCTGCGCAGCGTGCGTCACGGGTTGAGTTTTTCAGCGGGGCTGGCGGCGTTGTATGGCTTGCTCTATGGCTTGTTGAGCGCCGAGGATTACGCGTTGTTGATGGGCTCGCTGTTGCTGTTCGGGTTGCTGGGTGTGTTTATGGTGCTCACGCGCAAGCTGGATTGGTATGGGGTGGGGCAGAAGACCGCCAAGCCGCTGGCGTTTGATATCGGAGCGGTGGAATGAGCCGGTCACTGGGGTTGCGTGAGGATCAGCGGGAAGGGCGGGTGTTGGCGACGCTGATTTTTCGATTGTTTCCGGTGGATCCGGTGCGGTGCCATCGCGAGCAGGCTCACTCCTACAAGGGATCTCGGGTGGACACAACGGTCGTGTACGCCACAGATCAAATGTAGGAGTGAGCCTGCTCGCGATGAGGGAGGTAAAGCCAACGAAGATTCAGACCTTCGAAGTTGTATCCAGCATTGGCGGCTATTGCGGAATCACTAATTACCGCGCACATCGTCTCTGCGGCTAGAAATGAAATCAAAGCCAGTCGAATCGTAAGACGGCGCAGCGGGTTCAGGTCGTCGCGAACCAGCAGGTGGAGGGGCGTCAGGCCGTTGCGGAGGAGATGAAGTAGGAACTGACATCCGCTGAATACTACTAGGCCGTGTCGAAGCCGGTGGAGGTATCTGGCTGCCGGCGACAGGTGACGAGAGGAGTGTGCCATCCGGTGACATGCCCCGCGCAGCATAAAAAGCCGTGCGGGCCCCGTTGTCTTGCTGAGGACCTGTCATCGTCGGCTGCCGAAAACCATGGTAGTCATCGAGTGCTTCCTGACGGTAGAGATTTCTTATTTCGGGGGGCGCGGGACGATACATGTCGGGTATGACCCGATCATATGAACTCTGCGGAATAGGTGCGCCTGGAACTGGAGCTTCAACATTTACGGTGGGCCGAGTGAACGTTCGAGGCGCTTGCGGTCTAGGTGCGGGAGTCGGCACTCTCCGTTGGGCCGGAGGAGAGAAATCCCAAGGGTTTCTCCAATGCCCGCTTGGATCACTGTAATTAGCGGGATCTCCTTGGCAATAAGCATACGCATTCAACCCTCCCTCCCCAAACGGACTCCAACTGTCCGGGCTGTTAAACCGCATCAGCACCGGGTTGAACTGACGATACCCACTGCCTAAATGATAATGCCCGGTCACCGGGTCTGGCCGCTCGCCGTTGAACCCGAGCAAACTGAGTAAGCCATTCTCCAGAGGACGATGACCGTAAGGCGTGTAGGCAAGGGGATTGGGCCGATGTGCATCGAGCGCGTTCAATACTGAACGTTGTTGATCGGTTGCCAGCAGCGTGGCGGCGATCTTGCCGTCTTCGCGCTGCTGCTGTGCCAACAGCTGATCTTCGTGCTGCAGGATGCTTCGATGCACACCGTCTTGTATTTCAGTGGCCAGGCGAGTTTTGCAGTAATAGCGCTGGGTGGGTTGTTCGAAGGGAGTGCAGTTGGCCAGCCGATCAAGCGGGTCGTAGTGGTAGCGGCACAAAAGGGTTTCGCGATTGGGAGTAGGCATTGACTGGAGCTCCTTGCAAAGGTCGAAAAAGCCGAGCCTTCAGCATCATTCCTTTCCCCGTCCTTGCCTACCTATCAGATCTGCTAGGGTTTTGATCGCATTGGAATCAAACCTCAAACATTGTCGCCAGCATCGATCCCGTTGTTGGTCCGCATGGGGTATTTCTCGCGTCGGAAAGTAAGTTTTCCTACAGGAAAAACTGGCCTCCTACAGCGCCAATCCCTTCCTTTTGCAGGACGTTTCCTAGATTATTCCGCACGCTTGCGCCGACAGATTTCCGTGCCTAACCTCCGTCCGTCACTGCTTGTCAGTGATCGGGTTTAGTCGCCTGGCTATCACTTGGCGTACAGCGCTACCTTTGTTCAGGTGTTTTCTATCGCCTGAAATCTATGGTGGCTGTGCGCAGGGCACCTTCGGGTGCGCCGGGTTCCAGGTGACCGGTCGACTAACCTGTGCACAGCCGCCACCCCTTCTCGTTTAGTCGCGAAATCGGTTGGCTCCTACTATCACCCTGGAGTTTTACCAATGAAAAAACCGGTCCCCGATCCACCCTCAAATTCAACCAGAAATGACGATTTGCTCAGAGACCGCTCCGCCCTCTACCGTGCAATCGATTTCTACCTGACCGGCGAACAACCGTCGGCACCGGATGAACTGCGGTTCTACAACGTCAGCAACGACGTGAGCTTTGAAGACACCCAACTCTATATCGCTGACCTGCTGCGCTGTGCTTCGGTCACGGCCTATCAATGTGGTGACCACCTGAAAGGCGCAGACAGGGCGATGGTGTTCTCGATCTGGCACTTGCTGGAGATAGCCAAAGCCATGGTTGATCGGTCGATTGATTGTTTGGGGATGAAGCAGACCCCGGACTGACTCGAGTCATTGGTGGTTATTGAGGCCGCTATCGCGAGCAGGCTCACTCCTACAATAGATCCACAGCGCCTACATGATTTGTGTATGACGCGATCCAATGGGCGAGCCTGCTCGCGATGAGGGCAGTGAGAACACTGTTTTGGTGATGGTTCAAATAAATGCCGCCACTATGTTCTTTCTTTAGCCGTTGCCTACTACCAGAACTGTTAGGGCCAAAGTGTGAAGATCAAAAGATCGCAGCCTTCGGCAGCTCCTACAGGGAACGCATTCCAGGTAGGAGCTGCCGAAGGCTGCGATCTTTTGAGGTCAAATTAGCCAGCGTAGATCTATACCTTCGGCATTGTCGCCAGCATCGAAGGCCGTTGGCTCACCTCGAAATACCAGTCCGCCAGCTTCGGATTTGCCACACGCCAGTCCAGATTCGGGTGGCGCAAATCCAGATAACCCAACGCGCACGCGACGCTGATTGCGGCCACATCAAAATGGCTGGTCAGCTCGGCAATCGCGTCCGCTTCCAGCATGGTCAACGCCCGGCGGATTTTGTCGCGCTGGCCGTCCAGCCATTCGTCCCACTGTTTTTCCGGCGCGCGCAGGGCCAGTTCGTAGCGGGTCAACACCGCCGCGTCCATGATTCCGTCGGCCATGGACGCGAGGGTCATCCGCCGCCAGCGGGCCGAGCCTTCACGGGGGATCAGTGGGTTGCCGACATGCTGGTGATCGAGGTAATCGAGGATCACCCGGCTGTCGTGGATAACGCTGCCATCGGCCAGGCGCAGGGCGGGGATTTTGCCCAGGGGGTTGTCTTCGATGAGGGTCAGGTCCGGGCTGACCGGAGTGAGTACGCTGGATTGCAGCGCCACGCGGTTTTGCTGACCGGTTTCGTGGAGCAGCACCATGACTTTGCGAACGAAGGGCGAAAGAGGGTTGTGGTACAGCGTCATGCTCGGGGTGGACATGGTGGCGTCTCGTTCGATGGTAGTGACGGCAGCATAGCGCGTTGGGGTGGCAGCTCAAGATTGCACGACGTGCTGTGGTTTGGGCTGACGCACGACGGTCCAGACGATGAGATTTCTGTAGCAGCTGCCGAGCCTGCGAGGCTGCGTTCGGCTGCGCAGCAGTCGTAATCCGGGAAACCAGGTTTGCCTGAAAGAACGTGGTCTCAGGTTTTACGACTGCTGCGCAGCCGAACGCAGCCTCGCAGGCTCGGCAGCTGCTACAGGGGCAGTCGCAGGCTCGGCAGCTGCTACAGGGGCAGTCGCAGGCTCGGCAGCTGCTACAGGGGCAGTCGCAGGCTCGGCAGCTGCTACAGGGGCAGTCGTAGGCTCAGCGGCTGCTACAGGGGGTTCAGTAATCCACGCAGGGCGATGATGGCGGGGATGCCCAGGCCGAGCCAGCTCAGGGCGTCCCAGACGCCATCGCCCAACAACGCTGCGAACAATCCGGCAGCACTGAACAGACCGATGACCGTGGGAAGGGCGAAGACTTTCCAGAAGTTCGACTGACGCGGCCTCATGCTTGGGCCTGCGCAATGTCCGCCACGGGTTTCGCTGCTTTGCGGCGCACGACCCAGAGGTAAACCCCACTGCCGAGAACGATGATGGTCAACACGTCCAGCGTCGCCCAGAGGATTTTCATCGGCATGCCGCCGTAATCACCGAAGTGCAGCGGCTGCGACATCCCCATGGCGTCCATGTACCACGGTCGCTCGGCCACGGCGGTGACTTGCAGGGTGCTGGCGTCGATCAGCACCGGCGTGAGCAGGTGGGAAGTGAGGTGCGTACTGCCTTTCATGAACACGGCGTAATGGTGTTCGCTGGAAAACCGGGTGCCCGGGAACGCAATGAAATCGGGTTTCATGCCCGGTGCGACTTCCTTGGCAATATCGAGCAGGCGTGTCGCCGGCGCCAGTTGTGTCAGTGGTGGCGCGTCACGGTAAGGCGCGACCATCGCGCTGAGGGTGTCGGTGCGCCACGCAGCAATCAGCAGGTCCGCGCAGGCACTGATAACGCCGGTCACGCCGACCACCAGCGCCCAGGTCAGGGTCACGACGCCGATCAGGTTATGCAGGTCGAGCCAGCGCAAGCGGGTGGATTTGTCCTGGCGCACGGTGGCGAATTTCAACCGGCGCATGAACGGCAGGTACAGCACCGCACCGGACACGATCGCCACGACAAACAGTATCCCCATGAACGCCAGCAGCAACTTGCCCGGCAGGCCGGCGAACATGTCCACGTGCAGGCGCAGCATGAACATCATGAAGCCGCCGTTGGCCGACGGCATCTCCAGCGCTTCGCCGGTGCGCGCGTCGAGCATGAAGGTATGGGACGAGTTCGGCTCGGTGCCGGCTGTGGCCGCCATGATGGCGATCATGCCGTTTGGGTCTTCGTCGTCGTAACCGAAGTACTGCATGACCTCGCCAGGACGATGTTTCTCGGCCGCCAGCACCAGTTGCTGCAGATTGAGCTGGGGTGTGTCGGCCGGCATTTGCTTGAGTTCGGCCGCATCGCCGAGCAGGTGATCGATCTCGTGATGAAAGATCAACGGCAGGCCGGTCAGTGCCAGCATCAGCAGGAAGACCGTGCAGATCAGGCTGGTCCAGGTGTGGACGAACGACCAGCGGCGGATTGTTTTACTTTTCATTTCCAGACCTTCAAAAATACCAAAGCCGTCCATGGAGGACGGCCGGGTCTTGGGGTGTGTCAGGTCAGCCCGTTACCACTTGTAGGTTGCACTGGCGACGACGCTGCGCTGGTCACCGTAGTAGCAGTAGAAACTGTCACAGGTGGAGATGTAATCCTTGTCGAACAGGTTGGTCGCATTCAGTGCCAGCGACGCACCTTTCAAGCTGTTGTCCAGACGGCCGAGGTCGTAGTGAACAGCGGCGTCGAACACGGTGTAGGCATCAGCCTTGCCCAGCTCGGTGTTGGCCTGATCGCCGTAGGTGTTGCCGGTGTAGCGAACGCCTGCGCCGACGCCGAAGCCGTCCAGCACGCCGTTGTGCCAGGTGTAATCGGTCCACAGCGAAGCCTGTTGATTGGGCATCAGTTGCAGGCGATTGCCCTTGAACGTGCCGTTCTGTACTTCGGACTTGGCCAGGGTGTACGCGGCGATGACCTTGAGGTTGTCGGTCACGTCGGACACGGCTTCCAGTTCCAGGCCTTTGACTTTGACTTCACCGGTCTGGCTGGTGATCGACACGTTGTCCGAGTTGATCGTGGTGACGGAGACGTTTTTCTGGGTCAGGTCATACACCGCCGCGGTCAGCAGGGTGTTGCTGCCAGGCGGTTGGTATTTGATGCCCAGTTCCCATTGCTTGCCTTCGGTCGGTTTGATCGAGTCGGTTGGCGAGGCGGTGGCGTTGCTGGTTGGCTGGAACGATTCGGCGTAGGACAGGTAGGGCACGACACCGTTGTCGAACACGTAGCTGATCGCCGCGTTGCCGCTGAAATTCTTGTCCCGCTCGGTGTTGGTGGCGTCGCCTTTGTTGAAGAATTTGGTCCCGGTGTGGACCCAGTCCTCACGTCCGCCCAGAGTCAGGCGCCATTGGTCCAGGGCCATCTGGTCCTGAACGTACAGGCCGGTCTGGTTGGTCTTTTGATCGTAATCGTAGTACGCCGTCGAGCGAGGTGGCCGAACGATCGGCAGGCCGTAGATCGGGTTGTTGACGTTGGTGGTCAGGCCGTCACCGTAAATCGAGGTGTAGTGGGTGTTGGTGCGCTGGTGATCGAGGCCGATCAACAGGGTGTGAAGGACGTCGCCGGTGGCGAAGTCGGCCTGGAAGTTGTTGTCCACGGCGAACTGGCTGATGTCCTCATCGACGCTGGTGCTCGTACGGCCAACGTTACCGTCGGCATCGACCTGGGTGAACGGGTAGGCGCCAGGGGTGAGGGTCTGGAACGACAGGTCCGACTTGGTGTAGCGCAGGTTTTGCTTGAACTGCCAGACATCGTTCAAGCGATGTTCAAACGCGTAGCCCAGGGCGTAGTAGGTGCGGTCGTAGTATTCCCAGTCCGGGTCGCCCAGGTTCTTGTGATGGGAAATATCACCGAGGGGCGAACGGATTTTGGTGCCTTGCACTGGCAGGAACTGGCTGGTGATGCCGGTATCGTCGCGGGTGAACTGGGTCAGCAGGGTGAATCGGGTGTCGTCGTCGATGTTCCAGGTCAGGCTTGGCGCAATGTTGTAGCGCTTGTTGTCGACGTGGTCGATCTGCGTACCGCTGTCGCGGATGACACCGCTCAGGCCGTAGAGGAACTGGCCTTCGTCATCAATTTTGCCGGTGCTGGCGAAG
Organism: Pseudomonas sp. p50(2008); assembly: GCF_015351605.1. NCBI lineage: Bacteria > Pseudomonadati > Pseudomonadota > Gammaproteobacteria > Pseudomonadales > Pseudomonadaceae > Pseudomonas > Pseudomonas sp. p50(2008). The sequence continues at coordinate 719,772 of NZ_JACMYF010000002.1, forward strand.
TTGATCTGGCGGTGATTGTCACTGCCATATTGCACTTCGATTTCATTGCTCGATTCGGCGCTGGGGCGGCGGCTGACCATGTCGAGCAAACCACCCGGCGGGGTCTGGCCGTACACGGACGAGGCCGGACCACGCAGCAGGGCGAGGCGATCAAGGTTCCAGGTTTCCTGTTTCGGGTTGGCGTACACGCCTTTAGGCAGGGGCAGGCCATCGAGGAACTGGGTCGGTTCGAAGCCACGCACGCGCAGCCAGTCGGCACGGGTGTCGCTGCCGTAACTGCTGGCGACGATTCCGGGCATGTAACGCACGGCGTCATCGATGTTCTGGACGTTGCGATCGTCCATCTGCTGGCGCGTCGCGACCGAAATCGAGCGCGGTGCTTCAACCAGTGCGGTGTCGGTCTTGGTGCCGGCGGCGGTGCGAGTGGCCAGGTAACCCTCCACCGGGCCCCAGGCGCTTTCCGTGTTTTCCACACCCATGATGCTGGTTGTCGGCAAGTCCATCACGCCCTCGGGCACGGCCACCAGGCTGAAGGTGCCGGCGCTGCTTTGTTCCAGTTGCAGACCGGTGCCGCGCAAAGCTTCGCGCAGGGCGCCCGTAGCGTCGAACTGGCCTTTGACCGGTGCCGAAGTTTTGCCCGCTGCCAGCGATGGGTTCAGTGACAGGGCAAGACCGGCCTGGCTGGCGATCTGGTTGAGCGTGCTGGCCAAGGGAGCGGACGGCAGGTTGTAGGCGCGAACGCTCGACGCCTGATCGGCGGCCATCAGCTGAGCGCTAAGCAGAGGGGCACCGAGTGCAATGGCGATAGCCAGCAAACCGGGGCGCAACAAGGTGTCTAGCGAACGGGGCATACAGCGGCTCCTGAAGGGGAATACTTCTCAATTGCCTAGGTGCCGAACGAGAATCCAAAAGTGATAGGGCTGGATGAAATAATTTCGATTCATTAAACAAATCTTGTGGTGAGGCTTACGACCTCATCGCGGGCAAGCCCGCTCCCACATTGGATCAGCTGTGAATACAACTTCTGTGCCTGGCACCAATTCTCTGTAGGAGTGAGCCTGCTCGCGATGGCGGAGTGTCAGTCACCATTGATGTAGAGGTGATGGCCCCATCGCGAGCAGGCTCGCTCCTACATTGGAATTGCTACGAACTCGATCGCTGCGCCTGGCACATATCCACTGTGGGAGCGTGGCTTGCCCGCGATGGCAATAGACCTGTCGACACAAAACTCAGGGCTTGGCTTCAGCCTTCGCCACCGTCACCCACCATTGGGTGTGCTGTTCGATCTGCACCGGCAACGTGGGTAGCAGCGCACTCAGGGCCTTGTCCGTATCGTTCAGCGGGAAGCTCCCGGTGATGCGCAAATCAGCGACCTCGGGCGCGACGCCAAGGTGTCCACGTCGGTAGCGACCGAGTTCATGGATCAGGTCTTCGAGCCGTGCGTTGTCCACGACCAGCATGCCGCGGGTCCAGGCATCGGCACCGAGGTTGAGCGCGAGGATCGGGCCGAGGCCGTTATTGCGCATCAGCACTTGCTGGCCCTCACGAAGGATCTGCTCTTCGGGATTCGACTGCGGATGCGCGGCGACTGCCGACTTCAATACGCTCAGGCGTGTGCCGTCTTCCTCGCGCTTGACCAGGAAACGCGTGCCCAGTGCGCGCATGCTGCCTTCGCGGGTTTCAACGATGAAAGGCCGGGCATCGCCGTGGCCTGTCTCGATGAGGATTTCCCCTTCCTGCAGGACAATCAGTCGTTGCTTCTCATCGAAGCGTACGTCCACGGCGCTGTGGGTGTTGAGGTTGATCAGTGTGCCGTCGGCCAGGTGCAAGGTGCGCTGCTCACCCGTGGCGGTGCGCTCATCCGCCAGCCAATAGTCGAGCGGCAGGTAACGCTCCCCGGCGAACAATGCCAGGCCAACCACAGCGACAATACTGGCCAGGCCGCTACCGAGCTTGCGCACCCGGCGGCGAATACCTTCGCGCGATTGCAGCAACGCGGTGCGAGCCGGGCCGCTGGCCGCGCTGAAGCGCTGATCGAGCATGCCCAGCTGGCGCCAGGCGCGAGCGTGTTCTTCGTGGGCGGCGTGCCATTTGGCAAATTCTTCGCGCTCCACCGGGTTGCCGGAATCCAGGGATAATTGCCAGGCAATGGCCGCATCCAGCACCTGCGCCGAGACGGGTTTGGAGCTGACCGGGCTCATACCGGCTCACCATAAAGCGCGATGTAGCACTGACGGATGCCTTGGGCCAGGTACTGACGCACGCGGGGGACCGAGACACCCAAGCGTTCGGCGATCTGCGCGTGGCTGAGGCCGTCGAGGCGGTTATAGAGGAAGGCGGCGCGGGCCTTGCTGGACAGTTTGCCGAGTAGGCGGTCGATGTTTTTCAGGTCTTCGAGGATGAGCTGCTGCTCTTCGATCGAAGGGTGTTCGCCTACAGGAATCAGCATCAGCTCGGTGAGATAAGCCTGTTCCAGTGCCGCGCGACGGAAATAGTCGAACAGCAGGCCTTTGGCAATCGCGACCAGGAAGGCCCTGGGCTCGCGTGGCTCTTTGAGTTCATCGCGTCCGAGCAGCCGGACGAAGGTGTCCTGGCTCAGGTCTTCGGCCCGTTGCGGACAAGCCACGTTGCGTCGAAGCCACGCCAACAGCCAGCCGCGATGGTCGCGATATAACGCGCCGACGAGGTTGTTGTGGGGGCTTTGAACTGACGACACGCAGCATCACCGATTGGGAAGGGTTAACTAACGAGAATAGTTCGCGATTGTGTCAGAGGCGGGGGAGGTAAGCAATTGGCGCTGGTCGGGTGGGAATGTTCCTGTTCAAGCGCCCGACGCTATCCCTTGTAGCTGCTGCCGAACTTGTGGCGAGGGGGTTTAGCGAAACGTCGCACCGCCCCGTTCGACTGCGCAGCAATCGCAAAGATTTTGGGGCCGCTACGCGACCCAACGGGGCGGTGCGACGTTTCGCTAAATCCCCTCGCCACAAGTTCGGCAGCTGCTACAGGGATCCTGGTTATTGTCAGAAGGACGGTGCTTGCTGCCGGCGCTTCCATTGGCTCAACCGCTGCTGCAGGTTCAACGGGCTATGAATCTGTTGCTGCCGTGCGCGGCTGAAGAGGATCAGCGCCAGTTCTGCGGTGGCCAGCGCGTCGGCGCTGGCATTGTGTCGCTCGAAGACTTCGAGCTTGAACTGGTCAATCCACTCATCCAGCCCGGCCTCGCGGATGTTCGCCTGCGGACACAGCAGCGGGGCGATGTCGGCCACATCCAGAAACGTATGCTGCAACTTGTAGCCCAGATGATCTTTCAGCGCCCGCCCCAGCATGTGCTGGTCAAACGGTGCATGAAAGGCCAGCACCGGGCTGTCGCCCAGGAACTCCATGAAATCGACCAGCGCCTCGGCCGGGTCACTGCCGGCTGCAATCGCGCTCGGCCCCAGGCCATGAATCAGCACGCTGGGGGCCAACTTCAAGTCGGCGCATTGCAACGTGCGCTCGAACTGCTGGCTGAAGTCGATCGCGCCGTCCTCAATCACCACTGCGCCGATGGATAACACTCGATCCTTGTTCAGGTTCAGCCCGGTGGTTTCCAGGTCAAGCACGACCCAACGTTGCTCGCGCAGGCTGCATTCACTCAACCCTGCGACATCTGGCAACTGGCGGATACGCTGTTGCAGTTCACCCGGCAAACTCTGCCTGGCCGGGCGCAGCCATGAAAACAGGCTCATAGCTGATACCGCAGGGTCAGGCTGCTTTGCAGACGCTGGGCCTGGCGCAGGGATTCACGCAGGATGCGTCGATCCAGGTGATTGAGGCTGTCAGGATCGACCCGGTTGGAGTACGGCAAGTTCTCCCGGGTCTGAAGCTGGTGCTGCTGCATTCGGGTCTGCTGAATGAAGTGATACGCCTCTTCATAGGCGGCACCGTCCAGCCGCTCGATCACCTCTTTATCGACCAGTTGGCGGAAACGCTCCAGGGTGTTGTTGGCCTCGATGCCATGAGCCAGCGCCAGCAATCGGGCCCCGTCAACGAACGGGGTGAGCCCCTGGACTTTCAGATCCAGCGTGGCTTTCTCGCCATGCTTGCGGGCCAGTACAAACTCGCGGAAACGTCCTACCGGTGGACGATTGCGCAGGGCGTTTTCGGCCATCATCCGCTGAAACAACCGGTTGTCCGCCACCTGGTCAAGAATCCCGCGACGCAGTTGGTCGCCACTCTGCTCGTCGCCCCACACCACGCGCAAATCGAAATAGATGCTCGAACCCAACAGGTTCTCCGGCGTGGCTTCGCGGATGAACGCCGAAAACCGGCGTGCCCATTCGGCCCGGGACAAACACAGCTCAGGGTTGCCGGCCATGATGTTGCCTTTGCACAAAGTAAAACCGCAAAGCGCCAGGCTCTGGTTGATCTGATGCGCGATGGGCAGCAGCTTGCCGCGTATTTCTGCCGCGTGGGCGGCGTCACGGGCTTCAAACAGAATGCCGTTGTCCTGATCGGTGTGCAGGGTTTGTTCGCGGCGACCTTCGCTGCCAAAACACAGCCAACTGAACGGCACGCCGGGGTCGCCTTTCTCGGCCAATGTCAGTTCGATCACCCGGCAAACGGTGTGATCGTTGAGCAGGGTAATGATGTGAGTGATCTGGGTCGAAGACGCGCCGTGGGCCAGCATGCGCTCAACCAGTTGGCCGATCTCGCCGCGCAACGCCACCAGGTTGTCCACGCGTTGCGCGCTGCGGATCGTGCGGGCCAGGTGCACCAGATCGACCCGTTGCAGGGAAAACAGGTCCCGTTCCGACACCACACCACACAGGCGCTGGTCCTTGACCAGGCACACATGGGCGATGTGTCGTTCGGTCATGGCTATGGCCGCGTCAAAAGCACTGTGGTCTGGCGAAAGATGAAACGGCGCCTGGGTCATGTGCCGTTCGATGGACTCACTGAAATCGTTGATGCCCTCGGCCACCACATGGCGCAGGTCGCGCAGGGTGAAAATGCCCAGCGGCGTTTTGTGCTCATCCACGATCACGATGCTGCCGACCTGCTGTTCGTGCATCAGGGTCACGGCTTCACGAAGAGGTGTGGCCGGGCTGCACGTCACCGGATGGCGCATGGCCAATTCACCCAGTCGGGTGTTCAGGGAATATTGAGTGCCGAGGGTTTCCACGGCTTTTTGCTGGACTTGCTGGTTGACCTGATCCAGCAGGCTGCTGACGCCGCGCAGGGCAAAGTCGCGAAAGGTGCTGGAAAGCGCGAACAGTTTGATGAACGCCAGCTTGTTCAGTTGCAGGCAAAAGGTGTCTTCGGCCGCGAGGTGTTCGGTGCGCGTCGCTCGTTCACCCAGCAGCGCCGCGAGCGGGAAACATTCGCCGGTGGTGATTTCAAAGGTGGTTTCGGTTCCGCCCTTCGCGGTGTGGGGACGTTCACCCACGACCCGGCCTTGTTTGACGATGTAGAAATGTTCAACGTCGCCATCGGCGGGCTTGATAATGCTTTCGCCAGGGCCATAGAAACGTAACTGGCATTGCTCTACCAGATAGGCCAGGTGGGCATGTTCCATCTGATTGAACGGCGGGAAACGCTGAAGGAATTGCAAAGTGCCCTGGATGTTCTGCAACACCGCGGTTTTCCCTGCCTGTGTGAAGGCGTCCGCTTTACTCATAACCATTACCGCAGTCTTTTTTTGAATTGTTGTTGTCGGATGACTCAGCCATGGTCGACCCCTATCCGCAGGGTGCCCATTGGACGTAAGTCTAGGTAGGCAAATGGTGTGAGCAAATGTCGGAGAAACCCTACGCAACTGTGGGAAAAATCCCACCGTTCCCCTATTGGAAATATTTCCGACGAAGTGCACATTGAACGTCTTCCTGGCGATGTCTCACCACTGGGCCAGGAACGATTTTGAAACTTTTGAGATAGCCATGTCTGACCACGATATTTTGAGTGACGCCGAGCGCGAGGCGCTAAGTGCCGTCATGCTAGAACCCGATCTGCCGCCGCAGCGAGTGCTGATCGTTGACGACGATAAAGACGCACGCGAGTTGCTGTCGGAGATCCTTGCATTGGACGGCATTCGTTGCATGACGGCAGCCAGTGGTGAAACCGCACTCAAAATGTTGAGCGAGAAGCCTTCGATTGGCCTGGTGATTACCGATCTGCGGATGGGGCATGTCGATGGCCTGGACCTGATTCGCCAGGTGCGTGAGTCGGTGAGGGCGGCGTTGCCGATCATCATTGTGTCCGGCGATGCCGATGTGAAAGACGCTATCGCGGCGATGCATTTGAGCGTGGTGGATTTTTTGCTCAAGCCCATCGATACCGGCAAGTTGCTGGGGTTGGTGAAGCATGAGTTGGGGATGGAGCCTTAGCGCTTAAGGCTTTTGTGGCGAGGGGATTTATCGGAATGCCGCACCACCCCGTTCGGCTGCGAAGCAGTCGTGAATTGGCGAATGCGAGTGTTCCGAAAGGATTATAGGGGCCGCTCCGCGACCCATCGGGGATAAATCCCCTCGCCACGATTGTTCGTATTCTCAAACAAAAAGGCCCTGATCTTTCGATCAGGGCCTTTTTTTGTCCGGCATCAGCGCTCAGTTACAGGCCATTGGCAGCCTTGAACTCGCGACGACGACGGTGCAGCACCGGCTCGGTGTAGCCGTTTGGCTGCTTGGTGCCTTCTACCACCAGTTCGACGGCTGCCTGGAAGGCAATGTTGCTGTCGAAGTTCGGTGCCAGTGGACGGTACAGCGAGTCGTTGGCGTTTTGACGGTCAACCACGGGCGCCATGCGCTTGAGGCTTTCCATGACTTGCTCTTCGGTGACGATACCGTGGCGCAGCCAGTTGGCGATGTGCTGGCTGGAAATACGCAGCGTTGCACGGTCTTCCATCAGGCCGACGTCATTGATGTCCGGCACTTTCGAACAACCGACGCCCTGGTCGATCCAGCGCACCACGTAACCGAGAATGCCCTGGGCGTTGTTGTCCAGTTCGTTCTTGATCTGTTCCGCGGTCCAGCTCGGATTTACGGCCAGCGGGATGGTCAGGATGTCGTCCACCGAAGCGCGCTCACGCTTGGCCAGTTCGGCTTGACGGGCGAACACGTCGACCTTGTGGTAATGCAGCGCGTGCAGCGCGGCAGCGGTCGGCGATGGGACCCAGGCGGTGTTGGCACCGGCCATCGGGTGAGCGATTTTCTGTTCGAGCATCGCGGCCATCAGGTCGGGCATTGCCCACATGCCTTTACCGATCTGGGCGCGACCTTGCAGGCCGGTGCTCAGGCCGATATCGACGTTCCAGTTCTCGTAGGCGCCGATCCATTTTTCAGCCTTCATGTCGGCCTTGCGCACCATCGGGCCGGCTTCCATGGAGGTGTGGATTTCGTCGCCGGTGCGGTCGAGGAAGCCAGTGTTGATGAACACCACGCGCTCGGCGGCAGCCTTGATGCAGGCCTTGAGGTTGACCGTGGTACGGCGCTCCTCGTCCATGATCCCGACTTTCAGCGTGTTGCGCGGCAAGCCCAGCACGTCTTCGATACGGCCGAACAGCTCGTTGGTGAAAGCCGCTTCTTCAGGACCGTGCATCTTCGGCTTCACGATGTAGACGGAGCCGGTACGGGTGTTTTTGCGCGACGTGTTGCCGTTGAGGTTGTGCATTGCCGCGAGGCAAGTCACCAGGCCATCGAGAATGCCTTCCGGCACTTCGTTGCCCTCTTTATCGAGGATCGCGTCGATGGTCATCAGGTGACCGACGTTGCGCACGAACAACAGCGAGCGACCGTGCAGGCTCAATTCGCTGCCGTCGACACCGGTGTAGGTGCGGTCGGCGTTCATGGTGCGGGTGAAGGTCTTGCCGCCCTTCGTGACTTCTTCCGAGAGGTCGCCCTTCATCAGGCCGAGCCAGTTGCGGTAGATCACCACTTTGTCGTCAGCATCGACGGCGGCGACGGAGTCTTCGCAGTCCATGATGGTGGTCAGCGCGGCTTCCATCAGGATGTCTTTGACACCGGCGGCATCGGTCTGGCCAACCGGGGTGGTGGCATCGACCTGAATTTCAAAATGCAGACCGTTGTGCTTCAACAGGACCGCGGTCGGTGCCGCAGCATCGCCGTGGAAGCCGATCAGTTGGGCATCGTTGCGCAGGCCGGTGTTGCTGCCGCCTTTCAAGGCAACCACGAGCTTGCCATCGACAATCTTGTAGCCGGTGGAATCGACGTGGGTGCCGGCTGCCAATGGTGCCGCTTCGTCAAGGAAGGCGCGAGCGAAGGCAATGACCTTGTCACCGCGAACCTTGTTGTAGCCTTTGCCTTTTTCCGCGCCGTCAGCTTCGCTGATGGCATCGGTGCCGTAGAGGGCGTCGTACAGCGAACCCCAGCGGGCGTTCGAAGCGTTGATGGCGAAACGCGCATTCATCACCGGTACCACAAGCTGTGGACCGGCCATGCGGGCAATTTCGTCATCGACGTTTTGCGTCGTTGCCTGGAAATCGGCCGCTTCTGGCAGCAGATAACCGATGTCTTGCAGGAAGGCTTTGTAGGCCACGGCATCATGGGGTTGACCGGCACGGGCTTGGTGCCAGCCATCGATACGAGCCTGGAAATCATCGCGTTTGGCGAGTAGGGCTTTGTTCTTCGGCGCCAGGTCATGAATGACCTTGTCGGCACCGGCCCAGAACTTATCGGCGGTGAGGCCGGTACCGGGAATGGCTTCGTTGTTAACGAAGTCGAACAGGACTTTGGCGACCTGCAGGCCACCGACTTGAACGTGTTCAGTCATTGCTTGCCTCACTCTGCTCAGCTATTTCGCTTTTCAGCTCTTCAATTATGACAATGAAGCCTCTGGCCATTTAAACCACAAACCCGTTCACCAGTACATGCCATTGCGGGCGGCTGGGAGTTGGTCCAATCAACGGCTTGGGGCCTTGCTGACGGGGCTTTCAGGGTTGCGACTGCGCCTTGGCAGACATCGATCCAACGTTATGTAGTGCGCGCTGCGGCATACTACATGATGAATTGCGGTTGTGAAAATTAGACTAATTACGTCGTTCTGCGACCCCATGACGCATTGCGGTCGCGTCGGGGAACGGGATGTTCTCAAAAAACCATCGGATTGTTCCAGTTAAATATCAGAAGTTGTACACGATTTGTTTTTTCAGTTTGTTCATCGCTGCATTCAATCGCGGGCAAGCCCGCTCCCACAGGTCCTGCGCAATCCTTGTGGGAGTGGGCTTGCCCGCGATGGCGGCAGACCTGTCAGCGCAGAATCTGCCCTTGCCTATACTTCCTTTTCTATAACAAAAGAGGGCTGCGCCATGGACCACCTCGTACTCACTGTTTTCGCTCCGGACAAGGCTGGGCAGGTCGAGCGCATCGCCCAGTGCATTGCCGAGCATGGCGGCAACTGGCTGGAAAGCCGTATGTCGCGCATGGCCGGCCAGTTTGCCGGGATTCTGCGGGTGGGCGTGCCAGCGGAGGCCTACGATGAATTGGTGGATGCCCTGCAGGCGTTGTCGGCCCATGGCATTCGCGTGCTGATTGCCGAGAGCGGCATTGAACAATCCTGCACCTGGAAGCCCATCGCGATGGAGTTGGTCGGTAATGATCGTCCGGGCATTGTGCGGGACATCACCCGGTTGCTCAGTGAGCAAGGCGTCAATCTGGAGCGGTTGGTGACCGAAGTGCGTCCGGCGCCGATGAGCAGCGAACCGCTGTTCCACGCCGAAGCGATTCTGGCCGTACCCCTGACGCTGTCTTTGGATGTATTGCAGTCGCGCCTGGAAACCCTGGCTGACGATCTGATGGTCGAATTGGTGTTGCGCAGCGAGCCCTGAAAGGAATAGTCAAAAAAGGTTATCCAAGTTAAACGTGCACCTGCCTGTGGATAACCTGTAGAGACAGCCCGCCAGCCCACGCGGGCCGGGCTTCTTCAAGACTTGATCAAAAAACCAGCAGTTTCAACAAGTTGCGCACAAACGCCGGGGATCACGCTGTGGATAACCTTGGGGCAGATAGTCGCAGGCCACGTGATTCGTGGCCTGTAGAGGTTTGTGTGTTTTTTGATCAGCGGCGGCGACGAAGACTTATCCACGCATCAATGCTGTAGACCGCCAACCCCGCCCAGATAAAGATGAACGCCACCAGCGTGCTGGACGACAGGTGTTCGTCGAACAGCAAGACGGCCTGCAGCAGCACCAACGTCGGCGCCAGGTATTGGAGAAATCCCAGCGTCGTGTAGGGCAAATGCCGTGCGGCGGCGTTGAAACAGACCAATGGCACCAACGTGACCGGACCTGCGGCCACCAACCACCAGGCTTGCGATGTGGTCCAGAACTCGGCTTGAGCGCTGCTCGCGGCGGGATTGAACAGCAACCAGGCCACCGCAATCGGCACCAGCATCCAGGTCTCGACCACCAGGCCGGGCAGGGCTTTGACCGGGGCTTGCTTGCGGATCAGGCCGTAGAAGCCGAAGGTCAGCGCCAGCACCAGGGATACCCAGGGCAAGCTGCCGACTTGCCAGACCTGCTGTGCCACGCCTACTGCTGCCAGGCCCACCGCCAGCCATTGCATGCGCCGTAGCCGTTCGCCGAGGATCAGCATCCCCAGCAGCACGTTAACCAGCGGATTGATGTAGTACCCCAGGCTGGCTTCCAGCATGCGCCCGTTGTTCACCGACCAGACGTAGGTCAGCCAGTTGGCCGCGATCAGTGTGCCGCTCAGCGCGAGGATTGCCAGTCGACGCGGGTTCTCGCGCAGCTCGCGCCACCAGCCTGGATGCTTCCAGACCATCAGCAGTAATGCGCCGAACAGCGCGGACCAGAGCACCCGGTGGATGATGATTTCCACGGCTGGCACGCTGGCGATGGCTTTGAAGTAGAGCGGGAAAAGTCCCCAGATGATGTAGGCGCTCAGGCCCAGGATGTACCCGCGACGCGGGTTGGCGGCTTGCATGAAGAATCCTTGCTTAGGCAGCTAACAAAGAGGGGATTGTAAGGAGGTTTGTCCGCAGATGTCCTGCCTGAATAGTTTGGGGCGGTGAACACAGAACCTGTGGGAGTGAGCCTGCTCGCGATGGCGGTTTCCTATTCAACGCATCGGTGACTGAGCCACCGCTATCGCGAGCAGGCTCACTCCTACAATTAGATTTGTGTTGGTCAGAACAGCTTCAGCGGTTCTTCATTCAGCGCAGATAGTTGCTCGCGTAATGCCAGCACCTGGTCTCCCCAATACCGCTCGGTACCGAACCACGGAAAGCTGTGGGGGAAGGCCGGGTCATCCCAGCGACGGGCGAGCCAGGCGCTGTAGTGCATCAGACGCAATGCTCGCAGCGGTTCGATCAGCGCCAGTTCCCGTGGATCGAAGTCGTGGAATTCGTTGTAGCCATCCATCAGCTCCGACAGCTGTCCGAGACATTCCTGGCGATCGCCCGCCAGCATCATCCAGATGTCCTGTACGACGGGGCCCATTCGGCAGTCATCAAGGTCCACGATGTGGAACATCTCGTCACGGCACATCATGTTGCCGGGGTGGCAATCGCCGTGCATGCGGATGTTCTGGTGCGGCGTGGCCTTGTAGACCTCCTCCACGCGCTTGAGCAGGTCGCGCGCAACCGATTCGTAGGCTGGCAGGAGGCTACGGGGTATGAAGTTGCCTTCCAGCAAGGTGTTCAGCGAATCATGGCCGAAGTTTTTCACGCCCAGTGCTTCGCGGTGTTCGAACGGTTTGGTAGCGCCTACAGCGTGCAGTCGACCCAGCAGTTGCCCCAGGCGATAGAGCTGATCGAGATTGCCCGGCTCCGGCGCGCGGCCACCACGACGGGGGAACAGGGTGAAACGGAAACCATTGTGTTCGTGCAGGCTGGCCCCGTTGTGGATCATCGGCGCGACCACGGGTACATCGCATTCGGCGAGTTCGAAGGTGAACTGGTGTTCTTCGAGAATCGCTTCGTTGGTCCAGCGCTGAGGGCGGTAGAACTTGGCGATCAGCGGCTCGGAGTCTTCGATGCCGACTTGGTACACGCGGTTTTCGTAGCTGTTGAGCGCCAGAATGCGGGCGTCGCTGAGAAAACCGATGCTTTCGACGGCATCGAGCACGAGATCTGGGGTGAGGGTTGCAAACGGGTGGGCCATGCTGACTCCTGCGCGCAGCAGGCTGCCGCGTCCGGCCAAGCATGGTAGCGCAGACGGGGCGTGTTTAGGGGTTGGGTTGAGGTGTGGGTTGTCCGGGCTGACGCTATCGCGGGAAAGCCTTGCTCCCACGGGTCACGCGCCAATTTCAACATGGCACATATCCCGTGGGAGCAAGACTTGCCCGCGAAGAGAGTCGATCAGGCGCCGACGATGCCGCCATCTTCGCGGGAAATGGCCATCACCGAAGACCGGGGTTTGCCGTTCGGCAGGTGTTCAGGGAACGTCGAGCCACCGTTCTCCCCTGGATGTTGAATCCCGACGAACAGGGTTTTCTGGTCCGGCGAGAAACTGATCCCCGTGACCTCGCAGCCAATCGGCCCGACCATGAAGCGGCGGATTTCGCCGGTCACCGGGTCGGCACAGAGCATTTGGTTGTTGCCCATGCCGGCAAAATCACCGGCGTTGCTCGAATCACCGTCGGTCAGAATCCACAACCGGCCAGCCTTGTCGAACCCCAGACCATCCGGACTGTTGAACATGTTCTGCGGCGTAATGTTCGTGGAACCACCCTTCGGCGAGCCCGCGTGAACCCCCGGATTACCGGCGACCACAAACAAATCCCAGCTGAAAGTTTTCGCGCCGTGATCATCACGGTCGGTACGCCAGCGCAGGATTTGCCCGTAGACGTTCTTCTCGCGAGGGTTCGGCCCACCCACCGGTTGACCGTCTTCGCCGCGTTTGGCGTTGTTGGTCAGGGTGCAGTAGACCTGGCCGTCATTGGGGCTGACGACAATCCACTCCGGGCGGTCCATGCGCGTGGCTTTGACGACGCTGGCAGCGAGGCGTGCGTGGATCAGTACTTCGGCCTGATCGGCAAAGCCGCTGCTGGCATCGATGCCGTTTTTGCCGTGGCTCAGCTCGATCCACTCACCCTTGCCTTTCGGGTGATCGACATTACCGTCGCCCGCGTCGAAGCGCGCCACGTACAGGGTGCCGTGGTCCAGCAGGTCGCGGTTGGCTTTAGGGGATTTGTGGTTGATCTTGTCGCGGCTGACAAATTTGTAGATGAATTCGCCGCGCTCGTCGTCGCCCATGTACACCACGGCATGCCCTTCAGCGGTTTCTGCCAGTGCGGCGTTCTCATGTTTGAAACGACCCAGCGCCGTGCGTTTGACCGGGGTCGACTGAGGATCGAACGGGTCGATCTCCACCACCCAGCCGTGACGGTTTAGTTCGTTGGGATTCTTCGCCATGTCGAAGCGTGGATCGTGGGGGTGCCAGTTGATTTCTTTGCTGGTGGCCACCACGCCGTAGCGCTTTTGCGCGGCATCGAAGGTTTGCTCGGCGTTGGTGCTGCCAAAGCAGTCGGTGAAGTTTTCCTCGCAGGTCAGGTAGGTGCCCCACGGTGTCTTTCCGTTGGCGCAGTTCTGAAACGTGCCGAGGACGGTTTTGCCTTGAGGGTCGGCGCTGGTTTTCACCAGGGCATGGCCGGCAGCGGGACCGCTCAGGCTGATCGGTGCATTGCCATGAATGCGTCGGTTGTAGCGCGAGCCCTGGACGAAATGCCACTGGCCGTTCTTGCGCTGCACTTCGATCACCGACACGCCTTCGCAGGCCAGCGCCTTGTGCACTTCATCGGCCGACTGCGGCATGCCGCCGTGGGGATAGAGGTAGCGGTAGTTGGTGTATTCGTTGTTGATCGCCATCAGTGCCCGGTCGTGTTCGCCGGGAAACTCGAACAGGCTCATGCCGTCGTTGTTGTCGCCGAACTGGACTTCCTGCTGCTGGGCTGTGCCGTTGCCACTGGGGTCGAACGCCGGGCCATCTTTGTGCAGAGGCTGGCCCCAACTGATCAGCACCGAGGATTTGTAACCTGGCGGCAGGCTGATGGCGTCGTTGGTGGCGGCGGGAATGCTGTCAAAACCCAGAAGCTTGCTGGTGCCGGCGCTGACGCTCGCGGCCAGCACGCTGCGACTCAGCAGGTTGCCGCCCATGAACATGGCGGCGCCGCAGAGGGCGCCGGCGCTGATGAAGCCACGACGGCTGAGACCGACCATCTTTTCGAGGTCGGTGGATTGATTGTCTTCTAATAGGCTCACATCAGGCTCCCTGCTGGTTTTTGCAGACACCTTAAAGACGGTCGATGAAGGTTTTGTTGCAGTGGCCAAAGCGTGATCCTGTAGCAGCTGCCGCAGGCTGCGTTCGATTGCGCAGCAATCGCAAAACCTGCCACTGCGATTCTGTATGGATGTTCGGTGGCTTGATGGCGATCGCTGCGCAATCGAACGCAGCCTGCGGCAGCTGCTACAAGGCTGGCGTATGACTACAGGGGCGTTCCTAAAAGGACATTCGACGGTGCGAATTGCACTTGCACGGGTGCGCCGAGGGTCAGGCCAAGCGTGCGCAAGTGAAATGGCTCGGCCAGTGCGCAAAGTGTCTGGCCGTTCGGCAGGCCGATTCGGACTTCGCTGGGGCCATCTTCGGCGTCGAGGATTTCTTCGAGGATGCCTTGCAGGCAGTTGTTTCCAGGTGCTGTCGGGTGGTCGATGGCGAGCAGCTCCAGCCATCCGGCCTTGATCAGTGCCACCACTTCGGTGCCGGTTTCCAGCTCCAGGCGCAGGGTGCTGTCGTGGGTGATCTGCGTATCAATGATCAAGCCGGCGGCCAGTTCCAGCCGGATCCGGTCGTTACGTCCCTGAGCATCGATCGCGACGACTTTGCCGTGCAACTGATTACGGGCGCTGGTTCTGAGCATCAGGCGACCGAGCAGGTCCAGGTCGCTCGCATCTTCAGCGGCTTCGAGTACCTGAGCCTGCAAGGCTTGCAGCTTTTGATACAGGCGCAGCACGCGTTCGCCCTCGCTGGACAACTTCGCGCCACCGCCGCCCTTGCCGCCGACACTGCGTTCCACCAAGGGCTTTTGCGCGAGGTTGTTCAGCTCGTCAATGGCGTCCCAGGCGGCCTTGTAACTCAGGCCCGCGCTTTTCGCGGCGCGGGTGATCGAGCCTTGTTCGGCGATGTGCTGCAGCAGGGCGATGCGCTGCGGACGGCGGACAATGTGCTGGGACAATAACGACGGCATGGACATGGTTCGGCGCTTTGGGTTGTGGCGATGCAAAGGACGTTGGCGGCTTGCGGTGCGGGAGTCAAGTCAGGCTGTGATCCTGTGGGAGTGAGCCTGCTCGCGATTGCGGTGTGTCGGTCGCATCAATGTTGACTGACCAGCCGCCATCGCGAGCAGGCTCGCACACAGGGGGCTATGTACTCAAATCAACCAGCATCACCGGGTTTGGGAGTGCGGGCCAGGCAGTAGACGTCGACCCGTGCAGCGCCAGCCTCGATCAGCAAACGAGCGAGGGCGTGGGCCGTGGCGCCGGTGGTCAAGACGTCGTCGACCAGGGCCAGGTGGCGCCCCTTGATTGCGGCATCCTGCGTCAAGGCGAAGGCGTTGCGCAGGTTCTTTTTACGGGCATCGGCCTTCAGGTCCTGTTGCGCGCTGGTGTCCTGAGTGCGCAGCACCAGCCGCTCATCACAGGGAATGCCGAGGCCGGTGCTGAGCCAGTGTGCAAGCATGGAGGCCTGGTTGAAGCCGCGCTGACGCAGGCGTTTTGTGGACAACGGCACAGGGACCAGGGCATCCGGGCGCGACAAGTCTTCATCGAAGCGATGTTGCAGGAATTGCACGAGAAGTTCGCCGAGCAGGCGGCCAAACGGCCACTTCGCGCTGTGTTTGAAGCGAGTGATCAGTGTGTCGACGGGAAAACTGTAGGCCCATGGCGTCGCAACCCGTTGGAAAGCGGGAGGTTGCTTCAGGCATTGACCGCACGTCATGCCCGCGAACGGTAAAGGCAGGGCGCAGGTTTCACATTGATCGCCCAGCCACGGCAGCTCGGTTTCGCAGGCCATACAGATGGGCGCGTTGTCTTCGGAGGCTTCGTTGCAGAGTAAACACGACTGTTCGTTTTTTAACCAGATGTAAACCGGCCTGTCGTAACATGGTTGACAGCTCATCGCTCTTCCTTAAATATGCCGAACATCCGTGTCGCGCCTGTGGGTATTACGTTCCCCCAGTCGCTCGCCAAGCATAAAACAAGGAAACGCCCATGAGCGCCAGCACCACTGCAACCCTGCGTCATGACTGGTCTTTGGCCGAAGTCAAAGCACTCTTCGTTCAGCCATTCAACGACCTGTTGTTCCAGGCGCAGACGGTGCACCGTGCGCATTTCGACGCAAACCGGGTCCAGGTGTCGACGTTGCTGTCGATCAAAACCGGTGCCTGCCCGGAAGATTGCAAATATTGTCCGCAGTCCGGTCACTACAACACCGGCCTGGAAAAAGAAAAGCTGATGGAAGTGCAGAAGGTCCTTGAGGAGGCCGCACGCGCCAAGGCCATCGGTTCGACCCGTTTCTGCATGGGCGCGGCGTGGAAACACCCGTCGGCCAAAGACATGCCGTACGTGCTGGAGATGGTCAAAGGCGTGAAATCCATGGGCCTGGAAACCTGCATGACCCTCGGTCGTCTCGATCAGGACCAGACCGAAGCGCTGGCCCAGGCCGGCCTCGACTACTACAACCACAACCTCGACACCTCGCCGGAGTTCTACGGCAGCATCATCACCACTCGCACCTACGGCGAGCGCCTGCAAACCCTGGCCTACGTGCGTGATTCGGGGATGAAAATCTGCTCGGGCGGCATTCTCGGCATGGGCGAATCCCTCGATGACCGTGCGAACCTGCTGATCCAGCTGGCCAACCTGCCGGAGCATCCGGAGTCGGTGCCGATCAACATGCTGGTAAAAGTGGCCGGCACTCCCCTTGAAAACGCCGAAGATATCGACCCGTTCGACTTCATTCGCATGCTGGCCGTCGCGCGCATCCTGATGCCGCAATCCCACGTACGCCTGTCCGCTGGCCGCGAAGCGATGAACGAGCAGATGCAAGCCCTGGCATTCTTCGCCGGTGCCAACTCGATTTTCTACGGCGACAAACTGCTGACCACCGCCAACCCTCAGGCCGACAAGGACATGCAACTGTTCTCGCGCCTGGGCATCTTGCCGGAAGCCCGTGAAGAGCACGCGGACGAGGTGCATCAGGCCGCGATCGAGCAGGCGCTGGTTGAGCAGAAGAGCAGCGAGCAGTTTTATAACGCCGCTGTTTAATCGACGCTGAACCTTGTCGGCGCGCAAGACACTGTGGGAGCGGGCTTGCCCGCGATAGCGATCGCCAAGTCGACATCTTTGTTGAATGTGATGCCGCCATCGCGGGCAAGCCCGCTCCCACAGGGATTGTGTGCACCTTGATCTATCCCATCTGACCGCCCGAGGCCTGCATGTCTTTCGATCTCGCCGCACGCCTTGCTACCCGTCGTGCCGAAAACCTCTATCGCCAGCGTCCATTGCTCGAAAGCCCTCAAGGCCCGGAAGTGGTGGTCGATGGCCGGCCTTTGCTGGCGTTCTGTAACAACGATTACCTGGGGCTGGCCAATCACCCACAGGTCATCGAAGCCTGGCGCGCGGGCGCTTCGCGCTGGGGCGTGGGTGGCGGCGCTTCGCACCTGGTGATCGGCCACAGCGGCCCGCATCACGCACTGGAAGAAGCGCTGGCCGACTTGACCGGTCGTCCCCGTGCGCTGCTTTTCACCACGGGTTACATGGCCAACCTCGGCGCGGTTACTGCGTTGGTGGGGCAGGGCGATACGGTGCTGGAAGACCGGCTCAATCACGCGTCCTTGCTGGATGCCGGGCTGTTATCTGGCGCACGTTTCAACCGCTACCTGCACAACGATGCCGTGAGCCTGGCCAAACGCCTCGAAAAAGCCACCGGCAACACGTTGGTAGTCACCGATGGCGTCTTCAGCATGGACGGCGATCTCGCCGATTTGCCGGCGCTGGCGCGGGAAGCCAAGGCCAAAGGCGCGTGGCTGATGGTCGATGATGCCCACGGTTTTGGGCCGCTGGGCGCCCATGGTGGCGGGATCGTCGAACATTTTGGCCTCAGCCAGGACGACGTGCCGGTCTTGGTTGGCACCCTGGGCAAGGCCTTCGGAACGGCCGGGGCTTTTGTGGCAGGCAGCGAAGACCTGATCGAAAGCCTGATCCAGTTCGCTCGCCCCTACATCTACACCACCAGCCAGCCACCAGCCCTGGCCTGCGCGACGCTGAAAAGCCTCGAGCTTTTGCGCACTGAGCATTGGCGGCGTGACCACCTGAAAACCTTGATCCGCCAGTTCCGCCACGGTGCCGAGCAGATTGGATTGGAACTGATGGACAGCTTTACCCCGATCCAGCCGATCATGATCGGCGACGCAGGTCGTGCGGTTCGCCTGTCACAGTTGCTCCGCGAGCGCGGACTGATGGTGACCGCGATCCGTCCACCGACCGTGCCCGCTGGCAGCGCACGACTGCGGGTGACCCTGAGTGCCGCGCACAGCGAGGCGCAGGTACAGCTATTGTTAAATGGACTGGCCGATTGTTTTGCACTACTGGGACCGGAGCCAAGCCATGCGTAATCGACTGATTCTGCTGCCGGGCTGGGGCCTCGGGGTTTCTCCGCTGGAGCCCTTGGCCGCCGCGTTGCAGGGACTGGATGAGCACCTGCGGGTCGAGATCGAGCCGTTGCCAGAGTTGGAGTCCAGTGATCTTGAAGAATGGCTGGATGAGCTCGACTCATCTGTGCCACAGGACGCCTGGCTCGGCGGTTGGTCCCTCGGCGGCATGCTCGCGTCCGAGTTGGCCGCGCGGCGAGGGGATCGCTGCTGCGGTCTATTGACCCTGGCGAGCAACCCCTCGTTTGTAGCCCATGAGCAGTGGCCCAGTGCGATGCCCGGTGAAACCTTCGATGCGTTTCTGGCGGGTTGCAACGCTGACCCACGAATGACTTTGAAACGCTTCTCGCTACTCTGCGCTCAAGGCGCCGAGGACTCACGCGGGCTGTCGAGGCTGATGCTGGGCGGCGCGCCGCATACGGCTTCGTCAGTGTTGATGAGCGGCCTGGAACTGCTGGCACAACTGGATACCCGCGCAGCGTTGCAGGCGTTTCGGGGCCCGCAATTGCATTTATTTGCGGGCATGGACGCGCTGGTTCCAGCCGAAGCGGCGAGCGATTTGCTGACGTTGCTGCCAGATGTCGAAATTGGTCTGATTGAACAGGCCAGTCACGCGTTTCTTCTGGAGGACCCTCACGGTGTGGCGGGGGCGATCCAGGCTTTTTTGCATGAGTGCGGTGATGACTGATCTCTCTCTTCCCAACCTTCCCCAGGGCTTGCCCGACAAACGTCAGGTGGCAGCCTCTTTTTCCCGCGCGGCGGCGAGCTATGACAGCGTTGCCGAGTTGCAGCGTGATGTGGGTAGCCAGTTATTGAGTCGCTTGCCCGAAGGTTTTTCACCTGATCGCTGGCTGGACCTGGGCAGCGGCACAGGCTATTTCAGCCGGGCGCTCGGCGGGCGGTTTCCTGCAGGTGAAGGGGTGGCGCTGGACATTGCCGAAGGCATGCTCAATCACGCACGGCCTTTGGGTGGCGCCACGCATTTCATCGCGGGGGACGCAGAGCGGTTGCCGCTGCAGGATTCAACCTGTGACCTGATCTTCTCCAGCCTCGCGGTGCAGTGGTGCGCGGATTTTGCTTCGGTGCTCGGTGAAGCCCATCGGGTGTTGAAACCGGGGGGGATTTTCGCGTTTGCTAGTCTGTGCGTGGGTACGTTGTTCGAGTTGCGCGACAGTTGGCGGCAGGTGGATGGCAGGGTGCACGTCAACCGTTTCCGTGAGTTCGAGGTTTATCAGCAATTGTGCGCTGACAGCGGACTGAGGATAGGGAGTCTGCAAGTTCGTCCGCATGTGCTGCATTACCCGGACGTGCGCAGCCTGACCCATGAGCTCAAGGCATTGGGTGCGCACAACCTGAACCCCGGTCGGCCGGGTGGTTTGACCGGTCGGGCGCGAATCCTCGGTTTGATCGAGGCTTACGAGCAATTTCGTCAGGCCGAAGGTCTGCCCGCGACTTATCAAGTGGTCTACGCCGTTCTGGAGAAACCCTTATGAGTGCAGCCTATTTCATCACCGGTACGGACACCGATGTCGGCAAGACCACCGTTGCCGCCGGTTTACTTCACGCCGCGCGCTCGGCAGGCATGAGCACCGCAGCAGGCAAACCGGTGGCGTCCGGCTGCGACGTGACGCCCAAGGGTTTGCGCAATTCGGATGCACTGGCGTTGCTGGCGGAATGCTCGCTGCCAATGACCTACGTGCAAGTCAATCCGGTCGCGTTCGAACCGGCGATCGCACCGCATTTGGCCGCCAGGGAAGCTGGCGTGGCGTTGACCGTGCAGTCCTTGTTGGTGCCGATGCGGCAGATTCTGGACATGCAGGCGGACTTTACCCTGATAGAGGGCGCTGGCGGTTGGCGTGTGCCGCTGGCGGATCAGGACAACCTGTCGGACCTGGCCATCGCGCTGGGCCTGCCGGTGATTCTGGTCGTCGGCGTGCGGTTGGGTTGCATCAACCATGCGCTGCTGACGGCTGAAGCCATTGCGCGGGACGGTCTGCAACTGGCGGGGTGGGTGGCCAATATCATCGATTCCAAGACGTCGCGCCTGGAAGAAAACCTGGCGACCCTGGCCGAACGAATCCCTGCGCCGTGCCTGGGTCGAGTGCCCAAGCTCAAGTTGGTGACTGCAGAAGCGGTGGCCGAGCATTTACAGCTGGATCTGCTGGACTAGGTTTTGGCTATGACAAGGCACTGTGCCATTAGAGTTTTTGTCGGGCCTTTTACCCGTGTGTCTGCTTCAATGCCAGTTGTTGATCCTTCCCAAGGACGAGTTCTCCCATGGAAATCTCAGGAAACACCGCTTTTTATGCCGGTCTGAGCACTGTTCAGGCTGGGCAGAGTCGCGTCGACCAAGCTGCCGGGCAAATCGCCAGCGCCACCGTCGACCGTTCGGTGGTCAGCCAGTCGTCCGACGTTCAGGTCGATCGTTTGCGTGGCGTTGACCGCGCTCAGCAATCGGACCTGGCCAGCGACGCTGTGGAGATGGCTCAAGGCAAGCTGCAACTCGAACTGGGGGCAAAGGTGGCCAAGGCTTCCGATGAAATGCTCGGCACGTTGATCGACACTTACGCCTGATTCTTTCGCTGTATCCGCACCCTCGACGCCGCGCTTGTTCGCGGCGTTTTTCTGCGTAAGTCCTTCTCGCTCAACTAATCTTTTCTCTAGCGTCCGTTGCTCCATCAACCGCCGTACACGGCTGCGCGTGCGCAATGCAAAAGCCGTGATGACGAACGGCAAAAGATCGACGCTTGACAAGATTTGGTCGTAAACGTATGTTTCAAACAACTGTTTGACCGTCACAACAAATCATTACGGTCGTTCATTCCCGGTTACATCAGCAGAGGTTTATCGCTATGCCTGACTACAAGGCCCCCTTGCGTGATATTCGCTTCGTTCGTGACGAACTGCTCGGCTACGAAGCGCACTATCAGAGCCTTCCGGCTTGTGCGGACGCAACTCCGGACATGGTTGACGCCATTCTCGAGGAAGGCGCCAAGTTTTGTGAGCAGGTACTGGCTCCGCTGAACCGCGTGGGTGACACCGAAGGCTGCACCTGGAGCGAGTCCGGCGTTAAAACCCCGACTGGCTTCAAAGAGGCCTATAAGCAATTCGTTGAAGGCGGCTGGCCAAGTCTGGCTCACGACATCGAGCACGGCGGCCAAGGCCTTCCGGAATCGCTCGGTCTGGCCGTCAGCGAAATGGTTGGTGAAGCCAACTGGTCGTGGGGCATGTACCCAGGCCTGTCCCACGGTGCGATGAACACCATCAGCGAGCACGGCACGCCTGAGCAGCAAGAGGCTTACCTGACCAAGCTGGTTTCCGGCGAATGGACCGGCACCATGTGCCTGACCGAACCGCATTGCGGCACCGACCTGGGCATGCTGCGTACCAAGGCTGAACCTCAGGCTGACGGTTCCTACAAAGTCTCCGGCACCAAGATCTTCATCTCGGCCGGCGAACACGACATGGCCGACAACATCGTCCACATCGTGCTGGCACGTCTGCCGGATGCACCGGCTGGCACCAAAGGCATCTCGCTGTTTATCGTTCCCAAGTTCATGCCGAACGCTGACGGTTCGATCGGCGCTCGCAACGCCGTGACCTGTGGTTCCCTGGAACACAAGATGGGCATCCACGGTAACGCCACCTGCGTAATGAACTTCGACGCGGCCACCGGTTTCCTGATCGGCCCGGCGAACAAAGGCCTGAACTGCATGTTCACCTTTATGAACACCGCTCGCCTGGGCACCGCGTTGCAAGGTCTGGCGCACGCCGAAATCGGCTTCCAGGGCGGCTTGAAATACGCTCGTGATCGTCTGCAGATGCGTTCCCTGACTGGCCCGAAAGCGCCGGAAAAAGCCGCTGACCCGATCATCGTTCACCCTGACGTACGTCGCATGCTGTTGACCATGAAGGCGTTCGCCGAAGGCAACCGCGCGATGGTTTACTTCACCGCCAAGCAAGTCGACGTGGTCAAGTACGGCGTGGACGAAGAAGAGAAGAAGAAAGCTGACGCACTGCTGGCCTTCATGACGCCAATCGCTAAAGCCTTCATGACCGAAGTCGGATTCGAGTCCGCCAACCATGGCGTACAAATCTACGGCGGCCACGGTTTCATCGCTGAATGGGGCATGGAGCAGAACGTTCGCGACAGCCGCATTTCGATGCTGTACGAAGGCACCACCGGTATCCAGGCACTCGACCTGCTGGGCCGTAAAGTGTTGATGACCCAAGGCGAAGCGCTGAAAAGCTTCACCAAGATCGTCCACAAGTTCTGCCAGACCAACGAAGGCAACGAAGCGGTCAAAGAGTTCGTCGAGCCGTTGGCTGCGCTGAACAAAGAATGGGGCGAGCTGACCATGAAGGTCGGTATGGCGGCCATGAAAGACCGCGAAGAAGTCGGCGCGGCGTCCGTGGATTATCTGATGTACTCCGGTTACGCCTGCCTGGCCTACTTCTGGGCTGACATGGCGCGTCTGGCTGCTGAGAAACTGGCTGCCGGCACCACCGAAGAGGCGTTCTACACCGCCAAGCTGCAGACTGCGCGCTTCTACTTCCAGCGCATCCTGCCGCGTACCCGCACTCACGTGGCAACCATGCTGTCGGGCGCTAACAACCTGATGGACATGAAAGAAGAGAACTTCGCGCTGGGCTACTAAGCCTTAACGCAGTCGTTCAAAAAACCGCTGCTCCTTCGGGAGCGGCGGTTTTTTTTTGCCGGTAACGTTCCGACGCTGCAGTCGCAAAAAACCGAGGGCGGTCGAAAAGTCGATCTGCTGACTGACCACGTTTTTTATCGCGGTGCCGCGATCTGCCGGGCAAGGCGCTTTCCGGGACATGGAGGTTGGCAGCGATTGCGCTCCGCATGCGCGCCTGGCCACTGGTTGAAACATGCCGTCTAAAAAAACCGTACTAAATCACTCAGAAAGTCCCGGCATCTGCCGTTACAAGGAGAGGGCACAATGCCATCAATCGATGTGACGGTCGGAGCTTTTACCCTTGCCGCGTTCTTCCGCTGTACGTTTCAGTCATTTTTTGCCGTCGTTGGTGCTTTTGCTGGCAGGGCTCGCGGCTGCCTACGTTAAAGACCTCAATGTCTTCTTCACCTCGCTGTTCAACGTATTGCCAACGCTGGTGCTGTTGCTGGGCGGGGCCTACTGCGCGGTTTATCGCCGCCAGCGCGAATTGTTCCTGATGGTCACGGTGTACATCGCCTACTACTTGCTGGACGCGCAGACCGACTATTACCGCGACAACGGCAAGGTACGTGATGACGCCGCGGTGATTTTTCATCTGGTGTGCCTGCTACTCCCTCTGATGTTCGGTGTGTTCGCAGCCTGGCAGGAACGCACCCATCTGTTCCAGGACATGGTGGCGCGCTTCGCCGTGTTGCTGGCCGTCGGCAGCGTGGCGTTGGGGCTGGAGCAGAGTTACCCACAGGCGCTGTTGATGTGGCTGGCTGAAATCCGCTGGCCCGCGCTGCATGGCGCCTGGATGAGTCTGATCCAGCTCTCTTATCCCGTATTCATCGCCATGTTCGTGCTCTTGAGCTGGCAGTACTGGCGCAAGCCGAGACCCTTGCACGCCGCACAGCTTGTGGGCTTGCTGGGGTTGTTCTGGATGTTGCCGAAGACGTTCATCCTGCCGTTCACGCTGAACATCATGTGCAGCCAGGTGATGTTGATGATTGCGGCGGCGGTGGCTCATGAAGCCTACCAAATGGCCTTCCGCGACGAACTCACGGGGTTGCCGGGTCGCCGCGCGTTGAATGAACGCATGCAGCGCCTGGGACGCAATTACGTGTTGGCGATGAGCGACGTCGATCACTTCAAGAAATTCAACGACACCCATGGCCACGATGTGGGCGATCAGGTGCTGCGGCTGGTCGCCAGCAAGCTGTCGAAAATCGGCGGGGGCGGCAGGGCGTATCGCTATGGCGGTGAGGAATTTGCACTGGTGTTCGCCGGCAAGACCCTTGAGGAGTGCCTGCCGCACCTGGAAGTCATCCGCGCATCCATCGCGACGTACAACATTCATTTGCGCAACCAGGACAACCGTCCTCAGGACGATCAGCAAGGACGACAGCGCCGGGCCGGTTCGAGTGCTTCAAGTGTGTCGGTCACGGTCAGCATTGGCGTTGCGGATCGACTGGAGCAGCGCACCCCGGAACAAGTGCTCAAGTCCGCGGACGAAGCGCTCTACAGCGCCAAGGGGGCCGGACGTAACTGCGTGGTGGCGTATGGTCAGAATCGCCGTGGCGCCGTGCGTATGGACGCCGCTACGGATTGAGTGATGATGGCGCATTCAGCGTCTGGACTGTGATTGTAGGGCGTGGTTGGCGGCAGTAGGTTTGAGTGATCTGCTGACGGAGAAAATGCCATGCCCGAGTACAAAGCTCCCCTGCGCGACATGCGCTTCCTGATCGACCACGTCTTTGATTTCCACAGCAACTACGCGGCTCTGGGCGCCACTGACGCCAGCCCGGACATGGTGGCGGCGATCCTCGAAGAAGGCGCGAAATTCTGCGAGAACGTGCTCGCGCCGCTCAATCGCAGCGGCGACGAAGAAGGCTGCCATTTCGACAATGGCGTGGTGACAACGCCAGCAGGTTTCAAGCAAGCCTTCGCCCAATACGTTGAAGGCGGCTGGCACGGTCTGGCAGCGGATCCTGCTTATGGCGGCCAGGGATTGCCCAGCTCCCTGGGGCTGGTGATCAGCGAAATGGTCGGCTCCAGCAACACGTCCTGGGGTATGTATCCGGGGTTGACCCACGGTGCCATGTCGGCCATTCATGCCCACGGCACCGAAGAACAGAAACTCACTTATCTAAGCAAACTCACCGCCGGGCAGTGGACGGGCACCATGTGCCTGACCGAAGCCCATTGCGGTACCGACCTGGGCATCATCAAGACCCGCGCTGTACCAACGGCCGATGGCAGCTATGCGATCTCCGGCAGCAAGATTTTCATCTCCGCCGGCGAGCACGATATGAGTGACAACATCATTCACCTGGTGTTGGCGAAGCTGCCGGATGCGCCGGCAGGGACCAAGGGGATTTCGCTGTTTATCGTTCCTAAGTTCCTGCCCGATGGAGACGGTGAGGCGGGGGAGCGCAACGGCGTTTCCTGTGGCTCTATCGAACACAAAATGGGCATCAAGGCCTCGGCCACCTGCGTGTTGAACTTCGACGATGCCAAGGGCTACTTGATCGGTGAGCCGAACAAGGGCCTGAACTGCATGTTCACCATGATGAACCACGCTCGTCTTGGCACCGGTATGCAGGGGTTGTGCTTGGGCGAGGCGAGCTTTCAGGGGGCGATCAAGTACGCCAACGATCGCTTGCAAATGCGTTCGTTGACCGGCGCGAAAGCACCGGAGAAGCCTGCTGACCCCATCATTGTTCATCCCGACGTGCGTCGGATGTTGCTGACCATGAAGGCCTTCAACGAAGGCAACAGGGCGCTGACTTACTTCACTGCACAGTTGCTGGACACTGCACATCTGAGTCCCGATGAAACGGCGCGTCAGGAGGCTGAAGATTTATTGGCGTTCCTGACACCCATCTGCAAAGCCTTCATGACCGATACAGGGCTGGAAGTGACCAACCACGGGATGCAGGTGTTTGGCGGCCACGGTTTCATCCGTGAGTGGGGCATGGAGCAATTGGTTCGCGACTGTCGGATCGCCCCCATCTACGAAGGCACCAATGGTATTCAGGCGCTGGATCTGTTGGGACGCAAAGTGCTCGGCAGCCAGGGCAAATTGCTGCGGGGCTTCACTAAAATCGTCCATAAGTTCTGCGCAGCAAACGCCGCGCATCCGCAACTCGCGCCCTACGTCGCGCAGCTCAACGATTTGAATCGGCAGTGGGGTGAGGTGACGACCCAGGTGGGCATGGCGGCGATGAAGAATGCGGATGAAGTCGGCGCCGCGTCAGTGGACTACTTGATGTACAGCGGCTACATCATCCTCGGCTATTTGTGGCTGCGCATGGCGCTGGTGGCGCAGGCCCAGATCGACGACGGTAGCGGCGATGCCGATTATTGCCGGGGCAAACTGGCCACCAGCGAGTTTTACTTCAAGCGATTGCTACCACGCACTGCCGCTCATCGGGCGGCGATCGAGGCCGGCAGTGATTGTCTGATGAAGTTGCCGGCGGAGTTGTTTGCGCTCTGACTTTTTCTCTGTGGCGAGCTCGCTCGCCACAGGATTGTCTTGATCTCCATATTGCAATTTTGTGACTGTAAAATACGCAGTGGTCACAGCATGACCCTATGTGTCGTAAAAGT
This sequence comes from Pseudomonas sp. p50(2008), assembly GCF_015351605.1. Taxonomy (NCBI): domain Bacteria; kingdom Pseudomonadati; phylum Pseudomonadota; class Gammaproteobacteria; order Pseudomonadales; family Pseudomonadaceae; genus Pseudomonas; species Pseudomonas sp. p50(2008). The sequence goes on from NZ_JACMYF010000002.1 coordinate 746,719, forward strand.
TGTTGGGTTACACTCGAGCTCAACAAAGACACCATTCATGTGAATCAACTGTAAAGATCCTGCGAGGTTTGCCATGGCTGACTACAAAGCGCCCCTGCGCGATATGCGCTTCGTCCTCAATGAAGTATTCGAGGTCGCCAAACTCTGGGCCGAGTTGCCTGCACTGGCCGAAACTGTCGATGCTGAAACGGTCGAAGCCATTCTGGAAG
>NZ_JACMYF010000020.1:0-21216 GCF_015351605.1 Pseudomonas sp. p50(2008)
GTAAGCGCTTCGACTTCAAATGCCCAATCGAAGTTATGGGCGAGGTGATGCAGAAGGCCATGGCTATGCGGCATGATGCTCCAGCTTCAATTCAATGACCGTGTTGCACTCAGCTCCTGCAACCGCCAAGTAAAGCATACGATTGTGCAGTGTTCGTCGCACCTAGTCATTGAAAAAATTGTTCGTAAAGAGTGAGGCAGCTCAAAGGGGAGCGAGTGGCTATCGTTTTTATTCGCGTGGCCCCTGGAAAAACGCATTGCGTAGGTCTAGCTGGCTAGGCGAGGGTGCTCTCTGATGAGGGCGCGGAACTGCTGATGTTTGTTTTAAGCTGAGCTAGAGCGTGTTGGCGAGCGCACCATCAATCGGTTTTCTCTATCATTGAGACGTTAAACTCGCCGTGACTTTTTGCCTATCGGGGGGGGGGAGGAGCCGAACGCTATCAAAAAACCATTGGAGGGGCCGCAACTGACGCAAAGATCGCTTTTCAACCGAAAGAGTGGAATAAAGGGGGGATCGATCTACGAAGTCATTGAGGAGTTAGCTGGGAGTGAGGCAGTGAAGCATGGGGTGTACGCCGCAATTGCGACCTGCACCCCATTCATTAGGCTTGGTGGATCTCCACCGTCAGATGCCGTATTTCATGAACCGGTAGCAACCGTTCACGAATAGTTGCAACATTGGTTACTCCACCAACGACGCTGACGATAACCGCGTAAGCGTCGGGTCCTACGCGCCAAACATGCAGGTCGCAGATCTGGACATCACCCGGTTGTTCAAGGAAGTCGCGGATTTCCTGCACTATGTGGTCATCGGTTTTGTCCAGGAGGACGCCGGAAGTCACTTTCATTAGATTCCATGACCAACGCCCAATAACCATAGCCCCCACAATACCCATCACAGGGTCGAACCAGCCCCACCCAAGGTATTTGCCCGCCAACAATGCCACGATTGCCAGCACCGAGGTCAGGGCATCGGCAAGGACGTGTACATAGGCCGACCGCAGATTGTTATCCCCGCTGCTGTGCCCAGGAGCGTGATCGTGAGGATGGTTATGTCCGTGATCATGGTCGTGCCCGTGCCCGTGCCCCAACAGCAGTGCGCTTACGATGTTCACCAGCAAGCCAATTACCGCGATGCCGATAGCCATGCCGAACTGGACATCATTGGGTTGAAACAGACGGACGACTGACTCGGCACCGACTGCCAGGGCAACCAGGCCCAAGATGAGCGCCGAAGCAAATCCACCAAGGTCACCGACTTTGCCGGTTCCGAAGCTGAACTGGGCGTTATTGGCGTGGCGTTTTGCGTAAGCATACGCGGCTGCCGCTATACCGAGCGCACCAGCGTGCGTGGCCATATGGAAACCATCAGCAAGCAGCGCCATCGATCCAGTGATGTAGCCAGCGGCAATCTCACCCACCATCATCACAACGGTCAGTAAGACCACCCCAAGCGTGCGCTTGGCATTCTCTTCATGAGAGGCACCGAGAAAAACATGATCGTGGGGTAATGTTGAGGTGCTCATTGGTTGGATGTCCGAGATCATTTCGAATACCGCTGAATCGCTTCTAGGAGTTCTTCCATTCCCTTGCTGCGCTCTTCATCAGTAAGGGAAGGGGCTGCCACATGAGCCCAGGCATGGTCCTTGATTATCTCGTCCAGGAGTCCGTTCATCGCGCCTCGGGCCGAAGCCACGAGAAAAAGTGTTGCTGCGCAGTCCGCCTCATCCACCAGTGCTTTTTCGATTGCTTGAACCTGCCCGGCAATACGTTTGACGCGTTTGAGCAGCGCCCCTTTCTCGGCTGCAAGATGGCTCATCGTATACCCCCCTACCTATATAAGTGGCGCAGAGAATGGCATACCCCACCCCCCTATTCAAGGGGCTACATTCTGAAGGCAAGAGCTTGAGACGAATGGCTTAGTTTATGAGGCTTTCAGCCGTCATCCGGAGGAAGTGAAGATAGAGCCGTCCTTGGCTTTGGCCGCCCGCGAGCACTTCTAGATTAATCTCGCGCCTTTCGCCGGTTTGAGGGAAAGGCTGACTTCGTTTTTCAACGTCTCGTTGCGACTCTTCAGCGACAGCATCTTGCTGCGTATTTCCTTGAGCTGGCCAATCATAGTGGTCACGGTGCGACGCTGCGTGTCGCCCGCGTTACCGCAGGCCTTGGCCTGTTCCGGACTGAGGGCAGTGTTTTCGGGACTTTTGGGACATTGAGCATCTGGCGCAGCCATCCAGGACATACCGATGATCATCACGATCTTCAGCAGAACCGCAGGTACCAGTCATTTCAGCAAGCCATAGCTCTAATGAACGACGGCCTTCAGTGCTGGAAGTAGTAGAACGTGCTTCAGGTCGCCTCCGCAGGTGATGAGGTGGACGAAGGAGGTGTCCTCGGGCATGCCGTGCGGTTCTGTTACTTGTGCAGGAAGGTAGCGCGTACAGCGTGATTAGATGGCGCGGGTCCAACCCGGCCTTGGCCGGTCCGCAGTAGACGATCTTCACCGCCGTCACCTAATAATCATCCAGCCGCCAAGCCGCTAGTCCCTTGATGAACACGTGATGGGTCGACAGGAGTTTGCTTAGTCCAGAGAACTTACCCTGCGGCATACTCCGGGCAAGCGCACCACCGTGCGCAGTGGCACATAGTTTCGGCTCGGTGACGGCGTCTGGGCAACGATCCTGATTGGCCCCAGCGACTAGCTAGTAATCGCGCTGGAAGAAATTCGATAGTGAAACAACGGTTTGGTCGATATCGAACCGGAGGCGCTTTCCACGAATCCATGTTCGGATAGTCCCTAGGTTCGAGCTTTTGCTCCTGGATAGCATGAGAAAGACCGGCAGCTTGTAAACGGTGAGGGGCGGGATTCGATACTGCGAGAGGATTAGGCAAAAAGGCGGCACTTACCATGTAACGCTTCCTCATACGAAAAATTAATCTAACCCCATGCAGCAAGGAGGTCCTTCTGCGGGGTCAGCAGCGCACATCGTAGCTGCGGCACCCACAACTCACATAGTCTCTGGAGTTGCCGCCATGAAATCCATCAAATCAGTAGTTATCAGCGTCGCTATCGTGGCATTCAGTGCGAACACCTTTGCGGCGTACAGCCAAAAAGAACAGACTCTGATTGGCCAGTCGCGTAGTGGCGTTGTGAGCGCTCCCATTTCGGAAAACGGTTCCGATCGCACCCCAGGTTCCCAGCGTGTAGCTGAAGGTGGTTCCGATCGCACCCCAGGTTCCCAGCGTGTAGCTGAAGGTGGTTCCGATCGCACCCCAGGTTCCCAGCGTGTAGCTGAAGGTGGTTCCGATCGCACCCCAGGTTTCCAGCGTGTAGCTGAAGGTGGTTCCGATCGCACCCCAGGTTTCCAGCGTATAGCTGAAGGTGGTTCCGATCGACTGAATGTACAAGCTAAGCGGTCGTAGGCTCGTTCCACTAAATTTAGGCCCGGCTTTGCCGGGTCTTTTGTAGTTCCAAATCAGTAGGGATCGATACAGGAGTCGCGACAGGGTAGAGCTAGAGGGCACCAGCAATTCCACCGCAGATGACGTCGCCTTGGAACGTCCTCTCGCTCCCGAAACGATGGAAGCACTGAAGCAGGAATAGCCTACTCGAAACCCACGTTCCTAATCGCAGGCTGGGGGTTCAGGCGAATTGACCACCGTGCAAATAGCCGCCTGCATTGACTCCATATAGACCGCCGTTTCCCGATAGATTTGGCTGAAGATTGGGCCTAGGTCGCTTTGGAGCTTTGCGACCGACGCAAATTGAGTCTTGTTGGTGTCATTCGGCAAAGAGACTGAGATTGGCCTCATTGCGTCAGCAATACGTCCCATCCGTTGATCGAGCGAAGGGTGCGTCGCTGACTGTAGAGGGTGATAAATTGTTCCAGACTTCCCGGTCATAACTTCACAAACGAACTTGCGGGCTTTCGCTTCGACAGTAGCCTCAGGCGTAGGGAACTCCGTTGGCACAAAGGTCTCATGCACCACTGGGCGACTAATGAATTCCTGCGCCAGCGAGGATTGCTGCCATGCGTTGGCTGCCAGAACGAGCTGATCAACATTCCACAGAAGCGAGCCACGATGCGAGAAGAGCGGCTCCCGATACGGCGGCTCTGGCAGCAGTAGCTTCATTACGTCTAGGGCATAGGCATCAGCATCCTCCTCCCTTTTGGTTGAGACCGGGTCGCATGAGTCTTGCAGTGCTTGAAGCTTGGCTTCGCGATCTTGAGCTAGTTCGAGTTGAGCGACTCGACCTTCGTACTCGCCAGCCTGCCGTTGATAGACATGGCCAAGCTCATGAGCGAGCACATACAGCAGCGCCGGATTGGCTCGACCCAGTTTTTCACCGATATCTCCAAACAGCGCCACCGCACTTGAAGAGCAACGAAGCTCTAGTCTCTCAGCAGCAACAATCAGACAGCCGCCACGTACGCTCAGCTCGTCTAAGGGGGCATCCTTCGTGACTGCTTGAGTAGCACAGCCATAAGCGTCAATTCCATCTGAATTGGCATTGGTAACGATATAGGCAGTTAGAGTACGTCCCTCAATTAACGCTGCCCGCGGGTTCACGACGACAGTATCGAAAGGCAGTGCCTTTCCGAGCTCCCGGTAGGCCTGGGCAGCTCGGTTAATGGTCTGTTCAACCAATGCGGCCGAAGAACTGTCCAACCGACAACCTGGAATCATCTGCGCGTTGGCTGAGAGAGAGCAAAGCAGTCCGCAGGCAACGAGCACCTTCCAACTCACGCCCATATTCAGTGCGTCTCGCCGATGCTACGACGGTCTACAAACGTCTCGAACGCTACATGCTTGCCATTGAGTTGCTTCAAAAGCGGCCACCTGTTGAAGGCGTCCTCCATAAGCCCCAACGAAGCCTCCCTGGCCAAAAACACCGCCACCTTGTACTGGTTGATATTTTGAAGGTTAGGAAGTTTCTTCGCCCCGCTTTTAGTGGTAGCGGTGTCCTTCGCCAGATCGCCATGCGACGTTGTGTCAGCTGGACACAGCTGCGGCACACCCCAGAAAACGTATCCAGAGTAGAGACCTTCCTTGCGAAGCTCTTTAATACGATCACGCCCCTTAGGCTTCCACGGAGCGATGACTTCAATGTCCGTAACCTTTCGGGCTTTCGGCGCCCGCATTTCGACATAATTGGTGTGCGCATAGAAGTCTTGCACAGCATGCAGGGCTTGTCCTATGGAAAAGAACGCACTGGCAGCAGCATCCTTCATTTTTGCCAGATCACCCACGTCTTTGGCCTTCTGCGCTCTTTCGACGTAGCTGCTTGCCTCATCTAGTAAGCTCGTTACGTAAGTAGTCGCCGAATCAAAGTCGCAGTTGTCAAAATGTGCCTTGGATTCAAACTGGTGGATGATGTCCTGCTGGTAGAGGGCTTTGCGTAGCTCGGCGAGGTAAGGATTGTTCGCCAAGCCCTCGAGCACCTGCTTATGGGTGCTTGTATCGAATGGCTGGTCGCAGCCGATGCATGAAACTGGAGGGTTCGCCTGTTCAAGAGATGGCACTGTGTCGGGTGGGGGCTCTGGCCTTTCTTTCGTTCCCTCTGCCGCGTGTGCCAGTTGCCAACACACCAAAAAGGCCGCAACAACCAATGCAGTATGACTCACCATGCCTACTCTCCTTGTCACCTGTGCCGAGATTAGAGCGACCGCACCATGCACATCGAGAAATTGACACTAAAAAACCAGAATGGCTCACGCACACTGCTCTCTTTCTACACCCGAAAAAGCTTATCTCACGCTATCGTGTTTGTCGCAGGGATCAGCATGCTTGGTAATTCGATACTGTTGGTAGCTGCAGATCATGATCCAGTGGCCCTTCGCGGGTTGCAGCACACCAACGCTGAGCGGCCGCTTCTCGAATCTGCGATTAAGTCTGCAAACCTGATGACCAAGGCTAATGGTCCAACACTCACTCCTTCCTGGACGTGGAATGAAGGCGATGCCCAGTCAGTACCCGTTTACCTGGTGAAGTCGCCTGCTGGAGCTATCTCAACGCCAGCGGTGGTCCCGCGAGACTGCACGTGCGTTTTCGTAAACCTACCAGCATTCGAGGCATGGCTGAACGCCCACTCCAAAGGTTCGGGGCGCATGACGCTTGAATCAAAGCATCTGCTGACGTTTATGCTGCTTCATGAAGTCGGCCACCTGAGCAAAAATACTACAGGTGCCGAGTTCTCTAATGGCAGTCTTTCGCAGTTGAACACCGAGCCGGCTCTTGCTAAAGCTAGGGAAGAAGCAGCAGATGAGTTCGCGGCTGAGCTTGTACGCGAGTGGTCGCGGTCCACCTCTGATTTCACGACCTCAATAGAAGCGAACTGGGTGGCTAACGAACTGACGAAACTTAGCTGGAACATGCAGGCCTACAGAACGCTCGACGAGTTTGGAGCGTTGGAGACGGGGAAGCCATTGGTGTTCTTCGATCAGAACATGTCACACCCAAACTTGGCCTGGAGGATACTGCGCAGTAATCACCTCATCCAGCAATCAGAGGAGACCAAAGCCTTACTTCATAACTTTGAGGAGGCTCGCCAGAAAGGTGCAGATCCACTGCCTTTATACCAAAGCCCGTAAACTGCATAATCACGTTTACCGCGTGCAGATACAGGCATACCCTCTCATTAACTTAGCCAAAGCTAACTGAACTGCTGGCCCTATCTCGATGCATGTAGATAGACTAAATTCTCTCACGACTACAGGACGACAGCGGTCCAAAGCGAAAGACAAAGGACTGCCGGCCTCCTCAATTAGCGTCCCCTGTTAACTAGATTTAACCTTAAACTGTTGTCGTTAACAGACCAAAAAATAGATTTAACCGCTTGGATCACACTGCATAGCAACTCACCTACAGCATCGCTACTGGGTTTGTGACAGCTACCGTCCATTCGGGAGCCGATACTGGACGTCAATGTGGCGCTTGATCTCCAAGATGTCCTCGGTCGCGTCAGGAGCGGCGGCCTCGTGCTGGGAGTACAACACATCTGTCGTCTACGTCGGGTTATCTTCGATCCTGTTGCCATAGAACTAGGCCGGAGCTTGGGTACAGCGGGTCGATCGGTGATTGGTATCTGGCTCGCTTTGCTGCAAGCGGGTGGAGCGTCGTTCCATCTGTTAGAGGACAAAATGGCTTTGTCGCTCGTCGGTTCCGTCGCGATGACCCTGGTGCTCATCATCTGGCAAAAACCCGGGCGGTATCGTGGGTAAGTCCAAAGAGCAGGGGGGGGCGCCGACTACATGGTGGCACCCTGCTACAATCGCCTCCCTTGGAATAGAGAGGCCGACATGACACGGATCGCTGTAACACTTGCTAGTTCTCTTGCACTCACCGGCTGCATGACGCAGATGCCCGAATCGGAATACCAGACGATTTCTAAGTTGGTCTCAGCCGCAGGCCTGTGCAAACGCGAGCAACTTATCACCGCAGACCAATACAACAGCTTTGTCTCGTTCCAGATGCAGCGTCGTCCAGCCCAGTACCTGTATGACCAGGGCAAGCTGTGGAATATGGTTCAAAGCTACTCGGCTGAGGCGGATGCTATGGTTCTCACCGACGCAGATCGATCGAAAGCCCAGATCGCTTGTGCTCAGGTGGCTAGCGCGGCGGACGAAATGGCCAGAATGAGCCAAGCACCAGGCGTCGCACCGCAGATGCCGGTCTATACCCCTCGCAACACCAACTGCATCACCAATTACGGCTACACGACCTGCTCGTCATATTAAAGCCCGGGAACAGACCCAATGAAATATATCGCCGCCCTTGCCGTAGCCCTCTCCCTCGCGGGATGCGCCTCCGAGCAGCAGACCTGGAAGGCCACGGCCACAACCGACGAATTCACCGATAAGACCACCATGATGGTCACTACGGGCGATCTGGGCACGCCGAACTGGATCGTCACCCAGCCGCTGCACTTCTACCCGGTAGTCCGGAAGGAAGGCAGCGAGATCTACGTCGGCATCATGTCCGGTGGCCGCTTCAAGGTGCCGGTCGGTACCGTCCAACTGCGCATCGACCAGAACGAGGCGTGGACAATCTCTCCGCAGGAAACGCCGGTGAGCATGGCCCCGTCTATCCCGTTGGCCCCGCTCGTTGGGCTGCAGGGCGAGCAGGCTGCACTGGTCAACAACGCCCAGGAACAGGCGATGAAGTCCACGTCGCAGTTGATGAGCCCGTACACCGTGACAGGCGGCGATAAGGCCAAGCAGATCCTCGAACAGATGGTCTCCGGCCACCTGATCAAGTACCGCACCGTAGGCATCAATCAGGCCGCGTCGACCACCGGAGAGGCCGTTATCGACCCGTCGCTGGTCAAGTCGCTGCGGGAGATCGGCATCGAGCCGAACAGCCTGTAAGGCGTTCCTGCAGCCACAAAAAAGCCCGCCAAGCGGCGGGCTTGCGGGGACAGCGCCAATCAGATTGACGGAGTATGTACGTCGGCGGTCGCGGTGGTAGCCAGGTCAAAAGCGGGCATCACAGGGGCCAACGAGCAAGTCACCTAGGGAGTCTATTCGCCGAACAAGCATGAAACCTTCCTGCGAAGCGGTAATTACATTTGTCACCCGAAAGCGTAACGCAGTGCCAGAGGGGGTGAGCGTTGGTCGCTGGCTACCTGCAAAAGCAGCCTCTGCAGGTAGCCACAGTTTTGCTGCTGCTGATCCAATGCGGCAATAAGGAAGAGAATCCCCCGCAATCCAAAACCTGAGCGCAAGCGTAAGCCCCGGCTAAGCCGGGGCGATTCTTCGTCGGGATTCGTCAACATGGGATCAACACCTGTAAATACGTAGTCAGGATAGTCATAAGTCAATCCCGGCATGACCCTCACCCCTGGCCGGAGAATCGGCCCATGTTAACCATGTTGTTCCCAAGTGACACCCCGGTCGACAGTTCAATCCCATCGGTCACGTTGCCAACTTCATCCCTCGTCGATGACTCTGAGACCGGCGGCCGACCAGCCGCCGGTCCATTTGAGCGTGCTTGAAAGCCGCGTCGTTTCTGGATGAGACAGTTTTAATTCTCTAACGCATCCGTCCGGATCGGAATTTTAAGTGGTCGCGGCAGTTTTGCGATTCCTCTCAACGAGGCTGCAGTCCGCGAAAACAGCGATGCTCCCGCGACAGTTTTAATACTCAAAGTCTACTTCGACTCGCAACTGATCCAGCTCTGTGTTTGGGGCGCGGGAGGCCTGTAGGTGTTTCCCTTGGCTACGATCCTTTCCTCCACTATCTCCACGGGGCCAGGCCCTTTGTTCAAAGTTTTCTCAGGTACTGCGAACGTATCCGACTTCTCAGCGGCGTGGGCAGTAGGGTTACGGCTATTGGCCTTTCCTGCTCCGCCCGAGGCTTGCGCACCGGGCACCGCTGAGATCTCCCAGATTCTGTGCAAAGGACTTCCCGACGTGCGCAGGGGCTCCGACCGCGCCGGATCAGAGCATGACTGGCGTATAACGCCATGCTCCGTATTACCTTTTGCTTCGCTTAACAGCATCGGCATCCCGAATTCCTAATTACGCGGCTCAATGGCTGGCCCATCGGTTACCCCTGTCAACGCTTCACGCTGCACCTCGCGGTGCAACATGCATGAATCGGGGTCTGGTTGAATCGCCATTTCTTACCAGTATCGAACTTTAATCGACTATCCTCTGCCACCTTTAACTGATGCTCTAAGCGTCCGGCCAACACACCTTGCTCGAGCAAGGCCGGAATCCACTTCCGCGGTAGCAGCCCCTCTTCACTGATATTGTGTCGGCAACGATACCCTAGCGAGACTGCACTGCTTGTTGATGGGGGAGCGTTGCAGCACACTAAACGTCCATCGTAAGGAGACGGCCCCATATGAAGGATACACCTCGCATTCCCCTGATTATCCTTGATGTTCAGGATGCGATTGATCAACCTATTTGGGATGGTAAAAGCCACCCTGGTTATTTGTCCGCAATCCAACGCCTTCTGCGGCACTGGCGATCAAATGGCTGGCCTGTCCTTCATGTGAAGCATGATGAAAAGAATCCCACCTCCAGCTATCACGTTCATGGCCCCTGGAATGGAATCAAAAAAGAAGTGGCCCCGGTAGAGGGCGAGGCTGTCATCATCAAGCATGAGAACTGCGCATTCATAGAAACCCGATTGGATGCCATCCTTAAAAGCATGCACGTAAAACGTATTGTTCTGACCGGCGTTGTGATTCATAACAGCATGGATGCCACTATCCGAGCGGGGAAGGCACTTGGATACGAAATCATTCTTCCTGCGGATGCGACTACTGCTGTACCCGTCATCAGGCCAAATGGAACGTTTTGGGACGCCTCTACCGTTTATGAGCTGACCTTGGCCATACTGGGCACCGAATATGCCCAAGTCATGTCATCAGAAGATGTGGTCGCACAGCTTTGCCTATGAAGCAGTGGCTGGCACCCACTGATGCGGTAGCAATTGCTCGATATCACTGGTCCGCTGTGTGGGCAGCCGCGTCAGCACATCTCTGAGATAGGCATACGGATCATGCCCATTCATGCGCGCCGATTGGATCAGGCTCATGATTACAGCCGCCCGTTTACCGCTGCGCAGCGACTCGGCAAATAACAAGTTCGAGCGTCCGAGCGCCCATGGCCGTATCTGGTTTTCAACTTGGTTGTTGTCGATGGGCACAGCTGCGTCGTCCAGATAGCGCTTCAGCGCTACCCAGCATTTCAGGCTGTAATCGAGGGTTTTGGCCGTCGCTGATCCGTTCGGCACCCCAGCCACGGGCAACTCGATTTTCACTGACGCTTCGGCTGGCCGTTTAGGTACAGCCTTCAGCGGGACAAATGCTGGCAGCGAGGTCGGTGCGGGCTGGTCTCGATAGAGCGGCATCCATTTACGGATGACGATGCCGTGGCTGATGGCGACTCTGGACTCTGTTGCCCAGGTTGCAGGCATTCCTGAGCGACCTAGGCTTTGAACAGTTTCGGATAAGAGCTTCGTTGGCGTACGGAAATCTTTACGATCGGGGGTGATCGCGTTCGCCTAAAAATACGCGAATAGCATCGCCCTTAATGATGGAGTTCGGACGGTGAGCTCGCCGTACGGTTACGCGACAGGTGCTAACCCCTGCTTTGTTTCGACGTTCGATGCCGGCGCCTGGGCAACAATCCTAACTAGCCCAGCGACTTGCTACTTTCGAGAGCTTTGATGTCGACTACGATAATGTCCCCTGACTTCACCGACTTCAGCTGCAGTCGGGTAGGAATAGCTTCCGATGCACGGTAGGCACACTGTGCCGCCGACCGACTGCGCCCGCAACTTGTTAGTAATCACACTGGGCGAAACTCGATAGTGAAACGACGGTTTGGTCGATATAGGACTGGAGGCGACTCCCACGAGTCCATGTTCTGGTCGTCTAGATTCGAGCTTTTGCTCCTGGATAGCATGAGAAAGACCGGCAGCTTGTAAGCGGTGAGGGGCGGGATTCGATACTGCGAGAGGAATAGGCAAAAAGGCGGCACGTATCATGTAACGCTTTCTCATACGAAAAATTAATCTAACCCCATGCAGCAAGGAGGTCCTTCTGCGGGGTCGGCAGCACATCGTAGCTGCGGCACCCACAACTCACATAGTCTCTGGAGTTGCCGCCATGAAATCCATCAAATCAGTAGTTATCAGCGTCGCTATCGTTGCATTCAGTGCGAACACCTTTGCGGCCTACAGCCAAAAAGAACAGACTCTGATTAGCGAGTCGGGTAGTGGCGTTGTGATCACCCCCATCTCGAAAAACGGTTCTGATCGCACTCCAGGTTTCCAGCGTGTAGCTGAAGGTGGTTCCGATCGTACCCCAGGCTTCCAGCGTGTAGCTGAAGGTGGTTCCGATCGTACCCCAGGCTTCCAGCGTGTAGCTGAAGGTGGTTCCGATCGTACCCCAGGCTTCCAGCGTGTAGCTGAAGGTGGTTCCGATCGCACTCCAGGTTTCCAGCGAGTAGCTGAAGGTGGTTCCGATCGCACTCCAGGTTTCCAGCGTGTAGCTGAAGGTGGTTCCGATCGCACCCCAGGTTCCCAGCGTGTAGCTGAAGGTGGTTCCGATCGCACCCCAGGTTCCCAGCGTGTAGCTGAAGGTGGTTCCGATCGCACCCCAGGTTCCCAGCGTGTAGCTGAAGGTGGTTCCGATCGTACCCCAGGTTTCCAGCGTGTAGCTGAAGGTGGTTCCGATCGCACTCTAGGTTTCCAGCGTGTAGCTGAAGGTGGTTCCGATCGCACCCCAGGCTTCCAGCGCGTAGCTGAAGGTGGTTCCGATCAACTGAAAGCACGAGCTAAACGGTCGTAAGATAGTTTCACTAATTCTCGGCCCGGCTTTGCCGGGCCTTTTGTCATACCGAGCTAGTGGGGTATCTTACGCGTCCCTGTTTGCGCTATTCTCAGGATTAGACGATGTTCAGGGGCCTCGACATGTCAGAATCAAGTCCGCAACTCTTCCCAACCTTTGACGATCCGCTTTCATTTAAGCGGGCGGTAATTTCGTCGATTATTCGCCGTTTTACGACAGGTTCCGGAATATACCAAACCGCTATTGAGGGTCTCAATTTAGTTCGAAACGATACACCTACGGATACGCTGTATAGTGTTTATAAGCCTACACTGTGCTTGGTGGTGCAAGGTCGAAAGGAGGTTCGTCTATTTGGCGAGCGGTATGTATATGATCCTCTGAACTATTTGGTGATTTCTGTTACTCTTCCGCTCGCGGGTAAAGTTATTGAGGCATCCCCGGATGTGCCCTATTTAGGTGCGCTTTTAGACATTGATCCTGCTCAGATTAGTCAATTGATTGCTGATAGTAGTCCTGTCGGTGTCCCTAGTAATGGCGATGTAAGAGGGCTGTATCTTGGAAGTACTGATGGCCCGTTGCTGGATGCTTTGTTTCGCTTGCTGAGCTTGCTTGATAGCCCCGAAGATATCTCTCAGCTCGCACCTATGGCCTTGCGAGAAATATTTTATCGATTGCTGCGAGGTCAGCAAGGCCAGAGGCTCTACGAAATTGCAGTGGTCGACAGTCAATCATATAGAGTAACGCGAGCAATCGAATGGCTAAATAATAATTTTGCTGAACCTATGCGGATCGATGAATTAGCAAAATATGTAAATCTCGGGGTTTCGACTCTCCATCATCGTTTTAAAGCTGTTACTTCTATGAGTCCGCTCCAGTATCAGAAACAACTGCGATTGCACGAGGCTCGAAGGTTAGTGCTCAGTCAGTCAACCGATATTGCAACAGTAGCCTCTCAAGTAGGTTATGAGAGTCAGTCACAATTCAGTCGCGAGTATAGTCGGCTTTTTGGAACCTCTCCCTTACGAGATCGCGCTCGCCTTCGTCGGTCAGGCTAAGTCCATCTTCTATGGAGTATCTGAGAGAAAGGAGCTCTTTGACGTCTTAGGTGGTTCTTGAAAGTCGCGGCGATGATAGTGATCATGAGAACAAGTAGAACGACGCAGGGTATCAGCACCCAGTTTGACTTGAGTGGCCTGGGCAGAAAAAGATAGGCTGCCTATGAGCTTTCGAGTAATGGCAGCAATGTCCGTTTCGCGGGATAGTATATAAAGCTGCTCTCGCAACGTGCCTCGAATTTGCGCAGATGCCGACTCATCAAACCATCGACGACATCGGTGATCTAGGCGAACAGGAATAGAGGCATGGCTAGGGCGAGGATGGTTTCTCGCACTATAAACGAGGAGACTGTAAACAAAATCGCCTGCAAGTTGTCCTGACGACGACGTAAGCTACATCGAGTACCTGGCCTGTGATGAGGCGCTGTCTGGAGCACGCAGGTAGCGGGCGCATCGGCTATCTCCCAGGGCTGGCCTAGCCTGGGCAGTGGGGTGTTGGCGATAAGCGTCTCATCGGCCGCCGACGTGACGGTTTCAGCAGGGGTGTTTCGATGCGCCTAGGGGCCAGGGCATTGGCCGTAATGCCATAGGCCCCAAGTTTTCCTGGCAGGTGTCGAGTGAACCCGATGATGGCTGCCTTGGGTGGCACTGTAGTGGGAGGCCACAGCGTGCCATGTAACCACGAAGCCTTGGGCGCGCAATCTCTCGCCCTGAGCTTGTAGCGCTTGAGGGTTGAGGGTTGAGGGTTGAGGGTTGAGGTCGAGCAGTGCGACGGTAGCGCCTTCTTCGCAATAGCGCTGCGCAACCGCCGGACCGATGCCGCTCGCAGCACCAGAAACGAGCACATTCCTACCACTGTGACGACCTGCAATCATGGATTGATCTCCAGCATTATCTTGCCAATGTGACGACTGCTTTCCATCAGTGCATGTGCCTGGGAGGCTTCATGCAGCGGGAAAGTGCAGGAAGGCATTGACCTGCGCCAAGCAACGGCCAGACATCGGCCTGCAGGGCTGCAGCGATGTTGGCTTTTTCCGCTTTGGATCGGGCGCGGAGGGTCGAGCTGATAAAGGCCAGGCGCTTGAGTATGATCGGCATGACGTTCGACTCGGCCGTACTGCCTTCGAGAAAGGTGATCTGCACCAACTTACCTTCCACCGGCAGGGTGTCGATATTGCGCTGCAGGTAGCTACCCCCGACCATGATTGAGGATCAGGTTCACACCCTTGCCCTCGGTCTCGGCCCAGACCACCTCGGCGAAATCTTCTTCTCGGTAATTGATGGCCCGGCTGGTACCTGCGCTGCTACATGTCTCCAGCTTGGCCTCGCTGCCTGCCGTTGCCAACACCCGCGCGCCGAACTGATTGGCCAGCTGGATGGCGGTCAATCCGATTCCGCTAGACCCGCCATGCACCAGCACGGTTTCGCCGGGTAACAGGCGGTCGTGCTCGAATAGATTGGTCCACACGGTGAATTAGTTTCCGGCTGCAGTATTCAGCGTAGTCGCCACCTGGCGTGAGTGCGCACACCTACGCACCGACCTGCAATCCCTGCACGGCCGCACCCACGGCCACCACTTCGCCCGAGACTTCCAGGCCGAGGTAGGGTGAGGCTGAGGTAGAGTGAAGCATCGGCTGGCGGCGGATAGCTACCCGAGCGCTGCAATTCATCCGGGCGGTTCACACCGGTATAGGCGACCCGGATCAGCACTTCGTCGGCGGCCGGAGTGTAGATACCTACCTCGGTTACATGCATCAGTCAGCGTTGCCAATTGGGGGGGCGATCAACAGCATTGTCTGGCTAATGATAACCATCACCAATCTTAACTTTGCCGCGGAACACGTAGTAGCTCCAGGCCGTGTACACCAAGATGAACGGCAGGATGAACAGCGCGCCGATCAGCGCGAACAGCTGGCTCGCCACCGGCGAGGCCGCCTGCCACAGCGTAACCGACGGCGGGATGATGTTCGGCCAGATGCTTATGCCCAGGCCGCTGTAGCCGAGGAAGATTACCAGCAGGGTGAATAGGAACGGTGCGGCGGTGGCCCGGTGCGCCAGGGTGGTCAGGGTGCCTAAGAAGCAGAACAGCAGCAGCAGAGGCACCGGCAGGAAATAGAACAGGTTGGGCAGGCTGAACCAACGCTGGGCAATCTCGGGGTGGGCCAGCGGCGTCCACACGCTGATCACTGCGATGGCGATCAGCAGGCCCCAGATGAAGTACGAGGAGTAGCGGTACATCTCTTCCTGCAGACGCCCCTCGGTCTTCATGATCAGCCAGGTGCTGCCCAGCTGGGCGTAGGCCAGCAGCAGTGCGAAGCCACAGAACAGCGGGAACGGACGCAGCCAGTCGAGGGCGCCGCCGGCGTACATGTTGTTTGCCACCGGGATGCCATCGAGGAACGCCCCCAGGGCGACGCCCTGGGTGAAGGTGGCGATGATCGAGCCGCCGATGAACGCCTTGTCCCACCAGTGGCGGTTGCGCTCGCTGGCCTTGAAGCGGAACTCGAAGGCCACGCCGCGGAAGATCAGGCCCAGCAGCATTAGCACCAGTGGCAGGTACAGGGCGCTGAGGATCACCGAGTAGGCCAACGGGAAGGCGCCGAACAGGCCGGCGCCGCCCAGCACCAGCCAGGTCTCGTTGCCGTCCCACACCGGGGCGACGGTGTTCATCATCACATCGCGCTCTTCCTTGTCCTTGATCGCCAGGAAGAGGATACCGATGCCCAAGTCGAAGCCGTCCATGATGACGTACATCATCACGCCAAAGATGATGATCAATGCCCAGATCAAAGTGATATCCACGCCCATGGCCATCGCTCCTCAGGTTGCCGTCGCCTTCGACAGGGTCAGTGATCGTCCGCTGCGGACAGGGGGCGCGCGGGGGTCTTGGACTGGCCCGCGCCACCTTCGATCGGGTGCTCGCCTTCGTGGCGCTGCGGCCCCTTGTGCACCAGCTTGAGCATGTAGGCGATACCGGTGCCGAACAGCACGAAGTACACCACCACGAATGCCGCGAGGCTGACGCTCATCTGCGCGGTGCTCAGCGGTGATACCGCATGCTCGGTGCGCATCAGCCCGTAGACCACCCAGGGCTGGCGGCCCATCTCTGTGGTCACCCAGCCGGCCAACAGGGCGATCAGCCCCGCCGGGCCCATGCACAGCATGAACCGGAGGAACAACGGCGTGGTGTGCAGGCGGTCGCCACGGCGCAGCCACAGGCTCCACACCCCGGCGAGGATCATCAGCAGGCCCATGCACACCATGAGCCGGAAGGTCCAGAAGATCACCGTGGAGTTGGGCCGGTCCTCGGGGGGGAATGACTTCAGCGCCGGAATCTGGCGGTCGAGGCTGTGAGTCAGGATCAGGCTGCCCAGATAGGGAATCTCGATGGCGAAGTGGGTCTTCTCGGCCTTCATGTCCGGCCAGCCGGCCAGGATTAGCGGCGACGGCTCGCCCGGGACGTTCTCCCAATGCCCTTCGATGGCGGCGATCTTCGCCGGCTGGTGCTCCAGGGTGTTCAGGCCGTGGGCATCACCGACCACCGCCTGGATCGGCGCCACCACCAGGGCCATCCAGCAGGCCATCGACAGCATGGTGCGGGCCGGCTCGATGTGCTGGCGGCGCAACAAATGCCAGGCCCCCGAGGCGCCAACGAAGAACGCGGTGCTGAGGAACGCGGCGATCGCCATGTGCGCCAGGCGGTAGGGGAACGACGGGTTGAAGATCACCGCCAGCCAGTCCACCGGCACCGCGCGGCCGTCGATGATTTCGTGGCCCTGGGGCGTGTGCATCCAGCTGTTGGAGGAGAGGATCCAGAAGGTCGAGATCAGCGTGCCCAACGCCACCATGCAGGTGGCGAACATGTGCAGGCCTCGGCCTACCCGATCCCAGCCGAACAGCATCACACCTAGAAAACCAGCTTCGAGAAAGAATGCCGTGAGCACTTCGTAAGTCAGTAGTGGCCCGGTAATGCCGCCGGCAAAATAAGAGAACTGCGACCAGTTAGTGCCGAACTGATATGCCATCACCAGGCCAGAAACCACTCCCATGCCGAAGTTAAGCGCGAAGATCTTTATCCAGAACATGTAAAGATCGCGATACACCTCCCTACCGGTCTTCAGATACAGACCTTCCAGCACGGCGAGATAACTCGCGAGGCCTATGGTGATTGCCGGAAAAAGAATATGCATGGCCACTGTAAACGCGAACTGAAAACGAGCCAAATCAAGCGCCGTAGAGCTGAATGTTTCCATGGTTCTCGGCCTCACAGGGCGCGGCTTCAGTACCGCAATGCGAATGAGACGCAACAAGTAGATGAGTAGCTCATCGATTCGTTGCCTTGACATGTCGAAAGAGTGTGGCTTGATTCTAGAACACGATTTTCCCTTGTCGACCAAACTTTTGATTCCAGATCACCGGTAGGTTGGATCCAGCTTTGCTGGTTGTCTTTATTTGACAAGGCTGTACGCTTTCCTCCTGAACTGTCACAACCAAACCCAATTCCTCAAGTCCGCTAGAAGAGCGGTTTATTACGCAACTATCGGTTTATATCGAAAAAATATAAAGCGTTTAAGGAGCGACCATGACGACTCGACGCAAGGTACCCGGTGTACGTAACTACGATGGCCCAGCTGGTGGCTGGGGGGCGTTGAAGGCGACTGCGACAGCGGTGCGAGAGCAGATGGATACGCTCAAAGCGCCCATTACGCTGATGCGCACCAACCAGCCGGATGGTTTCGATTGTCCCGGGTGCGCCTGGCCCGATAAGGAACATAAGTCGACCTTTCAGTTCTGCGAGAACGGCGCTAAGGCGGTGACCTGGGAAGCGACCAACAAGCGCGTCACACCTGAGTTTTTCGCCAACCACCCGGTGGCCACGCTGCTGCACCGCAGCGATTACGAGCTGGAAGACCTCGGGCGGCTGACCCATCCGCTGGTCTACGACCACGGCAGCGACACATACAAACCGGTCGAGTGGGAGCACGCCTTCGCCCGGATCGGTGAAATCCTTCGTGGACTGGAACCCAACCAGGTCGAGTTCTACACCTCCGGCCGCGCCTCCAATGAGGCAGCCTACCTGTACCAGTTGTTCGCGCGGGCATTGGGTACCAACAATTTCCCCGACTGCTCGAACATGTGCCATGAACCCACCAGCGTGGGACTGCCTCGCTCCATTGGCATGGGCAAGGGCTCGGTGTCGCTGGACGATTTCGAATCGTGCGAGTTGGTGATTTCGATCGGCCATAACCCCGGTACCAACCACCCGCGGATGATGGGCACACTGCATGAGGTATCCCGGCGCAAGGTGCCGATCATGGTCATGAACCCACTGCGCGAGCGGGCGCTGGAACGATTCGCTGACCCGCAGGACATGATCGAGATGGCCACCTACGGCTCGACCCGGATCGCCTCGACCTACCTGCAGGTCAAGGCCGGTGGCGACGCGGCGGCAATTAAGGGGGTGATGAAGTCGCTGCTGGAGATGGAGGACTCGCTCGGCCAGGTGCTCGACTTCGAATTCATCGCCCAGCACACCAATGGCTTCGAGGCGCTCAAGGCCGATCTGCTGGCCACTGCATGGCCCGATATCGAGCACGCTAGTGGTCTGACCAAGGCCGAGATGGAAAAAGTTGCTGCAGCCTACGCTAAGTCCAACGCCACTATCGTCACCTATGGCATGGGCATCACCCAGCACAACGAGGGCACCGCGAACGTGCGGCTGATCTGCGACCTGCTGATGCTGCGTGGCAACCTCGGAAAACCCGGCGCCGGTATCTGTCCGCTGCGCGGCCACTCCAATGTGCAGGGCAACCGCACCGTGGGCATCACCGAGAAACCGTCCGCCGATTTCCTGCAGAAGATCGAGCAAGTACTGGGCTTCAAGCCGCCGGCCGAACACGGGCATGACTCGGTGCAGGCCATGCAGGCAATGATCGCTGGTACGTCGAAGGCGCTCATCTGCCTGGGCGGCAACTTCGCCGTGGCGTTGCCCGATCCGGCCCAGTGCTTCCCGGCCATGGGCAAGCTGGATCTGAGCGTGCACATCGGCACCAAGCTCAACCGCACGCATCTGCTGGTGGGCAAGGAAACCTACCTGTTCCCCTGCCTGGGGCGCACCGAGTTGGACGTGCAGAACGGAGAGCGGCAGTCGATTACCGTCGAGGACTCGATGTCGATGGTGCATGCTTCGGCTGGAAAACTGCTGCCCGCATCGGAGTTCTTGCGCTCTGAACCGGCGATCATTGCAGGCATGGCCAACGCGACGATGCCGGACAGCCCCGTGCCTTGGCTGGAACTGGGGGCCGACTACGACAAAATCCGCGACCTGATCGAGAAGACTCTTCCGGGCTTCGAGAACTTCAATGCGCGCATTCGCGTGCCGGGCGGTTTTCGCATGCCGCTACCGGCCACCGAACGCATCTGGATGACCCCCTCGGGCAAGGCCGAGTTCTTCGTCTTCCCGGGCCTACACGAGGACAAGGAAGTCGAGGGTGACGATGTACTGCGCCTGATCACCCTGCGTAGCCACGACCAGTACAACACCACCATCTATGCGATGGACGATCGCTACCGCGGCGTGTTCGGCCGCCGCGACGTGCTGTTCATGAACCCTGCCGACCTGCAGGCGCGCGGCTTAGCCCACGGCGACTTGGTGGACATCGAGACGGTCACCCATGGTCGCAAGATGCGCTATGAACGCATAACTGCCATCGAGTACAAGATCTCGCCTGGGTCGGTGGGGGCCTATTATCCCGAGGCCAACCAGCTGGTGCCGCTGGACTACATTGACGTGGACAGCGGAACGCCGTCGTACAAGTCGGTGCCGGTTAGGGTGATGCGTTCAGAGTTAGGTTGATTCGATTAGAAAGATGCCCATCCCTCTGAAATGAGATTTGAAGGGATGGGCATCAAGCCTCATGCAATTACGTTCGTGCATTTAGTCAATTGTGAAGAGGATTGTGTAATCCAGTGCCGAACATCTCATCCAGACTGCAAGGACAGTAGTGCGTTGGCAGAGGCCAATGGGCCAAAAGACCTATTGGGTCAATTTTGAGGCGATCCAAGGAACGTTGACTCGGTATCTGTCCTTTCGATGATCGCAGCTCGGCGAATCCGCGACTCGTTCAACCGAGCTTTGGGCACCCTCCATCCGTCACTCATCTCCCGTGCCTGGCTCATTCGCTACGAAACCTTATGGGACGTTCTGCTCAGTCATTTCAGTGAAATGGACGACCCTCCCAGATCGCGGAATTTCAGAGTAGACGGTAGGTGAAAGGTCGCCCGATAGCTGGATGTCGTCGTCGCAGGCGATCGATCAAGCGGGTCCGCGAGAGGGGAAAGCGCCGGGCAAAAAAATTTTGGTTGTTGTTTTATACTGTGGGGGGGTATAGTATGACCACATCAACGGCAAGGGAGGATGGCAATGCCCCAGTGCCCCAAAGAGAAGGAGAAAGCTCTCGGTCACGCTAGAGGTATTAGCGAGCAGGTCACGGCTCTAGAGCATGACCTGGAGGCTGATCCGACATGTGTCGCGGTTCTGCAGCAGTTGGCAGCAGTACGCGGTGCAATCAACGGCCTGATGGCGGCCGTTCTGGAGAGCCATCTACGGGAGGAGTTTCCTGACGGAGGGGCGAGGAGCGACTCGCAGCAACAGTCTATTAACGAAACCATCTCCATCGTTCGGTCGTATCTCCGGTAACCAATTCCAGGTGGTTTTGGTGACGGGGACCAACTCAAAAAAGGAAGTGACATCATGAAATCACGTGCAGCAGTGGCCTTTGGGCCAGGTAAACCGCTGGAAATCGTTGAGATCGACGTTGAGCCGCCACGCAAGGGTGAAGTGCTCGTCAAGA
>NZ_JACMYF010000021.1:0-21086 GCF_015351605.1 Pseudomonas sp. p50(2008)
TCTTGACGAGCACTTCACCCTTGCGTGGCGGCTCAACGTCGATCTCAACGATTTCCAGCGGTTTACCTGGCCCAAAGGCCACTGCTGCACGTGATTTCATGATGTCACTTCCTTTTTTGAGTTGGTCTCCGTCACCAAAACCACCTGGAATTGGTTACCGGAGATACGACCGAACGATGGAGATGGTTTCGTTAATAGACTGTTGCTGCGAGTCGCTCCTCGCCCCTCTGTCAGGAAACTCCTCCCGTAGATGGCTCTCCAGAACGGCCGCCATCAGGCCGTTGATTGCACCGCGCACTGCTGCCAGCTGCTGCAGAACCGCGACACATGTCGGATCAGCCTCCAGGTCGTGCTCTAGAGCCGTGACCTGCTCGCTAATACCTCTAGCGTGACCGAGAGCTTTCTCCTTCTCTTAGGAGCGCTGGGGGTGTTGCCATCCTCCCTTCCCGCTGATGTGATAATACTATACCCCCCTACAGTATCAAGCAGCAAGCTAAAAATTTATTTCCGCTGCTTGCTTCCCTGTGCGGATACCTTTGCCCGCCCGCTTCAAGACAAGGTGACCCCGCAATCGAGCATCCTTTTCCGCTTTCTTCGTGTGCTTCAAATTCCCAAAATGCCTGCCCTGAAGGCCTTGGCGGTCATCACCTATCGCCAACGTTTTGGCGTTCGTCAGTGTGGACGGAACCTCGGAAATGAGATTACAAAATCTGCTACGGATTGACTGAATGCACGAAAAGGCCATCCAGATGGCTCCCTATCAGGCAAATAAGTGTGACGAATGAGAGTTGGATCCTATCTATCCTGAGAGCCAGGTTTCCCTTTTTGCTCGGCTCAACTATATTTATTCAGTTAAGACCTCGTTGTGTCTCTAACCGCTACAGCCTCTGAACCCTTCCAAGAATTAGGGAAACGTGATATGGCGACAGTAATTAGAGATCCGATGGATTTGCTGACCTCGATAGATATGGTTAACACCGGCGGATCAGCATACAAGGACAGTGACAAACGCGTTCTCGCAAGCTGGCCAGCGGACGCGAACGCCCCCCAACTTTCAACCGGCGGCGCCGGCCACACTACTTTCGCCCGCTGGTACAGACCAGCAGAGAGCGATATTTATGAGTTTTCACCGTCCGGAGTGATGCCAGATCACCGAGCGCTTATTCCAATTAGGCCGTGTAATTCTGAGTTTCGTATCGGTGGCAGGAGAGTTTTTAACAAATATATGTCTCCCGGAGACGTCGCTTTAAGCGGCCCTATCTACGCCACACGCAATTGTATTCACAAGGGAGAGCTCGATATGTTTCTTATCAGCTTACCTCCCACATTGCTTTCTGAGGCGGCAGAGACACTAGATGGAAGGGGCTTGTCAACTGACATCATTCTATTTGACGCCCATACCACACAGGATGCCATTTCCAACAACCTTCTCATGGCATGTTTTTTTGCAACTCAAGACTACTCCCCTGCAAACTCGCTTCAACTAGAGAGTCTTGGCTTGGCTTTAGCTATACATCTTGTTGGACAATACAGGAATCGTGAGCGCAAAAGCTCTTTCCCAAAGCAGTCTCCGCTAGCAACTTGGCGACTTAATCGTGTCACAGACTACATCGAGTCAAATCTCAACAAGAGCTTATGCTTAAGCGAACTCAGTGCCATTGCAGGACTCAGTCGCATGCACTTTGCGGCGCAATTTAAGATTGCGACTGGCCTCTCGCCCCACTACTACGTCATGAAGCGGCGAGTTATTGCCGCTCAATCCCTACTATTATCAGGAACTCTCACTGTCCAACAGATTGCTATCGCACTAGGCTTCAGTAGCGCCTCCCATCTTATAAGGCATTTCCGGCAGATCATTGGCGTTCCTCCTGGCCGCTGGCGAGAAGAAATGGCTCGAACAAAGCCACGCTGCTGAACGGAGGATAAATGATGAAGACCTACTCAACCCTGAATGGTCAAGCTCAATGGGCACCCGAACAGCAGGAGTCTTCGGAGAAATCATACATACCCACACCCATGGATGCGCTCCCCTCCTCCGAGACCATCTGGCGCCGGCCTCCCCCTCCCCATAAACTCCCCAGCGGCAATGACGCGCTCATCCGACTCTCCTGCTGGAAAAATTTAAGCTCTGATCCAACGATCGAAGTCCTCTCGGACACAGATGATGACTTTCACGTCGTTACACTGGTGACACGCAGAACACAAGCAGAGTTGTTTATAGACGAAAACAGCGCCTGGAAAGGAGGTATGCCTGGGCAATTATTAGTAACAGGGCCAAAAAGAGGCGCTTGGCGCAAAGTAATAAAACCGCCCTATGAGCATCTGAGAGTGTATCTTCCTCAGCAGCTTATCTCAGAATGTTTTGAAGCAGTTACAGGACATGAAGCTCCACCAGTAATTTCTCTGTGCAATGCCACTTCACTCAGTGATCATGGCGTTTCACACATCCTAGCAGCCCTATTACATGCCCAAAATCGACACGGCGGCAGCAATCCATGCTTAATCGAAACTCTCGGCTTGGCATTGGGTTCACGCCTAGTAGCGTGCCTACATAACCAAAGCCGGCCTAACGACAATGAAACAAAATTTAGATCCGAAAAACTCAGACTTCAAAAAACGCTGGAATACATTAATGAAAACCTAAACAACCACATAACCCTTACTCAACTGAGCAGTATATTTGGTGCAAGCCGATGCCGCTTTACAGTCACATTTAAGCAGCACACAGGCTACACACCACATGCTTACGTTGTGCAACAAAAAATTCTGCGCGCCAAGGAAATCCTTAAGAACACCAAAAGGCCAATTCTTGAAATAGCTTTAGACCTCGGATTCAATAGCCAACCTCATTTCACGAGTTCTTTCCGCAAAGAAGTCGGTCTTACGCCTGCACGCTGGAGACTTGAAAACTTATGAAAAGCCTTTCGGACAGAAAACCATAAGTTATGGCCACTTATTTTTTATCCGTACATGCTGAAAATGTTTATAACTCCTCGCCCGAGAGGGTTTCACTTCCTCTTGACCAAGAACACCACAGTTACTATTACGAATTCGAACTTAATAGTTACCCTAAGACCGGGCTAGGTAGGCATCCATGAATTGATGGAAGTCTTCTTGGTCTAAGGTTTCTAGACGCACTTGCTCCGTTATAGATTCGCTTGCCAGATTCTCAAAGACTTGTTGCTGCTCGGCGGCAAGCGGCATTTCGCGGAAGGCCTTGGCGTGCAGCCTGCTCTGGCGCAGGGAGAACTGGACGAAGCTCTCATTGTGCTCGCTCATGCTCGCCAGCACCTGGGCCGATGGGGTAAGGGAAGCATCATCGACCTTCGCCTGTTGCGCGGCCAGCGCATGCATATGTTCCTCACCGCCCCTAGCGCGGTCGAGCAAAACAGCCAATTGACCTATATGCCTAATCAGCTCGCTTGCCCAGGCCTTCAGGCCGATCGACTGACCATCAAGACACAGCTCCAAACCCGGACGGCGTCCCTCCTTGGCCACTGCAAGGAAGTTGCTGTCGTACTGGTCGCACTCACCGCTGTCAAACTGCGGGCTGTCTTCCAGGGCGCAAAACAGCAGGAACGCGTCGAGGAAGCGCGATTCGGTGAGGTCGATGCCCAATGGCATGAACGGGTTGATGTCCAGACAGCGCACTTCGACGTACTGCACGCCACGGGATGTCAGTGCCTCGATCGGTCGCTCGCCGACGTAAGCGACACGCTTGGGGCGGATGCTCGAATAGTATTCGTTTTCGATCTGCAAAACATTGCTGTTCAGCTGCAACCACTCACCCCGCTTGGTCGTCCCCTTCTGTTCGTACAATGGATAAACCGTATCGAGTGCCTTTCGTATCCCTTCGATGTAGCTGTCGAGACTGTTAAGGCTGGGGGCTAGTCTAGCTTGGGCATTACTCTGATAACCGAGGTCACTCATGCGCAGGCTGGTGGCATAGGGCAGGTAGAGCGTCTCAGCATCGAGCTCCTCGAGCTGGTGCGCTCGCCCACGCAGGAAACCTTTTTCTAGGGCCGGGGAGGCGCCGAATAGATACATCAGCAACCAGCTGTACCGGCGGAAGTTGCGGATTAGTGCGAAGTAAGCCGCAGACTGGTAGTCGCGATCACTCTGCTCACCACTCTCGGTTTCGCGCAGCAGCGGCCACAGCGCCTCGGCCAGGGAGAAGTTGTAATGGATGCCAGCAATGCACTGCATAGTGCGACCGTAGCGCAAGGCCAGTCCCTTGCGGTAGACATGCTTGAACTTGCCGACGTTCGAGGTGCCGTACTCTGCGATCGGGATGTCCTCCTCAGCTGGCAGTATGCAGGGCATCGATGGGCTCCACAGGTACTCGCCATCGAGTTTGGTGTAGACAAAACGATGGACCTGCTCGAGGCTTTCTAGCACTTTTGCCGGGTCGGCCAGGGCCGGGGTGATGAACTCTAGCAGCGACTCGGAATAGTCGGTGGTGATCTGTTCGTTGGTCAGCGCAGAACCCAATGCCGCGGGGTGCGGAGTCTGGGCCAGATGACCACCACCGGTCACGCGCAGGCACTCGCGCTCCACTCCGCGCAGAGATTGACTGAGCAAAGAAAGATTCTGTTCGACCAGTTGCAAGCGACGTAGATAAGACGTGCTTGCAGGAACGCGTTGATTACTGATCAATGTGCATGCCCCACGTGAGAAAACTCGCTGACCAATGCCACCAAGCCAATACCTAACAACAGCCATATGACCTGAAGCGAGGTATCTCCGGTAGTGCGGCGCTGGCGCAGCTGAGGAATCAAGTCCGACAGAGCCACGTAAATGAAGCTGCTACCCGCCAACGTGAGAAGCATAGGTTGCCAATCCCATAACTGGTCCAGCAACGTATATCCGGCAATACCGCCTATAGCGGTCATGGCACCCGCTATGGAGACTTTGCGCACTGCCGCGCTTCGAGGGCTGCCCTGCCTAAGGACTACAAGATCCCCCATGTGATGGGGAACCTCATGCACCAGCACGGAAACGGCGGCGATAAAACCCAGGCGCATATCTGCAACGAAAGCTGAAGCGATCAGCACGCCATCGCCAAAACAATGGATACCATCGCCGACCAATAGCGTCCACCCGGTATTGTGATGATCTTGTTCGTGGTGCG
This sequence comes from Pseudomonas sp. p50(2008), assembly GCF_015351605.1. Taxonomy (NCBI): domain Bacteria; kingdom Pseudomonadati; phylum Pseudomonadota; class Gammaproteobacteria; order Pseudomonadales; family Pseudomonadaceae; genus Pseudomonas; species Pseudomonas sp. p50(2008). Next base: position 5,132 of record NZ_JACMYF010000021.1, read on the forward strand.
AGTGCTCATGACCGTGATGCCAAAGCTGGGCCTTGCTCAAGAAGAAGAAGAAGAACACCAATCCCACCAACAACGTCAGGAACAGATCGTGGGATTCAGCACCGCTTTCGAAGGCTTCGGGCAACAAATGCAGGAGCGCTGTCGCCAGTAAGGCGCCTGCAGCTAGGCTCAGCAACCCCTGCTGCATATGGCCATCGTTGCGGCGAATCACCTGGGCGCGCACGACCAACTGATCAGCCACCCATACGCTACCAATACCTGCCATCAAAGTGACAAGGACTATGACTATCAATGACATGGACTCAGCACCTGAACAGGAAACAATTCGGTCTTCGACTAGTGACGGAGCACCTAGGTGGCCCGGAGCCTCACCGGACGAAAGCGCTCAACGCACCGCACAGATACTATAGGGGTGTATAGTATTTTTCAAGTCCATCGACACGTGAGAGCTGCTAATCCAGTGTCTGTACTCTGGCCTTTACTAAGCCGCGCAGACTGATCAGGCATAAAGCAGCGATACCTTAGCTAGGTAATGAATTCGCTGCCCAATGAGCTCCGCTTGGTCAGTACACCTGCAACAAGGGCACATGACGACCTCCTGATCGCTATTCAATAGTCTTGGCTATCGCCCAGCCTGACGGCTCAATTCCACCTTGTTCATGACGTAGAAGACGAGATCGCTGCCCCGGCATCGGCACTGAAACCTTGCCTCAGCCCCCCAATGGTCAAACTTTCAAGCTTTACCTAATGAAACTAAACCTTGCTCAAGGGCATACTTCATGAGCGCCACCGGCGTGTCGATGTTGAGCTTGCGGCGGATGCTCAAGCGGTAGGTCTCGACCGTGCGCACACTGATGTCCAGCTCACGTGCCATTTCCTTGTTATTGCGTCCTTTCGCGATCATTACCAGCACCTGCAGCTCCCGGGGCGTTAGGTCGTTTTCGTCACGGCTGCCGCCAACCAGCTTGCGAGTGATCTCAGAGCTATAGAAGCGCCCACCCGCGGCGATGGTCTCAATGGCCGCGACCAGTTCGGCAGACGGCGCGTTCTTGAGCACATAACCCGATGCGCCTGCGCTGATGGAAGTGCGCACATACTCCTGGTGGTCGTACATGCTCAACATGAGAATCCTGATGTCTGGATATAGGCTGCGAAGTCGCTGGGTGAGCTCCAGCCCGTTCATGCCCTGCAGGCCCACGTCGACCAGCAGAATGTCCAGCTCGGTGCTAGCCACCAGCTCGAGTGCCTGCTCCCCCGACTCGGCCTGACCGATTACGTCAAAATGCGCAATGGCGCCGAGCAGCGCCTTGACGCCGTCACGCACAAGGACGTGATCATCGACCAGGGCGATTCTGATTGGCTTGGATGTATTCATGGAATCCTCGGGATTCGAATGGAAACGCTCATGCGTTGACGATCGGTATCTGCACTTGCAGTTCGGTGCGCCCGTGGACCGACGCGAGGGTGACGCTGCCCAGGTGATGATCGGCGCGCTCGCGTATGTTGCGCAGGCCGATGCCGTGGCTGTCGTCCGCGGCATTGGTATCGAACCCTACGCCGTTGTCTTCGACCCGCAGTACGATCATGCCTTGCTGCGCGGTAATCGAGACGATAGCCGTCGTCGCCTTTGCGTGACGCTCCACGTTCGCCAAGGCTTCTTGGATGATACGGAATAGCGTCAGTGAGACCTCCGGCCCCACGTCGGTAGCTGCCATGCCGCACTCGTACTGGGTGCGGATTGACGTGCGTTGCTCGAATTCCCGTACTTGTTGGTCGATAGCCGCCGACAGGCCTAAAGTATCCAGCAATGAGGGCCGCAGATCATGGGAGATCCGGCGTATCTCGCCGATGGCGGCCCCCAGCCGCGTAGTGCCCTTGCGCAGGTTTTCCAACCCCCCTTCTCCACCGCGGGCCAACTCCATGGCCGCCAGCTCGTACTGGAATTTTATCGACACCAGCTCCTGACTGATGCCGTCGTGCAGCTCCCGCGATACTCGCGAGCGCTCTTCTTCCTGCAGATTGACGATGCGCTGGTTTAGCAAGGTCAGCTTGCGGTCAGCCAAGCGATGCTCGCTGACATTAAGCATCAGACCGCCGGCGAAGATCACCAGTACCGCGACCAGCGAGAACGAGGCGATCGCCAACACCGTGGTCAGCACACCTGAGGCCACTTCCTGGCGTGATTTGAGGGTCGCCACCTCTACATCGTCAATGTAGATACCCGTACCGAGCATCCAACCCCAGCGATCGAGCATCACCACGTATGCCAGCTTACCGGTGATCTGTCCGGTGGATGGTTTCTGCCAGTCGTACAACTGATAGCCGTCCCCTTCCCTGGCGCTATTGAGCAGCGCCTTTATGACCGGTAGGCCGTTCTTGTCGGTCATCGTGATCAGTTCCTTGCCGACCAGCTCAGCCTGACGGGGATGCATTAGGTTCTTGCCGTGCTGGTCATAGACGAAGAAGTACCCGTCGCGGCCGAAATTGGCCTGGGACAAGATGGCTAGGGCGCGATTGCGCGTCGCCTCGTCATCCACGCCACCGTCGTACAGCGGTGCGATCAGGCTCATCGCCAGGCTTAGGTAGTTTCTCAGCTCTGCCTTCTTCGCCGTCATGATGCTGCTTTCCACAAGACGCGCCTGTTCCTCTTCCAGCTTGCGACTTTGGGCGAACACCAGGACGCAGATGAACAGCACTGAGAGGATCAGCGGCAGCACACTGAGGGTGACGATCTTGTGCTTGAGTTGCATGGTTTTTTCCGAAGCGAGGAGGAGCTGGCGACGCCACTATGCGGGTTGCCAGCCCTGGAACGCGAGAGCGCCACGATGAACGTGGCGCTCGCTTGCATCAGTGGCCGCTCAGCAGCAACGAACGGGGCGTCCGCTGCCTCCGCCGTAGCGCGCTTCTTGCCGTTCACGGAAGAACACCTCGTAGGACATCACCGGCTTATCCGGATGCTTTCCCTGCATGTGCTCCACGTAGGCATCGTAGTCCGGCATGCCAACCAGCATCCGCGCAGCTTGACCGAGGTATTTACCCATCTTGCTCAAGTCATTGAACATACTGTCGGGCTCCTCAGGCATCGGGCAAGGGCTGGAACGGCGACTCCTTGTCAGTGCGTTCGGGCATGATCCAAGCGCGACGGGCAACCTTGATTGCGAACCAGAGGATGCTCAGAACCACCAGCAGGAACAGCACGGTAAGAGTCGCATTGGTGTAAGCGTTGAACACCACGTGCTGCATCTGCGCCAAATCCTTCGCTGGGGCCAGCACTTGGCCGGCAGCGGCAGCGGTGCTGTACTTGTTGGCCAGGGCCAGGAAGCCCATCGCAGGATTCGGGTCGAGCAGCTTGATCAGCCCGGCCGTGGTGGTGCAGATCAGCAGCCATACCGCCGGCACCAAGGTAACCCAGACATAGCGCTGGCGTTTCATGCGGATCAGCACTACGCATCCGAGCATCAGCGCGATGCCCGCCAGCATCTGGTTGGAGATGCCGAAGAGCGGCCACAGGGTATTGATACCGCCCAGCGGGTCGATCACGCCTTGGTACAGCAGCCAGCCCCACATGGCCACGCAACCAGCGGTAGCAGTTAGGTTAGCGGTCCAGGAGTCGGTCTTCTTCAATGACGGCACGAAGTTGCCCAATAGATCCTGCAGCATGAAGCGCCCAGCTCGGGTACCGGCATCGACCGCTGTGAGGATGAACAGTGCCTCGAACAGAATGGCGAAGTGATACCAAAATGCCATGGTATTCTCGCCCGGCAGTGCCTTGTGGAGGATCTGCGCGATACCTACTGCCAAGGTCGGTGCGCCACCGGCGCGGGCCAGGATGGTGTGTTCGCCAATATCCTTGGCAGTCTGCTGCAGCACTTCAGGGGTGATGGTGAAGCCCCAGCTGCTGACGGTAGTCGCGACACTGGTAACGTCCGCGCCGACCAGGGCCGCCGGGCTGTTCATGGCGAAGTAAACGCCTGGCTCGATCACCGAAGCGGCGACAATGGCCATGATAGCCACGAAGGACTCCATAAGCATCGCGCCATAGCCGATGTAGCGCGCGTGGCCTTCATTGGCCAGCAGCTTCGGCGTGGTTCCAGAACTGATCAGCGCATGGAAGCCTGACACCGCGCCGCAGGCGACAGTGATGAATAGGAACGGGAACAGCGCGCCCTTCCATACCGGGCCCGTGCCATCGATGAAGTGAGTGACGGCCGGCATCTTCAGATCGGGAGCGATGAACAGGATGCCGATAGCCAAAGCGACGATGGTGCCGATTTTGAGGAAGGTTGACAGGTAGTCGCGTGGCGCCAGGATCAGCCACACCGGTAGCACGGCTGCAACGAAGCCGTAACCGATCAGCATCCAAGTGATCTGCACGCCGGTGAAGGTGAATGCCGGCCCCAAGAAGGGATCGGCGGAAACAATTCCGCCGACCCAGATGGAGGCGAGCAACAGCACCACACCAATCACCGAGATCTCGCCGATGTGGCCCGGGCGGATATAACGCATGTAGATGCCCATGAATACCGCAATCGGCAACGTGGCCATCACCGTGAACATGCCCCAGGGGCTTTCCGCCAAGGCCTTGACCACGATCAGCGAGAGCACCGCAAGGATGATGATCATGATCAGGAAGGCACCGAACAATGCGATGGTGCCCGGGATTGGGCCCATTTCCTCGCGCACCAACTCGCCCAGAGAGCGACCGTTGCGGCGGGTGGAGATGAACAGGACCATGAAGTCCTGTACCGCACCGGCTAGCACCACGCCGGCGATCAGCCAGAGCGTGCCAGGGAGGTAGCCCATCTGTGCGGCAAGCACCGGGCCCACGAGTGGACCTGCACCGGCGATGGCGGCGAAGTGGTGGCCGAAGAGGATGTGCTTGTTGGTAGGGATGTAGTCCAGGCCGTCGTTGTTGAGCACGGCGGGCGTGGCGCGCGTGGCGTCCAGCTGCATCACTTTGTTGGCGATGAACAGGCTATAGTAACGGTAGGCGATCAGATAGACAGCAACGGCTGCAGTCACAATCCAGAGGGCGCTGATGGCTTCGCCCCTGCGCAATGCCAGAGTGCCTAGAGCAAATGCACCCAGCAAGGCGACGGCGAACCAGGCAATTCGGGTAGCCAGTGTGGTCATTGAAAGTTCTCCTGCCGCGGGTATAGCCCGGCGGCGGTTCTTGTTTTTGTGTGGGTCCAGATAGGGACGGTGACACTCTGGCCGCCCTAGATCGGCAAGAACATTCGCATTAATACGAGGCCACACTCCGTAGTACTACGTAGCTAGGAACACAGCAGCGCTCCCATCACTTCTCCGCAATGAGCTGACATATAACGTCAGCGACAGGGCGTCACTGACTTCTAGATCGAAGCGAACCTTCTAACAAAGCCATTGTAAAAGCAATAGCAATATCGCTGGACAAACAGTCGTCGAAATTAGAGACGTCGATTCAGACTTTCGACCAGCATTTCGAAAACCACATCAACTCTTGGGCAGTTATCGGTCCGCTGAGGGTGACACACGTAGATCGGCCAACTCGCGCGCTCTAGCTCCGGTAGTACTTCTATCAACTCACGATTTGCTAGGTATGGCAAACACGTCATGCCCTGAATATAGCTAATCACATGCCCTGCCCGGGTAGCTTCCAATTGACTATATAAATCGTCAGTGGTTAGGTAGGGCTGCGCGGGAAAGAACTGGCGGCCTTGGTGAATATACCAGGGACAAGCTCTGCCTGTAGCGGGGTCCGTTACTGTACTAAGAGGGAAATTCTGTTGTAGGTCCTCGATATTCTTAGGCATGCCAATGCGGTCGATAAGCGAAGGGGCGGCTACGATCCGATTGCGCGTAACGCCAGCCTTACGCACGATCCATCTGTTATCGGATGGCAGGTCCAAGGTGATTAATATATCAACCCCCTGACCGTCGAAATCATCCAACGCACCCAGCTTTACATTCCACTTCAGAATGACACTCGGGTAACTCCGAAGACCATCGAGTATGTCTCCTAAGATGAGTCGCATGCATGGAGAGTCAGGTACAGACACACGCACTAAACCGCTCACCAGATCCTGTCTCACCTGACAACGATTCTGAAATAGCCGCTCGCTATCTTTTATGAGCTGCCTGGCTTGGGGCAGCAATTGCTCTCCGAAACCACTTAATCTGACCTGCCTAGTAGTACGATAAAAAAGTACCTCTCCAAACTCTCTCTCCAAGGCTCCGATTGTACGCGTGACCACTTGAGGGGATAGATTAAGTCGATTTGCCGCATCACGGAACTGCAAGACCTCTGCGACGACACAGAAGATTTTCAGGGCTTCTAGGCGATTAAGCATGATTTCCGACTCTAGAATTAAGGGGGCATTGATGATGAATTTCCATCCCCCCCTTCGAAGCCAGCTCCTCACGCGAGGAGCTGAGTTAAACTATTTGGCTGGTCAATTCAATAACCAGAAGCACGCCCCCAATAGCACATGGGTTCTACTAGAACCCTGTACTAAATGATCAAGTGGATCAGTCACAGCAAAACCTTAGCCATGCCGTGCGATGATCAAGGCCCCTACGAGCCCAATGCCATATTGAAAGCACTCTACTTGGTTCGCTTGAGCTGCTCAGCAAGGAATGGTGCGGTTCGACTGCCTGACGTCCTTGCCACTAATCTAGGAGTGTCGGACGCAACGATGTGCCCACCCTCCTCACCCGCACCAGGCCCTATGTCTATCACCCAATCGGCCTGAGCTACAGCACGCATGTCGTGCTCAATCATCACCACGGTATTACCGGCATCGACTAGGCGTTGCAGTTGCACAAGCAAACGGTCAGCGTCAGAAGCGTGCAGACCAGTGGTAGGCTCGTCGAGCACGTACAGGCTACGGCCTCGCTGGCTTCGCTGCAGCTCCGTGGCTAGCTTGATGCGCTGTGCTTCGCCACCCGATAGTTCGGTGGCGGGCTGGCCCAGGCGCAGATAGCCCAGCCCGATTTCCTGCAGCAGTTGCAGCGGCCGCGCGATGGCGTCTTCGCTGGCGAAGAAGTCACAGGCTTCTTCCACCGTCATCTGCAATACTTCGGCGATGTTGCGCCCGTTCCAGCGTACCTTGAGCGTGGCCTCGTTGTAGCGGGCGCCATGGCAGGTCGGACAGGGGGCGTAGACACTGGGCATGAACAGCAGCTCGACGCTGACGAAACCCTCCCCTTCGCACGTATCACAACGCCCCTTCGCCACGTTGAAAGAAAATCGGCCAGCGTCATAACGATGCCGGCGCGCGTCCGGCGTGGCGGCGAAAAGCTTGCGTACGTGATCGAATAAACCGGTATAGGTGGCCAAGTTTGAACGTGGCGTGCGGCCAATCGGCTTCTGGTCGACCTGGACCAGGCGCTGGACGACATCCACATCACCGGCGAGATGACCTCCTGTAGCCTCGATAACAGCAGGACCTTCGCTGTTAGCATTTTCAGCTGCATCATCTTCGGGCTCGTGCCCTAGGTGCAGTAGCAACAGCTCTGGCAGGGCCTGCGCGACCAGACTGGACTTACCCGAACCGGAGATACCGGTAACCGCCGTCAGCACACCCAGCGGGATACGTGCATCCACGCCGTGCAGGTTGTGCCGCCGGATGCCTAGCAGCTCCAGCCACCCGGTCGGTTCGCGCTCGTGGCTAGCCGGTGCGGGGATTTCGTCGAACAAGTACCGCGCAGTTCGCGACTCCGCAATCTCGCGCAATCCTTCTGGCACACCACTGTAGAGCACGCGCCCACCCCGCTCCCCCGCATCTGGTCCTACATCCACCAGCCATTGCGCGCGGCGCATCAAGTCCAGGTCGTGCTCAACCACGAAGAGCGAGTTACCAGCATCGCGCAGTTTATCCAGCGAGTCGTACAGTGCATGGCTGTCAGAGGGGTGCAGACCTGCAGAAGGTTCATCGAGCACATACACCACGCCAAACAGCATGGAGCTCAGTTGCGTGGCCAAGCGCAAGCGCTGCAACTCGCCAGCCGACAGCGTCGGCGTGGCCCGATCCAGCGTGAGGTAGCCCAGGCCCAATCCGCGCAGTTGGCGCAGACGCGCCATTACCCCACCGGCCAGGCGCTGCGCGGCGAGACGCTTCTCCTCCGACAGCGCCGACGTACGGCGCACGTCAGGCGATACCGCATGGACCGCACGACCACTTGCGGCCCGTTCGGCTCGATCACGGCGTGTCGCTTCGCGGTCGGTACCCTCGCCAGCCGTGTGGGCGCGGAAGTCGCCTTGGGCAATGGGCTCGAGCAGCGCCGCTAAGCGGTCTAGGGGCATTTGCATGAACTCGCCAATGTCCACCCCGGCAAAGGTCACCGACAGCGCCTCGGCCTTGAGTCGCTTGCCGTGGCAGGCCGGGCACAGCTTGCCTTCCATGTAGCGCGACACGCGCTTTCTCATCAACGCGCTCTGGGTGTTGGCAAAGGTGTGCAGCACGTAACGTCGGGCGCCCGTGAAGGTGCCCATATAGCTGGGTTCGAGTTTACGCTTGAGCGCCTGTTGAGTCTCGGCAGGCGTGAAACCCGCGTAGACCGGCACCGTGGGCGTCTCTTCCGTGAACAGGATCCATTCACGGTCCTTTTTCGGCAAATCCTTCCAGGGACGGTCGACGTCGTAGCCCAGGGTGACCAGGATGTCGCGTAGGTTCTGGCCGTGCCAGGCCGGTGGCCAGGCGGCGATGGCCCGTTCACGGATGCTCAGTGACGGATCAGGCACCATGGTCGCCTCCGTCACCTCGTACACATGGCCCAGACCATGACAGGCCGGGCATGCGCCTTGCGGGGTGTTTGGCGAGAAATCCTCGGCGTACAACATCGGCTGGTTGGCCGGATAAGCGCCGGCGCGCGAGTACATCATGCGCACAAGACTAGACAGTGTGGTCACGCTCCCCACCGAAGAACGCGCATTGCTCGCCCCTCGTTGCTGCTGCAACGCGACAGCAGGCGGCAGGCCGTCGATCGCATCTACGTCAGGTACACCCGCCTGGTCGATCAACCGCCGGGCATACGGGGCTACCGATTCGAAGTAGCGCCGCTGTGCCTCAGCATAGATGGTGCCGAAGGCCAGCGAAGACTTGCCAGAGCCGGAGACACCGGAAAACACCACCAGCGCATTGCGCGGAATAGCGACATCCACGTCCTTGAGATTGTTCTCCCGCGCACCGCGCACTTCCACTTGGCCGCTGGCCGCAGCAGTGCACGAGGATTCACCGTATGAAGGATTTGGCATAGCTTACTGTCCTACAGTTCGTGGATGGCTGAGCGCTGAAAGTCCGGGCAACATCCGGCTCAATCTGGCGATGCCGAATCATCGAGCGAGTGCAGCCAGGCAAGCTTTTCTCCCAGCTTGCGCTCGCGCCCGCGGTCCGTGGGTTGGTACCAGCCCGGTCGCATCACCCCTTCTGGAAAATAGGTCTGCCCCGCGGCGTAGGCGTTGGGTTCATGGTGCGCATAGCGGTAACCTTCGCGATAGCCCATCTGGCTCATGAGCTTGGTCGGCGCATTGCGCAGGTGCAACGGCACAGGCATCGAGCCGGTGCTCTTAACGAAGGCCTTGGCCTGGTCCCAGGCGGCGTAGGCCGCATTCGACTTGGGCGCCAAGGCAAGGTAGGTCACCGCCTGGGCAAGAGGGATTTCGCCCTCGGGAGAGCCCAGCCTTTCATAGGCTTGTGCGGCGTTGAGTGCCAGTTGCAACGCCTGGGGGTCAGCATTGCCGATGTCTTCGCTGGCCATCACCACCATGCGCCGAATCACCTGGGTGACGTCCCCACTGCCATCGAGGATCCGTGCCAGCCAATACAGCGCCGCATCCGGATCGGAGCCACGCAATGACTTATGAAAGGCGGATAACTGCCAATAGAACTCGTCGCCTCCCTTGTCGAAGCGGCGCAACGATGGGCTCGTCGACAACCTGGCGAACTCACCGTCGACCGTTGTCTTGCTCGCGCCGGACGCTGCAGCGGCTACCTGCTCGAGCAGGTTCAGGAAGCGCCGGCCATCGCCATCAGCGAAGCCTTTGAGCAAGTCCAGTGCTTCCGCGTCCAGGGCAACCCCGGCCAGATGCGGCAACGCGCGCTCATACAGTTGCTGCAGTTCATCGTGGGACAGCGGTTCGAGGGTGTAGACCTGCGCCCGCGAAAGCAGCGCCGAGTTGACCGCTAACCCTGGGTGTTCGGTGGTACCGCCTACCAGTGTCAGCAGCCCGGACTCGACATGCGGCAACAGTGCGTCTTGCTGCGCCTTGTTGAATCGATGAATCTCATCGACGAACAGCACCGTCGAACGACCATGCCCATCCAGCTCGGCCTGAGCATCGTCAATGGCCTGGCGGATGTCCTTCACCCCGGCTAGCACAGCGGAAATGGCGATGAACTGACTATCGGTGACACTGGCGGCCAGGCGTCCCAGCGTGGTTTTGCCCACACCGGGTGGCCCCCAGAGGATAAACGAGTGCAGTTTGCCTGCCTCGAACGCCAGGCGCAGTGGTTTGCCGGCCCCCAACAGATGCTGCTGCCCGACGAACTCTTCCAGGGACCTGGGGCGCAAACGCTCAGCCAAGGGCGGCTCAGGCTTTGTCGTAAACAGATCGACCAAGATCATCTCCCAGCATGGCTGATAGTTGAAGGCGCCACAAAGCAGGATCGGCGTCTGCGTGATTAGGCGAGGCTTCGCAAAGAATAGTTGCTGGAACCTGAATCAAGCCCCGGAGCACTCCCTGGACCAAGCCGACCGCATCAGGAAGATTTCTCTTCCCCTGCATGGTCACCATGGGCATGCCTGATTCGCCGAACCGTCCACCAGATCGCCAAAATGACCACGGGTACCAGCCCAGCGATCACCAGCTCAGGAGCAACCTTGTCATGAACTCCTGGGATACCTTTGAGCAGATACGCCAGCAGGCTAACGACGTAATAGGAAATAGCCGCCACCGACAAGCCTTCAACGGTTTGTTGAAGGCGCAGTTGCAACTTGGCGCGATTGTTCATCGACTCCAGAAGGTCCCGGTTCTGACGCTCAAGCTCAACGTCGATCCAAGACCGTAGCAATGCAATGGCGCGCGTCAGCTTGTCGGAAAGCTTGGTCTGGCGTTCCTTGACCGACTGGCAGGTGCGCATCGCTGGCGCAATGCGCCTATGCAGGAAATCGCGCCACGTGCAGTAGCCCGCTACTGACTCCTCCGCCAACGCATCCAACCGCTCTTCGACGATCTCGTAGTACGCCCGACTCGCGCCGAAACGATAAAGGTTCGCTGCCACACCGGCCTCCAGCTCCGCCCCGAGGCTGGTAAGCTCAGCCAGCAGAACATCGTTGTCACGACGCGCGCCCTTGCCGGTGCGCATTTCGTCAGTGATGGCCGCGAGTTGCGATTCCATGCGCCGCAGATCCACGGTCAAAGAGCGTGTCAGCGGGAGCGCCAGGAGTGCTAAAGTGCGGTAGGTCTCGATTTCCAGCAGGCGCTGGGCGAGCGCTCCTGCGCGAGCCTGAGTCAAGTCACGGTCAAGAATGAGGATGTTCGTCAAACCATCCGCGTCCTGCCGAAAGTCGGTCACAATAGCGGCTGCGCCGTTCTCCACCACCGAATAGCACAGGCTAACAGGGTCAAAACGTTCAATCTCCTGTTCAGCCGCCTCGGTCCAAGGCAATACATTCAGGCGAATACCTGAGATTACCGGACCTGGTGGAACGAACCCTCGCTTGAAGGGATTCTCTCCACAAGGTGCTCCCGTCTCGGGATCAAGCACAGCACTCCACAGATAGGTCGAGAACTCGGTGTGCTTCTCGCAGTGCAAGTCACCTTCGTCCCAAGTCAAGCCGTGAAGCGGCGTCGTATTGTCGGGTTCCGCAACACCCAAGCGTTGAGACAGTTCGGTCATCGCCGCCTGATCTTTAGCTGAGTCACCTTCGGTGATGAAGGCAAGCTGCAATAAACCTCGTGGGGCCTGGATAAGCAAATGCGGCCGCGCATGAACTTCGTTCACAGCTGCAGCTCGATCAGCCAAGGCCTGCATACCGTACACAGTTGTTTGGAAGGCGGGGTTAGGGGCCATATCGAGTTGGGGCGGCTGTTTCATAGCGACCTCATTTTTCGTTGAAATTAAAGGTATCACGTGTCGTGGTAGAAGACTTTTGGCGTATCCCACACGTGGCCAGCGTCCTTGTGAAGAAGGTAGCCGGCTAGCACATGACAGGATAGACACGGAACAGGTTAACTCGCGCCATTAGCACTCAGCTTGCATCAAGTGCGATGCCTGAGATCATCACAATTCGGCTATCGGTGAGACTTTCGCGATATATCTCATGGGTGACAGGGGCGCAAAATCGAATTTACTCTTCGTTGCGCCTAGCCATTCCGGACCAATTCCCCAGCGAAAACACCTCATCCTTGCGGCGATTCAAGTGCGATTCTGGCTCGTTGTAAGCGCCCTACCAGCGGGGATGGCCACGCATGTGCAGCTTCAAGGCTAAGATTTACGCTCCCCTGCAAACGCAGGACCATAAAAATTAGCGAAGGTAGGACCTGACAATGGAGATCGTGTCATCAATCGACTGCTTCTGCGAATCACTTCTAGCATCGGTGTGCGGAAACTCCTCCCGTAGATAACTCTCCAGGATTGCGGCCATTAAGCCATTCACGGCTCCGCGCACAGCCGCTAGCTGCTGAAGAATCGCAGCACACTCAGCACCATCATCTAGTGCTTGCTCAAGAGCTCCTACCTGGCCTTTGATGCGTCGCACACGGGTCAGCGCTTGCTTTTTCTCACGGGGATTATGGGGCATCGAACACCTTCAAGGGTTGGACGCATGCATCATACTATACTACCGGGCAGTATGAAAGCTTGCGCATGATTGAAAACCGTCGCTCACATTGCGCTCGAAGCACACCATCCGAATCCGAAGCTGCCCGCGCTGAAAACGACATATTAAAAGCTGAAGGGCAGAAAACACACGCCCGTGAGTCGCTCAAACTAATCGCCGCGCCTCACTTCGTGAGAAAAATCCATGCAGCTGGCGCCTCGCTTCTGGCAGAGCACTTCCATGCTCTCACCGTAAAATTCCCAGTCTGTTTCCTAAGAGCCTCCACTTAACGGAGACTCACTCAGCAGCGACAAAATCCATCTAGTGCAGGCGCTAGCCTGCACTGAGACGATCTCGTCCATGCTGCACGGACTGACAATCTTCCCTGACTATCAATCCACCGCTGCAGCCTTACTTGGGTTCCAGCTCGGCGGGCCCACGCTTGGCCTGCGGTGTCGACCGCATGATCAGACGTGAACCGCGATAACCGACACTGTGGTTCCAGACCCAACTCAGCGCGACACTCAAGCGATTGCGCACGCCAATTAGGAAATAGATGTGCGCCAGCTTCCAGATCCACCAAGCGAGTGCCCCACGCAGCTTCAGACGCCCCATGTCGATCACCGCCAGGCTACGACCGATGGTGGCGAGGTTACCCTGGTGCTTGTACTTGAACGGCTCATCCACACTTTTGCCTTTCAGCCGCTTCTTGATCAGATTGGCAACGTACTGGCCTTGCTGCTTGGCCGCCGGCGCGATACCTGGCACGTACTTGCCATCCGGCATCGCCGATGCCGCCGTGTCGCCAATCACGAAAATCTCGGGATGCCCCGGCACGCTCATGTCCGGCCTGACCAGCACTCGACCGGCACGATCCGCCTCGGCATTCAGCCAACGAGCGGCGGGTGACGCTTGCACCCCGGCCGCCCAGACAATGGTCTTAGCTGGAAGCGGCTTGCCCGCAACGATGACACCGTCAGCCGAGCAGTCGGTGACCGGAGCGCCCAAAGCCACTTCAACGCCAAGCTTTTCCAGTGCGCGTCGAGTGTAGTCCGAGAGCTTCTCAGGGAACACCGGCAGCAGACGCGGCCCCGCCTCGATCAGCACCACCCGGGTAGCCCGCGGATCAATGGAACGGAAGTCATGGGCCAACGTGTCTTTCGCCAGCTCAGCGATCGTGCCCGCCAGTTCGACACCCGTGGGACCGCCGCCGATGATCACGAAGGTCTGCAGTGCGGCACGCTCCGCTGGATTATTGGAGCGTTCGGCCTCCTCGAACGCGGAGAGAATCCGTCCGCGAATCGTGGCGGCGTCCTCCAGGGTCTTCAGACCGGGCGCATGGGGCTCCCATTCATCATGACCAAAGTAGGCGTGCGTTGCCCCCGTCGCCAGGACCAGCGTGTCGTAACCGACGGTCGAACCGTTGTCGAGCAGGACTTGTCGCGAGCCGACATCCACGCCCTGCACCTCCGCCATAAGCGTCTGCACATTCTGACGGTTGCGGAACAGGTAGCGAATCGGCCAGGCAATTTCGGAGGTCGACAGCGACGCCCCGGCCACCTGGTACAGCAGGGGCTGGAACAGGTGATAGTTGCGGCGGTCGATGATCGTTACGTCCACGTCGGCGCCGGAGAATCCGTTGACAACGTCCAGCCCGCCGAAACCCGCGCCAACGACGACGACATGGTGCCGTTTGTCAGAGGTCTTTTTCATCTTCAGGGTCTCCCAGTGTTCAGCGATTCAACGCAGCCGCATGGTGGGCCATGTGTCCGCCCAGGTAGCTCGAAATAAAGTAGTAGCTATGGTCATGCCCGGGCCGCAGGTTGAGGGTCAGCGGATGCCCTGCCTGTTCACAGGCGGCGCGCAGCAATTCCGGCCGCAGCTGGTTCTCGAGAAACTCATCGCCCAGCCCTTGATCGACCAGCAACGGCAAGCGCTCTTGCGCAGTACGGATCAGTTCAACCGTGTCATAGCGCTTCCAGGCATCCTGGTTGTGCTCGCCCAGGTAAGCCGCCAGAGCCTTCTGCCCCCAGGGCACTTGCGTGGGGGCGACGATCGGCGAGAATGCCGACACACTCGCATAACGACCTGGGTTGCGCAGTGCAATGACCAGGGCACCGTGTCCACCCATGGAGTGCCCGCTGATGCTGCGCTTGGACGACGCAGGGAAGTTAGCCTCGATCAGTGCCGGCAGTTCATCGACCACATAGGAATACATCTGGAAGTGATCGCTCCAGGGCAGCTCCGTGGCGTTCACATAGAAACCCGCCCCTTGGCCGAGGTCGTAGGCCGCGTCGTCGGCGACGTTCTCCCCGCGCGGGCTGGTATCGGGGGCAACGACTATGATCCCGTGCCGCGCGGCATAACGTTGTACCGCCGCCTTGGTGATGAAGTTTTGCTCCGTGCAGGTCAGCCCCGAGAGCCAGTAAAGCACCGGGCGCTCTTCATGCTCGGCCTGAGGAGGAAGATAAATTCCGAACTTCATCGTGCAACCGAGCACGGTCGACTCATGCTGATAGACGTCCTGCCAACCCTCGAAGCTGGCGTGATGTTCAATGCGTTCCATGGATACTCTCCTTAACTCAACGAGGTAATGGCCAGGTGCCAATTAACACGCTGTGTCGTCCTCCGATTCTGGAGAGGTACAGGCGTGCGTTGCTTTGACTACCATCAACCAGGTGTCCAGCGTTGCCGCTGGCATGAGGATCGCTACTACAAACTCAGGCGCTACTGCACCGCGAAGGCCAGATGTCGTCTTAGATGTACAAGCAATAAAATGTGCAACCCAGTGCGCCACTGCTGCGATAAGCCCGGCAGCTGACTTGGCCCACTGACCCGCTTTGAATTCGGTGTTATCTGCATCACGCACTTTGTGCGTGTGCACTGCCCTGCATCGATCATCGAGGCCGGACTGCAATGCTTTTGGAGCACATGTCAGCTGACGTGGTCTCCGAGTGCCGTGGCCGCGTGGCATGAGTAGGCATGCCAGGCACGGTCACGGCCAGGGCGGAAGGTGCGGTCGTTCTAACCGGAGCAGGCTCCGTTCACAACGACCTCACGACTCCTTGGTTTCAGACAAAGGTGTAGGCACACACTTTGTTACCAGCTGGGTCACGCAGGTAGGCCGCGTAGGCACCCGGCAGGTGGCCAC
>NZ_JACMYF010000022.1:0-10931 GCF_015351605.1 Pseudomonas sp. p50(2008)
TGTTTGCGACCCTGACGGCGGATAAAACCACCGTCGCTGAAGGCGGTCAGGTCACTTACACCGTGACCCTGACTACCAGCACTGGTCTGCCTTTGACCAACCATCCTGAGCTGACTTTCAAGCTCACCGATGGCACCACCATTACTGTTCCTGCCAACAGCGTCACCGGCCAAGCGACCATTACGGCAGCCGATGACATCGCGATCGGTGGTCAACCGACCATCGTCAACAAGCTGGAATCGGTGACCGGCGCAGACACCTACGAAAAACTGACCCTGGGTGAGAACGCCTTGGAAACCAAGGTCACTGACGAGCCAGGTTCGGGCACGCCAACTGATAATCAGGGCGACAAAGTCGGCATCACCATCACCGGCAACGGCCCAGTCCAGGAAAATCAGGGCGCAGCCTTCACCATCAAGCTCGACAAAGCTCAAGACCACCCGGTTACCGTTAAGCTGAGCGACGGTTCGACCCTGGTGTTCGCTGCTGGCCAAACCGAGAAGGTCCATACCCTCGCCCCACAAGGCGACGACGTTTACAACGACGCCGGCTCCGTACAACTGGGTATCTCCAGCGCGACCTCCAATGGCGCAGCCCTGGAAAACCCAATCATCAGTGGCCCAGCAACGGTGACCATCACTGACACCGTCAGCGAAGTCGTTGCGACCCTGACCGCAGACAAAACCACCGTCGCTGAAGGCGGTCAGGTCACCTACACCGTGACCCTGACTACCAGCACCGGTCTGCCGATCAATAACCATCCTGAGCTGACTTTCAAGCTCACCGATGGCACGTTAATTACCGTTCCAGCGAACAGCGTCACTGGCCAGAAGACGATTTTCGCCACCGACGACATTGCAGTCGGTGGTCAACCGACCATCGTCAACAAACTGGAAACGGTCACCGGTGCAGACACTTACGAGAAACTAACCCTGGGTCAGAACTCGGTGCAAACCACCGTGACTGACGAACCAACCGGTCAAGGCGATGCCGTCGGCATCACCATCACCGGCAACGGTCCAGTACTGGAAAACCAGGGTGCAGCCTTCACCATCAAGCTCGACAAAGCCCAGCTTCAACCGGTCACTGTGACCTTGAGCAACGGCAAGACCGTGGTCTTTGCTGCAGGTGAAACCGAGAAGGTCCACACCCTCGCCCCGCAAGGCGACGACGTCTACAAAGACGGCGGCACCGCACAATTGGGCATTACCGGCGCTACGTCGAATGGCGCAGCCCTGGAAAACCCAGTGATCGGTGGCCCAGCAACGGTAACCATCAACGACACCACCAGCGAAGTCATCGCCAAGCTGACCGTGGACAAATCCACCGTCGTCGAAGGCGGCGCGGTCACCTACACCGTGACCCTGACCAACGCAGCCGGTCTGCCGATCAACAACCACGACGCCATGACCTTCACGCTGACCGACGGCAAGACCATCAACGTCCCAGCCAACACCAGCACCGGTACGCTGATCGTGAACACCGTGGATGACGTGTACACCGGTGGTCAAACCACGCTGGTCAACAAGCTTGAAACCGTATCGGGCGGCAACGCGAAGTTTGAGCAGCTGACGCTGGATAAGACCACGCTGACTACTACCGTTACCGATGAGCCTTCTGGTCAGGGTGACAAGGTCACTATCGGTATCTCCGGCGACACATCGGTCGTTGAAGGCCAAACGGCGCACTACACAGTGACGCTGAGCAGTAACGCCAAGTCCGAAGTCACTGTCACGCTGTCGTACAGCGGCACTGCGGCAGATGGCACGGACTTCAGGGGTGTGACTACGGTCAAGATCCCGGCCAACAGCAACAGTGTCAATTTCGACATCGCGACCATCAACGACAAGTACGTTGAAGGTTCCGAGAACTTCGTGATCACCATCGGCAATATCAGCGGCGGTAATTTCGAGAACCTCGCAGTCGACCCTAACAACGCCAGTGTTAACACGACCATTGTCGATAACGACCATGCGCCGGTTGCCGTCAGTGGCAGCGTCACTGGCCTTGAAGACCAGAGCGTTGTGTTGACGTGGGATAACTTCAAGACGACCGATGTCGACAACGACAGCCCGCTGAGCATCACCATCACGGACGTCGCTGGTCGTGGCGACCTGATGTTCAACGGTGCGGCCGGCTGGGTGAAAGTTGCCGCAGGCCAGGTCATCAGCCAGGCAGATATTACCGCTGGCAAATTGAAGTTCGTGCCGGTCGCGAACGAATCCGGTGCTGATGGCTACGGCGGAACTGGCGTCGGTAACAAAGCGGCTGATTACGCGCAGATCAAGTTCAAGCCTACCGATGGTTTCAACTTGGGCAATGAAGCGACGCTGAAAGTCGACATTACCCCGGTGGCTGACAAGCCTACGCTGACTGTCGACAGCAATGCCGTGACCTCTACAGGCCTGCTCAAGGAAGTCTGGACCGGGTTGTCCGGTCTGAATGCAGGTTATGACGGTAGCGCCGGTAGCGGTGCGGCGACTGCGATCTTGAAGTCGGTGATTGATGCGGCGAAAAACCCGAACAGCACCAGCACCTCCACCAACGTACAGTCCAGTGGTGATGTCGTTGCGGGTACCGCATCGAAAACATCCGGCCTGATCTACCTCGAAGCTGGCAAGACTTACACCTTCAGCGGCAGCGCTGACGACAGTCTGCTGGTGACGATTGGCGGCAAAGAAGTGGCCAGCGCGTTGTGGGGTAAAGGCGGCGGTATCTCGGGAGCAGGCTTCACCCCGGGCACCAGCGGCTACTACACCATCGACATCTACCACCACAACCAGAGTGGCCCGGGCAGCTACGACGTTAACCTGTCGGTGAACGGCGCAGCCGCTGTCGACCTGAACAGTGCCGGTATTCCGCTGTACACCGGCGTGGACAATCTGGCTGCGTCCGGCGTGACGGTTTCCGACCTGCACGGCACCAACGGTGAAGGTTATTACGAAGGCTACAAACTCAACGAAGGCGCAGAAAACGGCAGCGTACATCTGTCGAAGATCACCACCGCACTGACCGATACCGATGGCTCGGAAAGCCTCAGCGTGACCATCAGCGGCTTCCCGAAAGGCATGGTGCTGAGCGACGACGCGGGGCACAGCTGGACCGTGGGTACCGATGGCTCGGCGACAGTGACTGGCTGGAACCTGGCCAACCTGACCCTGACGCCGCCGGCCTACTACAACGGTAAGTTCGACCTGACAGTGACGTCGACTTCGACTGAGCTACTGGGTGGTTCGGCTTCAAGTACGGCGACGATTCCGGTCACTATTTACCCGGCGGTGTACAACGCATCGGTAGGGACTTCCGGAAACGACAATTTCTCGGGTACCGAAGCCAACGACATCATTGTCGCTGACGTGGCGGGCTTGAACGTGGTCCAGGGCAAGAATTACAACATTGCCTTCATGGTCGACAGCTCGGGCAGCATGGAAGACTCGATGGCGGCCGCGAAGACTTCGTTGATGGCCATGTTCACCAGCCTCAAGAACAGCCTGGGTAGCAACACCTCGGGGACCGTGAATATCTTCCTCGCGGACTTCGACACCCAAGTCAACAAAACCATCTCGATCAACTTGAATGACCCTAAAGCCCTGGATCTGCTCAGGGGCGTCGTGAACTCAATGGATCCGGTCGGCGGCACCAACTATGAAGACGTGTTCAAGGCTACGGCCAACTTCTTCAAGAGTGCCGAGGCGCTGGCCAACACCGGTGCAACCAACCTCACCTACTTCATCACCGATGGCAAGCCGACGTATTACCAGAAGTCGGAGCAGGTCAACCCGACGCTGTATGGCAGCGTGAAACTCGATGATGTGGTCACGACGACCAATTACAAACTGGGGGATACCTTCAGCAAAACCATCGACTCTACACACAAGCTGTTTATCGACAGCGACGGCTACGCAACGCTGCAGACAGCCAGTAAGAACTGGTGGGGCAATACTGTCTGGGACACCAGTAATGTCGGGTACGTGCACGCACAAGGCGATGGCACTTACGAGATCTCATCACTGGGTGGCACCGGTAAAGCCACCGACAATAACTACAATGACGTGGTCGGCAGGTCCGACGCCGCCTACGACGCGCTGGTGAAGCTGAGTCCGGTGGTGGAAGCCATTGGCATCAACAGTGACATCAAACTTCCAGACCTTGTGCCGTACGACTCCGATGGCAAACCGCAAACCAACATCGACCCGAGCAAACTGGCGGACGCGATTCTGGGTCATACCGAGGCGACTTTGCCAGGTGCCGACACGGTCAACGGCGGCGACGGCAACGACATTATCTTCGGCGACCTGGTGAGCTTCAGTGGTATTGCCGGCGAGGGTTATCAGGCCATGCAGGCCTTCGTGGCTCAGCAAACCGGTGTGGACGCCAGCAAGGTGACCACCAGCAACGTGCATCAGTACCTCACCGAGCACTACAACGTGTTCGATGTGTCTGGCGCCAATGACGGGGCGGATACACTGCTCGGCGGTGCCGGTAATGACATCATCTTCGGCCAGGGTGGCGACGATAAGCTCTACGGCAATGCAGGCAATGACATCCTGCTCGGCGGCACGGGCACCGACCTGCTGGACGGTGGCGATGGCAATGACATCCTTATGGGTGGCAAGGGCAACGACACGTTGATTGGCGGTCTGGGTGGCGACACGTTCGTCTGGAAAGCAGGCGACACCGGTACCGACGTGATCAAAGACTTCAAGGCTGCCGAAGGTGACCGCATCGACCTGCGTGATTTGCTGCAGGGCGAAACCGGCAGCACCATCGACAACTTCCTGAAGATCACCACGGCGGGCGGTGTTTCGTCTCTTGAGGTCAGTTCGGCTGGCAAGTTCAATACCAGCGGAGCAGCGGCAGCACCTGATGTGACGATCAAACTGGAAGGTAACAACTGGTCTAGCGCCAACCTGCACAACCTGATTGCCGGTAGCGATCCGACCATCAAGGTTGATCACAACAACAGCTGATAGCTGACGAAATGGCCGCCCAAACCGGGCGGCCATCACGTTTGCGAGAATCACACCGGTGACGATTTCGTCGTCGCACCGCATACTCGCGCGCAGTTGGCCTATGCTGCTGACAGCATGACGCTGGTCCATTTCTGAGGGATGCTCAATGTTTTACGTGCAACGCGATGCGCAAGGACAATTAGTGCGCGTGGAAGCCGCAGCTTATGCAGAGGCCACGGAAACACTGCCCGCCGACCATCATGAAATCCAGGCGTGGTACGCCAATGAAGTGATGGAAGTCAGCCTCAAGCAGCTCAAGCAGAGCGACTTCGAAATGATTCGGGTCCTCGACGACTTGATCCAGGTGCTGACCAGCAAAGGCGTAATTCGCGTCACCGACCTGCCGCCGGCTGCACAGGCCAAACTGATGGATCGGACCCAGGCTCGTGAGGCGTTGGGTGGGTTGAGTCATCTGATCGATGATGATGAGACCGGTTTGATTTAAGCGTTGTAACGCAAAAGATCGCAGCCTTCGGCAGCTCCTGCAGGGAAATGTATTTCTCCTGTAGGAGCTGCCGAAGGCTGCGATCTTTTTTGCTTGTAAAACCTTACTGCCAGGGCTTGGGCTCACCGAACAATTGGCCCTGAACCCCATAAAGTCCCATCTCGCGAATCACCGACAACTCCCCTTCTGTCTCGACGCGCTCGGCGATTAGCGGCAGGTCGATACTGTGGGCTGCGCGCTGAATGGCTTCGATAAACAGACGCTTGTCGCCTTCCTGATCGATCGCCCGAATGTAACTGCCATCGATCTTCAGGTACGCCAACCCAAGCCGCGCAAGGTTGCCGATCATGCTGAAGCGTCCGCCGAAGCGCTGCAGGCTGAGCGAGAACCCCAACTCTCGCAGTCGTTGCGTCAGCTTTTCAAGCACGGCTTGTTCGGGAATTTGTTCCTCGCCGATTTCCAGGGTCAACCGTGGTCCCAGATTGGAATGCGCGCGCAGAATCTCGAAGACTTTGTTCAGCGCCTGCGGGTCCGCCAGCGTCGCTGAAGACAGGTTCAGCGCCAGCGATTCTTCGTGGCCCTCCATTTGTGCAAGCACCAATTCCAGCATCAGACGGTCCAGGCGTGCCGTCCAGCCAAAGCGCTCGAGCCAGGGCAGGAAACGCCCGGCGGGAATAGTGTGGCCCTCATCGTCGATCAAACGCGAAAGCACTTTGTAGTGCAGTACCAACTGCGGGTCCTGGCTGGCGACCACCGGTTGGAAGTACAGCTGGAAACGCCGCTGCACCAATGCCTGATCCAGCAAATTGTGCCAGGCGTGATGATCGTCGCCCACGCGTGACGACGCGCTGTGGTCAAGGCAAGCCCAGCTCTGTTCGCCCTGTCCTTCGGCTTGCGCCAATGCCTGATCCGCCAGGCTGATGACTGCTTGAGGGGAGTCTCCATGAACAAACGGCGCCAACCCGATCGTGGCAACCGAGGCAACATCGGTGGCGCCCGTCGCATGCAGGCTCGCCAAGGCAGTATCGAGATTGCGCGCCAGTTGCAGCGCCTCTTCACGCACCAAGCCTGGGGCCAACACGGCAAACTCGCCGCCACGAATTCGTGTGACGAGGTTCTGCGTTTCAGGGTACTTGGCGCACTCGCGAGACAACTGCTCGCCGACTGCCATCAACAATTCATCGGTGCGTTGGCCGCCCAGGCGCTGGTTCAATCCGGCCAGGTCCGTGACCCGCAACAACAGTAGATAACCAGAGCTTGCCTGCTCCGGATTGCTCACTCGCGCATTCAGCTGCATCTCGAAATAACGTCGGTTGGCCAATCCGGTCAGGTTGTCCTGATAGGACTCGATCCGAAGTTTTTCGCTGCGCTCGGCCTGTTCTTGAAACAGCGCCTTGAGCTTCTCGACCATCTGATTCATGGCCTGCACGACACGTCGCAATTCAGGGGTACGCGGCAGGTCCGGCAGGCTGAGGAACTCACGACGGGCAATGGCATGGGATTGCTTGACCATGTAGTCCAGCGGTTTCAATTGCCGACGCAGCAACAGCGCGCCGAGAACAGCGCTCACCGCGCCGCAGATCAGCAGCCAGCCGAGGCTGCCCAGCGCGCTTTGCCAGAGCTTGGCCAGTGCAAACATGGGGTGGCTGACGACCTCGACCCGCGCGGCCTGTTCCCATCCACGACTGACAATTGCATCGCCGCCGGCCGGTTCCAGGCCGATGAGTTTGACGAACCAGTCCGGCACGTTGTTCACCGCAGGAATGCCACTGCGCTCGACGATGACTTTGTCGTTGCTGACGTCGATGACCCGGATGCTCGCGTAGTAGCCGCTGTCGAAGATAGAGCTCACCAACAGTTCGACCATCGCCGGGTCATCGATGTTCGGCGTCAGGGACAACGCGAGCGCCGTCGCGGCGTCTTGGGCGTGTGAGCGCAACTGGTTGACGTACTGGGTCCGCGAACTTTCCAGGCTCACCATGAAGCTGCCTGTGAAGGCGACCACCAGGAACAGACAGATAGCGATCAACAGCTGTTTGAACAAGGACATCTGAGCGCGTGCTCCTAGTTAGTCGTCTCGACCGGAAAACCTTCGGCCTGCATTTTCTTCAATACATCCTGCCAGCGGGACAGGCGCTTGGTATCACCGACCTTCTTGTTGCCCTTGGTGCCGGGCAGGTACAACCCTTCAGCATTGAAAGAATAGACCGGCAGCAAGTCGGTTCGTTGGCTGGCGGGCTTGATTGCATCGATCAGGCTGTCGAGCACCAGCGGCATGGCTTCGGGGCTTGAGTAATAGGTCAACACCATGTGTGCCCGATTCTGGCGCAATGCCTTGACGTAGGTGATGCGCAACTTATCACTGGAAACGCCGAGATGGCGCAGGCTGAAATACTTCGCGATGGCGTAGTCTTCGCAGTCTCCAGCACCCTTCCACAAGGCTTGGATTGGCGTTTCCCAGTAATCGACCTCGTGCCACAGGTCGATATCTTCTACGTACCGCACCTTCTTGTTGAAGAACTGGTTGACCAGATTGAGCTGTTCCAGCTCCCCGACCTGCTTTTGCGTCGCCAATAAATGCTGCCAGGCATCAATGCGTTGCTGCCCTTCACCCAACGGGCCGTACAATGCCTGGGCGCGTCGACTGATCAGCGAGAAATCCCAATCGGCATGCAGCCCGCCCAGCATGATACTGGCCAGCACCAGGGCGCATGACAGCCAGCGCAATGTCCTAGGGATCGCGAAACGTGCCGCCAATGCGTGGCATCCAGATCAGGCAGGTGGAATTCGGTTGAATGGTGAAGGTTCGCCCGCTAAAAGACAATGGCACGATGAGATCACTGATGACGCGCTAAACTTTTTAGAGTGGTGCGTCGAATTTGTTGGTTTGACAACCTGAGAGGCAGTCACTAGTGTCAGTTTGGATCCAATCATTCATACAATTTATTCAGGGTGCGTTGTGACACAGAAGCTCAACCCTCTCGCCAGCATCAAGATCAATGGGCCGATTCCCGCGCACTTGGCGCGATCGGTCATTGAAGAGACGTTGCGCGCCGCCATTCTTGATGGACGTATTCCCTGCGGTACCGCATTACGCCAGCAAGATCTTGCTGATTTTTTCGGTGTCAGTCGCATGCCGGTTCGCGAAGCGTTACGTCAGCTCGAAGCGCAATCGCTGCTTAACGTGATTGCTCACAAAGGGGCTGTGGTCGCGCCTCTGGTCCAAGGTGACGCCGTTGAAACCTACGCGCTGCGCATCCTGCTGGAGTCCGAAGCGCTGCGCCTGTCCATCCCCCTGCTTACCCTCGAGGATTTTCAACAGGCCGCGCGTCATATTGATGATCTGCAAACCGAAAGCGACTACACCGAGATCGGCCGGCTGAATCGTCTTTTCCATATGGCACTGTATGGTAAAGCGCCTAATCGCCGTCTCCTGAGATTGGTCGAAGACGGGTTGAACGAAGAGGAGCGCTTTCTACGCTTCAACCTGGAAGCCATGAACCTGGGTGAGCTGTCGCAGGAGGATCACCGGGCGCTTTTGCGGGCGGTGGAAGACCGGAACATCGAAGAATCCGTGAAACTGCTTGAGCACCACCTCAATCGGGCTGTCGAGGTCATCACGCGTTACCTCAATAATCCTGAGTCGCAGAATCAGAAGACCTCGAAGTAACGTGCGAAATGAGGGTAATACTGCCAGCAGTTGCAAATTCCCCCACCCTTGAAGACAATGCGACTAATTATCATTTGTGACGTCCGAGCAGTCGCATCCATGTTTTCCCCTGAGCTGGCAGTACAGACGCTTTACAGCAGTCATCACGGATGGCTCATCTCGTGGCTGCTCGCTCGCCTTGGCGATTCTGCCGACGTTGCGGACCTGGCCCAAGAGCAAATGGGCTTGTCCCTGCGCTCAGAGGAGCGCCTTGTCGCCGATGCGCTCTATCACTGCGATGCGTTGCGGTACAGCGCATGACGCCTATGGATAACGCGTCGCAGCGCCGACATGCCGAGCCTCGGCAGCAGGTCGTCAAACAAGCCATCCATTGGCTGCTTCGCCTACGCAACAATGCTGCTAATGCCCGCCTGCGTCAGCAATGTGATGTATGGCGGGCAGAGCATCAGGAACACGAGCTGGCTTGGCAAAGGGTGAAAACCCTGCAGGCTGAGTTGAGTAACAACTTTCCCGCGGTACCGGGTGCCCTGGATACGCTGGAAAACAGCGCTCACGGATTGGGGAGACGCCAGGCTCTGAAAATGCTCTCTGGCGCCTTGCTGATAGGTTCAGGCGCGTGGATGGGCAAAGACGTAGCAGGTTGGCAACAGTGGACCGCCGACTTCGCGACCAACACTGGAGAACGGCGGGGTTTCCAGCTGCCGGACGGCACGCGGCTGGAACTCAATACCGCCAGTGCGGTGGATCTCGACTACACACCGCAACAGCGACTGATCAAGCTGACTCGTGGGGAAATCATCATCACCTGCGGCGGGATTGATCAAGGCGCTTCGTTCGATCGTCCCTTACGGGTGCAAAGTCACCATGGTGTATTCGAAGGGGTTGATGCACGCTTCATACTTCTTCAGGGGCCAGTCTGTACCCAGCTCAGTGTGACTGCCGGCAGGGTTGCCATTCATTCGCCGATTGCCAGCAATGGAGGGCCGATACAGGTGCTTCCCGGGCAGAGCTATTTGATTGATCACCGCCAGGCGAGGTTGGCACCGGCACTGGATATGGACGCCGGTGCCTGGGTTGACGGTCTGATTGTGCCTCGCAACATGCGCCTCGATAACTTTCTTCATGAGGTTGGCCGTTATCGTACCGGCTATATTAGCTGTGCGGCGGACATTGCCGATCTTCGGCTTTCGGGGGGTTTCCAACTCGACAATACCGACAAGTTGCTCACCGTCCTTGCGCAAACCTTGCCTGTTAAGGTGCGATATCGCACGCGTTGGTGGGTGACTATCGAGCAGCAAGTCTGAATTGTTTTGCGGGGTTTGCGTGTAAGCCCGGCGCCTCAACTTCTGTTACTTCGAGGAAGAACTTAATGTCGCGGCGACAGTAAGCTCAGTTCTAACTTTCAGGCCATCTAGGTCTGTGCTTCAGTTAGCCACTTTCCAATGGCCCTGAACGACAAAACCCCTGTCTGCATTAGCAGACAGGGGTTCTGGAATTTCAATCTTGACGATGACCTACTCTCACATGGGGAAACCCCACACTACCATCGGCGATGCATCGTTTCACTGCTGAGTTCGGGATGGGATCAGGTGGTTCCAATGCTCTATGGTCGTCAAGAAATTCTGTGACCGGCCCGTTGCAGCAGCAACGTGCAGGTGAAAATTGGTGACTTCTACTAAAACAAAACCCCTGTTCGCGTTAGCAAACAGGGGTTTCGGAATTTAATCTTGACGATGACCTACTCTCACATGGGGAAACCCCACACTACCATCGGCGATGCATCGTTTCACTACTGAGTTCGGGA
>NZ_JACMYF010000023.1:0-7804 GCF_015351605.1 Pseudomonas sp. p50(2008)
CATGATCCGCCTCTCCTATCAGGTTCAATTCTGGCAATTGAAAACCATATAGCAGGTATAGGGTCAAGCCTGGATATACTGGCTGTTTATCGAGGAGCAGCCTATGCGCATTGGTCAACTTGCACAGCTGACGGGAGCGGACATTCAGACCATTCGTTTCTATGAGCGCCAGGGCCTGCTTGCATCGCCCAATCGCCAGGCAAATGGCTACCGAGCCTACGAAGCGGATCATGTGGAGAAACTGCTGTTCATCCGCCGTTGCCGGTCCTTTGGCATGTCGTTGGACGAAATTGGTGTTTTGCAGAGCGTTCAAGCACAGCCGCAGCAACCGTGCGCGGCGGTCAATACGCTGCTTGATAGCCATATCGCCCAGGTCAGGGCCCAGATCGCATCCTTGCAAGCCCTGGAAAACCAGTTGGTGACGTTACGCAGCTGCTGCGATGACGAACGACAAAGCCTGGACTGCGGAATACTTTCGGGTCTAGTGGAGGGAGGCAAACGGCTTCCATAAGGCGCGCTAGAAAAGTGCCATTCGCTTCTGCTCAAAGCGTAGAGCTTGACCCTATAGCGGCTACAGGGTGTTCACTTGCACGATCGGCCCAGAATCATGGCCTTCCAACTGCTGCGCAAGTGAGTTCCAGATGAATACCGCCCTCCGCAATGCCATCGATGAAGCCTTTTTCCAGGCAAGGACAGCACTCCGTGAAAAGGCGCCAACCGAGGCATTCCCCTGGCTCGAGCGCGCCCACATCTTGAGCCAGCACATGCCCGTCCTGCATGCGCGGAGCCATTGGTTGATGCTAAGGGCTGGCTGGCAGTTGCGCGACTACCGGGAAATGTTCGGCCAAGCACCACGGATCATCGCTGCCGTGTTGTTCTCGAAGATCTGGGTACCGCTCGGCAATACCGGACGCGCGAGGATCAGTGCATTCGCGCCGATGCCCGTCTCACCCGGATTGCAGCGACTGTTTCAGGGAGCGAAACAATGAAATCGCCACTTGGAATGGCGCACCGTATCACTCCCGGGCTCTGGTGGACGCTATCGCTAGCCGTTGCCCTGGCCGACCAGGCGATCAAATATGTAATTGAGGGTTCGCTCTCGGTCGGCGCCGTGGTTCCTCTGACCCCAGTCTTCAATCTGGTCCATTTCTGGAATACCGGCGCAGCGTTCAGCTTCCTAGCTGACGCGGGCGGTTGGCAGCGCTACTTCTTCATTCTCCTCGCACTGGTTGTTTCGATTGGGCTCGCGTTGCTCTTGCGTAAGCCCAGGGCCAAGCTCGAAGCGCTGGGCTATAGCCTCATACTGGGAGGGGCAGTGGGGAATCTGATCGATCGCAGCTTCCGAGGCCATGTGATCGACTATCTGGATTTTTTCTGGCAATCCTGGCATTGGCCTGCATTCAACTTGGCGGACATCGGCATCGTGGGCGGTGCCGCCATGTTGCTCCTGAGCAGTGTGCTGAGTCCAAGCGCGGAACTGGACCGGGGCAGATAATGCGAAGCTCGGATGCCGCAGAAGTGGCTCGCTGGTCAGGCCATGCCTGGGTCGGCCCCGGTATCGGCGTCTTTCTCGGCCATGCCGCCCACCAGGATTGGCACCATCATCAAGCACATCAAATTGCAGTGGGGCTCGACGCCGCGATAACGGTTGAAACGCCGTTGGGTGGGCAATCTGGGGCTGCCATCTTGATTCCGGCAGGCTTGAAGCACCGGCTCAGTGCTGGGCAGGTCCTGTCGATCTACCTGGATGTGCTGTCCGATGAGGCGCGTGCCTTGCGGGTGAGCGGAGCCGTGAGGCTGATGGAGATCGTAGCGGCCGATATTGCTGCGATGGTCGAGGCACTGAGGGCGTCGGGGCATTCGCCTGTCCAGTTGCAGGCGCAGGTACGTCGGCTGTTGCGGCTTGCCGATCCACCAATCCCTGATCCGCGCTTGACCAAGGTCACCGCAGCGCTGCGCGAAGGCCAAATGGGGCGTGAGGCAATGGCCGCGTTGGTGCATTTGTCACCCACGCGTTTTTCCCATTGGTTCGTGGAGCAAACCGGCCTGCCGTTGCGCAGCTATGTCAAATGGCTGCGCCTCACCCAAGCCCTGCAACACCTGGCCAAAGGGGGACGGCTGACCGAAGCCGCGCATGCGGCGGGTTTTTCCGACTCGGCGCATTTCTCCCGGACATTCAGGGCGCTGCTGGGCATCGATCCGTCCTCCGCCCTGGCTGCGGTCGATCTCCAGAAGTCATAGCTCTTTCGTTCAAGTCGAACGTCGTCCTCTGCACCTACCGTGAAGGCTCTCTACATAGGAGCTGAGCGATGTCCACTTCTCTTCGATTCGCCCTACGCTGGTTGAGCTATCCGCTCGTGTTTGGTGGCAGCGCCGCCTTCATGGTCTGGGCCTTGTACGCCGGGGTGCCGTACTGGCCCAGCACACCCTTGGTAGCCGCAGTCGGTCTATTGGCCGTCGCGGGGCTGGAGCGTATCCAGCCTTTCCGGGAGGGCTGGCTGGAGGATCACCAGGACACCCTGACCGACCTGGTGCATATGCTGGTGAATCTTTCCGTCATCCAGTTCACCGCCGAAATCCTGGCCAGGCTGGGCGATGCAGTGCCGGCTACAGTTCGTCTCTTCCCAGTCGAGAGTCCACTTTGGGTTCAGCTGCTGCTGGTCGCC
Source organism: Pseudomonas sp. p50(2008) (assembly GCF_015351605.1). Classification (NCBI taxonomy): domain Bacteria; kingdom Pseudomonadati; phylum Pseudomonadota; class Gammaproteobacteria; order Pseudomonadales; family Pseudomonadaceae; genus Pseudomonas; species Pseudomonas sp. p50(2008). Next base: position 2,667 of record NZ_JACMYF010000023.1, read on the forward strand.
GTCGTGCTCGATCTGAGCCTGTATGCCATGCACCGCATCAGCCACCACGTACCCTGGCTGTGGCGTTTTCACATGATTCACCACAGCGCCGAGCGCTTGTACTGGATGAATGGGGAGCGCCGGCATCCCCTACATGCGATGCTCATGGCTGGCCCGGGATTGGTGCTGCTGTTTGCATCCGGCGCGCCTTCGGCAGTGGTTGCCACCTGGTTCGGCATTCTGACCGTTCACTTGGGCTTTCAGCACTCGAACCTGGATTACCGGCTGGGTTGGCTGCGCCATGTCATCGGGGTGGCTGAAATTCATCGTTGGCACCACAAGCGCGACTTCGAAGATGCCCAGGTGAACTTCGGCGAATTTCTGATGGTGTGGGATCGGCTATTCGGGACGTTCTACGACAGTACAGGAAAGCAGGGCGACGCCAATGTCGGCTTGCGTGAGAGGGACTATCCCAAGGGTTACCTTGGTCAGTTGACCGAACCCTTTGGGCGAGACCGAGCCCGCACATAGCGTAGTGGGCCTCAAAGCTGTAGGCCCCATGTGTTTGCCTGGAATGATCTGGCTCGTGGGCGGAAGAGACTAGATGTTCCCGCATGCCAAGCAGACATGCGCTCTAACGAGGCAATCGATTCACTACCTATAAGCCCCGTCATTTGCAATTAATGCTGGTTGGTAGCCATGGAATGCAGGTCAGCGCGGATAAATGCAGGTTCATTCGCAGCTAATACTGGTTTGCCGGGCCGGTCAGTCGCAGTTAATTCCGGTCGAAAATCGTATTGATTGCAGGTCGGGACGTTTTCGTTTGCAAGCCGTTACACTTAGGTAGTCGTTCAGTTCACGCTCAGTCTGTTCGTCCATGCTGCAGATCCTCAAATATCCATTTCGTCGGGAGTGTCCACGTCAACCAGCGAGCGGCACTGTTCGGCCTTGCGCAACAGCCCGAAACCGTTGCCGTGCGGCCATATTGACGCTGCAGCTTCGTAAAGTTCCGCAGCTGAATAATACTTCCGCCGATGTTCTGCCAGTCGAGCAGCCGTTTGCAGGGCAACGCTGGAACGTTGGGCTTTGCTTGGGGTGAGGTCACGGAATTGCATCGGTGTATCTCCTTCGCAGTGTACCGGAGCGGTTGCCGCCGCTTGGCCCGGTTGGGTGCGCCCTCGTCTACAGGGCGCTGTTTGTTATTGCTGTTGAGTTGCGACCGTCAGGCCGACCGCGATTGGTCGAACCCACACCGGCATATGGCTGAGCAGGAAGGTTTCGCCTTGCTTGGCCAGCAGCAGCGTTCGGGCCATCACACCCGCGATGGCTTCCGCCGCGTCGGGCGGCACGGCGTTGCCGATCCGCTCGCGCCATGCCTGATCGCTCAAGCCGTCCAGCTCTAACTGTTCCTCTGGCTCGACCAGGCTTTGCAGCGCCGCCATTTCAAAGGTGGTGAACGGGCGATGCCATGTACCGTCCAGGCTCTCGATCACACACGAAAGCCGATCATTAGCGGCGGGCATTCGCGGGTCGGCTACGCTCCAGCGGCCATTGTCCTGGCGAGCGCTGGCCGATACCGCACCGGCTTGGCCATCCCAGCCAATGACTCCGTAATGGCCCCCGGTTAGGTACGCATCGCCCTTTCCACGGCGCAGGCCGGGGCGAGGATCCTGCACAGCAAAAGCCCCTTGGCCAGTTGTGCTACCGGCAATCACCGTCCGGGCGGAACCGTCCCAGCGCGTTACATTGTATTTGCCGTGGCCCATAGCTGAGCCACGCGGATCCGCAACGCTGAAGGTGCCCTGCCCTGGTGATTTGACGCCGATGATCGCGCCGCTGCTGTCGTCCCAACGCCGGACGCCATACTGTTGGTATTGCAAAGCGCCTGCCTTGCTACGTGGATCCGCGACCGAAAATGCCCCATTAGTTGGGCCGGATTGCCCGGCGACGGTGCCTGCAGAATCGTCCCAGCCATGGACACCCAAGTACCCGGAGAACGCTTCGGGAACGATCACAAAGTCTCGTAGATAGCCGTCCTCGATGGCCAGCCGGTCAAGGCTGCGCCAATCCTTGCCAGCTTCGACCAAGGCCAAGCGCACCCACGTCTTCCACTGCAGCGCTGGAATGCGGTGCATTGGGCCTGCTAGCTCAATGTCGCCCGGCATGGGCATACGCCCGAGCACTGCGCCGACCGGCTGCAGCGACTTCTTATCCGGCTCGTACAGGAACGGCGGCACTTTCTCGACGTGGCGTGCGACCAGTAGGAAACGTTTGCGGCTCTGCGCCAAGCCGCCCAGCTCGCCGCAATCATGCGTTGTCTCTGCCACGGCATAGCCATAGAAGCCGAGGATCTGCGCGATCTGATCGAGCAGATGACGGCCACGGGTGGCCAGCCTTGGGACGTTCTCGAAAACAATGAGGCCGGGCGGGTTGTGTCGCCATGCTTCGCACATGAGCCACACACAGCGCAGGGTCAGTTCGTTTAGTGCCTGATACTTCGGCGTCAGGCTCAACGCTTCGGAAAGAAGCCCGCTCGCGCCCTTGCATGGGCTGCTGATGAAAACGGTGTCGGGATCCTGAAAACCTGCAGCGCGGCGAAGGTCTTCCGGCGTGGCTTCTGTCCAGCCAAGTGGCGGCTCTTTACCGTGGAAACGGATGTACTGATCGCGGGTGAAAAGATCCATCTGCGTGCCAGGCACACCGGCCAGGCGCTGGAAGTCGCGCAAGGCTCCGGCATCAACATCGACACCGCCAATGCAGCGCCACTCTGCCTGCAGGTGGCCGACGATTTCTTTGTTGCGGTTGAAGCCTTTGGCCCCGCCACCCAACCCACAGCAGAAATGGAAATGCTTGAGCACATACTTTTTCGGCATGTTCATCATGGTGTTCCTTCACAAAAGGCCCGGACGTTTGGGCGTCCGGGCCTTGCGGGTCAGACTTGGGAGGCGGTTGCCTTGGCCATGTCGCGGAAGATCTCGGCGTGCAGTTCGAGCGGGAATTCCGCAACGACCTCACGCTGACCGCCATCGCGGCGCTCGCCGACGACCATGTAAAGGGTCACGGTGGCGGGATCTTGCCCTGGTCGTGCCTGATGGGTAGGCATGACGGTGAAGGTGCTGTAACGGCGCAGCTCTGCCGCGTCGCTGAAGTAGAGGATATGGGGCTCAAAAGCCATGAGTGAATCTCCTTCGCAGAATTCCCGGAGCGGTTGCCGCCGCTGGATCCGGTATCGAAGCGGTATTGCTTCGACGGGATTAGTATCTCAAACCTCGCCTACCATGTCAACTATTTGTAAAATATTGATTTACTATATATTCCTTTTCTCGCGTGCGAGAAATTATCCTTTCGATTTGACGCAACCGCTTTCCTGGACTGCTCCGAGGCTGAGTGTTGCGAGCGGTAAACAAACGCTTTTCAGCGCGTTCGCGCAGCGGACGCAGCAAGACCCTTCGCCCTGGAGCGCGCTGCCGGTGGTGGTCTGCTCGTCAGCGTCGGTCGGTCGCGGTAAGCCCGAACTATCCAGAGCTGGGCCGCGTGCAATGGGTCGTGGAATACCGGAGGGAGCCTGCGACCGAGGATATGCCGCGAAAGCCCGTTGCAGGCAAGGCGCGGCGGCGGATAGGCTATTGGGGCGTTCGCTACCGAACGATGATGATGAGCCACCTGGTGAACGCGGATGGGCGGCAAACCGTCCTGCAGGACGGTGCGCAGGCCGAAGGCCGGAGGCAAGCAGAGCGCGCAGCCCGGTACGGGCGAAGGCGTGAGGATGGAAGCCCGAAGGGCCAAGACCTGGCGCGCTCTTGGCCAGGGCTTGGTTCACGACAGCCGGTGAGGCGCAGCCGAGCACGCTCAGGAGGTGGGTGCATCGGGCAGAAAAAAGCGGGCCATCAAGACCCGCTTCCACTGGATAACCACTATATCTAGTGGTTGGATCAGCTGCTGGCGACACAACATCTAGTGCTATTCCCTCCCTCAATTATCCCGCACGTCACCACGTTTTATTCTGACCAGCTCACTCAGTAACAGCTCTCGTTGCGCTGCACTGATGATGCCAAAGTTCTGCAGCTTCCTGACACACCCGAGTGCTAGGCCATACCCTTTCAACGGATACGATAAGTCATGCTCTCGCCGCTTCAGCGAATCCTCTAGCACGTCCATAGCTTCTGCTAACTCGATGTGTTGGCTCCGAAGTCCCGACAACGTGACTCGATTTGCGAGCAGTTCGGGAAAGTCGTTCACCAGGGCCGGACGGTCTGAATCCATCATGCACCTGATCGCCATTTTCAGGTCGTCTTTGGTGACATCAGATGCGACCAACATAGCGCCTTGAATCTCGGCAACCGAGGCGGTTTCCGTCCAGAAAAGGAGGCTTAGGTGTAGCGGCCTGCATTTAAAAACGTCCCGACCTGCAATCAATACGATTTTCGACCGGAATTAACTGCGACTGACCGGCCCGGCAAACCAGCATTAACTGCGAATGAGCCTGCATTGATCCGCGCCGACCTGCATTCCATCGTCGCCAGCCTGCATTATTTGCAAATGACAGGACTCAGATAGGCAAGCCCGCTGCCAGCATCTTGTCACGTAACTCAACCGCCCGCGCCGGGTCTAGCGCATTACTGAACAGAGCCTTGATTTCGGTGGGTTTGGCATCGAATTGCTCCACTAGATCCTTGATGCGGTAGCCGTGACGAGTGAGGGTTGGCTCCAGATCATCCAGTTGGCGCGACAGCACCGATTGCACGAGTTCCGCCGAAACGGGTTTCTCGCCGGTCAGGTAGCCGGCTTCCAGTGCCAGGCTGAGGTGCAGTTGGATTTGCAGTGGCGTGCGCAGTTTAGTGGCGAGTAGGTCGATCGCGTCTTCGGTCAGAATCGACTCGGGTTCGACCTTCCCCGCAGTGCAGGTTTCCAGCAGCCACTGAATGTATTCCCGCTGACTGCCAGCAATGCCATCGAGCGAGAAGATGTCGGTGCGGTAGCCGATTTCCTCCATCGTCGGTCGGCGCAGGTCGTTACGCAGCTTGGGATGCCCGGCCAACACGATCGACAGCCGCCCGTCACCGTCCTCCACCAGCTCCATCAGACGCTTAAGACCGGTCAGGGTATGGCCGTTGAGGTCATGGGCCTCATCGACGAACAGGGCGACCGGGCGCTTGTTC
>NZ_JACMYF010000024.1:0-5367 GCF_015351605.1 Pseudomonas sp. p50(2008)
GAAGCAAGCAAATTGCTTGGGTGTTATATGGTCAAGCCTCACGGGCAATTAGTATTGGTTAGCTCAACGCCTCACAGCGCTTACACACCCAACCTATCAACGTCGTAGTCTTCGACGGCCCTTCAGGGGACTCAAGGTCCCAGTGAGATCTCATCTTGAGGCTAGTTTCCCGCTTAGATGCTTTCAGCGGTTATCTATTCCGAACATAGCTACCCGGCAATGCCACTGGCGTGACAACCGGAACACCAGAGGTTCGTCCACTCCGGTCCTCTCGTACTAGGAGCAGCCCCTCTCAAATCTCAAACGTCCACGGCAGATAGGGACCGAACTGTCTCACGACGTTCTAAACCCAGCTCGCGTACCACTTTAAATGGCGAACAGCCATACCCTTGGGACCGGCTTCAGCCCCAGGATGTGATGAGCCGACATCGAGGTGCCAAACACCGCCGTCGATATGAACTCTTGGGCGGTATCAGCCTGTTATCCCCGGAGTACCTTTTATCCGTTGAGCGATGGCCCTTCCATACAGAACCACCGGATCACTAAGACCTACTTTCGTACCTGCTCGACGTGTCTGTCTCGCAGTCAAGCGCGCTTTTGCCTTTATACTCTACGACCGATTTCCGACCGGTCTGAGCGCACCTTCGTACTCCTCCGTTACTCTTTAGGAGGAGACCGCCCCAGTCAAACTACCCACCATACACTGTCCTCGATCCGGATAACGGACCTGAGTTAGAACCTCAAAGTTGCCAGGGTGGTATTTCAAGGTTGGCTCCACGCGAACTGGCGTCCACGCTTCAAAGCCTCCCACCTATCCTACACAAGCAAATTCAAAGTCCAGTGCAAAGCTATAGTAAAGGTTCACGGGGTCTTTCCGTCTAGCCGCGGATACACTGCATCTTCACAGCGATTTCAATTTCACTGAGTCTCGGGTGGAGACAGCGCCGCCATCGTTACGCCATTCGTGCAGGTCGGAACTTACCCGACAAGGAATTTCGCTACCTTAGGACCGTTATAGTTACGGCCGCCGTTTACCGGGGCTTCGATCAAGAGCTTCGCGTTAGCTAACCCCATCAATTAACCTTCCGGCACCGGGCAGGCGTCACACCCTATACGTCCACTTTCGTGTTTGCAGAGTGCTGTGTTTTTAATAAACAGTCGCAGCGGCCTGGTATCTTCGACCGGCATGAGCTTACGGAGCAAGTCCTTCACCCTCACCGGCGCACCTTCTCCCGAAGTTACGGTGCCATTTTGCCTAGTTCCTTCACCCGAGTTCTCTCAAGCGCCTTGGTATTCTCTACCCAACCACCTGTGTCGGTTTGGGGTACGGTTCCTGGTTACCTGAAGCTTAGAAGCTTTTCTTGGAAGCATGGCATCAACCACTTCGTGTTCTAAAAGAACACTCGTCATCAGCTCTCGGCCTTAGAATCCCGGATTTACCTAAGATTCCAGCCTACCACCTTAAACTTGGACAACCAACGCCAAGCTGGCCTAGCCTTCTCCGTCCCTCCATCGCAATAACCAGAAGTACAGGAATATTAACCTGTTTTCCATCGACTACGCTTTTCAGCCTCGCCTTAGGGACCGACTAACCCTGCGTCGATTAACGTTGCGCAGGAAACCTTGGTCTTTCGGCGTGGGTGTTTTTCACACCCATTGTCGTTACTCATGTCAGCATTCGCACTTCTGATACCTCCAGCAAGCTTCTCAACTCACCTTCACAGGCTTACAGAACGCTCCTCTACCGCATCACCTAAGTGATACCCGTAGCTTCGGTGTATGGTTTGAGCCCCGTTACATCTTCCGCGCAGGCCGACTCGACTAGTGAGCTATTACGCTTTCTTTAAAGGGTGGCTGCTTCTAAGCCAACCTCCTAGCTGTCTAAGCCTTCCCACATCGTTTCCCACTTAACCATAACTTTGGGACCTTAGCTGACGGTCTGGGTTGTTTCCCTTTTCACGACGGACGTTAGCACCCGCCGTGTGTCTCCCATGCTCGGCACTTGTAGGTATTCGGAGTTTGCATCGGTTTGGTAAGTCGGGATGACCCCCTAGCCGAAACAGTGCTCTACCCCCTACAGTGATACATGAGGCGCTACCTAAATAGCTTTCGAGGAGAACCAGCTATCTCCGAGCTTGATTAGCCTTTCACTCCGATCCACAGGTCATCCGCTAACTTTTCAACGGTAGTCGGTTCGGTCCTCCAGTTAGTGTTACCCAACCTTCAACCTGCCCATGGATAGATCGCCCGGTTTCGGGTCTATTCCCAGCGACTAGACGCCCTATTAAGACTCGCTTTCGCTACGCCTCCCCTATTCGGTTAAGCTCGCCACTGAAAATAAGTCGCTGACCCATTATACAAAAGGTACGCAGTCACCCAACAAAGTGGGCTCCCACTGCTTGTACGCATACGGTTTCAGGATCTATTTCACTCCCCTCTCCGGGGTTCTTTTCGCCTTTCCCTCACGGTACTAGTTCACTATCGGTCAGTCAGTAGTATTTAGCCTTGGAGGATGGTCCCCCCATATTCAGACAAAGTTTCTCGTGCTCCGTCCTACTCGATTTCATGACTAAGAGATTTTCGCGTACAGGGCTATCACCCACTATGGCCGTACTTTCCAGAACGTTCCGCTAATCTCAAAGCCACTTAAGGGCTAGTCCCCGTTCGCTCGCCACTACTAAGGGAATCTCGGTTGATTTCTTTTCCTCAGGGTACTTAGATGTTTCAGTTCCCCTGGTTCGCTTCTTAAGCCTATGTATTCAGCTTAAGATACCTAACTTATGTTAGGTGGGTTCCCCCATTCAGACATCTCCGGATCAAAGTCTGTTTGCCGACTCCCCGAAGCTTTTCGCAGGCTACCACGTCTTTCATCGCCTCTGACTGCCAAGGCATCCACCGTATGCGCTTCTTCACTTGACCATATAACCCCAAGCAATCTGGTTATACTGTGAAGACGACATTCGCCGAAAATTCGATAATACTCAATTAAGAGCAACTCACAAATTTTACCTTAGCCTGATCCGTTACCAGTGAAAGTAACGTTCAGTCTATCTTTCTATCACATACCCAAATTTTTAAAGAACGAACTAGTCAAAGACTAGAAATCAACATTCACCATCGTACGATGGAATGCTCATTTCTAAGCTTTACACAATCAGAAGCAGTTAGTGGTGGAGCCAAACGGGATCGAACCGTTGACCTCCTGCGTGCAAGGCAGGCGCTCTCCCAGCTGAGCTATGGCCCCGTATTTCTACAGGCGTTTCCCACACAAAATTGGTGGGTCTGGGCAGATTCGAACTGCCGACCTCACCCTTATCAGGGGTGCGCTCTAACCAACTGAGCTACAGACCCAATTTCGGGCTGCTTCTTTTCGTCTTCTTCAATGAATCAAGCAATTCGTGTGGGAACTTATGGAGCAGCTGATGTCGTCGATTAAGGAGGTGATCCAGCCGCAGGTTCCCCTACGGCTACCTTGTTACGACTTCACCCCAGTCATGAATCACACCGTGGTAACCGTCCTCCCGAAGGTTAGACTAGCTACTTCTGGTGCAACCCACTCCCATGGTGTGACGGGCGGTGTGTACAAGGCCCGGGAACGTATTCACCGCGACATTCTGATTCGCGATTACTAGCGATTCCGACTTCACGCAGTCGAGTTGCAGACTGCGATCCGGACTACGATCGGTTTTCTGGGATTAGCTCCACCTCGCGGCTTGGCAACCCTCTGTACCGACCATTGTAGCACGTGTGTAGCCCAGGCCGTAAGGGCCATGATGACTTGACGTCATCCCCACCTTCCTCCGGTTTGTCACCGGCAGTCTCCTTAGAGTGCCCACCATTACGTGCTGGTAACTAAGGACAAGGGTTGCGCTCGTTACGGGACTTAACCCAACATCTCACGACACGAGCTGACGACAGCCATGCAGCACCTGTCTCAATGTTCCCGAAGGCACCAATCCATCTCTGGAAAGTTCATTGGATGTCAAGGCCTGGTAAGGTTCTTCGCGTTGCTTCGAATTAAACCACATGCTCCACCGCTTGTGCGGGCCCCCGTCAATTCATTTGAGTTTTAACCTTGCGGCCGTACTCCCCAGGCGGTCAACTTAATGCGTTAGCTGCGCCACTAAGAGCTCAAGGCTCCCAACGGCTAGTTGACATCGTTTACGGCGTGGACTACCAGGGTATCTAATCCTGTTTGCTCCCCACGCTTTCGCACCTCAGTGTCAGTATCAGTCCAGGTGGTCGCCTTCGCCACTGGTGTTCCTTCCTATATCTACGCATTTCACCGCTACACAGGAAATTCCACCACCCTCTACCATACTCTAGCTCGACAGTTTTGAATGCAGTTCCCAGGTTGAGCCCGGGGATTTCACATCCAACTTAACGAACCACCTACGCGCGCTTTACGCCCAGTAATTCCGATTAACGCTTGCACCCTCTGTATTACCGCGGCTGCTGGCACAGAGTTAGCCGGTGCTTATTCTGTCGGTAACGTCAAAACACTAACGTATTAGGTTAATGCCCTTCCTCCCAACTTAAAGTGCTTTACAATCCGAAGACCTTCTTCACACACGCGGCATGGCTGGATCAGGCTTTCGCCCATTGTCCAATATTCCCCACTGCTGCCTCCCGTAGGAGTCTGGACCGTGTCTCAGTTCCAGTGTGACTGATCATCCTCTCAGACCAGTTACGGATCGTCGCCTTGGTGAGCCATTACCTCACCAACTAGCTAATCCGACCTAGGCTCATCTGATAGCGCAAGGCCCGAAGGTCCCCTGCTTTCTCCCGTAGGACGTATGCGGTATTAGCGTCCGTTTCCGAGCGTTATCCCCCACTACCAGGCAGATTCCTAGGCATTACTCACCCGTCCGCCGCTCTCAAGAGAAGCAAGCTTCTCTCTACCGCTCGACTTGCATGTGTTAGGCCTGCCGCCAGCGTTCAATCTGAGCCATGATCAAACTCTTCAGTTCAAACATCTTTGGGTTTTTAAGAAACCCTAAACTTGGCTCAGCAATCGTTGGTTACATCTTTGATTTCTCGCGGAGTAACTTGTGATGCTGATAATCTTGTTGACTATCAGTCTGACTCCACAAGCACCCACACGAATTGCTTGATTCAGTTGTTAAAGAGCGGTTGGTTAAGATCTTTCGTCTCAACCGAGGCGCGCATTCTACAGCAGCCTCTGTTGCTGTCAAGCGGTTATTTTCAGAAGTTTTCAAAGTTTCCTTTGTAACTTCAACCACTTGCGCTTTCGATCTCTCGTTAGCGGGAGGCGAATTCTACAGCGTTACTCGCTGCTGTCAACACCTCTTTTTCAACTCCTTTCGCGCTTCGATGACCTGAAGCAACTCACTGCCGAAAACCGCG
>NZ_JACMYF010000025.1:0-5222 GCF_015351605.1 Pseudomonas sp. p50(2008)
TGAAAACCTCCTTTTTTTATCCAGCGCAGCAGGAAAGCTGCTTCACGTCCTTGTTGAAGGTCTGCGCCGCAAGCTTCAACCCCTCGACCATTGTCAGGTAGGGGAACAACTGGTCGGCCAGTTCCTGCACCGTCATGCGGTTGCGGATGGCGAGCACCGCCGTCTGGATCAGTTCGCCCGCTTCCGGGGCCACCGCCTGCACGCCGATGAGCCGTCCGCTACCTTCCTCGATGACCAGCTTGATGAAGCCGCGTGTGTCGAAGTTGGCAAGCGCTCGCGGAACGTTGTCGAGTGTCAGCGTGCGACTGTCGGTCTCGATGCCATCGTGGTGCGCTTCCGCCTCGCTGTAGCCCACGGTGGCGACTTGCGGGTCGGTGAACACCACTGCCGGCATCGCGGTCAGATTGAGGGCTGCGTCGCCGCCGGTCATGTTGATCGCGGCACGGGTGCCGGCGGCCGCTGCCACGTAGACGAACTGCGGCTGGTCGGTGCAGTCGCCGGCCGCGTAGATGTTCGGGTTGCTCGTGCGCATGCCTTGGTCGATAACGATGGCCCCTTGCGCATTGACAGTGACCCCCGCCGCGTCCAGCGCGAGGCTGCGCGTATTCGGTGCCCGACCGGTGGCAACCAGCAACTTGTCAGCGCGCAATTCACCGTGTCCGGTGGTCAGCACGAATTCGCCGTTCACATGGGCGACCTGGCTGGCTTGCGTGTGCTCCAGCACCTCGATGCCCTCGGCGCGGAAAGCGGCTGTCACGGCCTCGCCGATGGCCGGGTCTTCCCGGAAGAACAAGGTGCTGCGTGCCAGGATCGTGACCTGGCTGCCGAGCCGGGCAAAGGCTTGCGCCAGTTCCAACGCCACCACCGACGAACCGATCACGGCCAGGCGTGCGGGAATGGTGTCGCTGACAAGCGCTTCGGTGGAAGTCCAGTAGGGTGACTCTTTCAGGCCCGGAATCGGCGGCACGGCCGGACTGGCACCGGTGGCGACCAGGCAGCGGTCGAACGTTACCTCGCGCTCGCCACCCTCGTTCAAACGGACGACCAGGCTCTGGTCGTCCTTGAAACGCGCTTCACCGTGCAAAACGGTGATGGCTGGATTGCCGTCCAGGATGCCTTCGTATTTGGCGTGCCGCAGTTCATCGACACGGGCCTGCTGCTGGGCCAGCAGTTTGCTGCGGTCAATCGCAGGCACAGTTGCCGCAATACCGCCGTCGAACGGACTTTCCCGGCGCAGATGGGCAATATGGGCAGCGCGGATCATGATCTTGGACGGCACACAGCCGATATTGACGCAGGTGCCGCCGATGGTGCCGCGTTCGATCAGCGTGACCGTCGCGCCTTGCTCGACGGCCTTCAGCGCCGCCGCCATCGCGGCCCCGCCGCTGCCAATGATGGCGATATGCAAACCGGCGCCCTCAAGTGCATCACGGATTTTTGGTTCATCTTTGAAATCACCAACCCGGATCGAGCCTTGATAACCCAATGCGGCGATGGCGGCCAGCAGTTGGTTGTGGCTCACGGCGGTGTCTGCCATGACTTGCGCGCGGCTTTCTGGATAGGACACCACAGCGGCATTCACGCCGGGAATCTTTTCCAAAGCATCTTTGACATGGGTGGCGCAGGATGTGCAGGTCATGCCATTCACGGTGATTTCGGTCATTTTTTTACTCCATTGAATTTCGGGGTGCAGCAGGCATCGGCTTGGCGTTTTCGTTGGATGGCGTAGATGGTCAAGCCGATGAAAATCGCCAGCGCAGGCAGCAGCACATAGTCCAGATAGCCGGTCAGCGCGGACAAGCCGACCACACCGAGCAAAATGACCAGAACAGGGGTGAAGCAACACAGCGCCACGAGGGTTGTGCCAATGATGCTGACCCGCAGCAGTGTCTTCGGGTCTTTCATGATCAGTTCTTGACTGATGATGGGTAGCCCGCATCCTCGGTAGCCTTGGTCAGTTTCTGCACGCTGGTCTTGGCATCATCGAAGGTGACCACCGCTTCGCGCGTCTCGAAGGTCACGTCAACTTTACTGACGCCATCGACCTTGGAAATCGCCTTCTTGACAGTGATCGGACAGGCCGAGCAGGTCATGCCCGGTACGGACAGCGTAACGGTCTGGGTGGCGGCCCACACGGGGGCAACAACGGCAGCGAGGGCAAGGGCGGAAAGCAGCTTTTTCATGGTGAACTCCTGTGATCAATAGAAAAATGGCACGACGTAGGGAAATCCGAGCGCGACCAAAACCAGCACGGCCACGCCCCAGAAAATGAGCTTGTAAGTAGCTCGCACTTGGGGAATCGCGCAAACCTCACCCGGTTTGCAGGCGGCTGACGGCCGGTAGATGCGCCGCCAGGCGAAGAACAACGCCACCAGCGCCACGCCGATAAAGATGGGGCGATAGGGTTCCAACACCGTCAAGTTGCCGATCCAAGCGCCGCTGAACCCCAAGGCGATCAGAACCAGCGGCCCGAGGCAGCAAGCCGAGGCGAGGATGGCGGCCAGCCCGCCAGTGAAGAGCGCGCCGCGCCCGTTTTGAGGTTCAGACATACGTTTGTCCTTTCGAATCTGAATTGGATAGCTTAAGCTTACTTCCGTAGTTATGTACGGAGTCAAGCGATATGGAAAACAATTTGGAGAACCTGACCATTGGCGTTTTCGCCAGGACGGCCGGGGTCAATGTGGAGACCATCCGGTTCTATCAGCGCAAGGGCTTGCTCCCGGAACCGGACAAGCCTTACGGCAGCATTCGCCGCTATGGCGAGACGGATGTAACGCGGGTGCGCTTCGTGAAATCAGCCCAGCGGTTGGGCTTCAGCCTGGATGAGATCGCCGAGCTGCTGCGGCTGGAGGATGGCACCCATTGCGAGGAAGCCAGCAGCCTGGCCGAGCACAAGCTCAAGGACGTGCGCGAGAGGATGGCTGACCTGGCGCGCATGGAGGCCGTGCTGTCTGATTTGGTGTGCGCCTGCCATGCGCGGAAGGGGAACGTTTCCTGCCCGCTGATTGCGTCACTGCAAGGGAAGAAAGAACCGCGCAGTGCGGACGCGGTGTAGCCCGAGGGAACTACGCCTTAGCGTGCTTTATTTTCCGTTTTCTGAGGCGACTCCAACGTCAGAAAAGACCGCGGTCGACTTTTGATATTTCGTGCTGTCGCCTTCTGAAAGTGACACACGCTACGCCGTGACGACACCGTGGTGATTTGGCGCCTGGATCGCCTCGGCCGCTCGCTGAAGGATCTGATCCGGCTGGTTGAGCAATTGGACGCCGCCGGCGTCGGCTTGCGCAGCTTGCAGGAAAACATCGACACCGCCTCGATTGGTGGCCGCCTGGTGTTTCACCTGTTCGGTGCCTTGGCCGAGTTCGAACGCAACCTAATCCGCGAGCGCACCCAAGCCGGCTTATCCGCTGCACGGGCGCGAGGCCGCAAGGGCGGACGCAAGAAACGGCTCGACCCGGCCAAGCAGGAGCTTGCCCTGCGCCTCTACCATGAGCGGAAACATACCGTGGCGGAAATCTGTCGGATGATGGGCATCGGCCGCTCGACGCTCTACAACTATCTCACCGAGGCCGAGCGTGATGCCCAGCGGGCGGCGTAAAGCCATCCCGACCGATTCGCTGATGCAGTTGCGGCAGCGGCTCGACCGTCTGCCCAAGAAAAGCCCGGAACGGATTACTCAGGTGGCCGCGATAGCCGAGTTGTACGGCGTGTCCCCAAGCACCGTATACCGGGCGCTGAACCTCATCCATAAACCCCACGCGGCTCACCGCGCCGACCATGGTAAGCCGCGGGTATTGCAGCAGGCCGAGCTGGAGCGCTACTGCGAGCTAATTGCCGCGCTGAAACTGCGCACCACCAACAAACAAGGGCGGCACCTATCTACCCGCCGTGCCATCGAGCTGCTGGAGGGCTATGGGGTGGAAACCGAGCAAGGCTTGGTCAAGGCGCCCAAAGGGGTTCTGACCCGCAGCACGGTGAACGAGTACCTAAGCCGCTGGCACCTGGACCAGTCGCGGCTGTTGCGGCAACCACCGGCCACCCGCTTTCAGGCTGCGCACAGCAATGACTGCTGGCAGTTCGACCTGTCGCCCTCCGACCTCAAGCACATCGATAAGCCGGACTGGATCGATCCGGCTAGGGGCATGCCGACGCTGATGCTGTTCAGCGTGGTGGATGACCGCAGCGGAGTGGCCTATCAGGAGTACCACTGTGTATATGGCGAGGACGCGGAGTCAGCGCTGCGCTTCCTGTTCAACGCCATGACGCTGAAGGCGGACCCGACTTTTCCCTTCCAAGGCCGCCCGAAGATGATCTACCTGGACAACGGCCCGGTGGCCAAACGCCGAGTATTCCAGAACGTCATGCAGGCGCTGGACATCGAATGGCAGACACACATCCCGGCCGGCAAGGATGGCACCCGCACCACGGCTCGCTCGAAAGGCAAAGTGGAGCGCCCCTTCCGCACGGTGAAGGAAGCCCACGAGACGCTGTATCAGGGGTTTGGGGAGCAATGGAACCAAAAACCAACGTAAGCCTTACCACCTCCGCTCAGAGCCCTCTTCCCAGGCATCCGCCTCGATAAAACAATTGCGCATCTCGGCTTCCTGGCTGATCTCGGTCAGCAGATCATGTACCGTCTTATCCAATGCCTCATCATTGCGATATGGAATGCTCAGTGCGTAGTTGCCCGACTCCAGTGGCTTCATGCCATAGGGTTCCAGGCAGTAACGCTCGATGTTCTCTTTTGCCCGCTTTTTGCCACGCACGAACTTGCTGTTGTTCTCGACGGCCAGGCGCAATATGACCGTCGCGATCCGTTCGGCATCGTCCACTGCCGGTGGGACTGTAATGTCGAGATGCAGGGAGATTTTTGTGGGTACGCCGATCGTTATGCCGCGATGCCGGAGGTAGCGGTAAAGCGTACTTTTGGAGATGTGCAGTTTCTTGCCAATGGCGCTCACACTTAACCGTCCCTCGCGGTACAGCGTTTCTGCGGCCATAGCTGTCGCTTCGGCTTGAGCTGGCAACCCCTTCGGACGGCCACCGACTCGACCACGTGACCGTGCAGCGGACAAGCCGGCCTGTGTGCGCTCACGAATCAACTCGCGTTCGAACTCTGCCAATGAAGCGAACAGGTTGAACACAAAGCGCCCTTGCGCGTGAGTGGTATCGATGGGGTCATTCAGACTTTGCAGGCCAACGTTACGAGCGGCCAATTCACC
>NZ_JACMYF010000026.1:0-4220 GCF_015351605.1 Pseudomonas sp. p50(2008)
CGGCTCTTGGTGTTGATCGAGATCATTACCCGGTCGTTGGTCAGGCCCTGCGCACTATGCACCGTCGCCGAATAGGCGTGCTCTAGGTGCAACGGCTTGTTCGCTGGTAGCTTCACTACCCGCTCAGGTTTGCCGTTGTGCTCCTTGATCGATGCCAGCTCGATCAAACCGTTTTGCGTACTGACTACGCGCATCCGGTCGCCGTTGGTGAGGTCAAGAGCCGGATCGTTCCGGGTGATCCGAACGAGGTCGCCCATGGCCAGCTCCGGGCGTTCGTGCTTGTACACGCTGAGTTTCGTTACCTGGCGCGGGTTGAACTGGATGGGATTTCCATCGGCGCCGGTCACAATGAGGATGTTCCCCGGCAGTGCCTGCTTCACCGTGTAGGTTTCGCCCCGCATCAGACCCGCTTTTTTGTAGTCCTTCTCCGGCTGGATCAGCATTCCCGCTTTGTAGGCCGGGGCATAGCGGCGTTCTGCCTGGGTCATGTCTACACGGTTCAGCGTATCGAACTTGGCCCCTGTCCCCTCCAGCCCCAAAGCTCGGCGGGCCAGCGTGTTGATCTCTTTGCGATCCTTGTTCGTGCCCGCGACGATCAACACCTCTTTGCGCTCCTGGTCAGTGAGGCGAACGTAGTCGTTCACAATGGCCTGGTGCCGCTCGGAAGGGTTGCGCAGTTCCTCGATGTGTTTGATGTGCTGCAGCGAAAGTGGGGTATTACCATCGGCTGCGTGCTCGACGGCCCGTTTCAGCTCGGGGTCTTTCTGCCGCTGAATCTCTTTGATTCGAGCGGTCTGCATGCCGTTTTGCTGAAGCTGGGCGAACGGTTTACCCGCCTCGATTGCTTCGGTTTGCTTGGTGTCGCCCAATTGAACCAAGCGAGCGCCCGACTTCTCAACTAGGCGCATCAGTTGTTCCATCTGGCGAGCGCCGACAACACCGGCCTCATCGAGGACGATGATGGTTCGCTCGTCCAGTTTTTTGTCCTTGGTATGGAAGAAGCTGGCCAGCGTGTGCGCGTCAAGTCCCTCATTCTTGAGTGCTGCGACTTGGTTGCCATAGGGAGCCAATGCAAGGATCCGGTAGCCAGGCTGATCTTCTGTCTTGCCCTGGCTCAACGCCTCGTAGACCGAGGAAAGCAAATGCACCGCTCGATCCACGGAGTAGGTTTTGCCGGTACCGGCATCGCCCTGGATTCCGACGAACCTATTCGGGGTGCTGACGATGGTCTCGACCGCTTGCCGCTGGCCAGTGGTGAGGGTCGAGCCTTCGAGTGCTTTGGCTACTTGCTCCTGAGACATGAGCGGCGCGACCTGGCCCCGGCCTGTGCGCTCGATGGCGAGGATCGCCTTTTCTCGCTTCAGCCCTTTCTGCGTGGTGTAGCGCTTTTCCGCCGCGACCAATGAACCCCGGGCGATGGCCTTGGCCACGTACTGCTGCGCTTGTTTGTCTGTCCAGCCTTTCAACTCCTTCAGGTGGGATTGCCAACCTGCAGGAGACAGCACCGGGTCTTCTGCGGATCCCCTGGCCATCTTGTAGGCCGGTGTCGATTCGATCAGCGTTCCCTGCTTCACCAGACGGTCAATCTCTGCAGAAACTTGGTCGGGTGTGGCCAAGCCAACCGCACGGCGAAGCGCGACGGTTTTCATATCCTGCTCGCCGACGACCTGCTCACGTTCGGTCAGGTGATTGATTGCGTACTGCACCACGGCTTGGCCGGGTGTCATGCCGGTGGGTAGATTGGAATCGGCGTGAACTCGCGCACCTGGTTCAGCGCGGCTCTCGCCATACTCGCGGCCATCAAGCCGACTGCGCGCGCCGTAGTCGATCCCCAGCTCGCGGCTTTTCGTGACCCAATACTGTTTCACCAGCTCGGCGTCGCGCTCATCCTTGCGCGGCCTGGTCGCCATGGCGATGATCTGCTTTTCGAGGGTGGTTGCGTCTGCGCGGGTCTTTCCGTCTTTGGCCAACGCATCCTCAATGACCTTGCTACGGCCTGAGAACGCCTCGATCTGTTCGCGGGTGATGTGGTTCAGCTCGAAGTTACCTTCGTTGTCCAGCACACGGATTTCGTAGCCCAGCTCGCGCAGCTCATAGGCCAACAGGCCTTTGTACATGGCGTCAACTTCGTGCTGAACCACAAAAATGTCGTCATTGAACAAGGCGCGCCATTCGCCATCGGCCCGCTGTGTCATGTTCATGACCACGGCGTGGGTGTGCATCTGCGGATCTTTACCACGGCTCATTTCATGGCGAAATTTGCCAATGACCATGTTCCCCGTTCGCTCCCGCATGGTCTTGCCCTGTTCCTTGCGGCGAGCTTGAGCAAGCTTTTCAACGTGCTCCATGGCCTTGGTCACTGCCCGATCATGGGCGAGGACAACTGATTTGTCGCCGGCGACAAGTGCCTGCATCGAGACAGATTTCGGCGCTGAGAATGTCAGATCCAGGCCCATGCGCTTCTTGCCGGACTTCTGGTCGAAGGTGGTTGCTATGCGCTTGCCGTTCGGTAGCTTTCCATCGAGCAGCTTAGCCAGCTCCACGCTGTCGATCGGGCCGGTCAAACCGAGTTTTTCGGCACCTTCGCCTTGCCACTCGCCCGGCGATTCCTTCGCGTAGTAGTCATCTGCGGCAGAAAAATAGTGCGCTGCCGCATACTGGTTGTTTCCCTTGATGGGCGTGACGTTGAACATGCCGACCCCCGTTATGCCTGACCGGCTATGACAATGGACGGTGCCCGTTCTTTGTGATCGACATAGGGCAGTTTGATCTTGGTGATGGGGAAGTCTTCACCGAATTTCAGATATGCCTCAAGGTCGTTGAGGTTGGAAATTTCGGAGGCCATCACCACGTATTCTTTCTTGATCTCCTGCGCTCGCGTTTGGCGTCCTGCAGTAAACGAAACTCGGGCGCGCCTAACCTCCTGCTCGCCGAGGATCGCACTGGCCTTGATCGCTGTTTCGGCGTTAGCGGCGGCGAGGATGACGTAATTTCGGAAGCAAGAGAGCACTGTTTCCGCATCCTCCTTGCCATAACTGGCAATAAGCTGCGACCAATCCTGCAGGCTGCCGACCATGCGCAGGCCGTGCTTACGGCCTTTGGTTGCAGCGGGCACAAAGGACTCAAGTTTGCCAAGCGATTGCAGCTCGTCCAGAAACAGCCAGAGGCGTTTCCCGGTCATGGGTTCGTAACTGAGGATCGTTGCGCAGATGGTGTCGATCCACATGGCCACCAGCGGCTGCATGGTCGAACGCATGTCCTCCCGCCAGGTGATATACAGGTTGCCCGCGTCTGGATCTGTCACCCATTTGTGGATGGAAAAGTTGCCCTTGGTCATGAAGCGCAACGGACGAATGTACTTGTTCATCATGAACTGGATGCTGGCAATCGCCTTTTCGGCGTTGTCGCGGAAGTACCCTTCGGAGTCCGTGTTGGCTAGGAACGCCCGGATGGTGTCGCCGTCTTCCCGTACCAGTAGATTTACCAGCGTGTCCTGGTTCGGGTTGTTGGTTTCCTTGAGCTTGCGCATGGTGTCGGCCAGCACGTCACGCGCATACGCACACCATTGCTCATCGCCTGGATCGACCTGCGGCGGGATGATCGACTTGGCCATGCGGTCAAAGTCGTGGACGCCTTTGATCTCATTGAACAGCGTCCAACCGGCTGAACGAGCGTCGAAGGGGTTGAGAATCACGTCGCCCTTGAAGCTGAATTTCGAGTAGAACGTCCCGTTGGGATCGACCACGGCCAGCTTGTCACCACGCTTCAGCGCCGAGGCCATCATGCTTTCCATGGACACGGATTTACCCGCACCGATGGACGCGCAGATCATGGTGTTACGGTCTTCAAGGTGCAGCGGCATCGGTACTTTGCCGATCATGATCGGGTCGAGCTTCGGCATGCCTTTCTTGCGCCGCTGCCGATTGGTTTGGCCGTTTCGAGTGCGTACCTTGCTGTCTACGAAATGCCAGTTGCGAATGCGCGATCCCCGCAAGTGTTGCTGGAAGCGTTCGCCTCGAAAGCCATCGTCGCAATACTCATTGAGGTAGTAGACCAGCGCACCAGCCGCCGCGACGCTGGCCACCGTGCAACTGGCCATGATGGGGTTCTGCAGTGTCTGGTGGATTGTCTCCCGAAGGGCGTCGGGGAATGGGGTGAATGGCATTTGCGCGAGGTGAGCGCCGCCGAGCCAGCCAGCCAACGGCAACCCTATGCCTGCC
>NZ_JACMYF010000027.1:0-2973 GCF_015351605.1 Pseudomonas sp. p50(2008)
CACTATCGCTTCCAGCGACCTTGCGCTGTATGTGCACGTAGTCCGCCGCAAGGTGTTTGATTTCCCTGAAGGGCAGGGTTCCACTTGGTTCTCCAAGCAGTTCAATGCGGCCTGGCGTAAGCGCTACGAGAGCAAAGGCTTCTATGTTAACGAGATTTATATCTCGTTGGTGCGTAGCCGCTTCCGTGCCGGTATGCCAGGGATCATGGATCGAGGAATTGCGCTCATCACGGGCACCAGTGCTAACAAACAGGATGCTGAATCCTTCGAGGAAATGGCGGACGATCTTTACAAGGCGTCAAACCTGCTGTTGCGCGGCCTTTCTGAGTACGGCGCTACCCGGCTGCAGATCCAGCGGCACCCAGTTTGCTCCACCACGTTCATGGGCCGTGATCAGGCCTTTGATGCTGTCAGCCGTTTCCGGTGGAGCTGGGACGAATTCAAGAAGGTGGTTGGCGACCAAGCTCAATACCCTGCTGAAGTTGTCCTCGATTACCTGGGGGAAGAATTCTCCGAACTCAGCTCGTTCTTCCACTACCTGATCAACCTTGAGGATCGCAAGATCCCCGTGAGCGATCAGAAAATCTGCGAAATGTTGCCATACGCACGACTCAATTTCCGCGTGTTGGCAACGATGTGTGAAGTCCGGGGTAGCACCAGTTCGAGAATCGGAGCGGTGTTGAGCATGGCCGAATGGCCGCGTAAGACGCCATCGCGAATGATGAACAAGTTCCTGCAGCAGCCGGTGGAATTCATCATCACGCAATCGTTCTTCTTCTCGAACCGGATTGAAGCCGAGTCGTCGATGGTCGATGAACAGCGACGACTGACCGTATCGGACACCCACGGGATTTCCAACGATGACAGCCAGGAACTGACTGAGGGCATTCGTGCTCTGCGCCGTGGCGATACTGTCAATGGCCTGCATCACCTGACGATCTTCGTTCATGTGCCTTCGTTGCCAATGGACTCCGATGACCATCGCAAAGCGAATAACAAGGCGCTGGATAAAGCTGTTGGTTTGATCGAGGGATGCTTTGTCGACCTGAACGTCAAATCCGTTCGTGAGTGGATGGCCCTGGAAACCTTCTTCTGGTCGCAGCTGCCTGGCCAACAAGAGGCCTTGATCGGTCGTCGTGGGAAGATCAAATCGAGCAACTTCGCCGGGTTCGCTTCGTTGCACAACTTCGCAAGGGGGCGTCGCGACGGCAACTTGTGGGGGCCTGCGATCACGGCTTTTGAAACCGAGAGCGGCACGTCTTACAACTTCAACTTTCACCGCGAGCTGGAAGGGATGGTTGCAGGGCACACCGCAGTTGCAGCGGACACCGGCTCAGGTAAGACCACGCTGATTTCGGCGATGGTTTGTGAAGCCGACAAAGCCGGGCCGCGAGTGTTCTGGTTCGATAACCGCTTCGGCGCGAAGGTGTTCATGAAGGCAATGGGCGGGGTACACACCACGCTTTCCCCGCACAGCGGCATGAATTGGAATCCTTTCAAGCTGCCAGACACGGCTGAGAACCGGGCGTTTCTGGTCGATCTGCAGGTGCAGATGCGTCAGTGCTACGCCTCTACACCGGCTGACTCTGACGACATTAAGCGCTTCAAGGCCCTGGTAGATGAAAACTACTCGCTGCCGTATGAGGATCGGCGGTTGCGCAATGTGGTGTGGACGTATGGCCAGGGCGAGCTGGCAGACATTATGGCCATCTGGCACGGCGGCAAGGGCGTGACTGGTGCGAACGCTGGTGTGTTCGACAATCAACACGACTCTATCGACCTGACCACTTCCCGGCACTACTGCTTTGAAATGATGGAACTGCTCAAGGGCGGTGAGGCCCGGCCTGAACTGCCCGTCGTACTGAGCTACCCGCTCCACCGTATTGAGCAAGCGATGGATGGCACCCCTTTCATCCTGGTACTGGAGGAAGGGCAAAACCTGGTGAAGAACGATTATTGGAAGAAGCGAATCGACAACTTCATCATGCAGATCCGCCGCAAAAACGGGCTGATTATCTTCGTCACCCCTGATGCGAAGTACTTCCGCAGTGAAACCGACTCAATCGACAAGCAGACCTCTACCAAGATCTACCTGTCGAACGACGCGGCCACTGATGAAGACCATCAAAACCTGACCGTCGCTGAACGTAAGTGGATTCGTGAGATCGGCCAGGCTTCCCGCAAGTTTCTGATCCGTCGCGGGAAGGAGTCGATCAGGGCGGTTTTCGATCTGACTTCCGAAGTGGATGACGAAAACCTGTCCGACTTTATCCCGGTGCTGTCCTCAAACGATGTTGGTGTCGCCTTGATGGATTCCATCATCAAGCGCCTCGGCACCGACGACCCTGAGCAATGGGTTCCTGTCTTTATGGCGGAAGCCAAAGCGAAAAACACCCACAACCTGAAGGCGGTCAAATGATGGCAACTATGAAGAAAATCGGCCTCGCCGTGGCAGTGGCCATGGCCGTGAGCGGCCAAGTGAATGCTACCGGCGTTCCTACTGGCGACGCCGGAACCTGGGCGGCCCTGGCTCAACAGCTTGTTGTGCTGCGGGAACAATTCGAGACGCTGAAAGACTCGTATCAGACCCAAGGCAACATCCTGCGCAACCTCGAAGGTTCCTATGGCCGTGGTGCCATCGGCCTGAACGACTCGATCAACTCTGCTTCGGTCGTGCCGGGTTCCTGGCAAGAGGTCGTTGCACGGCAAGGCTCCGGTGCGTATGGCAGCAAGCAATCGTACTACGAGGAATTGATCAAGACCTTGCCGCAAGAGCTGTTTGCCAACCCACAAGGCCAACGCGCCCAAGGCTACCAGCTCAGTTCTGATGCCGTTCGCGCAGCCATGTCCGGTGGCGATGCGCTCTACAGCGAAGTACAGGTGCATCTGAACAACCTGGCCACCCTCTCGCGTCAAGTGGATATGACCACAAACGCCAAGGATGCCGCTGACCTGCAGAACCGTATTTCTGCT
>NZ_JACMYF010000028.1:0-2838 GCF_015351605.1 Pseudomonas sp. p50(2008)
AACAACGCCAGGCGCTGGCCAAATTGCGTCAGCTCGGGCGCGAGCAGGTGGACGAGTCGGCGCTGTTCCGCATGATCGGGCAGATGCGCGAGATCGTGACCACCGCCCAGAAGGCCACGCGCAAGGCGCGGCGCGACGCTGATCGCCGCCAGCACCTCAAGACGTCGGAGCCACCGGCCAAGCCCATACCGCCGGATGTGGACATGGCTGACCCGCAGGCAGACAACCTGCCGCCGGCCAAACCGTTCGATCAGATCGAGGAGTGGTAGCCGTGGACGAATATCCCGTCATTGACCTGTCCCACCTGCTGCCAGCGGCACAGGGTTTGGCCAGGCTGCCGGCAGACGAGCGCATCCAGCGCATTCGCGCCGACCGCTGGATCGGCTACCCGCGCGCGGTCGAGGCGCTGAACCGGCTGGAAACTCTGTATGCGTGGCCGAACAAGCAACGCATGCCAAACCTGCTGCTGGTCGGCCCCACCAACAACGGCAAGTCGATGATCGTCGAGAAATTCCGGCGGGCGCACCCGGTCGGCACCGACGCTGACCAAGAACATATCCCGGTGCTGGTCGTGCAGATGCCGTCAGAGCCATCGGTGATCCGCTTCTATGTCGCGCTGCTGGCTGCGATGGGCGCGCCGCTGCGCCCGCGCCCACGGCTGCCGGAAATGGAGCAACTGGCGCTGGCCCTGCTGCGCAAGGTCGGCGTGCGCATGCTGGTGATCGACGAACTGCACAATGTACTGGCTGGCAACAGCGTTAACCGGCGCGAGTTCCTCAACCTGCTGCGCTTCCTCGGCAACGAGCTGCGTATCCCCCTGGTCGGGGTCGGCACGCGCGAGGCGTACCTGGCCATCCGTTCGGACGATCAGTTGGAAAACCGCTTCGAGCCGATGCTGCTGCCGCCGTGGGAGGCCAATGAGGACTGCTGCTCGCTGCTGGCCAGCTTCGCGGCGTCACTCCCGCTACGGCGGCCATCCCCGATTGCCACGCTGGACATGGCCCGCTACCTGCTCACCCGGAGCGAAGGCACCATCGGCGAGCTTGCACATCTGCTGGTGGCGGCGGCCGTCGCCGCCGTGGAGAGTGGCGAGGAAGCGATCAACCACCGCACGCTCAGCATGGCCGACTACATCGGCCCCAGTGAGCGGCGGCGACAGTTCGAGCGGGAACTGATGTGAAGTCCGCGCCGCGCTGGCCGCTGCATCCGGCACCCAAGGAAGGCGAAGCCCTGTCCTCATGGCTCAACCGGGTCGCCGCCTGCTACCAGATGGACGTGCACGAGCTGCTGGCCCACGATCTTGGTCACAGCCAACTTGATGACCTGGATACCGCACCATCCTTGTCGTTGCTGACGGCGCTCTGCCAGCGCAGTGGCGTCGAGCTGGAGCGGTTGCGCAGCATGAGTCTTGCAGGCTGGGTGCCGTGGCTGCTCGACAGTCTCGACGATTCGGTACCAGCAGCCTTGGAAACCTATACATTCCAATGCGCGGTGCTCCTGCCCAAGCGCACCCGCAAGGTGCGGTCCATCACTCGCTGGCGTGCCTGGCTACCGAGCCAGACGATTCGCCGGGCGTGTCCGCAGTGTCTGAACGATCCAACGAATCAAGCTGTGCTACTCGTCTGGCAGCTCCCCTTGATGCTGAGCTGCCCGCAGCATGGCTGCTGGCTGGAGTCCTACTGGGGCATGCCCGGCCGGTATCTTCAGTGGGAAATCGCCGATGCTGCGCCGCGCCCTGCCGATGACGCAATCGCCTGCATGGACCGGCGCACCTGGCAGGCGCTGACGACGGGTTTTGTGGAGCTGCCGCGTCGGCGTGTCCACGCCGGCTTGTGGTTCCGGCTGCTGCGCACCCTGCTTGATGAGCTGAACACGCTGCTCTCGCACTGCGGCAGTTGCTCGGCGAGCATCCGCCATGTCTGGGAGCGCTGCGGCCATCCGCTGCGCGCCGGGCAGAGTCTGTGGCGTCCCTACGAGATTCTGGCCCCGGCGGTGCAGTGGCAGATGCTGGAGGCGGCGGCCACCGCCATCACGCTGATCGAGTCAAAGGCGCTGATCCCGCGCGGGGAACAGGCCGCGCTGTTTCAGACGGAGCCGCACACTGGTTTCACCAACGGCCTGCCGGCGAAGGTGCCGAAGCCGGAACCCATCAACCACTGGCAACGAGCAGCCCAGGCCATCGATGAGGCCATCATTGAAGCGCGACACAACCCGGAGACGGCCCGCTTGCTGTTCACACTGGCGTCCTACGGGCGACGCGACCCCGAATCCCTGGAACGTTTGCGCGCCACGTTCACCAAGGAGGGCATCCCGCCGGAGTTTTTGTCACATTACGAGCCTGAATGGCCGTTTGCAGGTCTTAGACTAAATGACGGGTTAAGTGACAGTTTTTGACGGCGAGAACTTTCTGGCTCACACTGTCACATAATCGAACGTATATGTGACAGGTACGACATGCTGATAGGCTACATGCGGGTATCGAAGGCGGACGGCTCCCAGGCTACCGATTTGCAGCGCGACGCGCTGATTGCCGCCGGGGTCGATCCAGTACATCTTTACGAGGACCAGGCATCCGGCATGCGCGAGGATCGGCCCGGCTTGACGAGCTGCCTGAAGGCGTTGCGAACTGGCGACACACTGGTCGTGTGGAAACTGGATCGGCTCGGACGCGACCTGCGACATCTCATCAACACCGTGCACGACCTGACTGGGCGCGGCATCGGCTTGAAGGTATTAACCGGGTACGGCGCGGCCATCGACACCACGACCGCCGCCGGCAAGCTGGTCTTTGGCATCTTCGCCGCCCTGGCCGAGTTCGAGCGCGAGTTGATCGCGGAG
>NZ_JACMYF010000029.1:0-2708 GCF_015351605.1 Pseudomonas sp. p50(2008)
CATGGGCCAGTTCGCAGGCTCGCATGAGGAATTCGATTACTTCCTGGTGCCCACGGTCGGCGAGAAAAAGCAGCAGGCCGACACCATCAATACGATCAAGACGCTGGCCGCGCTGGGCGTACCGGCCAAGAAAATCTTGATCGTGTTCAACAAGGTTGAGATCGATGACGCTGACGATCTGCCGCACACCTTCGCGGCTCTGTTCGGCTTCCATGAGCTGGAGAAGAAATTCACCCTCAAGCGTGATGCGGTGATTTATTCGAACGAAGTGTTCGAGCGCCTGCGTGCGCTGAAAAAGAACATCGCCGAGGTGGTACAGGACACCACGCCATACCGAGAAATGTTGCGCGAGGCGAAGACCGTGCAAGACAAGGAACACGCCGTGCGGATGATCTCGGTTCAGCGCCTGGCCAAGTCGGCCTGGCAGAACCTCGATGACGTGTACGCGGTGCTGTTCGGCAAAGGGAAGTAACTGCGATGGCCAAGGATCCGACAACCGCCCGCGAAGCGTTGGCGGGCCAGATGCTCGAAGACATTGACGCCCTGGTGCGCCGCCTGGAAGAAGTAGACGGCGAACTGCGGGAGAAGATCGCGAGCGCGATCAAGGATGCAGCGGGCAAGGCCTTGCTGCAGACGCAAATGAACTTCGAGTCGATGATGGAAACCCAGCAAGCGGCACTGCTCCAAGCAGGCCGCGAAGCGGCGGCGCGGATTGGTAACGAGCTGAACCGGAGCACAGCTCCGGTGCTACTCGCTGCCGGTGGCCTGCGTCGTCGGCTGGTGGCCATCGCGCTGACGGCCTTGATAGCGGCAGTGGTGGCCGGTGCGGTTGGCGGCTTCCTCGGCTTCCGATTCGCCTTGGCGATGTGAGGGGGTTCGGCCCCCTTTTTTGGGATTTATCCTGTATCGTACGATACAGGATAAACTTTGCAGATGACCCATGACCTTCCCCCGCTGGTGGACAGGCTGGGGGGAATTCTCGCGTGCGAGAAAAGGAGGACACATGACAGCAACTGCGAGCCAAGAGCTTTACGAGGAAATTGAAGGCGCCTATGCGTACTTCAATGAGGTGCTTTTCCGTGGCCAGCTCCCTGGCTGCTTGTTTACGCTCCAGCGTAAAAGCAACACGTTCGGCTATTACTCCGAGTCGCGTTTCCTTCGCCGGAACGGCGATGGAAAAAGCGATGAGATCGCGCTGAATCCGGCGTATTTTGCACACCGCCGAGTTCAGCAAACGCTTTCGACGTTGGTACATGAGCAAGTCCACCAATGGCAGGCTCATCACGGCAAGCGTTCGCGGGCCGGTTATCACAATGCCGAATGGGCTGACAAAATGGAGGCAGTCGGTTTGATGCCATCCAGTACCGGCGAGCCTGGCGGCAAGCGCCATGGCCAGCAGATGACGCATTACATCATCGAAGGCGGGCCGTTTGATGTGGCCTGCAATGAGTTGATCGAGCAGGGCCGCATGTTGTCCTGGATCGACGTGGTGACTAAGCGCGTGCCTATGTCAGCGGTATTGCTCTACGGGCCTGGCGGCGAACCGGTTCCCGGGATGCCCGAAGATCCGACGATTGATATTCCCGCGTTGACCTCGGCGGGGTTGCTGCAGCCAGATCCTGGAAAAGAAGATCCGAAGAACAAACGCAAGTACACCTGCCCGAGCTGCCACCTCAATTTGTGGGGCAAGCCTGGTCTGAGTGGGCGCATTGAATGCGTCGAATGCAAAGTCCAGTTCGTTGACTCGAAAGAGCTGGTCGAAGTCCCGCCCGAGGCGGTGGCCTAAACTGAATCGGTCAATGTGTTCACAACCAACGTGTAGTACTGAAAGGAATCCACACGACATGGCCGATATCGAGAACCCCTCTGAACAGCTTGAAGCGAGTATTACCGAGTTGAAGGCGCAGTATCAGCAGTTGCAGGACGAGTACGACGATGAAGTTCTTTTGTGTACCGGCCTGCTGCGCGCCCTAGTCAATGCCGACTATGGCTTCTGCGAGACGCTGGTGAAGCAGGCCAACTGCTCAGCTGAGCGCAAGGCCGACGCACTGCGGTACATCGCCGATGCACGTGCTGGCTACGACTGAGCAGATTAGCGGTTATAGCTTGCGCAATGGTCGGTACTTCCCGTCTTCCAGCCTTCGGCTCCGTCGCCAGACGTAATCGCCGGTCAGGTTGATATGCTCCCAGCCCAGCGGCGACAGGTACTGATACAGGTCGGTATTCACAGATCCTGATCGCGGCTGTTGCATCGCCCGGGCGGGCCCGGGCCAACTGCGATTCCCCTGTATCGTACGTTACAAATTCCGGGTACGGCTCGCCCTGTCGCAAAGCAAGCGGAGCGCGCAGCCCGGCACGGGCGAAGGCGTGAGGATGGAAGCCCGAAGGGCCAAGACCCGGCGCGCTCTTGGCCGGGGCTTGGTTCACGACAGCCGGTGAGGCGAAGCCGAGCACGCCCGGGGTATGCGGTGGCCACCACCCAACAGTGGCCACAAAAAACCCGCCGAAGCGGGTTTGATGGTTTCAACACCTGCAGCACGTTGAAATCTGACGCTGCTGCAGGGCAGTAATACCGCAGATTTCAAGCAGACGCAGGGCGTTGCTTGCATTGGAAGCAAGTGCAGGCCATGCCTTCACTTTTGAGCTGAGCGCCTTTCGCGTAAGCCTTGGTATACACCTGGTAGCTGATCCGGTTTTCGGTGTAGATC